>JBBDMX010000109.1:0-53983 GCA_040878035.1 Phycisphaeraceae bacterium | reverse complement strand
CGCGGCCACCGCAGTCCAAAGCGGCTGGCACCGCTGCCTATCCCGAACTCAGGTTGTCAGGGGCGGCGGCGGGCACGGGCTGCGGCGGTTGGGGTCGAGAATCCCATCGGCAAGTTTCAGGTCTTTTCGGCATGCGTTTGCCCAGCGAAGGCGGCGAGGGAGCTGGTGGCTTCGGGCCGGAGGATGATGGTCGGGCGGGTGCGTTGGAGGATCTGGTGGACCGTGGTGGGGGTGCAGGTGTGAGAGTGGAGGAGCCAGGCGCCGGCGACGATGGCGGTGCGGGAGTAGCCGGCTTTGCAGTGGATGTAGACGATGCCGCCAGGGGTGTGGGTTTCGATGAATTTGAGGGCGGTGTTGAGCTGATCGGGCGTGGGGGCGGTCAGATCGAGGGTGGGGAGGTGAAGGTAGGCGATGTTCTGTAAAAGGAAGGGACTGGTTTGGCTGAATTCCACCGTGAGGTCGATCACGGCGACGACGCCGTCATGAATGGCGTCGTTGGCTTGGCGGGTGGTGAGGAGGCGGCCGATCCAGATGCGGTCGGTCAGTGGATGGTGGGCGTCGCACTGGCGGGCGTAGTAGCGCCAAGAGAGATGCTGCGCCAGGAGAAGGGGCCAGAAGAGGAGCCAGGTGGAGAGAGGCAGGCGGCCATGGTGTTTGCGGTAGATGCCGGGGCATGCGCGGAGGTAGGCGATTCCGACCAGGAGCATGGCCAAGGGGATCCAGAGGAGGGGGAGCGAGTGGGGCCAGACAGGTGTGAATCGAATGAGTGCGGTGAGGGCCACGGCGCCCGCAAGGTAGAGGGCGGCGACGCGCGGGTTGGTGCTGCCGCGGGGGTGGTCGTGGAAGAGATGGAGGCAGGCAAGGCCAAGCAGGAGTCCGCCCAGGATATCGATGAGGTGGTGCTGGTAGACCAGGACGGGGGAGAGGGCGATGAGTGCGAACCAGACGGCCAGGGCGATGCGGAGCGTGCCGCGGGTGCGTTGCCAATAGACGGCGGTGAGGAGGACCAGGAGGGTCATGTGGAGGGACGGGAACTCGTTGAAAGGGCCGTCGAGGGAGCGGAATGTGTTGAAGACGGCACCGAGTGGGCCGTCGACGTGAGGGCGAGTGAAGGAGAACTGAAGGGGCATGAGGAGAAAACAGGCGCCGGCGAAGAGGATAGCGAACGTGATGCGCTGCACGTGGATGAGCAGGGCGCGACGGGAGTTGAGGAGGAACGGTGAGGCGATGAAGAAGAGGTCGATGGACATGTACGGGATGATGAGCCACGGGACGAAGGGGGCGTATTGTTCAAGGGGGAGGACGTAGGATGGAATGTCGCTGCGAAGCGAGCTAAGGAACATGGTCAAGCCGTAGACGGAGAGGAAGAGCAGCGAGAGGCCGAGGGCGGCGGCGGCTTGAGCGATGCGGAGGCTCATAGGCCGGTCCTTACGGTTCTGCGGGCGAGGGAGACGGTATAGATGCCGAAGTTGTCGATGTGCTGGTCGATCTTTTCGAAGCCGGCGGCGTGGACGAGGGCGTCCAATTCGGCCTGGGAGCGACGGCGCATGATCCACGGTTTGCCTTCGCGGTTGGTGAGGACGCGGGCCATGAACTCCACCTGCGGATGCCAAGGCAGGCCGGTGTAGAGGAGGTGGCCGCCGTCGTCGAGGGCATCGGCGATGCCGCCAAGGGAGTCGAGGACGGGGCCGTTGTCGGGGAAGAGTTCGTAGATTCCCGAAGCGATGGCGATGGTAGGCTTGGGTGTCACGGCGGCGAAGGAGACGCGTTCGAAGGCGTCGGCGAGCTGGGTGGTGACGTTGTGGAGGTGGAGGGAATCGGCGAGGCTGCGCGCGGCAGCAAGGTTGTCTTGGCGGTAGTCGCGCAGGAGGGCGCTGGTGGGGATGTGGGGGAACGCGTGCATGGCTTCCAGGACGTAGCGGCCCGGACCGGAGGCAATGTCCATGATGTGGACGGGTTGGCCCGCGGCGTGAAGCTGCTCGATGGAGCGGCGGAGCGCGGCGTCGAGATGCTGTTTGCGGATGCGGATGCCGCGCCAACCGACTGCGTTGAGGTAGTTGCGGTCGATGAGTGTGCCCAGGAGCGGGAAGCCGCCGGCGCGGTTCTGGTAGATGTAATCGAGTGTTTGTCCGGAGTCGAAGCCGGTCTTCCAGCCGAGGGAGATGCCGCGCGAGAGGCGGCCGACGGTGCGTAGAAACAGGCGTGGAAGAGCGGACGGTGCGGGGCCGGGGATGCGCAGGAGGTCGTACTCGGTGCGTGTGAAGCTACCGCGATCGGCGTGGACGAGGTCGCAGTTGCAGGGCGAGGGTTGCGCGAAGGCGGCTTCAAGGAAGGTATGTGTGCGTTCGAAGAGCGCGGGGCGGTTGGTTTCCTGAAAAAGGGCATGGAAGGCGCCGGGCATGATGTCGAACTGCTTGGTCTTTGAGCCCAGGCGTTGGTAGAAGAGTTTCTGGGCGCGGGTCTTTACGACGTAGTCTCGGCCGGCCGCGACTATGAGGGTGGGGGTTCGGATGGCGGCGGCATCGTCGACGAGGCGTTTGCCGGTGTCGTAGAGGTCGAGGAGGAGCGCGATGGAGATCTGGCGGAAGATGAGGGCGTCGGCATCGTAGGCGCGGGCATGCTCGGGGCTGTGGGTGAGCATGCGTGATTTGACATAGCTTTTGACGGTGCCGCCGGGGAGGAATCGTTCCTTGAGCCGAAGCGACGGGACGGCGAAGGGGACGTAGAGGTTGATGTCAAAGGCTGGGGCGGCAAGGACCATGGCGCGGAGCGTGGGGGCGAAATCATGCACCCAGGCGGCGGCGATGACGGCGCCCACGCTGGAGGCGATGACGGCGGTATCTTGGGGAGCGATGGCGTGCCGCCGCCAGATGTGGCGCGCAAAAGCGTCGGCGTCTTGGGTGAGGGCGGCAATGCTGGGGGCAAAGCCGCGCTCACCGGGGGAATGGCCGTGACCGCGCTGGTCGAGGGCGAAGAAGGCGGTGTGGGGGAGTGTGAGGGCGCCGACGGTTTCATCCCAGCGTGCGGCATGTTCGTGGCCGCGGTGAAAAAGAAGGACGGCGCGCGTGGCGGGCAGTTGCGGGAGCCAGGCGAGGTAGGCGAGCTCGACGCCATCGTGGGTGACGAAGCGGTGTTCGGTCATGAGCATAGAAGGGCCCTGACGGTGTGGTGGAGGTCGGCGGCGATGGTGTGGTAGGTGTCGCGCGTTGCGGGGAGATAGGGGTAGCGTCGCGGCAGGCCGATGCGGAGGGAGATGGGTTTGGGCCAGGGGAGGGGTTGCCCTTTGGGCCAGGCTTGGAAGGATCCGCGCAGAGCGCACGGGACGACAGCAGTGTTGGTGCCGGCAACCAGCGCGCCGATGCCGTCGCGGAAGGGCGCGAGTTGTCCGGTGCGCGAGCGCGTGCCCTCGGCGAACCAGACGAGAACGGCGTTGGGGTTAGTCAGGAGGGAGCGGCAATGGGCGAGGCTGTGGCGATGGACGCTGCGCGGAAAGGGCACGCCGCGGATCATGAGTGCGGCCATAGCGAAACGTGGGAACCCGGCGCCGAAGTAGTCGCTCTTGACGACGGCATAGGCGTGATCGAGGCGTGAGAGGGGCAAGGTGGCGAGAAGGCAGACGATATCGGCATGGCTGGCGTGATTGGCGACCAGGACGATGGGGCCGGCGGCGGGGAGGTTTTCGCGGCCATCAATGCGAAGACGATGGTAGACGCTCAGGTGGGCGCGCGTGCCGATGGCGACGGCGCGGCGAGCGAAATTGGTGCGGGGTCGCGTCCCCAGGATCGAGTGCGGAAGCTGCAGGAAACGTTCAGTCATGATTGTGATGTTGTTTTCCGGCAAGCCGGTAGAACGTGCGCCGCAGGCGGATGAAGACTGTCTGGAGGCAACCGACGATGATGAGGATGTTGGTGTGGTCAAGGACAGTAAGTGGGCCGAGAGCAGAGGTGCCGTGTTGCCAGAGGAGCATGAAGGCCGTCCATGCGCCGAGGTGGAGGACGACCATGCGCCATGGTTTGGACATGATGCCGGCGAATTCGCGGTGCCCCGCCACGGCCTGCCCGAGCGTGCCGACGTAGGCCGTCATGACAGCGAGCAGGGCGGCCCAGTAGGCAAGGAAGGGGTTGCAGAGGCCGGAGTGAGCGACGCCGGCGAAGATGAGGATATCGGAGACGCGGTCGGGAAGATCGTTGAAGATTTCGCCGCGGCGACTGGCCTTTCCGGCGGCCTGAGCGACCATGCCGTCGAGCATGTTCAGCCAGAGCCGAACGTAGCAGAGAAGCGGGGCAGCGAGGAGGAGCCAGGGGAAGTCAGTAGCATAGTAGAAGCCCAGCGCGGCGGCGGCGGCGAAGACCATGGAGGCACAGGAAATGGTATCAGGATGCACGCGGGCGCGGACGCAGAGGTCGACGGACAGGTGCGCGGTCTTGCGAAACATGTCCGCGATGGGACGGCGAGAAACCACCTGATAAGACTCGGACATGCAAGAGGCCCTCGGCAAGCCAACGGCAGTATACGGCCATGTAGAGGCCGTAGCCAAAGCGTGGCTGGCGCAGTATCATTTCCAAGGTAATACGCGACTGTCGGTTCACCTTTACCGCGGGGCGCCGCATGTCTTTCTTCGAACTCACCGGACTTTACTTCGACCGTTCAAACGCCCTCCAGTGGTACTGGACGCTGTACGTGTTGATTATCGGGGGCCTGCTGGCATTCTCGGCGCTGCGGTCGCGACCGGACCTGATCACGACGCTGCTGGTGAGCATTCTCTTTGCCTCGTTTGCGTACAAGAACATGGGCGCGATTGTTGAAACGACGCTCCAGCGGCTGGCGATCCTCGACACGATGACGCAGTTGGCCGATGGCGGGGCGGCAGAGGTCAACGCGGTGTCGGATCGGTTACTGCCGACGCTCAAGCCGGTGTTGCCCGACCCGATCCGGCGGTTTCACATCATGTGCGACGTGCTGACGATCGGAGCGATCTGGGCCATGGAGTTGCGTCGCCGGCGGAAGTTTGGTGCGGATGTGGTAGTGACTATGAAGTAACCAATCCGCGGGAGAGGTGGTGGTCGCCGGTGCGGTCGGCATGGCGAGATCGCTTGTCGTGGCAGAGGGAACGTAATAGGACTGGGGGATTGAGTTTGCGACTGACTGTTGCGGGGCATTTCCACCTTGTCAAAGCGCTGGCCTTTGACTTCGCGGAAGATCACCATTTCGAGACCGCGCCACTTAGGTCTGAACGCAGACGCAGCGCATCATCGAACGCGCGGGCCTGATCCCTTGGCCCAAGACGTTTCACAATGTCCGGGCAACGCGCGAGACTGAACTGGTCGAGGACTTCCCGCTGCACGTCGTCTGTGCGTGGATTGGCAACAGCCAGGCGATTGCCGCCAAGCATTACCTGCAAGTGAAGGACGAGCATTTCGAGCGAGCTTTGCTGCCGCAGAAGGCGTCGCGGAATCCGGTGCAGCAACCGTCGGAATCAGGCGGCAACGCGCTGCACCTTGCGACGTGTCCTATGGCGCAAGGTGGGCATCTACCGGAGCTTGCAGTTGCATGCAACTTCTTGCAGCATAAGGGAATACCCCCTAGGGGAGTCGAACCCCTGTTCTCGGACTGAGAATCCGATGTCCTGGGCCACTAGACGAAGGGGGCGCTCTAGCGAATTTTCGAGCCGGACAATGTAGTCCGCCAGTCGGCGATGGTCAAACGGGTTGTTCGAAGTACGAAGTGCGAAGTTCGAAGTAGGAAGGCCGCAACTTCTCCCATTCGCACTTTCCCTTCGTATTTCGCACTTCGCACTTCGCACTTCCCCTCACGCCAGGCGGCGCAGCTGGTTGGGTTGGATGTTGAGTTGGGTGAGCATGGGTTCGATTTCGCGCCAGAAGCGGGTGGCGTCCTGGGCGTAGCCGGCGGTGGGTTTGATGGCCGGGGCGTGGGCGGTGAAGTAGGCGTTGAAGCGGTCCATCAGCAATTCGCGCGTGTATTTGCTGATCATGCTCGCCAGGGCGACGGGCATGTGATCGGCGTCGGCGTCCACGACGAAGGTGACGGTCATGGCGCGGGCGGGGTGGCCGGGGCGATCATCGGTGTGGCGGCGGTCGTCGCCGGCGGCCAGGCGATAGACGCTGCGAGTTTCGTCCTCGCCCAGAATCGTCATGTGCGCGTCGGGGAAGTCGATCGCCAGCAGTTCGCGGTAGCGCATGCGGCCGGACTGGCGATCGACGATGACCTGCGGTTGGTGTTCGCCAAAGCGGTCCCAGATGTGGCGCAGATGGCGGCCGACGAAGGTGTAGCTGGCGGCGGCCTTGGAGCGCGTGGCGGTGACCATGCGGTTGAAGCGGTCCTCGAAGACGACTGCGGCGCCCATATCCAGCACGCTGACGCCGACGCGACCGGTGGTGGTAGTGAGCAGGTTGCGTGCCACCGCCAGTTCGCCGATGGTGGAGGCGGTGGGCAGGGTCGCCCATGGCCGCAGGTCGCAAGGCTGATACCAAGGCATGGCGGCCAGGTCGCGATGGGTGGTCTCGCCCAGGCAATCCAGCCAGGCGTCGACGGTGGCGGGGCGATGGCCGGCGGCGGCGGCGAACGCCAGCACGCTCAGCTCCATGTTCCGCAGGCCCGTCGCCGGAGAGTAGAGCTTCTTGGAATCGTTGACCGGCAGGCGGCCCTTGCGGCCGGTGAGGGTCCGGCAGACGGCGCCGCGCAGCTTGCTCCACATGGGCGGCGGAGCAGTATCGGCGGCGACAGCAGCGGCATCTGCGAGGCCCGGCATGTCCGCCAGGCCCAGAACGCACCGGCCTATCGTCAGCGGTCCGAACAGGGGCCCGTAGCCCGCTTCGTCAATACCCGCGTACACGTACATCGCGCCAATATAACGACTCCATGCCCCCCGAAGTGGGCATGCCGCGGTTCCCGGTTTGCATTCTCCCTTGCACAGCTCACAATCGTGGCATGCTCACATCCTCTTCGAGCACATTGCTTCACGTCACCGCTGCCGGCGGTTCGCCGGCGTCCTACGACCAGACGCTGGCCTTGACGGGCGGCGACGCGACGCCGTTGATACCCGGCGGCGAGTTGACGCTGCGCTGCGACGATTGGTCGGCGGGACGGTACCTCGTCGCCGACGTCGATCCACATAGCGACGTCTGTGTGCAGTTGGTGGTGGACTTCTTCGCCAAGGGCCAGGAGAAGCCGCGGTTCCATGTCACCATGGGACTGTTCCCCAATCTTGCCTGCCGATGGGTGCTGGACCTGGCGTATCTGGACGGGCAATCGGTGTTTTTCGCACGCACGCCGGGGCGGCTCAAGGCGACGGCCTTCGGTGAACGACTTGAACGGGACGAAATCGAGCGCGCCACGCTGTCATTGGTCGATGTGAAGTTGCCCCAGCGACTGCTGGTCGGGCGGGTGACGCTGTCGGTGTCACCGCCCGAGTATGTGCTGCCTGACAAGGTTGTGGTGGACGAGCTGGGCCAGTGGGCGGAGAAAGACTGGCCAGGCAAGACGGCTGGCGAGGCGGAACTGGTGCGGCGGTTGCGCGATGAGGTGGAGCAAGTTGATGGAGGTTGGCCTGATTCGTGGAGCCGATATGGCGGCAGCTTGCGGCACCGCTTTGAGGGCACCGGGTATTTCCGGGTGCATCACGATGGGCGGCGCTGGTGGCTGGTGGACCCGGAGGGTTGCGGATTCTGGAGTGTGGGGCTGGACTGCGTGGGCGCGACTGTAGCCACGGCGCTGGTGGCGGGGACGGAGAAGCTTTTCGCGGCGCTGCCTGACGATGACAATGGGTCGGCCGCGCCGCGCCGCCAGGGCACTTGGGGCACGCCGACGGCCGATTTCGCCGCCGCCAATCTTCAGCGTGCCTTTGGCCCATCGTGGCGGCAGCAGTGGGAACGCATCACCACCTGCCGCTTGCACGACTGGCGCTTCAACACCATCGCCAACTGGTCGGACCTAACGTACGCGCGCCGCTCGGGCATGCCCTATGTGATGCCCATGCCCGCGTATCCGTCCACCACGGTCAAGCTGTTTCGGGATCTGCCGGATGTCTTTGATCCGGCCTTTGCGCAGGCGGCCGAGCGGTGGGCGCAGCATCTGGCGGATTTCCGTGACGATCCGATGCTCATCGGCTACTTCATGTCCAACGAGCCGATCTGGGGTTTTGGTAAGTTCAACCTGGCGGCGGAAATGCTGGAGGCCGACGCGGGCACGCATACGCGGCGGGAACTGGCGTGCTTCATCGAGAAACGCTACAGCGGCGACGTACGGGCATGGACAAAGGCCTGGGGCATCGCGGCGGCGGGCTTCGAAGCGCTGGTCAGTCAGCGTTTTCATCGCATCGCCCACACGTCGTCGGCGGCGTATGACGACTGCTGGGCATTTTCCGCGATGATCGTGCAGCGGTTTGTGCGCATTCCCGCCGAGGCCTGTCGGCAGGTTGATCCGCGCCATCTGAATCTGGGGCTTCGCTATGCCTGGATCGCATCAGATCTGTTCTACGAGGGGGCGCCGTTCGTGGACGTGTTCTCGATCAACTGCTATCAGATGGCGCCGGAGACAGCCAACCTGGACGAGATTGCGCGGTGCTCGGGCCGGCCGGTCATGATCGGCGAGTTTCATTTCGGCGCGTTGGATCGTGGCCTGCCGGGCAACGGGCTAAAGGGCGTGCGCGACCAGCACGAGCGCGGCAAGGCGTATCGGCGCTTCGTGGAGACGGCGGCGGCGCACCCGGCGGTGGTCGGCGCCCACTATTTCACACTCAACGACCAGCCCGTGCTGGGCCGATTCGACGGGGAGAACTGGCAGATCGGCTGCGTGGATATATGCAATCGGCCCTACACGGAGTTCAAGGAGGGGGCGACCGCGACGCACGAGCGGTTGTACGAAGTGGCGGCGGGGGAGGTCGCCCCGTACGCCGAGGCGGCGATCGAGGCGCCACGCATCGCACATTAGGAGCGTTGGAGAGGCGGCCCCGCTTAAGCGGGGCTGTGGCGCGGCGTAACAGACCCCACGCTCACAAAAAACTTGCGCGGCCCGATTGACTTTGTTCGAATGCTTCGATATATTCTGTATAGACAGAATCGAGCGAATTTATGGAACTCACGCCCGTCACACAGAAATTCATCCTGCACTGGGGCGAAATGGGCAGCCGGTGGGGTATTAACCGCACGGTGGCGCAAATTCACGCCCTGCTCTACATCGCCGGCCGGCCGCTGGCGGCCGAGGAAATCGCCGACACCCTGGGCGTGGCGCGCTCCAATGTCAGCACCAGCCTCAAGGAACTCCAGGGCTGGGGCATCATTCGCCTGGTGCACGCCCTGGGCGACCGCCGGGACCACTACGAATCGATGACTGACGTTTGGGAGATGTTCCAGATCGTGCTGACCGAGCGTAAGCGGCGGGAGATCGATCCGACGGTGGCGTTGCTGCGGGAGTGTGTCGCGGAAGCCAAGGCCGGCAAGGATGAGCCCCCAGTCCGTGAGCGCTTGGGCGAGCTGCTGGAGTTTTTCCAGACTATGAGTTCATGGTACGACCAGGTGCGCTGCCTGCCCACCGGCGCGGTGATCAAGTTCGTGAAGATGGGCCACAAGGTGCGGCAGATGCTGGGCCGGGCGGGGTGACGCTGAAGCGGCACGCGTGCTCCGAGGCACGCCCGCACCAAGGCATGGCTCCTTCATTGGGCCTGCCGAGTGCGAGGGGCGAACGACGATGGGAGCGACCACGCTCCCTTTTCTTGCGGAAGGTGGCTTCTGTGACTACAGAAAGAACAAACAAAACCGATGACAAGGGCGGCCGCCCGGAGGTGCGCTTCGTGCCCGACCGCGGCTGGGTGTTCTACGACGGCGCTTGCGACGTGTGCATCAGCGGCGCTCGTCGCTTTGACCGCATGCTTTGCCGCGCCGGGTTCTGGACTCGTCCTTTGCAGACCCCCTGGGTGCAGCAGCGCTTGGCGGCCCAGGGGTGCGACCCGGCCGACGCCGACCAGATGTGGGTGCTCACCTGTCGCGGTCAGTGGATCGGCGGCGCCGATGCGCTGGTCTACCTGGCTCGGCGCATCTGGTGGACCTGGCCTGTGTGGGTATTGGCGCATCTTCCGGGGGTGCGACCGCTGCTGTGGCGGTTCTATCGCTGGGTCGCCGCCAATCGCTACCGCTTTGGCCGCACCACCTGTGACCTATCCACGGACCGTCGGACCGGAGGTGAGGCATGACGCTGCTCCATGCTTCAACTGCCACCACACTCAGCGCCGCGGCTCGGCGGCGTTTCGAGGCCGCGCATGGCCAGGCCTTTCTCACCAGCGATTGGCTGCGCACGCTGATGATCCACTTCGCTGTGCCGCCCGCGGTGCTCCAACCCCTGGTGCCATTCGAGTTGGACCTGCGATACGGGTCGGCCTATGTGAGCTTGGTCGCCTTTTCTATGCGCGACATGCGCATTAACAGTGGCCGGCGCTGGGTAAACTGGCTCACCGCGCCGCTGGCGCATCACGGCTTCCTGAACGTGCGCACGTATGTGAGGTGCGGCGGCGAAACGGGCATCTACTTCCTGGCGGAGTGGTTGCCCAACGCGCTGGCGGTGGCGCTGGGGCCGCGCTTGTTCGGCTTGCCGTATCGCCTGGGGCGGTTGTCCTATCAGCACGTGCATGAGCGCGGCGAGTTGAGCGGCCGTGTCGAGGCCGCGGCTGATTCGCGGCGACTGAACTATGAAGGTCAGCTTTCCTGTGCGGCGCCGTTCGAGGCCAGTGAGGCCGGCTCACTCGACGAATTTCTCATGGAGCGTTACACGGCCTTCACCGAGCACCGCGGCGTGCGCCGGCTGTTTCGCATCTGGCACGAGCCGTGGCCGCAGGTCCCCGCCGAGGTGCGACTTGTCGATGCTTCGTTGCTGCGCACCACCGGCGCGTGGTGCGATCACGCCCAGCTCATTGGCGCCAACTACTCGCCGGGCGTGCTGGGCGTATGGATCAGCCGGCCGCAGTGCATCAACGGCCCGGCGTGCGGACATACGAGCTTCACAAGGAGTCTGCCTTGAAATTCGCCATCACCGGCGGTACGGGCTTTGTCGGACGCAACCTTGCCGCACGACTGCTTGCCGGGGGCCACGAGGTTGTGCTCATCGCACGCGGCGCCGATCAACGTGATCGCTCGATCGTGCGTCAGCGCGGCGTCACCCACGCAGCTCTGGGCCTGGATGATCCGTCCGCGTTGGCCGCCGCCTTTGCCGGATGCGACGGCATCGCCCACTGCGCCGGCATCAACCGTCAGATCGGCCGGCAGACCTATCAGCGCGTGCACATCGACGGCACGCGCCACGTCGTGGCCGCCTGCCGCGCCGCCGGCGTGCCCAAGCTGGTCATGATCAGCTTCCTGCGTGCCCGGCCCCATTGCGGATCGGCGTACCACGAGTCCAAGTTCGCCGCCGAGGAAATCGTCCGTCATACCGCCGACCTGGACCACACGATCATCAAGGCCGGCGTGATCTATGGCCGCGGCGATCACATGCTCGATCACCTGAGCCACGCGCTGCACACATTCCCCATCTTCGGGCTGGTGGGCATGCGCGACGAGCGTGTTCGGCCCGTGGCGGTGGAAGAGGTGTCGCGCATTCTCTTTGCCGCGCTGGTCGAACACCGGCTATCGCGGCAAACCGTCGCCGTCACCGGGCCCGAGGAGTTGACGCTGGGCGACGCGGTTCGCCGTGTCGCGACGGTCGTCGGTCGGCGACCGCTGATGGTCCGCCTGCCGCTGTGGTTCCACTATGCCTTTGCCTGGCTTTGCGAGCGCGGCATGAGGACGCCCCTGGCGTCGCTGGCGCAGGTGCGCATGCTCAGTGAAGGCATCGTCGATCCGCTGCCGACGGGCGTATGCAGCCCGTTGCCCACCGATCTGACACCGCGCCATCGCTTCACACCGACGCTGATCCGCCACGGCCTGCCCGACCCCGGTCCGTTCACGCGCCACGATTGCCGCCGGCTGACCCGTGTATTGGGCGGCTTGGAGTAATCGCCATGCGACTGACCGCTTTTACCACGATCACCACGGACGCGGCCAATCTCTACCGGCTCACTCAGACGCCGCACGAGCATCGCCGGTGGGATTTGCGATTCAGCGAGATCACGTACCTGCCGCGCAAGAACGACACCGAGCCGCAGCGATTTCGTTACGCGACGCGCATCGGCTTTGGCATGAGCGTGCAGGGCTGGGGGCAGACGGTGGGGCATCCCGGCCGGCGCGGGTCGTCGCTCAAGTTCGGGTCCGAGGATCGCAAGTCATTGATCCGCGAAGGCTCGGGCTGCTGGATCTACGACACCGCCCCTGATGGCGGGCACGTCGCGTTGTCAACTGTCTACGACTATCACGTGCGT
Organism: Phycisphaeraceae bacterium; assembly: GCA_040878035.1. GTDB lineage: Bacteria > Planctomycetota > Phycisphaerae > Phycisphaerales > Phycisphaeraceae > JBBDMX01. Next base: position 41,622 of record JBBDMX010000109.1, on the reverse strand, counting down.
TTCGGCTGGCTGGGCCGGACGATCGATGCCGTAGTATTTCGACCGCTGATGATCGGGGCCACGCGCTGGAGCTTTGACCGCCTGCGCCTGTGGATCGAGCGTGACGTTTCGCCCGAGGTGCTGCTGCGCTTGTGGATGGTCAAGGTCGTCGCTCGCGTCGTGCTCGGCCTGATCTGGATCATCGAAGGTATCGTGCCCAAGCTGCTGTTTGTCGCGCCTGGCGAAGTGGACGTGGTGGCGCGGTCGGGTCTGTACTGGCCGACACCGATGCTTTTTCTGCATGGCTTGGGCGTCATCGAAGTGCTCGGCGGGCTGTGGCTGCTCTGGGGCAAGGCTGAACGCGTCGCGGTTGCATCCGCCACCGCTGCGATGGCATTGCTGGTCGCGATGGTCGTCTTGACCGAGCCGTCCTGCTTGATCGACCCCATGGGCGGCATTCGCAAGTGCCTGGCGCTGCTGCCGTGTGCCATGGTTGTGTGGGTTCTTTCGCCCATGACGCCGCGCGCCGATCGCGCGGCGCGAAAAGGGAGTCTGCGATGACACCGTTGGAAAGCGTCAATCCATTTGCCGCGATGCTCGGTGAGCAGTGGTCCGCGGTCTCCCCGCTGGTACGCCGTCATTTCCTGCAGAACGGCGGCCGTCTGCGGTATCGCGGTGTGATGACACGGGTCTGGCGGCGCGAAGGTTGGCGCGGCGCGCTGGCGGCGCCGTTCCTGGCGCTGGGCAGTCTGACCCAGACCCTCTTTGCCGCCACGGGTCGCAACGTGCCGTTTGTAGTAGAGAACTGCGTGTCGCGTCGAGGCGATGGTCGCATGACGATGACCTGGCGACGACGCTTCGACTTCCCTCGCCGTCCATTCATTTTCGACGCGGAGATGCACTACGATCCGGCGAGGCGATTGCTCATCGACCGTCTGGGCAGCACCCGGCACCTGGAGGTGGAGTTGTCGGCGACGGTCCGTGACGGTGGGGTGGATATCCAGTCGCATCGGCAATGGCTGCGTCTGGGTCGCCTGCGCCTGGGCGTGCCGCGTTGGATCGCCGGCCGGGCGCGCGTGCGCGAGTGGCAGCGCAGCGACGGCATGTTGGCGATTCGCGTTGTCGTCGATAACCCGATTCTCGGTGAGTTCTTCGGGTACGAAGGCACTTTCGGTCCGCTGCCAATGAGTGAGGAGCTATGAGATGAACGCACCGGCAATCCGACCTTTGGCCACGCTGCCTCGACAACTGGCCCGCAGTGCCGTTGCCGTCATCGGCACGGTCGTTTATGCGGGGAGCTTCATCCTGCTGGACAGCCCGACTCTGGCGTGGGCGTCGGGCATCGTGGGCATCGCGGCGGGATTTTCGTGGCCGATCCTCGGCGGCGTGCTTGTGACGCGGGGCCGGCGATGGACGGATGTGGCCACATGGGTTGATGTGTGCCTCAGCACCATGGTGGTGGGCATTGCCGTGCTGCTGGCGGCGGTGGTGCTCAATCTCATGGCGGCTAGGGCGCGGTGGCCCGTGACGATCCTCCTGAGCGGTCATGCCGCGATCCTGATCGTCTCCAATGCTGCCATGGCACGGGTGTTTGTCCGGCAATCGGCGGCCATCGGCGTCCCGGTCGCCATGGCATGGCGCTGGTGGGCACTGGGCTTGTGCCTGCCCTTTGCCGTCGTGGTCGCCGCAGTGTCCGTCGCAGGAGCGTGGTCATGACCCTGACCATGGTGGGTCGGTTAGGCGCGTGCCTCTTTGCCATGTATCGCGTGCCGGTGGCGCAGGTGGGCGGGTTGGTGCCGCGCGGGTTGGAGTTGCTCACCCTTGGGTCATGGGCGTTCTGGGGCATTGTGATGTGCCGCGTCGAGGCGATGCGACCAGCGGGTATGCCGAGCGGGCTGGGAATGACCTACCTGCACGTGGCGCATCGCTTGTATGTGCGCAGCCGGCTGGCCGATGGCCGCACGCTTGACGGTCTCTACTTCCTGCGCAGCGAGGCCAACCGCGCCATGGTCTGCCTGGGCGGCAACCGTGTCTCTGACTTTCACTTTCACCGCGCCCGCATCGCGCTGGAGAGCGGCCCAGATGAGGCGCGTGTGACCGTGCAGCCGCGCGACATGCCGGCCTCTCGCCTTGTCGCCCGGCCGGCGCCGCGATTCGAGTTGCCGGCCGATTCATGCTTCACCAGCGTGGATCAAGCGCGAGTCGTGCTCAAGTACAGCCCCATGGGCCTGTCGATCCACGGACGCCACGTTCACCTGGCCGAAGTCTTCCGCGACGAATCGCACTGGCACGAATCGCCGTTGACGGTCATCGAATCGCACTGGCCTTGTCTGCATAAGCATGCGCCCGGCGCCCGGCTGGAAATGGCCACGCGCGCCGAGCCGATCGACTACCGCTGGCGACTGGGCCGACGGGAGCGACTGGTGTAACGCACGAAGGCATTACTTGACGGCGTATTGCTCGACGACCCGTGGCCAGGCGCGGGTGAAGTCGGCGATGAGCTTGTCGAACGCCTTGGCTTCGGTGCGGCGGCGGGTCTGGTCCACCGCGGTTTCGCTGGTCCAGGCGTTGGCGAGCTGCTGGTCTTTCTCGGTGGCTTCCGCCAGGGCATAGACGTAGCCGTTGCGCGTGTCCATGAGCATCGCCGAGGCCGTGGTGGTCACCCGGGCCTGCTGGTTGGGCGACAGGCCCAGTGTCACGATCGTCATGGGTTCCATCAGGTCCTCGGTGTCGAACGTCGTGTCGATCGTGTAGATCAGCAGCATGTCGGCGTGGAGCGATGCAGCGGCCTGGCGCAGATCGCGGTCACTCTCCAGGCGCTCGGGCAACACCATGCGGTTGAGCGGCGCGACGCCAGTGACCATGGGCAGCTTGGTCAGCGACGCGACGCTCTGGTCGCTCTCGACATCGCGGGTGGTGACGACGCTGTATCGGCCGGTACCCCAACTGTGGTTGCTATAGGAGCGGTAGCCCGGCGCCTGCACGCGGGCGACGGCGATAGCGGTGGGGAACGACGCCAGGGGCTTTAAGTCCAGTCGCTGCTGGACGTCGTAGTCGGTCTGAAGTCGGCGTGGGTCCTTGCCGCCGAATACGCTCATATCGGCGCCGCGGCCGGGGGTGACGTACTCGGCGCCGCAGCCGGTGAGGGTGAGGAGGGACAGGGCGATCAGGCTTATGCGGATGCGCATGATGGGATCCTTGGGGAGGAGGGGAATTGCTAAACCGCAAGCAGCTATTCGGCGACAGTGGTTTCGTAGCGGGTGCCTTCGGGCACGGGCACGGGGACCGGGACGGTGGTGCCGTGGTCGCCTTCGGTGCGGCGGCTGGCGTCGACGGCTACAAAGGCGGTGTAGTCGGACATCAGGCCATAGGCCAGGGCCGTGGTGCGGACTTCGTCGCCCAGTTCCGCAGCGTCGGCGTCGGTGTAGAGTGATTGCTGCGCCAGATCGCTGAGCTTGCTGCGCGCCCACACGGCAGGCAGCGCGGTGGGCGTGGCGAAGCCGGCGGCGGTGATGGGGGTGTTGGTCTGCCGCTCCTGGCCGCCGACTTTGCCCGTGACGCGGACCATGGGCTTGTCGGCGGCATCGCCGGTGAAGCGGCCGGTGATCACCAGCGGTCGGCCGGCGAAGAGGTCGGGGATGCGCTTGGGGTACACATCCCCCACGCTCACGCCGTCGATCGCCACGCGGATGTCAGTCAGCGCCGGGCGGCGCAAGCGCGCCAGGTAGCGTTTCATGACATCGTCGGCATCATCGTTGGGTCCGACGTAAGCCACAGCGCCGTTACCGCCGGCGGCAACGCCTTCGATGAGGTAGCGATTGGACGACGACCCAACACCGAAGCTGAAGATGCGTGTCCGCGCGTTGCGCTGGTAGGCCCGCTGAATGATTTGTTTCTCGTTGCCGATGAAGCCGTCGGTCATGAGAGTGACGATGCGGTCGCGTTGCGGGTCGTCGGGCAGAGCGAGAGCGGCGGTGATGCCGGTGAGCATTTCCGTGCCGCCGCCGGACTGGATGGCGTTCACATATTCCAGTCCGCGGCGAATGTTGCCGGCCGTGGCGGGCAGTGAGTGCTGGCTCATCTGCGTGGCCTGGCTGGCGAAACAGACGATCTGGAAGCGATCGTCGTCGCGCAGTTGCCCCAGGGCCGTGCGCATCGCGTCCTTCACGCGATCCAGCGGCTGGCCCGACATGCTGCCCGAGCAGTCCACCAGGAACACCATCTCCAGCGGCTGCTGAGGCAGGTCGTCGTCGCTGCGCGGCGGGATGAGCATGAGCGTGAAGTAGCCGCCGCGGTCGTCGCGCTGGGTGAACATGGCGGTGCGCACGTTGTCGCCCGCCAGGCGATAGCGCAGGACGAAATCCTTGTTGGGGATCGTGTCGTCGTTCTGGAGCGCGATGGTGGCGCGGCCGTCGCCCAGCGAGGCGCGGTTGACGCGATGGCTGGGGCAGACGACTTGCTCGAGGGGCAGGCCGGCGTCGATCTCGACGTGCAGGGCGATGTCGTGGCCGCTGCGCTCGTGGGGGCGGAGGTAGGTGACTTCGGTGCGTTGGCGCGAGCTTCCGGGAGCGCCGGGATGGTCGCGTGCCACTGCGCCGATGCCGTCGCCAGATTCCCACCCGCCGGAGCGGGTGGGCTTTCTCGGGGCGTCGGTGGAGTGTTCGCGCGGTTCAGCGCTGGGGTTATAGCGGGGGCCTACGACCATGGGGAAGTTGAACTCGAACCAGCCGTCGTCGTAGCTCAGCGTGTGGAAGTAGCGGATGCTTACGTCGATCTGTTTGCCCGGCTCGATGTTGGCGACCTTCTGCGTGAAGATGTTGGGCCGCTCTTGCGTAAGCAGTGAGGCGACGTAGCCCTGGGCCCGCGCTTCGTGGTAGATGCGCTGAGCCTCGGCGCGCTCGCGGATGATCCCGCGAATCTTGCGGTCGCCGATGGTCATGATGAATTCGTTAATCGCGGCGTCGGTGGGCAGGGGGAAGACGTAGGCGGCCTCGATCTTCTCGTTGAAGGGATTGTGGAACTGCTGGGTGACTTGGACGGTGGCGATGTAGCCAAGGATCGAGGCACGTACGTCGGTGTGCTTGAGTGGCAGCGGGACGACCTCCTGCTGATCGGGCAGGGTGGTGACCATGGCGCCCGAGCCGGGGGAGGAGTCTTCGTTAGCGAACCCTTTGGAGGCACGAGCGGCAACGGGTTCCGGCGGCCGAGTGATAACCCAGAGTTCGTCGGCGCCGAGGGGAGTGACGACGGCCTTTTCATTCCTCGCCGGTTCGATGTCCCCTCGTGATAGACGTGCAAATCCAAGATGCTCGCCGGCTTCTAATCTCTCAAGCGTTCGGCGCTCCGCAGTCTCATTGGGGGCCAAGTCTGCCAGTCCGTACGGGGAGCCGGTTTCACAGCCACTGAGCCACAGACTGGCGACCAGGCAGGCGGATACTGTGAGTACGAGTGAAACGCGCAAAGCGAGACGAATCATGGTTGACCCCCTGTCTGGTGGGTGACGGTGGCTTGAATGGGTTGGCCGGCGGTGTCGGCGGCCGTATGGAGGCGGACGTCGTAGCTCACCGGCTCGTCGCCGATCACCTGGAGGTGCAGCGTGACGACGCGGGTTGGCGTGGTGGGCAGTTGCTCGGTGGGTTGTGTCGAGTAGGCGGCGATGATGATGCGATCGGCGCGGTTGGCGTCCACGGCGTCACGGTCGTAGTGTGGCGGGTCGTCGGCGAAGGCGGGGTGGTCGCCGTTCTCGACGCCGACGATGCGGATCAAGCCTGACTTGGCGCGGATGTTGAGTTGGTAGGCGGCCAGGGGCTTGCCGTGCGGGTCGAGGGTGATGGCGAGCGTGGTGAAGCGGATGGCGGCATGCTCATTAGGCGGCGCGGCGCGATCGTCCGCAGGGATGAGCGTGGCCTGGCGGGCGATCTGCTCGGCGGTGGGGCGGTTGGCCAGCGAGGGCGAGCGTGCGGCGGCAAAGGCGTCGAGGATGTTGATCTGGCCGTCGCGGTCGAGGTCGTATGCGGCCAGATTGTCGCTGCCGAGCCCACCCTGCCGCGGCGCGTTCCACTGGGGCAGCACGATGGCCAGGGCGACGACCGCGGCAGCGGCGAGGGAGGCAATGGCCCAAGTGACGCCGAGGCGGCGGCGACCGGTTGCAGGGTAAGCCGGCTGCGTCAAACGCTGACGGGCGGCGGCGAGGATTTGGTTGTCGAGCGATGGCGGGATGGCGAATGGTGGTATGGCGGCGTCGCGCAGGGCGTCGCACGTGGCCTGCGGGAGGTCGTCGAGGCTTTGGGGGGTCGGAATGGGATCGCTTGGGCGCGTCATGTATGAATGAAGCGCGCGAGAGTGCGAAAAGGTTCATCGCCGCGGAAGTTTTTCTGAGACTGGACGAACGGGAGGCTAAACCGCAAGCGGTTGCGAGCGGTTACATCGGCTTTTCTTTGATCGTCTGATCGTACACCGCCAGGAGTTTTTCCTTGTCGAAGATCATTTCCTGGCGGGTCATGCCGACGATGTCGTAGATGTGCGTCAGTTCGATGGCGTCCACCGGGCACGCCTCCTCGCACATGCCGCAGTAGATGCAGCGCAGCTCGTCGAGGTCGAACTTCACTGGATATTTCTCGCGGTCGTCCCACGGCGCCTCGGCCCCCTCGATATGGATGCAGTGCGCGGGGCAGGCAGTCTGGCACATGAAGCAGGCGACGCACTTGACCCGGCCATCCTCATCGCGATTCAGGCGATGGACGCCGCGGTAATTGGGCTTGTACAGGCCGCCTTTCTGAAGGGGCAGGTCTTCCCGGCGTTCCTCGGGGTAGCACATGGTCTTGTTGCGCTTGCCGCGCAGGACCGACCCAGCCAGGTGCTTGAAGGTCGTGCCCAGGCCCTTGAACACTTCGGGCAGGTAGAACGACTCGGCGACGCCCAGCGGCTTGGGATCGACGTTCACGATGTCGGATTGGGCAATGGGCATCAGTTCACTTTCGGTTCTTGCAGACGCGGAATTGTAGCAGAAGCCCGAAATCCGAAACCTTTGGAGGGCCCGGCGCGGATCCCCGGCAAGCCCCGAAGACGGGGCATGCCGGGGCTTGGCGGTGCGCTTTTCAAGGGCGGCTCACGTCTTGCGTCCCAGTCTAGCCAGGTCCACATCCTGGCCGACGAGGATCAGCACGTCGTCCGCTTTGAGCGGATCTTCGGGGCTCGGCAGGTGGACGATCTGGTGTCGGGTTTCGTTTTGGTCGAATTGCGTTCGCTTGATGGCCACGACGTTGATGCCCAGTTCCTTGCGGGGGTGCAGGTCGCCCAGGGACTTGCCGACCCAGGCCGAGGGCGTTTTGAGTTCGATGATGCTGTGCGTGGCGTCGAGTTCGAGCTGCTTCAGGTAGTGCGGGTTGGCCAGGCGGTTGGCCAGTCGGTCGGCTGACTCGTCTTCGGGGTAGACCACCTCGTCGGCGCCGATGCGGGAGAGGATCAGCCCGGTGGTGGGATTCATGGCCCGGCTGATGATGCGGGCGATGCCGATCTGCTTCAGCGCCACGGTGACCATGGCGGCGCTTTCCAGGTTGGTGCCGATGGCGACCACCGCCACGTCCACCTGGTCGATGCCGTGGGCGCGCAGGACCTGGTCGTCGCTGGCGTCGAGGCTGATGGCCAGGGTGACGCGGTCGCGCATGTCCTCGATGACCTGGGGGTCCAGGTCGATGCCAATGACCTCCTGGCCGCCCAGCGCCAGGCTGGCCGCCAGGCGAGAGCCAAAGCGTCCCAGGCCGATCACTGCAAAACGTTGTGCGTTTGCTTTAGCCAATGAGTACATCCTCGCGGGGGTATTGATACGGCCGGGGGGGCACGGTGGCGAACACGATGGCGCCCAATAGCGCCAGCGGCCCGATGCGGCCTAAGTACATGGTGACGATAATCACGACCTTGCCGAAGGAGGTCAACTCGACGCTGCGGATCGACAGACCGGTGGTGGTGGCGGCGCTGATGGCCTCGAAGAAGAGGACCTGAAAGGGTTCGGCCTCGCTCAGGCACAGGAGGAAGGTGGCCACGCCGACCAGGGTCAGGTAGCAGCCCGCCAGGGTGGCGGCCTGGCGCAGCACCACGTCGCCGATGCGCCGGCCAAAGGCCTCGACCTGCTCCCGCGCCCGCAAGGTCGCCATCACCGACAGGAGCAGGATCGCCAGGGTCGTGGTGCGCATGCCGCCGGAGGTGCCCCCCGGCGAGCCGCCCACCATCATCAGGGTCATAAGGACGAATCGCCCGCCCTTGGAGATTTCCTCCATGGGCATGGAGTTGAAGCCGGCGGTGCGGGCAGTGACCGACTGGAAGCTGGCGTCGGCGAGCACCTGGCCGACGCGCTGGGGGCCCAGCGGGGGCAGGGGCTGGGCGTTGGCGGTCTGGCTCAGGCCCAGCCAGGCGTAGCTGTGCGGCACCAGTTGGCCCGCGCCCAGCAGCACCACGCCGTAAATATACAGCCCGGCGCTGGTCGCCAGTACGACCTTGGTATGCAGGCTCAGCCGGCTGTCGGCCAGGTGATGGTCGTCGCGGTACTGGCGCATGGCCTTGGGCCACAGCAGCCGCTTGATCCGCCAGATGAGCATGCGCCACAGGTTGTCCAGCACGGGGAAGCCCAGGCCACCCAGCACGATCAGGGGGATGATCACCAGGTGTGTCAACGAGGAATAGCGGTATTGCACGAGGCTGTCGGTGTAGAGGCCAAAGCCGGCGTTGCAGAAGGCGCTGATCGAATGGAAAGCGGACAGGCCCACGCGGTGCTCGAAGGTCAGGGGCAGACCGGAGACCGGGTGGGTGTGCCACAAGGGCATCATGGCCGCGGCGCCCACCAGTTCGATCAGCAAAGTGCTGGCGACGATCAGGCGCACCAGTCCGTGCAGACGGGAGAGCGGCTGGCCGTTGAGCGCCGAGCTCAGAGACAGGTTCTCGCTGATGGACATGCGGTCGCCGATCAGTTGCGCCACCAGGGTGCCGAAGATCACGATGCCCAGGCCACCCATCTGGATGGTGAAGGCGATGACCGCCTGGCCAAAGGCGGTGAAGTGGGTGGCGGTGTCCTGCACGATGAGCCCGGTGACGCAGGCGGCGCTGGTGATGGTGAACAGGGCGTCGAGCCAGGACAGCTCCCGCCCTGGCTGGATCGCCAGCGGCACCTTGAGCACGGGCGTGGCCACGGCAATGAGCGTGATGAAGGACAGCGGCAGCATCAGCCCCGGGCGCAGCAGCTTGCGCGACAGGGCGACGTTGAAGCGCCATAGCTCCATCATCAGTTGGATGATCAGCGCGCCCTGGAAGGCGCCCCAGCCCCAGGGCAAGGTTCCGCTGACATGGCCCAGAATGCCCAGCACGGCCGCGACCGTCAGGCCCAGGTCCAGGTAGTCCGGCGGCTGGCCCGCCACCGGCAGCCGGCGACGGTAGGCGCTGGACCAGAAGTCGCCCGCGTACGCCAGGAACCAGCCCAGTTGCACGAGGCGGTTGAGCGAGACAATACTCACTTCCAGATTCGCCAACTGGAGGATCTGGGCAAGTGCCGCGGCAAAGGGATGCTCGGCAAAACCGCGTTCCATCACGATCAGCGCCGCGGCAATGCCCAGCAACAGCATGCGAAAGAGAATGATCCGCAGGCGAATGCGGGGCGAAAGCTCCTCGCGCCGCGGCGAACCGGTTTCGAAGGCGAAGATCTTGGCCATGACGCGGCGATGGTACCACAAGAGGTTTTAGTGATTGGGTGATCTGGCGATCAGGCGATTTGGCGGCGGCCGTGGGCATCAATCGCCAGATCGCCGGATTGCCGGATCGCCAAATCCTCCGCGCTCTTGCTAAGCTAATGTCGGCATGCCCACCGCGATCATCAGCGACGTTCACGCTAACCTCGAGGCCCTCACCACAGTGTTGTCGGATATCGACCGCCGGGGGATCGAGACGGTGGTGTGCCTGGGCGACATCGTGGGCTACGGGCCTGACCCCTGCCCGTGCCTGGACCTGGTGATCCAGCGTTGCGCCTGGTCGCTGATGGGCAACCACGACTTTGCGGTGCTCTTTGAGCCCACCAGCTTCAATGCCGCCGCCGAGTCCTCGGCTTTCTGGACGCGGCGGCAACTGGAGATCGAGCCGGACGAAGCCCTGCGCCGGCAACGCTGGGAGTTTCTGGGCAGCCTGCGCGTTCGCTACCGCCAGAAGGGCGAACTGTGGGTGCACGCCTCGCCGCGTCGGCCCATCAACGAGTACATCTTCCCCGACGACGTGATCACCGCGCCGACGAAGATGAACCAGATATTCGACCGCATCGAGCAGCGTTGCTTCGTCGGCCACACGCATGTGACGGGCGTGTTCACGAGCGAGCCGGATTTCTATCCGCCCGCTGATCTGGAGGGGGTCTATAAGTTCGTGGATTACGAGAAGTGCATCGTCAACCCCGGCTCGGTGGGCCAACCGCGCGATCGCGATCCCCGCGCCAGCTACGCCCTGTTGTATGACGACCGCGTCGAGTTTATTCGCGTCGAGTACGACGTGCAGACGGTGGTGGACAAGGTCAAGGCGATCCCCGACCTGCACGACTTCCTGGGCGTGCGCCTGGTCGAAGGGCGCTGAGGTGAAGTGAAAAGTGGAAAGTGGAAAAGTGTAAAGTAAAAAGTGAAAGATATGAAGCGCCGCGGCTCCGCCGCGTCTTCTCCGCGACGCGCTCTCACCCCCGCGCGATCCCCAGCTTCGCATCCTCCACGTCGTCGTAAAGGTGGAACACCTTGTCCAGGCGCGTGACCTTGAAAAGGAACGCCACGTTCTCCTGGCAACGCGCCAGCGCCATGCGCCCGCGTACGTGCTCCAGGTCCTGGAGGAACTGCACCATCACCCCCAGGCATGCCGAGGAGATGAACTCCACCGGCTTGACGTCCAGAATGAAATGGATCGCCCCGGTGTAGCGCATCCGCTCCATCAAGTCGTCGACCACCTCCTGCATCGCGCTGGCCTCGAGCTTGCTCGTGGCGATGTGCACGACTACCAGGTGGTTGCTCTCTTCGATGTCGCAGGTCGTGGCGGGCATGGCGTGTGGTTACCGGGCGGCAAGCACGCCGCAAGGGACTGCTGAAGATGGTTATCGGTTCGACACACCCGCGACTTAACCCCAGAAACGTCCACACTTCAGGGCGGTCCCGGGCGACCCTGGGCGGCCCCGCTTCAGCGGGGCTGTCCACCGTCACCCCAGAAACCCCACCTCCTGCACCACCCCCGTGGTGCGCCCGCCTTCCGTCGCCACGGCGACCTGCGTCCCCGGCGCGTGCTGGTTCCATTTCACCATCGCCAACGCGATCGTCTGCTGGCCCAGCATTGGCGACACGGCCGAACTGGTGATCCCGCCCACGACCACCTCCGCTCCGCCGCCGGCCGCCTGGCCCAGCACCGGCGAACCGGCATGCGGCAACCGGTCATCGCCAAAGCGAATGCCTACCAGCACCCGCTTGGGGTGACCCAGGTTGTGCATCCTCGCCACGATCTCCTGGCCCAGGTAGCAGCCCTTGGTGAAGCTCACCGCCTGGGGGATCAGGCCGGTCTCGGCGGGCAGGCAGTCGGTGCCGAAGTCGATGTGAAAGATCGCGGTGCCGGCCTCGATGCGCGCGGTGTTGAACGCCAGCCAACCCACGGGCCGGCCCCGCAACGTGCCGCGCCGCTGGGCCGCGTGCTCCGCCGCCGCCAGCGGATCGGCCTCGGGGTCCGGGGCGTCGGCATCGAACCCCGCAGCCTCCAGCAGCGCGGCGTACACCCGCTGGGCGTGCTCCGTCGGCACCATCAGCCGCACGCCGGGCACCCCGCACTGGTCCCAGCGATAGGCCGTCAGCAGCGTGTCGGCGATGTTAAGCACATGGTGCGTGCCGGGCATGTCGAACATCACCTTTGGGTCGGGCTGGGCGAGTTTGGATAGCAGCGCCAGCGTCGCTGGGCCGTGCAGCGCCATGGCGATGCGCCAGTCGCGCCAGTCCTCGATGGCCACGTCCTCGCCGAAGCGCCGCGAGTCGAGCAACTGGTGCACCGGCGGGATGTCGAACACGTCCATGTCCAGCCAGGTGTCGGCGTCGCCGTGGTGGATGATCATGTCGGCTATGATCCGGCCCTTGTCGTTAAGCTGAAACGCCCGCCGCGTCGCTCCGCCCGTCATCGCGCGCACGTCCTGCGTGGTCAGCCGATGCAGGAAATCCTTGCAATCAGCGCCGGTGAAGCGCAGCACCCCGCGCTGCGGCTCGACCAGCACGCCCACGCTCCGCCGAATCGCGGCATACTCGGCCTCGTACTGACCAAAATCCTGCGGCACCATCACCGCAGTCGCCTCGGATTCGGGTCCGTAGGGAATAAACGTCGCCCCAATATGTTCCAAGGTCGCTTGCAATGACGGTGGCATCATCCCAATCACTCCTGGCGCGGTAGTGGATCGTCCCAGCCGCTTGCGGCTTCGCGCAGCCGTGCGAATCGCGCGGACCGCCCGGTTATTCCTGCGCCAGCGCGAAGCCGCAAGCGGCTTTCTGCCTCACTTTAACCCGTTTCTCTTCCGCCAGCCTGCTCATCCGCCGACAAACCACGGCAGCAGCCGTTCCACCACCAGTGCATGCCCGCGGCGATTGGGATGATTGGGCCAGGACAACAGATCGTCCAGCAATCCACTCTGCATGTACTGGGCAAACGCCGCGGTGCTGTCGGCCAGGCCCACGCCGTAGTCCGCCGCCAGTTGCCGCACCTGCTGGGCGTGCGCCATCAGTTCGTCGCCGCCCGCCCCGCCGTCACCTGGGGCGCCCGGCTTGCACGTCATATCCAGCGTCGGCGTCAGCAGGATCACCCGGCCACCGGCCGCCAGGGCCTGTTCGATCATCGCCCGCCACGCGGCCGCGGCCGCCGACAGGCCGATCCTGCGATCGTTCAGCGCGTAATCGAGGGTCACGACATCAGGCCGATGGCCCAGCACGTCACACGCGAAACGCGCGGCGCCGGTCTGCGAATTCTCCCCGCCAATGGCGGTGACGATCACGTTGATCACCGCGTTGGGGAATCGCTCCTTCAGCCCGGCATGCAGCAGATGCGGATAAGCGTTAAACGTGTCCACCACCGGCGTGGCGAAGTATCCCGCCGGCACGCTGTGGCCATGGCAGACGAGGTTGACGGTGCGATTCTCCGGCCATTGCCGCTTCAGGGCCGCGATAGTGTCCGCCAGATAGGTCGAAGGATCGGCAATGCTCATAGGTGGCGGCATTATGATCGCCGCCGCCGCGGGTGCAAATGCTCCGGCATCGCAACCCAGGCTTTATTCCACAGGCCGCGGATAGGGAGAGGAGGGTCAGACGATGCGATAAATCGGGCGGCTCGTGCGTTTAGTCCATGGCCTGGACGTGGGCTTGCTTGACCAGGCTGACGAAGCGTGGGGCGGTCAGGTAGGTTTGCGACTCGGGTCGGCCGAAGATGTTTTCCGCCAGGCGCGGGTCGCGGAGGATCAGGTCGCGCATAAAGTCGTGGAAGGCGTCGGCGTCGCCCGCCAGCGCCAGTGCCAGGGCGGATTGGAGGTTGGCTTGCCGTTCGTAAGGGTCGATCGCCAGGACGCGGGCATAAGCGGCGGCGGCGTGGGCGTAACGTTTTTCCTCGAAGAGCCGCTGGCCGTACTGGAGCCAGGTCGCGGGCTTGGCGTCGGGGTCGGCGATGGCTAGTTCCAGTTCCTTCAGGCTGGGCCCGTCGCCCTGCTTGGCGCTCTGACCGCCCATGAACAACACCGCCGCGGCCATGGCACAGGTGGCCAAGAGCACGACTGAAGCGGGTTTACGGGAACGTTGGATGATCATGTGACCTGATGTTATAACGCTTGACCCGTTGCGCCAATGCATGGCCGGGGAAAATTCGTTGACGAATAAGAATTCTGATTAACCTGATGAACCACCAAGACACCAAGAACACCAAGAAGAGTGAAGAAAGAGGAATGAACACGAAGACACGAAGGGAGGAAAAGCAATTCAGGCTCGTAAGTTTGATTTCTCTGTCTTCCTTCGTGTCTTTATGCCTTCGTGTTCAGTTATTCCGGTTTTCTTGGATTTTCTTGATGTCATGGTGGTTCAATCCGGTTGCCAATGGTTTCCTTGAATGACTGACGCACAGGATTTACAGGAGTTCCCTCACCCTAACCCTCTCCCTCAGAAAGGAGAAGGGACCGGAGGTTCGCCTTCGGCGCTGCTCTGGGTGCCCGCTTGCGTGCTTTTGGCGCTGATTCAGGCACCGTGGGCGGGGTATCAACTGGGGGTGGGCAACCAGTCGATCCAGGTGGCGTTTCTGCTGCGGTTGCACGATCCGGCCATGTTCGGCCGAGACCAGATGGTCAATACGACGCTCCCGGCCTATCCGAGCCTGTTTTTCGCCGCCCTGTCGCGCCTGCTGGGCTGGTTCGACGTGCCCACGCTTTACCTGGGCCTGCACCTGGTGGTGACGGCCGGGCTGTTCGTGGCGGTGGCGGTGCTGACGCGCGCAGCCGTCAAAAGCCATTGGGCGGCCCTGGTGGCCATGCTCTTTCTGCTGGCGGGGCATCAGCAGGCCCTGGCGGGTGAACTGCTCTATTCCACCGGTTTGACCCACACCTGGGCGTCCTTTCCCATCGCCGTGCTGGCGCTGGCGTGCTGTTACCGCAACTGGGGGTTTGCCGCCTTTGCCCTGGCGGGGGCGCTGTTTAACCTGCACGCGCTGGAGTCGGCGTATATCGCCATGATGCTTGGCCTCTGGGCGGTGCTGTCGATCCGCCGCATTGGTGTGCTCAAGGTGCTGGGCATGCTGGCCGTCTATGGGCTGCTGGCGTCGCCCACGCTGGTCCTCATGATCAGCCGGTACCAGCACTTCGGCGGCGAGTGGATGACGCTGATGCACATCCGCTCGGCGCAGAACAGCTTCCCGTCAACGTGGTGGCAGGCGGGGAATCCCGATCTGCCGCGACTGGCAACGCTGGTGGGTCTGGCGGTGCTGGCGATGAGTTTTCGGGTCGAAGTCCAGGGCGCTGGGGGGATCCCGGCCAAGACGCCCAAAGCGGCGTCATGGCCGGGCTTGGGGGCGGGGACGGCGTCATGGCCGGGCTTGGGGGCGAGCGATCATTTGCGTAAGACGGTCATTCTCGCGTCGGCGATCGGCGTGGCGTTTGTTATTGGGTATGTGTTTACGGAAATCTGGCCGGTGCCGCTGGTGATCCGGGCGCAGCTTTTCCGCAGTTCGCGGTTTCTGGTGTTGTTGGCGCTGGTGTATATCGCCTATGGGTGTGTGCGGGCGTGGGGGATGCCGTTTGGCGGGAGTTCTGGGATGGAGAGTTCTGGGCGCGCCGGGGACAGCCCCACCAAAGTGGGGCCGCCGGGGTGGCGTGCCTGGTTGGAGTTTGCCAGTGCGACGGTGACGGCGTTGGCGGTGGCGGTGCCGCCCTTGGGCGTATTTCTGCCTGTCGCCCTGCTGTTGGCCATTCTCGTCGCGTGGGTCAACGCACGGCTCACGTGGGCGCAGGCCGCCGTCGCCGGGGCGGCCCTGATCGTGTGCCTGCTGGCCTGGCGCTGGATTCACTTCCTCATCCCCGGGCTGTCGTCCGAAGTGGCGTTCACCTCCATCCTGGATTGGCGCATCCCCGGTGCCTGGGGCCTGTTGGCGCTGGCGGGGGTGGTGCTGTTGTGGTGGCTGGCGGCGCCGGGGCCGGCGCGCCTGCCGCGCGCCGCGACATTCGGCGTCGGCGGCATCGCCCTGGCCGCCTGCGTCGCCTTGTCCATGCAGGTCTGGGGCCGGCTCTCGACGCAGGCGCCGTCGGACCCGGCGTGGGTGGATGTGCAGACCTGGGCCCGCGATCACACCGCGCCCAGCGAGTTGTTCCTCACCCCCGCGCAGCCCGGCGGCTTTCGCACCCATGCCCATCGCTCGGTCGTCGCCGAGTGGCGCGACGGCACGCAGCTCTACTTCAGCCAGGACTACGCCGACCTGTGGTGGCAGCGCATGAACGATGTGCAGCCGGGCATGTTGATCGCCCCGGATCGCACGCGGCTGCTGGTGCACGGCAAGTCGCTGGCGCGGCTGGATGACGAGGAAGTGATCAAGACGGCGCAGCGTTACAGTGCCGATTACGTGGTGCTGCCGGTGGACGCGGCGCGGAAGCTCGAGGCGGTGTACGCCAACGCGGAGTGGGGCGTGTATCGGCCGCGCATCGCCGAGCCGCCGCCGATTGCCGAGGGCGACACCATGGCGGCGCAGGAGCGGTTCCTTCAAGACGTGGTGCTGCCCAACATCCGCCAGCATCGGCAGAGCGAGGCCCGCGTGCAGGTGGTCGATGCCCAGGGCCGGCCGGTGTATGACCTGCCTTATACGCTACGTCAGACCGGCAGCACGTTTCTCTTCGGTGCGACGTTGCCGTTCTTTGCCGAAGCCGGCATCGATGCTATGGGCGACTACCAGCCCGGCACGGTGACGCCGGTGCAGCTCGAGCATTTCGCCGAGTTGTTCAACTACTCGGTGACGGGCTTGAGCGGGGCGTGGATGTATCTCGAACCCCAGCAGGGCAAGCGCGACTATCGCAACCTCGATGCGTACCTGGACTGGTGCCGGGCACATGGCGTGGCGGTGGAGTTTTCGTTTTTGAGTGGCTTTCAGCCGGCGTGGGTCAAGGCGATTGCGGCGCGCGGGCAGGCACGGCTGCTGTCGCAGCACGCCCACGATCTGCTGGCCCGCTATGCCGACCGCGTGGCGTACTGGCAAGTGACCGATCAGGGAATCATGGTCGAGCAGGCGCCGGGGGTGTATACGGAACTGCGGCGGATGGCCGAGAGCGAGGTAGCTCGCGGCGCGGGGGATCAAGCCACGGCACCTGCGTCGGCTCCCGGGGTCGGGGGTCCCGCGGCTTTAGCGAGTGAGTTGAAACTGGGGCTGGGCGATGCGGCGAGGTTCCATTCCTGGGCCAGCGATCCCAAGCAGCGCGAAGCCGACATGCGCCGCGGACTGGCGGACCTGCGCCGGCTCAAGCAGCAGGGGGTGACGGTGGACTTTGTGGCGCTGCATGCCGATCGTCCCTGGGGCCTGTGGGCCGATGCCCAGGCGATGTACGACACGCTCGATGCCTTTGCCGGCGAAGGCGTGGCGATTCACCTGACCCAGGTGGGCGTGCCGCTGGGCGCCGCCATCGAGGGTGATGTGAAGCGCGGCACGTGGACGCCGGCGCTTCAGGCGCAGTACTATCGCACGCTCTTCATGCTGGCGTATGGTCACCCGGCGGTAGAGGCGGTTAACTTGATTGGGATCGGCGTCGAGGCACGCATGCACGGCGCGGGCGTCCTGGATGCCCAGGGTCAGCCGACGCCGGCATTCCAGGTGCTTAAGCAACTCATCACGGAGGAATGGCGCTCGCGCGTGGCGGGGAAATTGAGCCTCGACGGTGTGGTGAGTTTCCGCGGCTATCACGGGCCGTATGAGCTGGCGTTGACGCTGCCATCGGGCAAGGTATTGGCGGCCCCGATGCAGGTGGGCCCGGAGGGCGAGAACAGCTATCGCTTCACGCTTGATCGCGGCGCGGAAACGCTGACGCCCCGGCCAGAGTGAACAGGGGAAATAGGGGATAGGTGCATTTAGTTCTGTGAATCGACGAGGGAATATGCTCAAGATAAACGTACTTATGCCCTTTATTGCCTTGGCGATGCTGGTGCGTGTGGCGGCGGTGAATGCTCAGGCAGACGCGCCGGCCCCCGCCGTGCCGCCAGCGGCAGCAGCCCCCGAAGCGCCCGCGGCTGCGCCACCTGCTGCGCCCCCGGAAGCGCCCCCGGTTGCGCCCGCCGAAGCGCCCCCGGTTGCGCCCGCCGAAGCGCCACCAGCCGCACCCGCGCCGGAGGACGCCTCGGCGACGGAAGCGGTCAAGGAAGAGCCGCCGCCGCCGGAAAAGCCGATCGTCTACACCAACCCCAACGTCCCGGTCGCCGAGCGCGTGGCGGACCTGATGTCCCGCATGACCCTGGATGAAAAGGCGGCACAGATCGACATGGACGCCCCGGCGATTGCCCGCTTGGGCGTGCCGGCGATCAACTGGTGGTGCGAAGGGATTCACGGCGTGTCGCGTGCCGGCCGGGCCACCATGTTCCCCCAGGCCATCGCCCTGGCGGCGATGTGGGACACCGACCTGATGCAGCGCGTCGCCGGCGCCATTGGCGATGAGGCCCGCGCCAAGAACAACGAAAACTCCGTCGGCCGGTATCGCGGCCTGACCTACTGGGCCCCGTGCGTCAACATGGCGCGCGACCCGCGCTGGGGGCGCTTCGAGGAATGCTACGGCGAAGATCCGTACCACAGCGGACAAATGGGCGTGGCCTTCGTCAAAGGCATGCAGGGCGATGACCCGCGATACCTAAAGACGGCGGCGACGCCCAAGCACCTGGCGGTGCACAGCCAGGAAACCGGCCGCGCCAGCACCAGCTTCAACGCCTCCGAGCGCGTCATGTTCGAGTACTATTTTCCCGCCTTTGCCGCCACCGTCACCCAGGGCAAGGCCGTGTCCGCCATGACCGCCTTCTCCGGCATCAACAAGGTTCCGGCGACGATGAACGGCTGGCTGCTGAACGACGTGCTGCGCAAGCGGTGGGGCTTCGAGGGGGCGGTGGTCACCGACTGGGGCGCGGTGCGCAACCTGAATCGCACTTTTCACGCGGTGCAGAGCGATCAGGAAGCCGTGGCCAAAGCCATCGCCGCGGGAGTCGACGTGGTCTGTGATCCCAAGACGCTGGGGACTGAGATCCGCAACGCGGTGAAGGATGGCTGGCTGACCGAAGCGCAGTTGAACGAAGCGCTGGCGCGGAACCTGACGATTCGCTTTCGCCTGGGCATGTTCGATCCGCCGGAGATGGTCAAGTATCGGCAATATCCTCCTTCCCTGGTGGGCGCCAAGGAGCACCAGGCGTTGGCGTTGGAGTCGTGCCGGGCGTCGATCGTGCTGCTGAAGAACCAGGCGGTGCCGGGCCGTGCCAGTGCTCGGCCGATCCTGCCGCTGGAGCGTGCGCGTTTGGATTCGATTGCCGTGCTGGGGCCGTATGCCGACGTGGTGCAGCTTGGCGCCTACAGCGGTGACCCGGCCAACCCGGCGGTGAGCCCCGCGCAGGGCATTCGCAACCGCATCGGCGATCGGGTTATCGTGCGCACGGTGGCGTGGGGCAAGGACGAGGAGGCGCTGGAGGCGGCGCGGTTGAGCGACGTGGTGATCATCATTGCCGGGCTCAACAACAAGATCGAGCGCGAGGGCCACGACCGCCGCGACATCGATTTGCCCCAGCAGCACGCGGAATTCATCAAAAAGATCGCGGCGGTGAATCCGGCGACGGTGCTGGTGATCGAGAACGGCGGGCCGGTGGCGTGCAATTGGGAACAGGAGAACCTGCCGGCGATCATGACTGTTTGGTATCCGGGCGAGCAGGGAGGCAACGGCATCGCCGACGTGCTGCTGGGCGACGCCAATCCCGCCGGCCGACTCCCCATGACCTGGTACAAGTCGCTGGATCAGATCGGCCCGCTGGATGACTATGAGATCAGCAACGGCCGGACCTACTGGTATTTCAAGGACACGCCGCTGTATCCGTTCGGACATGGACTGTCATACACGAGCTTTGCGTACAGCGACCTGCGCATCGCGCCGGCGGCGGTGAAGCCCGACGGTAAGGTGACGATCCAGGTGATGGTGAAGAACACGGGGACCCGCGACGGCCACGAGGTGGTGCAGCTCTATACACACGATGTGGAGTCGAGCGTGCACCAGCCGATCAAGCAGTTGCGCGGCTTTTCGCGGGTGAAACTGGCGGCGGGAGAAAGCAGGACGGTGACCTTTACGCTGACGGTGCGCGACTTGTCGTTCTGGGATGAAGCGACGCACGATTGGAAGCTGGAAGCGGGTGATTTCGATGTGATGGTGGGCGCCTCGTCGGGAGACATCCGCCAGCGTGGGGCGCTGCGCGTGGAGTGATATACTGATCGCGCGTTGACTGGGGGCGCCTCCAACGACGCTTGCTTCATCGCCTCCCATGCCAGCACCGCGTCGCATCATCGCGCATCACATGGTCCTCGCCTCTGCCGCCGTGGAGCGGCCGCTCTCGACAGCCATCCGGGCACATGCACCTCCAGATTGGACACACCGCGATAAAAAGTATAAAATGTCCTGAATATCTATCCGATACTAGGAACCAGTGTCGGAGCCTCCTTGGAGTGATCCCGCGATGCCCTTGTCTCTGCCGTTTCCCGAGTTGACCGCCGACGAAGCTGCCGCGCTGATTCATCATGGCGCCACCATTGGTTTTTCCGGTTTTACGCCCGCCGGCGCCGCCAAGGCGCTGCCCCGGGCGCTGGCCAAGCGCGCCAAGGCCATGCACGCCCGCGGCGAGGAGATGCGCATCCGCGTGCTCACCGGCGCTTCGACGGGCACCGGCTTGGACGACGCCCTGGCAGAAGCCGGCGCCATCGCCTGGCGCGCCCCCTACCAGTCCTCCAAGATCCTGCGCAAGCGCATCAACAGCCAGGAGACCGCCTTCCTGGACCTGCACCTGTCGCACGTCCCGCAGATGGTCGAGTTCGGCTTCCTGGGCAAGATTGATTTTGCCGTGGTGGAAGCCATTG
The DNA here is from genome assembly GCA_040878035.1 of Phycisphaeraceae bacterium. Lineage (GTDB taxonomy): Bacteria > Planctomycetota > Phycisphaerae > Phycisphaerales > Phycisphaeraceae > JBBDMX01. The sequence goes on along the minus strand of JBBDMX010000109.1, from coordinate 21,021 downwards.
ATGTGACCCGTGACGGGCGCGTCTATCTGTCCACGTCCGTGGGGGCCTCGCCCAGCTACCTGCGCCACGCCGAAAAGATCATCATCGAGATCAATGCCCACCACTCGCCGCGGCTGTGGGAGATGCACGACATCGCGATTCTGCCCAAGCCGCCGCATCGCAACCCCATTCCGATTCCGCACCCCCTGGCGAAAATGGGCACCCCCTTTGCCACCGTGGACCCCGCGCGCATCGTGGGCATCATCCGCACAGACGAGGCCGACGGCGTGGCGCCCTTCGACGAGCCGGACCACACCAGCCAGCGCATCGCCGATCACGTGGTGCGCTTCCTGATCAACGAATTGCACGCGGGGCGCATTCCCCCAGATTTTCTCCCCCTCCAGTCAGGCGTGGGCAACGTCGCCAACGCGGTAATGGCGGGCCTGGGCGCCAGCGATGAAATCCCGCCGTTCACCATGTACAGCGAGGTGTTCCAGGACGCCTTGGTGGACCTGATGATGCGCGGCAAGCTGGTGGGCGCCTCGACCACCAGTCTGACGCTCAGCGATCCGCGCATGCAGCAGATCTATGCCGACATGGATTTCTTTGCCCCGCGCATCGTGCTGCGCCCGCAGGAATTGTCCAACAACCCCGGCGTGGTGCGCCGCCTGGGCGTGATCTCCATCAACACCGTGCTGGAGATGGATATCTACGGCCACGCCAACTCGACGCACGTCTGCGGCACGCAACTGATGAACGGCGTGGGCGGGTCGGGCGACTTTGTCCGTAACGGCTATCTATCGATCCTGGTCGCGCCCAGCGTCGCCAAGGCCGGCAAGATCTCCGCCGTCGTGCCCATGTGCACCCACGTGGACCACAACGAGCACTCGGTGCAGGTCCTGGTCACCGAGCAGGGCCTGGCGGACCTGCGCGGCTTAGGACCGGTCGAACGCGCCCGCGTCATCATCGACACCTGCGCCCATCCGGCCTATCGCGAATATCTGCACCGCTACGTGGACGAGGCGCCGATGGGCCACCTCCGCCACGACCTGTCCAAGTGCTTCGATCTGCACCGCAACCTGATGGAAACCGGCGCGATGTTGCCGGGCGTGGAAGCGGCGGCGGTGGCGTGATGGGAATTGCGGATTTCGCAGGTGCGAAGTACCGCAAGTGCGAAGTACGAAGTGCGAAGTATGGTAGTAAGACCTCGCGTCATACTTCGTACTTCACATTTCTTACTTCGGACTTCGCACTTTCTCGCTACTGCGCGTAGTACGACAGCAGCACGCCGGCGGCGACCGCCGAGCCGATGACGCCAGCGACGTTGGGACCCATGGCGTGCATGAGCAGGAAGTTCTGCGGGTCTTCCTCGTGCGCCACCTTCTGCACCACGCGTGCCGCCATGGGCACGGCGCTGACGCCCGCCGAACCAATCAGCGGGTTGATCGGATGCCGGCTGAACTTACTCATGACCTTGCCCAGCAGCACGCCGCCGGCGGTGGAGATGGAGAACGCCGCTAAGCCCAGGAAGAAAATCTTGATCGTCTCGACGGTCAGGAAGGTGCTGGCGGAGGTCTTGGCGCCGACGCTGACGCCCAGCAGGATGGTGACGATGTCGATGAACGAGGCGCCGGCGGTCTTGGCCAGGCGGTCGGTGACCAGGCTCTCGCGGAGCAGATTGCCGAAGAAAAGCATGCCCAACAGCGCCAGCGCGCCGGGGGCGATGAAGGCGGTGAGGATGAAGCCGAAGACCGGGAAGATGATCTTCAAGGCGCGGGGCACCTCCTTGGGCGGCTCCATGCGGATCAGGCGCTCTTTCTTGGTGGTCAGCAGGCGCATGATGGGGGGCTGGATGAGCGGGACCATGGCCATGTAGGAATAGGCCGACAGCGCCACGGCGCCCAGCAGGTCGGGGGCGAGCTTGGTGCAGACGAAGATGGAGGTCGGGCCGTCGGCGCCGCCGATGATGCCGATGGACGCGGCTTCCGGGCCGGAGAAATCCAGCAACAGGGCCAGCAGCAGGGCGCCGAAGATGCCCAATTGCGCCGCGGCGCCCAGGAGAATGGTGCGCGGCGACGCCAGCAGCGGGCCAAAGTCGGTCAGGGCGCCGATGCCCAGGAAGATCAGTGGCGGGAAGAAGCCAAACTCGATGCCGCGGAAGAGCATCCAGAACACGCCGGCGTTCCAGGCGTCCTGCTTCTCCAGGCTCCACAACTCGGCATATTTGCCTGCTTCGTTGAACTCCGGGACAAACGCCATGCGCCCCTGGCGGAACTCGACGAACGCCGGCGCGTGCCCCTCGATATCCATGGTCATCTGGGCGTGCTTGTTGACCATCACGGCCTTGCCCTGGTACATCAGTTGGAGGGCCTCAGGCCGAGATTTGATCTCCTGAAGCGAGCCCGGCACCAGGTTGACGCGCTTGCCCCTGGATAGCAGAACGCGCAGCGAGTCATAATCGAGGCTGAAGGTGTCATTGCTTTTGGCGGGCGCTTTGATGGCCTGCTGATCCACCAGCCACTGAATGGCTTGGTCCCGCGGGATCGCCGGGCCCTTGCGATCGTAGGCCACCGATTCGATCTGGAACTGGTAGTAGTGAATGTCGTGCTCGCTCACCGGGCCGTCGTACACGCCCACGAACATTTTGGTCACGTCGTAGGGAATGTTGCCGATGAGAATGCCAAAGCCGATGGGGATCAGGAGCAGCGGCTCAAAGCCCTTTCGGCACGCCAGGTAGATGAACAGCAGGCCGATCAGGAGCATGACGCCGTTGGACCAGTGGAACTGGCCAAAGCCGGTGTCACGCAGGTAGCCGATGAGCATGTCGTACATGGATGCGGTCCCAGGCAGTTAGCCGCGTTAATCCGCGGCCACTTCTTCCGTTGCTTATTCGAACTCGACCAGCACGTCGCCGGTTTTGACTGCGGCGCCAGCGGTGGCCTTGATGTTGCGGACGCGGCCGGCGACGGGGGAGGAGATGTTGGTCTCCATCTTCATCGCCTCCATGACCAGGAGGACCTGGTTGACTTCGACGGTGTCGCCGACCTTGGCATTGATCTTGGTGATCGTGCCGGCGATGGGCGCCTTGCAGACTTTGTCGCCGGGGGAAACGGTGGAGGCCGCGGGTCGCGCCGGAGCGGGCGCCGCGGGCGCCGTCGGCGCGGCTGCGGGGCTGCTGCGATAGCTTGCCGGCGCCGGGGAACCGGCGGACTCTTCCAACACTTCGACATCGACCTCGTAGGCGACACCCTCGACCGTAATGCGCAGCTTCATGAACCAGCCCTTCTAAGATTGTGTGACGAATGAATCGCGGCTCGACCCGAACCGGCCCAGCCGGTGCTTTGTGCCAATTGCATGCGGCGAATCTGCACCCGGCGACCGCCCATCACGGTGACGGCCGCGGCGGTCAGCACCGCCAGCAGGCGTGCGTCGTCCATCCCCTCGCCGATGCCCGTCTGTTGTTCGATCGGCGCCGGCGCGGCGGCGTGCTCGACCACCGGTTCGACCATCGGCTGATAGCGCCGGAACCACGCCGCCATCGCGCCGATCACGATGCCGATGACCGCCAGCGCGGTGAATACCACGAGCATGCCCACCACCATCAGCGACAGTCCTTCCTGGAGCCGGGCGGCATAGGACGCGTCAGGGGCGGCGGTCTGGGCAAGGAACATCAGGTCAGTCATGAGCGGCTCCGATCAAACGAGCGAATCATAGTACCGATTTGGCGAATCGGCGTTAGCCCAAGCACCCACGGTGCGGGCAGTCTGGCGCCTTACATCGGAATCAGTCCGTGCTTCTTGGCGGGGCGCAGCTCGCGTTTGGTCTGGAGCGATTCGAGCGCCATGGCCAGGTAGCGGCGCGTCTCGGCCGGGGCAATGATGTCGTCGATCATCCGCCGTGAACCGGCGACATAAGGTGTGCTGAACGTAGAGCGGTACTGGTCGATCAACTCGGCGCGCTTGGCGTTCTTATCCTCGGCGGCGTCGATCTCGCGGCGGAAGACGATCTCGGCGGCGCCCTCGGCGCCCATGACGGCGATCTCGGCGGTGGGCCAGGCCGCCACGCGGTCGGCGCCCAGGTCCTTGCCGCACATCGCCAGGTACGCCCCGCCGTAGGCCTTGCGCAGAATCACGCTGATTTTGGGCACCGTGGCGGCCGAGTAGACAAAGAGCATCTTGGCGCCGTGGCGGATGATCCCGCCATATTCCTGCTCCACGCCGGGCATGAAGCCCGGCACGTCCACCAGGGTCACCAGGGGAATGTTAAAGGCGTTGCAGAAGCGGATGAAGCGGGAGCTCTTGTCCGAGGCGTCGATGTCCAGGCAGCCGGCCTTGACCAGGGGCTGGTTGGCGATCAGGCCGATGGTTCGACCCAGCAGCCGGCCAAAGCCCACCAGAATGTTCTGCGCGAAAGTCGCGTGGACCTCCAGGAAGTCGCCATGATCGACGATGCGGCGGATTACTTCCCGCATGTCGTAGGGCGCTCGGGGATTGTCGGGAATCACGTCGTTCATGCTCGGGTCGGTGGCCACGCCGTCGTCGGCCGCCAGCCGCGGCGCGTCTTCCATGTTGTTCGAGGGCAGGAACGACAGGAGCTTCTTGCAGATGCGCAGGGCGTCGTGGTCGTCCTGGGCGACAAAGTGCACCACGCCGGAATAGGTCATCTGCGCCTCGGGGCCGCCCAGTTGCTCGGCGGTGACGTCCTCGCCGGTGACCTGCTTGATGACCGACGGGCCGGTGATGAACATCTGGGCCTGGCGGGTCTGGATGATGAAGTCAGTCAGGGCCGGCGAGTAGGCCGCACCGCCGGCGCAGGGTCCGCAGATGAGGGAGATCTGCGGGACGACGCCCGAGAGCAGGGTGTTGTGGTAGAAGATTCGGCCGTAGGCCCCCAGGGCGTCGATGCCTTCCTGGATGCGGGCGCCGCCCGAGTCGTTGACGATGATCAAGGGCGAGCCGGTCTTAAGGGAGGCCTTGGCCATTTCGACGATTTTGTCGCAATGGACTTCGCCGGCGGCGCCGCCGGCAACGGTGAAGTCCTGGCTGGCGACGTGCACCAGCCGGCCGTCGATGTTGCCGCAGCCGGTGATCACGCCATCGGCGGGCAAATCCTTGCCCGCCAGGCCAAAGAGCGTGCAGCGGTGCTGGGCAAAGCCGTACATCTCCTGAAAGGATTCGGCGTCCAGCAGTCTGTCAACGCGCTCACGGGCGGTCATCTTGCCGCGCTTGTGCTGCTGCTCGACGCGCTGCGGCCCGCCCAACTGGCGAAGCTTGTGACGCTGCTTGTCCAGCTCTTCGATGCGCTGCGACATGGTCATGTTCTTGCGAGCCAGTGCTTCCATGGCAATTACCTCTGGGTTCTATGGATCTGCTGCGTGGTGAGTTAGTAAAAGGCCGGACCTGAGTCTGCGAAGGCCTGGGCTGGGGGGATGAGGAGATGAGGACGATCCAAGTCCTCAGAGAGTCTCAGGTCCGGCTGGGGGGGCAAAGTGTTCAGTGTTGAGTTTGGGGTTCGCACAGTTCGGTCAGTACGCCGCCGGAAGACTTGGGGTGGAGAAAGGCAATTTGGGTGTGGTGGGCGCCGCTGCGCGGCGTTTCGTCGATCAGGCGGAGGCCGCCGGCCTTGAGCGCATCGAGCCGCTGCTGGATGTCGGTTACGGTGTAGGCCACGTGGTGCAACCCTTCGCCGCGTTTCTCGATGAACTGGGCGACCGTCGATTCGGGATTGGTCGGCTCGAGCAGTTCGAGGCGGACTTCGGCGCCGGGCGGCCCGAGGCTGAAGAAGCCGACTTTGACCTTCTGCTCGGCGACTTCCTCGATGCCTTCAAAGCGAGCGCCCAGTGTCTTTTCGTAGAACTCGCGCTGCGCGTCGATGGATTTGACGGCGATGCCGATGTGGTTGATGGCTTTGGCTTGGATCATGGTTGACTCCGAATCTGAAAGCCGCTTGCGGCTTGGCGCCGGGGCACGGTTAATCGGGGATTAGCGCACCATTCACTTCTGCGCGAAGCCGCAAGCGGCTGAAAATCAGTTGAACGTTTCCGTATACTCGCCGAACACGCCGCGCAGCACGCCGCAGATCTCGCCGATCGAGGCGTAGGCTCGGACGGCCTCGAGGATCGCGGGCATCAGGTTGTCCTGGCCGCGGGCAGTGGCTTCCACCGCCGCCAGCGCTGCGGCTACCCTGGCGCTGTCGCGCCCGGCTTTGACCGACTGGAGCTTGGCGACCTGGGCGCCCGCCACGCTTTCGTCGATCTTCATCAGGTCCATGGGCGTGGCCTTTTCACTGGTGAACTTGTTGACGCCCACGATGACGCGCTGGCCGCTCTCGATCGACTGGCCAAAGCGGTACGCCGAGTCCTCGATCTCTTTCTGCACGTAGCCCTGCTCGATGGCGCTGACCACGCCGCCCAGCGCGTCGATCTTGTCGATGTAGGCCTGCGCCTCGGCTTCGAGCTTGTCGGTGAGCTGCTCGACATAGTAGCTGCCCGCCAGCGGATCGATGGTGTTGGTGATGCCCGACTCGAAGGCGACGATTTGCTGGGTTCGCAGGGCGACGGTAACGCTTTCCTCGGTGGGCAGCGCCAGGGCCTCATCCTTGGAGTTGGTGTGCAGGGACTGGGTGCCGCCGAGCACCGCCGCCAGGGCCTGGAGGGTGACGCGGACGACGTTGTTGTCGGGCTGCTGGGCAGTGAGGGTGACGCCGCCGGTCTGGGTGTGGAAGCGGAGCATCCAGCTCTTGGGGCTCTTGGCGCCGAAGCGTTCCTTCATGATTTTGGCATAGAGGCGGCGGGCGGCACGGAACTTGGCGACCTCTTCGAGCACGTCGCTGTGGGCGGCGAAGAAGAACGCCAGCCGGGGGGCAAAATCATCCACCGCCAGGCCCGCCTTGGTCGCCGTCTCGACATACGCCACCGCGTCGGCGAGGGTGAAGCCGATCTCCTGTGCCGCGGTCGAGCCGGCCTCGCGGATGTGATAGCCGCTGATCGAGATCGTGTTCCACGAGGGCACATTCTTCGTGCAGTAGGCAAAGATGTCGCTGATGATCCGCAGGCTGGGCTTGGGCGGGAAAATGTAGGTCCCGCGAGCGATGTATTCCTTCAAGATGTCGTTCTGGATGGTGCCTTCAAGCTTGTCGGGCGTGATGCCCTGTTTCTCGGCCACGGCGATGTACATCGCCAGCAGCACCGCGGCGCTGGCGTTGATGGTCATGCTTGTGGAGACCTTGTCCAGCGGGATGCCGGCAAAGAGCGTTTCCATGTCGGCCAGCGTGTCGATGGCGACGCCGACCTTGCCGACTTCGCCCAGCGATTCGGGAGCGTCGCTGTCGTAGCCGATCTGGGTAGGCAGATCGAAAGCGACCGACAGGCCGGTGGTGCCTTGTTGGAGCAGGTACTTGTAGCGATGGTTGGATTCCTCGGCCGAGGCGAAGCCGGCGTACTGGCGCATGGTCCACAGTCGGCCGCGATACATCGTCGGCTGCACGCCGCGCGTGAAGGGATACTGCCCGGGGAAGCCCAGCTTCTCGTTGTAGGTGTCCAGATCATCGGCGCGCGGCGTGTAGAGCCGCTCGACCGCGTCACCCGAGGCGGTGATGAACTCGGGCTGGAGTTCGGGGAAACGCGCGATGGTCTTGGCCACGGTGGCGTCGTATTTGGCCTTGCCGTCGTCAACCGCGGCGATGGCGTCAGTGGTGGTCGTGGTGTCACTCATGGTTTACATCACCTCTGTTTTGGAACTCGAATTACTCGTGCGGCCGGGGGCAAGCCCCGCATTGGCATGCGGGGCTCCAGCCGTGCGGCGCAGCAGGTCGTCCGCCAGCTCTTCGATGCTCAGGTCGCCCGCCAAGACGCGCGCGACTTGCCCGTGCGCCGTGCCGTTGCGTCCCAGCGTCCGCTCCAGCCGTTGCCGGGCGGCTTCGAGTATCGAGTCGCGGATGTCGCGGAACATGGATTCGTCGCGCCTCTGGGCCCAGTCCTCGTGATGGTCGTCCGTCTTCTTTTCCAGCAGATCCAGCAGGCTGGCGATGCCGGTGTGTTCGGCGGCGCTGACCAGTTGCACATCCGGCATGGGCCTGCTGCGCATCAGGCCCAACTCGGGCGACGCGGCGGTTTCGCCGACACTGTCCGGCAGGCCCCGCGACGCCGCTTGGGGCAGGCCGATGCCGTGATGCGCTCCGCAGTGCTCCTCGATCACGCCCAATTTGAGCACGCTGAGCAATTGGCGATGCAACTCCGCGGCCCCGGGGCGGTCGGCTTTGTTGATCACGAACAGGTCGCCGATCTCCATCAGGCCGGCCTTGAGCAACTGGATCGAGTCGCCCTGGCCGGGGGCGAAAATAATCGCGGTCAGGTCGGCGATGCCGGCGACTTCGACTTCGCTCTGGCCGACACCGACGGTTTCCAGGATGACCAGGTCACAGCCGATGAGCGCCAGGATTTGGATGACGCCGCGGACGCCCAGCGCCAGTCCGCCCAGGTGGCCGCGCGACGCCATGGAGCGCACGAAGATCATCGGGTCGGTGGTGTGCCGCATCATGCGGACGCGGTCGCCCAGCACGGCACCGCCGGTGAAGGGCGAAGAGGGATCCACTGCCACGACGCCGATCTTGCGCTGTGGAAATCGCCGCCGGTATTCACCCAGTAAAGCGTCGGTAAGAGTGGACTTGCCGCTGCCGGGGGCGCCGGTGATGCCCAGCACGATGCGGGGAAGGCGGGGTGGTTCCTTGCAGCCCCCCTCCCGACCTTCCCCCAGGGGGAGGGGTGAAGAGGCAAGATACGGCCGAGCCGCGACGACCAGTGCCGGCAGACGCGTCGGATCGTCCTCGATCATGGACATCAACCGACCCGCGGCCCGCACCTGGCGCGCACCTGTGCCGGCGGCGGCATCGCGGACGAGTTGGGCAAGGTCGTGGGTCATCCGTAAATCAGGCCGGCTGAGCGAAAAGGCTGTCCAGGGTGCTGACAATAGTCTTGGCCGGCGTACCGGGGGTGAAGACGGCCGCGACGCCGATGCTCTTCAGGAACGGCACGTCGTCGGGCGGAATGGTGCCGCCGCCGAAGACCAGAATATCGGCCGCGTCCTTGCTCTTGAGCAGGTCGATGACCTTCTTGAACAGGACGTTGTGCGCGCCGGAAAGCAGGGACAGGCCGATGGCGGCGACGTCTTCCTGAATGGCGGCCTCGACGATCTGCTCGGGGCTGCGGCGAATACCCGTGTAGATCACTTCAAAACCGGCGTCACGCAGAATGTGGGCGACATATTTGGCGCCGCGGTCGTGGCCATCCAAGCCGGGCTTGGCGATCAGGATGCGCGGGCGTCGTGGATGGGTATCCATGGGGGTAGCTCCTTCACTCGCTGGGGAATGAGCCGAGGCGGGGGTTCTGAAGTTGGGGGTCCCAACCAGTCATCGGATTATAAGGTCTGTTTATTAACAAGACAAGTGTATCCATAATGTGTGGATAAGCCAACCCCATTCTCGGACCAATCCGAGGAAAATGCTACTCGCGAATCTGCTGCGCCAGGCGGTCGATGGTGAAGGATGCCAGGGCCTGGCCGAGAATGGCCTGAGCGCGATGGGCGTCGCGCGGCTCGCGGGGATTGTGCCCATTGCCGTTGTGCCGCACGGGATGAACCGCCTGCACCACATCCAGGACCGAGAACTGCGCCGGCGCCTGCGCCAGGTGGAAGCCCCCGTGCAGGCCGCGGCGCGAGCAGACCAGGCCGGTCTTGACCAGGGCCTGGAGCACTTTGGCCAGGTAGCCGGCGGGAATGCCGGTGCCCTGGGCGATCTGCTGGGCGGTGAAGTGGGTGGGGGGCGTCTGACCAGGGCCGGCGACCGCCGAGCGGGGCGCAGCGGTTGAGCCGGTCGCCGAGGCGTCGGTGCGGTGCTCACGAGCGGCCCGCGCGGGCTTGGGCGGATGGGAATGACCCGCCAACCAAACCACGGCCCGTAACGCATATTCCTCGGTTTGCGACAGCATCCGGCGACTCCAGACAGAGAAAGGCAGAACTATATCAGATAAATTTATCCTTTGTTAGTCACCTTGTCAATAGGGGATGCGACATTGGGTGGTTATAAGACGCGCCGTCGGGCTGGGATTTCGGGCTTCCAGCCTCTGCCCCAGGCGTCATGCACCCGTGCGCTGCAAGCCTGGCCCCGGCGCCGGTGCTGGTGCCGCGGGCGTCTTGCCGTATCATGGATTGTGGCTGACTTCGGGAGCGTGCATGGGCCGATTTCGCATACAACTGGGCCGGCGCGATCGCCAGGGGAGCGACAGCGATGCGGCCGCGCCTGGCCAGGGCAAGCCGATCGAGCCGGTGTCGGGCAAGAAGACGCCGGTGCGGTTTCTGATCCTCTTTTTCGCCATCTTCCTGGTTTTCGGCGGGTTATTTCCCTATCTTTTTACCATTCGCCCGCTGCTCAAAGGTTATGCGGCGCGGAACTGGCAACCCGTGCCTTGCACCGTGCAGTCCTCCAAGGTCAAGAGCCACAGGAGCAGCGACGGCACGACCTACAGCATGGACGTGCGCTTCGAGTACGAATGGCAAGGCCAGGTCCTCCAGTCCGACCGATTCGACTTCATTGACGGCTCGTCCAGCGGCTACAGCCACTACAAGGCGCAGGCCAAGCGCTATCCCGCCGGGTCGAAGCAGACCTGTTACGTTAATCCCGCCGACCCCACGCAGGCGGTGCTGTCGCGCCAGTTCAACCAGCCGCTATGGATGAGTCTGCTGCCGTTCATCTTTCCGCTGGTGGGCGCGGTGGGGCTGTTTTTCACGATCCGCTATGCGTGGCGGCAACGGCGGATCGCGGCCGGCGACGGCATCGCAGCGATCTCGACGCCGGCGCCGGCCAAGCTCTTTAGTCGTTCCACATCCACGCCATCACGCAAGCGTTCTATCGCCAGCGCCACGGGCGCCACCGGCCCGGTTACGCTCAAAGCCTCCAACTCGCGCGTCAAGACTTTCATCGGCGTACTGTTTTTCACCGTCTTCTGGAACGGCATCGTCTTTGGCTTCCTGGTGCCCGAAGTCATCGACCACTGGCGATCAGCCTCCGGCTTCAGTTGGCTATTCACCATCTTCTTTACGCTCTTTGCCACGCCGTTTGTCCTGGTCGGCGTCGGCACCGCCGCCGCCGTGGTCTACACCTTCATGTGCCTGTTCAACCCGCGGGCGCAAGTGAGTGTGAGCCGGCAAGCACTCCCCCTGGGCGGTGAGATGGAGGCAAACTGGCAGATCATCGGCAACGCCGGCAAAATTCGCCGCGTGCGCCTCTACGTCCAAGGCGTCGAGCAGGCGCAGTACCAGCGCGGCACCAGCACCTACACCGACACCAACGTCTTTGCCCACATCGACCTGGCGGACATCACCGATCCGACGCGGATAGGTCAGGGCAAGGCCACGCTGCAATTGCCCGCCGACACCATGCACTCCTTCGCCGGGTCCCACAACAAGATCATCTGGCGGCTGTGCGTGCGCGGCCAAATTCCGCGCTGGCCCAATGTGTCCCAGGATTTTCCCATCACCGTCACGCCGCTCGATCCGGCGATGAGCCCGCCGGCGATGGAGGCCGCGACGTGAACGAACTGCACTTGGAAACCTACGAGAACCGCACCGCCTTCGCCCCTGGCGAGGCACTGGACGGCATCGCCTCCTGGCAGGTCGAAAAGCCGCCGCGATCGGCCGAAGTACGCCTGATCTGGTTCACCCAGGGCAAGGGCGACCGCGACGTGCAGACCATTGATTCGGTTCGCTTCGACCAGCCTAAAGAGATTGACTCGCAGATCTTTCATTTCACGCTGCCCGATGAGCCTTACAGCTTTTCCGGTAAGCTGATCTCACTGATCTGGGCGGTGGAGCTGGTGATCCAACCGGGGGAGCTGGCGCAGCGGCTGGAGCTGGTGGTCGGCCCCGGCGGCCGGGAGGTGGACATCGCCACCACTGCCGAGGATCCGGCCAGGCCGCGGCGTGGATGGTTCAAGATCGGATGAAGGCGCGCCAGAATCCATTTCGCGTCGAGCGTGTCTTGCAGGTGCGCTACCAACCGCAGGACGACGACTGGGTGACGCTGCTGGCGCGATTGCGATCGCTGCACTATCGCGCCGCCATCGTCGGGCCGCAAGGCTCGGGTAAGACCACGCTGCTCGATGATGTGCAACCGCACCTGGAGCAGGCAGGATTCGACACTGTCTGGCTGCGCCTACAGCAGCAACAGCACCGGCTTGATCCAGAGGTGCTGCGGCCAGCGCTGGCCGGCGCGACACGCCGGACCGTGATTCTCTTCGACGGCGCCGATCATCTGCATCGCTGGCATTGGTGGCGATTCCTTCGTCAGAGTCGCGACGCCGGCGGGTTAATCATCACATCGCACAAGTCCGGCCTGCTGCCGACCTGGCTGCACACGCGCACCAGTCCCCAACTGCTCGGCAGCATCCTGGGTCAACTGCTGCCCGCAGCGCGCCTACCCACGCCGGCGACGATCGAGTCGCTCTACCATCGCCACCACGGCAACCTCCGCGATGCGCTGCGCGAGCTGTACGATCGGGCAGTGTGATCAATTCGGCTGGAGGTGCTCGATCTGAGCGATGTGGTTGAGAGAAATCATGCGGGAATCATCTGCAATATGACTGCCGCTGCGGTTGATCGTGAAGATGTAGACCGACTTGAAGCGGATGAAGACCGAGCCGGGATCGAAGATATCGACCGACTCGCCCGTGGTCAGCGTCAGGCGAAGCGGGACGAACGGGTTGGCCATCAGTTGCTCGTTGAACGCTTGCGGGCTTATGTGAGTGACCTTACCCCGCGCCAATGTCCGATGGGCCGCACGTGCTGTTGTGGCTTCGCCGGGGCCGAGACGGCCCGGCTCGCTCTACAAACACCTCTATCCGTGTTCATCCGTGTTCCCTCCCCTTTCCATCAGCGCCAGCACCGCCAGCACCGCGGCGCACTGCCCCGCCACCAGCGCCGCCTGCCAGGCCTCGAGCCGGCCCAGCATCACGCCACCTAACCCCGTCGCCAGCGTGCACAGCCAGATCACGATTACCGCACGCTTCTCGGTCAATCCCTTGCGCACCAAGCGATGCGAGAAGTGATTACGGTCGCCGACGAACGGGCTTTTGCCCGTAAGCGTGCGGATGATCACCACGCTGACAAAGTCGTAGAGCGGGATGGCCATGACGACCAGTGGCATGAGCACGCCATAGGCCCGGCTTGGGCCGACCACAGCGTCGGGCGTCGGCACGCCGACATACGTTGTGCGGATGCTGATGATCGCCAGCAGTAATCCCAGCACCAGCGACCCGCCGTCGCCCATGAAGATGCTCGCCGGCGGGAAGTTGAAGGCGAGGAAGCCGATCAGCGCGCCCAGCAGCAGAGCCGCCATCGCCGCGACGAACCATTGCCCGCCGAGCAGGTTGGCCGCCAGGTAGAGTGCGGCGATGATCGCACCCACGCCGGCGGAAAGGCCGTCCATGTTGTCGAGCATGTTCATGGCGTTGGTGATGACGACGATCCACAGCACGGTGAGGATGCCGCTGGCAATGGCGCCGGCGGCGCCGAAGTAGGTGTCGAGCAGCTCGAACACGCGCAGGCCAAAGGCGCCCACCAGCACGCCGGCGACCGCCAGTTGCACGATCAGTTTGAGAAGCGGCCCGAGGCGCTTGCGGTCATCGACAAGCCCCAGCACATGCAGCACGCCGGCCGCCAGCACCACCGCCAGGATCAAAGGCGTCTGGCGGCGCACGCCCGGAAGATGATCCACCAGTGCCGCGGCCGGCCCGGTCCAGTCCTGCGGCGGCACCGCCCACGCCGCCGCCAGGCCCAGCAGCACCGGCAGCATCACCCCCCAAAAGATCGCCACTCCGCCGAGGTTGGGCACGGCCCGCGCATGCCATTTGCGCCCACCTGCCGCGCGATCCTCCGGCTCATCCACAACCCCCAACTGATGTCCGGCGCGCACCAGCAGCCAGGTCATCGGCCAACTGATCGCCAGCCCCACCAACACCAGTCCCAGACAGACAGTGATCATGTTCGAAAATCCAGAATCAGCCACAGATGAACACAGATGGACATAGATTGGGAATGACGAAATTCGACTGACGAATGACGAATGAAATTCCAATGATCAAATTCCAATGACGAAACGCTAGCGGCCGCTGCTTTCCGATTTGGTCATTGAAAGTTGGAGCTTCATTCGTCATTCGTCATTCATTCTTATCTGTGTTTACCTGTGTCCATCTGTGGCTACTTTTCTACGGTAGATACGCCCCCACTTTGCGCAAGCGATCCCGCAGGTCCTGCACATCCACCGTGTGCACATCGTGCTGCTCGGATGCACCCGCCAGCGCCGCCGCCATGCCCGCCGCTTCGCCCATCGCCAGGCACACCGGCATCACGCGGATGCTGCCCTGCACGATCCGCTCGGCCGAAACCGATCGCCCCGCCACCAGCACGTTGCGCAGATCGCGCGGGGTCAGGCAGCGGTACGGAATGCCGTGCGACTCGCCCTTTTCATAGCGGTGGGTCATCTTCTCCCACTTCTTGTAATCATCGTGCGACTTGGCCGCTTCCTCCTTGCCCCGATGCACGTCGATGAAGTAGCTGTTGCGGCAGATCTCATCGTTGAAGCTGCGCCGCTGAAGGTAGTCATCCAGCGTCAGCACATAGTCGCCGATGACCCGGCGGGTTTCGCGGATACCGATCTGCGCGCCGGTGGTGACCAGGAAGGCGTTGCCGAAGGCCTGGGGGTGAAACTCCGCCAGGGCATCCCGGAAAGCCGCCGCCATCTTGCGCCCCTCGATCAGCGCCGCCGAGACACTCCAGGGCTCGGTGTTGTCAACGCCCCAGACGTGGCCGGCGTTAAAGCCCACCGTGCCCGGGCCGACCATGTTGTTGCAGCAGTGCGCATCGGAAATCCTGGGGTACTTCCCGCTGCCCAGGATGGCATGCATCGGGCTGTCGGCGTGGGCCGAGTGCAGCTTGGGGCCAAAGCGGTAACCATATTCATCCACGTTGCTGAGCATGAAGCAGTGCGTGGCGGGCATGAGCTTTCCGCCGCGATCGTCGCCCTTGGCAAACTTGGCGCCCGCCCAGGCGCACAGGTCGGCGTCGCCGGTGCAGTCGATATACACCTTGGCGCGCCACGCCTGTAGCCCCGCCTTGTTGGTGGTGACGATGGCGTTGACGGATCGAATCCCCGCCAGGCTCGAAGTCTCGCATGGCCGGGCTTGGGCGTCCACGTGGCTGAGCATCGTGTGGAAGAGCACCTTGACGCCGAACTCGGTGACCAGATCGTCGTAGATGCGCTTGAGCTTCTCCGGGTCGATGGGCACCCAGTCCAAGGCGTCGGGCTTGATGTGGGGCGAGCCCTGCTTGCTCTGCTCAAGCACACGCTGCGCCAGGCCGCGGTAGATGATCTGCTCCTTGTCGGAGAAGGGACACCAGGCCGGGACCAGCGCGCTGGTGCCGCTGCCGCCCAAGCACCCCGAGGCTTCGATCATGAGCGTCCGCGCCCCTTGCCGGGCGGCGGCGGCGGCGGCGGTGCAGCCGGCGGGCCCGCCACCGACCACAATGACATCGAAACTCTCGTCACAGGGAATCGCACGTTGGAACGAGTAATCGCTCATGGCGTGACATCATACGGATTGTGCGGGCGAGGAACGATGTTGGCCCAGGCACCACCCCGGATACGGTGCGGGCTTGCGGCAGAGGCTCTTCTCATGCTCCAATACGCGCCCACGCTCCGCCACGACCTGAGCGCCATCGGGCCAGGATGGCCCGGCTATATGAGAAACCCATCATGCCCAAACGCATCGGCTACGTCGACCTGGACCTGGACAACTTCCACGCCAAGACGTTCCTCAACGTCCTGCGCGACAAGCTGGCGGACCGCGGCTGCCAGATCGTCGGCGGCACCGCGCTGGAGCACGAGCCGTCACGCCGCTGGGCCGGCGAAATGAACCTGCCTTACTTCGACGACATCGCCCAGCTCGATGCGCAGGTCGATGGCTACATTATCCTGGCGCCCAACAATCCCGAACTGCACCTGAAGCTGTGCGAGATGACTTTCCCCTTCGGCAAGCCCACCTATGTGGACAAGACCTTCGCACCCGATCTGGCCACGGCACAGGCGATCTTCACTTTGGCGGATAAGCATGGCGTGCCGGTGCAGACCGCCTCGGCGCTGCGTTTCACCAATGTGCAGGAGCGCGTCGCCGAGCTGGGCGGCTCGGCCGCGGTCAAGCACATCGTCGCCTGGTCGCCCGGCCGATCGTTCGCCGACTACACCATTCACCCCGTCGAGATGGTGGTCAGCGTGATGGGGCCCCAGGCCCGCCGCGTGCTCCGCCGGGGCGACGACCAATTCATGCAACTAGTGATCGACTTTGCCGGCGACCGCACCGCCATCGCCAACGTACACCTCCAGTCGCAGACCGCCTACGCCGCCGGCCTCACCACCCAGGCGACCACGGAGTTCATCGTCGTTGATACCGGCGCGATGTGGACTAGCGCGGTGCGTGACATGGTCGCGTTTTTCGATCATGGCAAGCCAACGATCCACCGGGAGGAAAGCCTGGCGATCCGCAAGATCCTCGACGCGGCGTTCGACCCGCGGGCGGTCGGCGCGTTCGTCACACTGCCTTGACCAAAGCGATAGCCCGGCCGCGCCCGCTGCCAGGTCGACCACCTGGAAGTCGCCAGGGCAATTGCCTATGGCCGCTCTGACCCCCTCTCCCTTCTGAGGGAGAGGGCTGGGGTGAGGGTGATCGGTACTGTTCATGGTTACGAAACGGCGATCTGGGCACGTCATCGCCATTTCAATCACCCTCACCTAACCTCTCCCTCAGACCCCGGAGGGAGAGGGACCGGAAAAGCCATATGCAATTGCCCTGTGGAAGTCGCCAGATTGGCCGTGACATCGCGGGCGCCAAGGTTACAATGGGGCACAACATCCTCTACACGACAAGGAGGTCGCCATGGATCAGCAACTCAGCGCGATGATTGGGGCCGCCAGCATTCCAGGCGAGAGCGGCAAGTCCGAAGTACGGATCCGCCTGGCATACGCTGAATGCCAGATCGAGTTTACCAGCGGCAAGGACGACCCTACGCCGCAGCGCTACACGCTCAAACCCCTGGCCGATCTGTACGGCCAGCCGCAGGCAAGCCCCGGCTCGCCCGTCGATCCCCGCGACCCAACCTACTCGCCGTTGTTCATGGCCATCGAAGAGGAAATCGGTCGCACCTATGCGAGCGACCCGTCGCTGAGCGACGGGGCCGTCGAGTTGGCGCTGGACCTGCTGGCCACCGATCCCGCGGCCGACCTCCGGCACGAGCCATTGGCGCACAGCATCCAGTTGGCCTTACGCCTGCTGTTGAGCTTGAACAGTTATTCGCGCGACGAGGTGCGGCAGACGCTGCGCAAGATCCGCAAGTCCGTGCAGTGGCATACGCGCGAAAGCGGCCGCCGCGGCTACCTCGACTTCATCAGCGATTTCCTGCCCGGGTGAACAGCGGATCACGCCGCTTCGACCGTCAGCTTCCGGCCCATGGCTTTGGTCACGCGCATGAGCGTGACGAGCCGCGGATTGCCGCGCGGCAACAGGGCGCGATGGAGACTACTCAAGGTCGGTTGCACGACGGTTATATCCGGTTCCGTTGGGCCTCTGCTGGGGTCGTTGCACTGCTTCGATCATACCGTTCACGCCGCCAGTGTCCGCGCCCGTGTCGACCCGACGCCCCCGAACTGCGTGTAAGTCATCTCCGGGTGTGCCATCGGCCCCGGCTCCAGGCGCGGACTGAGCCACTTGGCGGTGAACCACACTTTGCTCCCCGGCGCGATGTCCGGCCGCAGCGTCAGCACGACCTTGGTCCTGGTCGTCACGCCTTCGATGCGCCACGCCGCGGGGTCCGCCGGCCAGTTCGCGCCCGCGTGACTCATCACCATCGCTCCGATCGCCCCGACCGGCCGACCTCGCCGCGACGAACCCAGCGTGGCCAACCGCAGTGTCGCCGTCCGCCCTTCCATCGCCACCACCTGAACCGTCGGCCTCTCCGCCGGCGCCGGCGTCCGCCGCACCGCCGGCCTGGGCACGGTCAGGCCCAGGACGCTGCGCTGCTCATCGGTCACCCCCGGATGTGCCCGGACCACCCTCGCCAACTCCCGCGCCTCGTCGCGCAACGCCGCCCGCGCCGCGTTCTTCTCCACCACCGCCACCCGCGTCCGCGTTTGTGGATCACCCGCCCGCCGAAACGCCGCCGCATAAGCCTCCGCCGCCGCCGCAAACGCAGCCGCCTGCGCCTCGGATAGCCCATAATCTCCGGGGGATGCACTGATCTTCGGTCCGAAGTTGCGGGCCCATCCCAGCAGTCCGCTGTCGCTCTTGGGTAGATACCACTTGGACATCACATGCTCCTTCCGGTGGGCGATAAACTCCTGGCGGTCAGCTATCCGTAGCTCTCTGCCAGCCCAGGGCTGATCGCTACAACCGGATCGACCGTTTCCACCGGCGGCTGAACCTGCCGGTCCTCCCGCAACCCCCGATGCCGATAAAAACCCGCCTGCGGCCTCCCCACGCGGCAAGTCAGCAAATTAAGGGTGAATATCGGCCATCGAGACCCGTGTCGCGGCCGTTCAGACCCATGGATCAGCCGCTGGGACACATGTCTCAAACACGGCGACACGTGTCGCAGCTTCCGCGACGGATGTCGCAAGCGCAGTGACACGAAGCCCAAGCCTTCGGATTCATGTCCCCGCGATCACGACATGCCTCTCATCGGTGGCGCGGTGTGTCGCAAGCATCGCGACAGACGGCCCGGAGGTCGAAAAGCATCCTGACACCTGAGTTCGGGATAGGCAGCCGCATCTTGTGGCGGCGCCAGCCGCTTTGGAGTGCGGTGGCCACGACACCGCTTTAGCTTGCGGCGGAGCCGTTGGGACAGCGCCCAGGCGTTGCCGGCCGCCAAAGACGCTCCGCGTCGAGCCAAAGCGGCGTCACAGCCGCCGCACTCCAAAAAGATCAGCCGTCTCGATGGGCTTATCCCCGACTCAGGCTCTTGGCTTGTCGGCGTCATTGGGCGACGGCCGATCTGCTACACTTTGCGACTAATCGCTGTATGTGTAAGTGGGTACGGATTGATACGCCATCATGCAGAGCGTCTACATCGAGACCACCATCCTCAGCTACCTCACGGCGTGGCCGAGCCGTGATCTGATCCGGGCTGCGCATCAGCAGATCACGCGCGAGTGGTGGAACCGGTCGTGCCGCTTTCCTGACTTACACCTCGCAACTCGTCCACGATGAAGCGGGCGCGGGCGACCCGGAGGCCGCAGTCGCGCGGCTTAAGGAACTGGGCGGCATTCCGCTTCTGGACTACCGGGAGCCGACGCTTGTTCTCGCGCAAACACTGGAGCGATCATTGCAGTTACTACGGGGAGCGGTTTATAGTTGACACCAGAATATTAAACAAACTTCTGGAAACACCGTTACGTCTGACACGACGCCCGACTTCTATGTGTCGCCTATAAACCGCTCCCCTTAGTATCTGAAGATGCGCGGGCCGACGCATTGCACGTAGCTGTATGCGCGGCCAACGGTATTGACTATCTGCTCACGTGGAATTGCCGGCACCTCGCCAACGCGGCCCTGACGGATAGCATTGAGCAGACGTGTGCGGCGCATGGCCTGATTGCGCCGCGGGTGGTCACGCCCGAGCAACTGCTGGAGGTCCCATGACTGTCCCCCGTGATGCTGCAAATCCAGACTCTGATCCAATCGTCGAGGAGGTCCGCCGCGCGAGGCGGGACTATGCAGCCCGGTTCAACAACGACCTGGCGGCGATGGTCGCCGACCTGCAGCGCCGCACCGACGAAGCCCGCCGCGCCGGTCGTGAAGTCGTCACACGTCCACCGCGTCAAACGCAAGGCCATCCCACCAAGCGCGCCGGCTGACACGAACGCCATAAATCATCAGCCCGTGACCTCGACGCGCGCCACAAAGGCCGCGTCCTCGACCGGCACGGTCTTGCCTGCATCACGCCACTCGGCCACACACCCGCTGATCAAGTCGCGCGCCGCGGCCAACGCCCCTTCCACACCCTCGCCATGCGTCGTCAGGTCCAATGCCGGCATATGCGCGTAATACCACCCCGGATGCTCCGGCTCCTGCGTCGGCTCAATCACCACCGTGTAACGCAGCATGCATGCCTCGTGTGTGGTCGTCGCCATGATTCCATCATATCCGTTACGACGTAGCGCCCGGCCTATTCAGAACGAAAACAGCGCGAACGCGAGCGCGAAGCCTGTCCCCAAGATGAAGGCAATGATCTGAACGAATGATGGTAAACGAATGTTGCAGGAGAATAGGTGTCCATGTCTGAGGTCATCAGGGCCATTACACAATGTGCCCGTCATCGCATGAAGCATCCATACGCCGCCCAAAATCGAAATGAAGTAGAACACCCACGAAGCCTTCATCAGCCAAATGTAATTATTTTTACCTTCTGGCACGAGATCGCTGGCAAACGTGATCGTCAAAGCCATCACGCCAGTAGCAAGCGCAATCAATTGCGTCGTGCTCTCTTTTGCGAACTCGAATGTATTGCTTGTTCGTTCGTCCATGTCAGCAGAACGGGAAAAGTGGACAAATGCCGGCACGAGCCGCATGAAAGGTAGACTCGCGCAGTTCAGGCAATCCGCGCCGCTTCGCCTCATCTATCATAGCTTTTACGAATCGCCGGAAATTCTCCGAAATTTGTTGGCGCACCTCAGGTGTGCTTGCTTGGTAAAGTTGATCCTGCGGGGTGATGAAGTCACGAACTTCACGTTCACAGTCGCGGCCAACGCTCAGATCCGCTCCTCTGGCTTCCTGAAAAAGGATCGGCATCAGATCGAGTTCAATCATGGATGGCCCTTTCGGTCATCATTATATCGAAACAGCGTTTCTTCCTTCCCCCAGCGATCTGGCATTTGGTTCTGCAGACGAGGTCCCTAGTGCATTGTCACGCGACCAATTTAGGATAACGTAGAGCGGCGGGGAAGGTC
>JBBDMX010000108.1:0-11399 GCA_040878035.1 Phycisphaeraceae bacterium | reverse complement strand
AACCTCTCCCTCAGAAGGGAGAGGGACCGGAAAAGCCATATGCAATTGCCCTGGGTCGCATGACCTGTACTGGGCCGTCTTTCCATGGATATTTCCGATTAGCATGAAACAAGCCGGTTTCGCCCTACGTTCTGGCTATGGGGGCCGACTTCACTGCTACCATGGCAGGCCCCAGGCACGCACGACCCTACGTCCCCAAGCACGCCAACCGGCATCCCCAGAAACTCCCGGAGTTCACCATGACCTGCATTGAAGGTATGACCCAATTGGCCACGGCGCTGACACTCAGCGCCGTCGTGTTCACAGCCGCCGAGGCGCAGGCGCAAGGCTCGAACGTCGGCGTCGTCAGCCACATCAACGTGGTTTCCGACAAGTCCGAGGACCTGTCAACGCTCGAGGCTTGGCGCAAGGCGTACATCAAGCCCGGCATGAGCGAGCAGGACCAGGCCATCGCCATCTTCAACACGCTGGTGCGCTACCGTCATCAGGCCAATCCTCCGTCGGAGAACGGCGGACACGTGCACGATCCGCTCAAGACGATCCATGTCTACGGCTACGGGCAATGCTGCTGCGTGTCGGGCGAAGTCTCGGGTCTGGCGCGATACCTGGGGATGACCGCGCGCGGGCGCAACATCACGGCCCACAGCGTGCCGGAGATCTGGTACGGCGACGCCTGGCACCTGGTGGACTGCTCAGTGATGAACTACTTCGTCAAGCCCGACGGCGCGCTGGCGAGCGTGGACGAGATCAACCAGGCCGTGCGCGAATGGCTCAAGGACAACCCGGAACTGGCGGGCAAGGACAAGGCCCTGCGCGATTTTGCCGCCAACGGCGGATGGAAGAAGGGCCCGCCCCTGCTGGCCACCGCCACCGACTTCTACGGCGAGAACGGCGTCAACAGCGCCGGCTGGCACGGCTGGCCCTCGACCATGCAGGAATATTACAAGGTCGGCACCGTGTTCGAGTTCGGCTCGACCATGGGTTATCAACTCAACGTACAACTCCGCGAAGGTGAAAAGATCACCCGTAACTTCTACAGTCGCGGCATCGAATACACCAACGACATGACGCCCAGCTACTACAAGGAACTGCTGAGCCGCAAGAGCCTGGGACTCCAGGGCAAGCTTGGAGACCAGGCGCCGGCGCGCGTGGGCGATGGGACGATCGAGTGGGACGTGCCTCTGGCGCACCTGGACCGCGTGGCTCTGTCCGTCGAGAACATCGGTGTGCAGTCCGTTCGCGGTAATGATGCCGGCCCCGTGGATTCGAATAAACCCGGGGCGTTCGTACTGCGATTCCCCAGCAGTTATGTGTACGTCAAAGGCGAAGTCCAGATCGATCCTACGATACGCGATGGCGGCATGACGATCAGCTATAGCGACAACAATGGGCTGGACTGGAAAGTGCTGACCGTTCTGACCGGCAGCGATCCTCACACGGAGGATCTGACTGAGTTGATCCGCGGCCACTATGACTTCCAATTGAAGTTCGAGTTGGCGGGCAAACTGAAGATCGATTCGATCCGTAGCACGTTGGACTTCCAATGCTCGCAGGCGGCGTTGCCGGTGGTCAAGGAAGGCGCCAACCAGATCGCGGTGAACACCGGCCCGCAGGAAGGCACGATCACGCTCGAAGGCGCGGTCAACCCCGAGGCCGCGGCCAAGGGCGCACTGACAATCGCCGCGTTCAAGCCGCAACTCGACGGCATCGGCGAAAATCTGCGCCTCACCGGCGGCAAGGGCGAAGCGGTGTTCACCGTCGAAACGCCCGGCGACATGCAGCGCCTGCGCTTCAGCTCGCACTACCGCGCTCGTGATAAGCGCGATGGTTTCACACTGAGCGTCAGCTTCGACGATGGCAAGACCTGGCAGGAGGCCGACACGTTGCCCGGCCCACACGTGGGCATGACCCGCTACACCGTGTTTGACAAGGTCCCGACCCGCACCAGCAAGGCGCTGGTCAAGCTCGCCGGCACACAGTCCAACACCACGGCGATGTTCGACTTCCGCATCGACGCCGACTACGCCGAGCCGCACGGCGGGTTCCAGCCTTTGCAGATCGCCTACGTCTGGACCGAAGGCGGCAGCGAAAAACAGCACACGCAGGTGATCCGCAAGCCCAGCGACACCTACACGATCAACTGCGGCCCCGGCGCGGTGGTCAAGAGCTACAGCGTCGAGTGGGCGAAGTAACCCGACGTCGCGATCGTCTCCTTATGAAGCGCCGCGACTTGTCGCGTCTTTCACATGAGCCGCGACAAGTCGCGGCGCTTCTTAGAGGACGCACTCACACCAGCGTCGTGCTGCCCATCAGGTAGCGATCGACTTCCCTCGCCGCGCCCCGGCCTTCGTTGATGGCCCAGACGACCAGGGATTGCCCGCGGCGGCAGTCGCCGGCGGCATAGACGCCCGCCATGCTCGTGGCGTACTTGCCGTAGTCGGCGGCGATGTTGCTGCGCGGGTCGGTCTTCAAGCCCAGCGCCTTGGCGGGCGCCTCCTCCGGGCCCAGGAAGCCCATCGCCAATAGCACGAGATCCGCCTCGAAGGTCTGCTCGCTACCGGGTACTTCGTTCATCACGAACTTGCCCGCGGCATCCTTCTTCCATTGCACGCGCACGGTCTTGATCGCCTTGACGTGCCCGTTGCCGTCGTCGACGAACTCCTTGGAGAGCACGCAGTACTCGCGCGGGTCGTTGCCGAAGATGGCGGCGACTTCTTCGTGGCCGTAGTCCACGCGATAGATGCGGGGCCATGTGGGCCAGGGGTTGTCAGCGGCGCGTTCGGCGGGCGGCTTGGGCAATAGCTCGAAGTTGACCAGGCTCCTGCACCCGTGACGCATGGACGTGCCGATGCAGTCGCAGCCGGTGTCGCCGCCGCCGATCACGACGACATGCTTGTCCTTGGCGCTGATGAACGTGTCGGTCTCCTTGCCGTCCAGGAGCGTCTTGGTGTTGTTGTGCAGGAACTCCATGGCGGGATAGATGCCCGCCAGGTTTCGGCCGGGGATGGGTAGGTCGCGCGGCTTGGTGGCGCCGGTGGCGATGAGCACGGCGTCGAACTGCCGACGAAGTTCGTTGATGTCGATGTGCTTGGCCTCATTGGGCGCGGCAAAGCCGCTCTGCCAGTGGCCCTGCCCATCGCCGAAGCCCACGTGCGCGTTGGTGACAAACTCGACGCCTTCCTCGGCCAGCAGATCGATGCGACGTTGGACGGTGTTTTTGTCCAGCTTCATGTTGGGGATGCCGTACATGAGTAGCCCGCCGATGCGGTCGGCGCGTTCGTAGACGGTGACGCTGTGGCCAACGCTATTGAGCTGCGCCGCGGCGGCGAGCCCGGCCGGACCGGAACCGATCACGGCGACCTTCTTACCTGTCCGCGTCGTCGGCTTCCGGGGGGCCACCCAGCCCTCCTCAAAGCCCCGATCGATGATCGCCGCCTCGATGTTCTTGATGGTCACCGGCGGGTCGATGATGCCTAGCACGCACGCGCCTTCGCACGGCGCCGGGCAGACCCGCCCGGTGAACTCGGGGAAGTTGTTGGTCTTGTGCAGCCGATCCAGGGCATCGCGCCACTCGCCGCGGTAGACTAGGTCGTTCCACTCGGGGATCAGGTTGTCGACCGGACAGCCGGTATCGGACTGGCAGAACGGCACACCGCAGTCCATGCAGCGGGCGCCCTGCGTGCGCAGGTGGTCTTCCTCCACGTGCTCGTGGAACTCGTTGTAGTTGTGAATGCGCGTCTCGGGTGACTGGAACGGCACCGTCTGACGCGCGTATTCCTTGAATCCTGTGGGCTTACCCATCAATAAAACTCCGAGGTCCGGGGTCTCCGGGGTCACTCAACTTGAAGAAGAGGTAACAGGGATGAACACGGATGAACACGGAAAAAGAGGGAACAATGATGGACATGACGCACATGATGTCGCATCACACCCGTTCGTCATTCCGGCATCATGTCCATCATGTTCATCCTTGTTTCTTCCGTCTTTAATCCGTGTTCATCCGCGTTCATCCGTGTTTCATTCCTCTCTGCTCAGGCACTGGGGATCGTCACGCCCACCTCGCTGTGTGCCGCGGCGTTGAGCAGTTCCTCTTCCTCGATGGATTCGAGGATGCGCTTGTAGTCGCTGGGCATGACCTTGACGAACTGCGTCACGACCTGGTCCCAGTTGCCAAGCACGTGCTGGGCGACGGTCGAGCCGGTGTAGGTCTGATGCATGGTGATGAGGCCGCGGGCCTCATCGATGTCGTGGGGCTTGTCGAGTCTTTCGAGTTCGACCATGCCCAGGTTACAGTTCTGGAGGAAGTTGCCGTCAACGTCCCAGACGTAGGCGATGCCGCCGGACATCCCCGCGGCGAAGTTGCGTCCGGTCTTGCCCAGGATGACGACGCGTCCGCCGGTCATGTACTCGCAGCCGTGGTCGCCCACGCCTTCGATGACGGCATGCGCGCCCGAGTTCCGCACGGCAAAGCGTTCGGCCGCCACGCCGCGGAAAAAGGCGTAGCCCGAAGTCGCGCCGTACAGCGCCACGTTGCCGATGATCACGTTTTCCTCGGCTTGGAAGGTCGAGGTCTTGGGCGGATAGATCACCAGTCGTCCGCCACAGAGGCCTTTGCCCACGTAATCGTTGGCGTCGCCTTCGAGCTCGATGGTGATGCCCGGCGCCAGCCAGGCGCCCAGGCTCTGCCCCGCCGAGCCGTTGAACTTGAGGTAGATCGTGTCCTCGGGCAGGCCGCCCGCGCCATGGCGACAAACCAGGCGGTTAGACAGCGTGGTGCCCACGGTGCGGTTGACGTTGCGGATGGGCAGGTTGAGGCTCACGGGCTTGCCCGAATCCAGGGCGATGCGAGCCAGTTCGATCAGCCGGCGGTCCAGCGACTGCGCCAGGCCATGATCCTGTTCCATGACCTTGCGCACCTGCACGCCCTCGTGCGGCTTCTGCGCCATCGCCAGAATCGGCGACAGGTCAAGACCCTTGGCCTTCCAGTGACCGATCGCGTCATCAACATCGAGCAGATCCACCCGGCCGATCAACTCGTTCCAGGTGCGAATGCCCAGTTGCGCCATGATCTGCCGGGCTTCCTCGGCCACCATGAACAGGTAGTTGACCACGTGTTCGGGCTTGCCGGCGAACTTCTTGCGCAGCTCGGGGTCCTGCGTGGCGATGCCCACCGGGCAGGTGTTCAGATGGCACTTGCGCATCATGATGCAGCCCAGCACGATCAAGGGCGCGGTGGACATGCCGTATTCCTCGGCGCCCAGCATGGCGGCGATCACGATGTCCCGACCGGTCTTGAGCTGGCCGTCGGTCTCCAAGGTGACCCGGCTGCGCAGGTCGTTGAGCACCAGGGTCTGGTGCGTCTCGGCGATGCCCAGTTCCCACGGCAGGCCGGCGTGCTTCATGCCCGTCAGCGGGCTGGCGCCCGTGCCACCTTCATGGCCGCTGATGAGAATGTGATCCGCGTGCGCCTTGGCGACGCCCGCGGCGATCGTGCCCACGCCGACCTCCGACACCAGCTTCACGCTCACGCCGGCCTCGGGGTTGGAGTTCTTCAGGTCGTAGATGAGCTGCGCCAGGTCTTCGATCGAATAGATGTCATGGTGCGGCGGCGGGGAAATCAGCATGACGCCCGGCGTGGTGTGCCGCGTGCGCGCGATGTCCTTGCTGACCTTGTGCCCGGGCAGTTCGCCGCCCTCGCCGGGCTTGGCGCCCTGCGCCATCTTGATCTGTAGCTCGCGGGCGTTGGCCAGGTAGCTGATGGTCACGCCGAAGCGGCCCGACGCCACCTGCTTGATGGCGCTGTTCTTCGAGTCGCCGTTTGCCATGGGCGTCCAGCGTTCCATGTCCTCGCCACCTTCGCCAGTGTTGCTGCGCCCGCCCATGCGGTTCATCGCCACCGCCAGGGTTTCGTGCGCTTCCTTGCTGATCGAGCCATAGCTCATCGCCCCGGTGCGGAAGCGCTTGACGATGCTGGCGACCGGCTCGACTTCGTCGAGCGGGAGGGCGGGCGAGCCGTCGGCTTTGGGGAAGCGGAACTGGAGCAGGCCGCGCAACGTGCAGCGGCGATGGGCATCTTCGTTGACCTGCCTGGCGAACTGCCAGTAGGCGTCGCGACTGTTGGACCGCGCCGCCACCTGGAGGCTGGCGATGGTGCCCGGGTTCCACATGTGGGCGGTGCCTCCGGCGCGCCAGTGGTACTCGCCGGGGTTGGCCAGCACCGAAAGGCGCACGGTGTCGCGAGAGGGATAGCCGATCTCGTGGCGGCGCATGGCCTCGGCGGTGAGCACGTCAAAGCCCACGCCCTGGATGCGGCTGGCGGTGCCGGTGAAACACTTATCCACCACCTCGCTGTTCAAGCCCACCGCCTCGAAAATCTGCGCGCCCTTGTAGCTGGCCAAGGTGCTGATGCCCATCTTGGCCATGACCTTGAGCATGCCCTTGCCGATGGACTTGACGAAGTTATCTACGATGGCCTCATCGCTGAACTCGTCCGCGGGGATCACGCCGTCACGCGCCATCTGCCAGCACGCCTCAAACGCCAGGTAAGGGTTGATCGCGTCGGCGCCGTAACCCACGAGCATGCAGAAGTCGTGCACCTCGCGTGCCTCGCCCGATTCGAGCACGATGCCCAGCTTCGTACGCTCGGCGGTGCGCACCAGGTGATGGTGCACCGCGCCCACGGCCAAGAGCGAGCTGATAGGCACGCGCAAGGCGCTCATGGCGCGGTCCGACAGCACGATCAGCGAGTAGCCGTCCTTGATCGCCTCGGATGCTTCGGCGCAGATACGATCCAGCGCCTCGACCAGCGCCGCCTTGGCCGCTTGCGGCTTAGCCTCTCCCACCTCCGGCTTCTCGAACGTGATATCAATCGTCCTGGCCCGCCACCCGCGATGGTCCACATGCTTCAGCGCCGCCAACTGCTCGTTAGACAGAATCGGGTGCGGCACGTGCAGGCGGTGGCACTGCTGCTCGGTCGTGTCCAGCAGGTTGCCCTCGGGCCCGATGAAGCACTCGAGCGACATGATGATCTCTTCGCGGGTCGAGTCGATGGGCGGGTTGGTCACCTGGGCGAAGAGCTGCTTGAAGTAGTCGTAGGTCAGGCGCGGCTCATCGCTGAGGCACGCCAGCGCCGCGTCGTTGCCCATCGACCCTAGCGGCTCCTTGGCGTTGGTGACCATGGGGTAGAGGATCATGTTCAGGTGCTCGACGGTGTAGCCGAACGCCTGGAGCCGCTGCAACAGCGTGCCGGGGTCAAAGCCGTGCGGCTCCTGATTGGGGTGCAGGTCCGCCAGCTCGATGCGCTGGTTGCGCAGCCACTGCCCGTAGGGCCGACGCGTGGCGATGCCCTTTTTCAGTTCCTCGTCGGCGACGATGCGCCCTTCCTCGAAGTTGACCAGGAACATCTTGCCCGGCTGGAGCCGGCCCTTGGCTTTGACCTGCTCGGGCCGCAGACCCAGCACGCCCACTTCGCTGGCCATGATCACCCGATCGTCATGCGTCACGTAATAACGCGACGGGCGCAGGCCGTTACGGTCGAGCACCGCGCCGATGTAGCACCCGTCGGTGAAGGCAATCGACGCCGGGCCGTCCCACGGCTCCATCAGGCACGAGTGATACTCGTAGAACGCCCGCTTGTACGGCGGCATCGACTCGTGATTTTCCCACGCCTCGGGGATCATCATCATCACCGCTTCGGGCAGGCTGCGCCCCGCCATCAGCAGAAACTCCAGCACGTTGTCGAACACGCCCGAATCGCTGGTGGTCAGGTCGATCAGCGGGTAGATCTTCGACAGCTCGTCGCCGAAGTGGGCGTCGTCGCTCTTGAACAAACCCTCGCGGGCGCGCATCCAGTTGATGTTGCCCCACAGCGTGTTAATCTCGCCGTTGTGGCTCATGAAACGCATCGGCTGGGCACGCTCCCACGAGGGGAACGTGTTGGTGCTGAATCGCGAGTGCACCATCGCCAGGTGGCTCTTAAAGTCCGGCGCCGACAGGTCCTTGAAATATTGCTCGACCTGCGTGCTGGTGAGCTGGCCCTTGTGGATCATCACCTTGGACGACAGCGAGCAGACGTAGTAGCGGTCGTTCTGCGCAATATTGCTGCGGCCGATTTCGTGGAAGGTCTGCTTGCGCGCGATGTAGAGATTGCGCTCCAGCGCCGCCTGGTCCATGTCCTGGGGCGCGGCCAGGAACACCTGCTCCATCACCGGCTCGCGCGCCAGGGCGGTCTTGCCGATCATCGCGTTGTCCGTGGGCAAGCGCCGCCAGCCCAGCACCTCCAACTTCTGACTGCGCGCGTATTTCTCCAGCACGCCCTTGCAGGCCTCCCGGCCGGCGTCATCCGTCGGCAGAAACACGATGCCGACGGCATAGCGACCCGCGCCGGGCAACTCGACGCCCAGCTCCTCCCGCGCCATCCGTGCCAGAAACTCATGCGGCAACGCCGTCAGAATGCCCGCGCCGTCACCGGTATTAACTTCGCACCCGCAGGCGCCGCGATGCTCCATCGCCACCAGCACCTTGAGCGCATCGGTGACAATCTCGTGGCTGGCCTGGCCCTTGATGTGGGCGACAAAGCCCACCCCGCACGAGTCATGCTCGTTCGTCGGGTCATACAAGCCGGTCTTGCCCGGCGCGCCAGGCGAAACGGGGGCTGACCCCGTTTTCGGCTCCCCCGCCGCGCCAAGCCCCGGCATGCCCGGCCTTGCGGGCTCGCCGGAGATCATCACCGCCGACTTATTCACAAGCGCCTGTTGCTCATTCATACGTCACGTCCTTCCTCAAGCCTTCGTCCCTCGCCAAGGTGTTGACCATGGCATCCCTGCCGCAAACCGACCCTGCATCCGCGCTCTGGTTTCCTGCTCATGACTCCGGGCGGACAGAATCCGGGCCTTGCGGACTCGGGCCCGGCTTGGTGGCCAGGGATTCTTAATCTTTACCGGCCGAGGCCGCGGTCAGACCGGACTTGGCGGCGGTATTCTCGATGTCCTGCACCAGGTCCACGCCGGGCCCGGCATGCTGAAGCAGGTAATCGACGAACGCCTGCGCCACGCCGCCAAACGGCGCCGCCGAAGAGCCGTTACTCCTTCGCCCCCGGTGGTAGATGATGCCCAGCGGCCGCAGCAGCTCCGGCTCCAGTTCCACCAGCGCCAGCGTGCCGGCTACCGCCTCGCGCCATACCGTGCGCCGCGGCAGAATCGCAAAGGCCTCGGTCACCGCCAGCGCGTTTTTGATCGTGTCGATGTTGTCAAACACATTGAGCACGCGCGGCGCGGCGCGATGCTCGCGCAAATACCGGCGAATCCGCCGGCCCACCGGCAGGCTCGCCTCGAAGGTCAGCATCGCCCAGCGATCCAGGTCCGACGCCTGCACCACCTCATATTGCGCCAGCTTGTGCCGCGGGTGGCACACCACCGCCATCCGCTCGTGTCGCAGCGGAATCACGCCGACCTCCGGCCAGCGCTGCGGGTACGAGAGAATGCCCAGGTCGCAACGGTCCTGGCGCACCGCGTCGTACACTTCCTGCGGCCGGCGATAGTCCACACGCACCGTCACGCGCGGATGCTTCTGCTCGAAGGACTCCTTGACCTGGTTGAGCAGATCGATGCCCGCCGAATAAATGGCCGACACGACCACTTCGCCGCCGGACTGGGGCTTGAGCTTGGCGATCCGCCGCTCCAGCACGTCGTAGCGTTCGAGGATCTCGCGGCACTCGCGGGCGAATTCCTCACCCGCCGGCGTCAGCACCAACGGACGCACGCTGCGATCCACCAGGGTCAGGCCCAGGCGTTTCTCCAGGCGGTTAATCCGCTGGCTGGCAGCCGACTGGGTCACGCCATGCCGCCCCGCCGCCTGGCTGAAGCTGCGGCATGCCGCAAGGTCGCAAAATAGACGCAGAGTGTCCACAGGCGGAATGATAGCATAAGTGTGACTTATGTCAAAATAGACAATATCATTAAATCTAATACTAAGCCGCGCCGTCACCGCCCTCTAGAGCACTCGCGCGCAGGTTTCTGAAAGGGCCGTCCGGTCTGTGCCAAACCCCCGTTACAGCCGCCATCACGCGATCCGCATCTGCCGCAGGTCGTGTGCCGTCCAACGGATCGTCCGCCCACCGGTGCGCTCGAAGGCGGGATTGTTGGCGGTCGCATCGGCATAATCGTTGCGCTGGAACTCGATCTCCATCGTCAGCGGCGTCGCCGGGCGATAGGGCGCAAAAGCGCCCTGGCCGGCACGCTCCACGGCGCGCCGGCACGCCTGCCGCACCAGTTTGCACCCCGCCTTGGCGGCCAGGCAGCGGGCGCGATGCCGGCTGATCCCCCACTTCACACAGGCCGTTTCGATGTCCCCGAAAAACGCCTTGGCCTCGGCACACACCGCCGCATCGCCGCTGACCATGATGAGCGGGACGTTGAAATGGCCGGCATAGCCCGCCTCAATGGCGATCTCACCGATGGATTGCCCGTTCATCTTCCAGTGGTGGATCGTGGGCCCGCTCATGGTGTGCTCGAGGAAGGCGTCGGCGGTGCCGGCCATGGCGTGGTGCCCGATGAGAATCAGCCCGGCAAAGGAACTGTCCAGCGCGGGCATGGGGTTGCCGTTGACCGGCGTTTCGTAAACGGCGCGCTCGTCCATGTCGCCCAGTTGCACCTGTCCGCCCCCGCCATGCGTATCGCAGGCGACCACTTCGGTCGCGCCGCCGTCAAAGCAACCGGCGACGGCCTGGTTGATCTCATCCATCATCAACTTGCGGCCGTAGGCATACTCGGAAGGCACATGATTCTGGCCCAGCGCCACTTCCTCCACCTTGCGGATGCCGGAGATGCCTTCCATGTCAGCGAGAATGTAGATTTTCATCGTGCGTGGCCCTTTAGAAATTCAATGGGGTGACAGGATACCCCGGGGCTACCGGGCATGCGAGGGGTTGGGAGCGCGCGATGGGGAGGCAAAGCCCCTTCATAACCCCGTGGCCTCGATGCGTCGCAGTAGAAGCGTCATCGGCGCGTAGCTGGCGAACATGATTACTACAGCGCTATGACGAATCCGTGGATTGGTTCAATCGCGTGCGTTTGCCGGCGGCGTTGGGTTCTTGATGGTAGGCGATGACGCGGAAGCCGTGCTCAAGGGGCGAGCAGTCGCGGCGGCGTTCAAGCCAGCGGTTGCAGAGGCAATTCAAGGCCCGGCAAAACTCGGACGCTTGCCCAGGCAGCACGAAAACGCTTCCCAGAACGAAGCAAACGGATTACCCGGCGCCGCAACTTCTTCGGGCGACATCGTCAACCTCCTAGTCGTGGGAGGTCTCATCGACACACGAGAGGAAAGCTCCGGCCCCCTCTCCCTTCTGAGGCAATGCTGTCCGTAACAAATCGCCCATGAATTGTTAACAGAACGCTAACTTG
>JBBDMX010000107.1:0-11668 GCA_040878035.1 Phycisphaeraceae bacterium | reverse complement strand
CGGGGATGCACGGGGGCCGGGGTTTCGGGTGGGCCGGGTGGGCCGGGGTCCGGGTCCGGGTGGAGACGCGCGAGGGGGGAGTGGGCGGCCGGGGTTGGGTTTTGGAACCTATGGGTCTGGAGAGGTTGAAAGCGGGGGGACCCCGGCTGCGATTTTTTTCGGGGACTCGGTGACTGGGGGTTCGGTTAATTCCGGGGCTCGTCGGCTTCCGGGGTCGCGTTTCCGGGGGTTTTTTTGTGCGCAGATATCCCCATTCGTCGCGGCCATCCTGTGGCCGAGCGCCTCTTCTGTGCCGGCCGTATTGAACCTGCCGCCTGCTGCGTCTAAGATCACCGCGACCATTTGTGCGGTGATGTCCTACCGCCGATCCAGCCGACTACCTATAATGATTCGAACAAACCGCCGGCGCCCACACGGCCCGGCCTACCAGGGAGCAAGGAAAACATGGCCATTCAGTTGTCGGAAACCGCCGCTCGCGAAATCAGAAACATCATCCAGCAGCAGGAACTGGACGCCGAGAAGATCCGTCTCCGCGTCGGGGTCAAGGGCGGCGGATGCTCTGGATTCTCCTACATCCTCGACCTGACCGAACAGGCCCGCGACAACGACGAATCCTTTGAAGCCAACGGCATCAAGGTCGTCTGCGACCCCAAAAGCTACTTGTATCTCAACGGCACCACCATCGACTTCAAGGACGAAGTCATGGGCCGGGGCTTTGTCTTCAACAACCCCAATGCGACCAGTTCCTGCGGCTGCGGCAGTTCGTTCAGCGCCTAAACGCCGACACCATGCCAATTCCATCAAGCCCGCGTCCCCGTGACGCGGGCTTTTTTTGTAACCACCTCCACGATCCCTTGACAGTTCAGCCGGGCTGGGCCGTGAAACAACGCACGCCGCCGACAGCAAGGTACTCGTTAATGCGCTGGTCACCTTTGGGCCGATATGAACCTTACAGTCGAGTCTATCCGAGGTGATTTCCCCTCGCCGGACTTCGACCCTCCGCGCGGACCCTGCCTTGTCCGTAGGCGTGAATGTTCTACCGCCCATCGATCCCTGACGCTCGATGGCCCGAACCTTGATCCGGTTCGGTAATCTCACCCGAGCATCGGGTACGGCGGCAGGGCTCTGTTCACCGTGCCCCCTCTGAGGGAGCAGCACCATGGGGTACACAATCGGTCAGGCGGTCGCCTCCGGGCATGCGCAGTGGGTGCCGCGATGAAACTGAGCAAGACCTCGGCCCTGGCGGCGCTGGCGGTGGCGCACCTGGCGGGCGGCAACTTCGGCCGCATCATCCAGGCGCGACAGGTGGCGCGGCATCTGGGCATCCCCACCGACAGCACCCTGAAGATTCTCCAATGCCTGGCGCGGCACAACATTCTCCAGAGCCAACTGGGGCGGGGAGGCGGCTATCGCCTGGTCCAACCGGCGCACGAGGTGACGTTGCTGCAGATTGTCGAAGCCATTGACGGGCCGATCGGCGCCGGCGCTCCACTGCATCTGGGCCGGAACGGCGTCGCCAATATGCAGGTGCTTCACGCGGTGTGCCAGGATGTAGCCCGCCGCGTGCGCGACGCCCTGACGGACACCACCGTCGCCATGCTCGTGTGCGAGCCGGCGGCGATGGCGGTGGCGTGAGGTCGCTTACCGGGGCCGAGACGGCCCGGCTCGCGGGCGTCACTCACTTATTCTGCTCTGGCTTCTTCTTGTCTCCGCCCAGTAAACCGCCGCCCAATTCCTCCAGTGTCTTACCGACCTGGTCGCTCGACTCGGTGGCTTTCTTGCCCAGTTCCTGGAAGTTCTGCGCCTGCTTCTCCAGGTCCAACCCGCTTTGGCCGATCTTGCCCAGCGTCTCGATCGTGCCCACGCCCAGGTTCTTGAGCGGCTCGAGCTTGGCCATCTGCGCCGTCACGTCCGCGGTGATATCCGCCGGCAAAATGCCCATCCCCGCCTTGATTGCCTGGTCCAGAATCGCGTGCACGAAAATGCTCGTCACCTCCGACATGGCCTTGGCGTTGTCACCCCCGCTGCCCACGTTCTGGAGCCTGATCTCCGGCACTGTCACCGTCACGGGCTTGAACAATCCGCCTATCTGCACCACGTCCGCATGCACCGATACGTTCTTGAACACCACCTGGCGGATCACGTATTTCTTGCCCTCCTTGGCGGCGGGCTTCTGACCGTCGTCCGTCTTTTTCATGCTGTCCAGAATCACCTTGTAGTTCGCCTGCCCCTTGGCGTCCTTCTCCAGGTTGATGTCGATGTCACTGATGATCAGGCTGGGAATCTCCACCAAGTCGCTGGTGAGCGAGCCCAGCGACACCTTCACCTCGCTGGTGTCGAACTTAAGGAAATGGTTGGTCTTGAACCCCTGGGGATTGGAGACCTTCATCTCATCCATCGACGCTCCGCCCGAGAGCAGGCCTAAATGGATCGAGCGCAACGTGGTGTTCACGCCCAGGGCGCTACTGGCACTGTGCTCGACCCCGCGCAGGGCGATGTGATCGATGTAGAGCACCAACCCCGCGATGACCAGCACCACGAGGATGAACGCCGCGACGACGATCTTGAGCAAGAGCTTCATGATGGGACTCCTTTATGGAGTGCGGTGGCTGCGACACCGCTTTGGCTTGACGCGAAAGCGTCTTTGGCTTGCCGTAAAGCGCCGCACAAGCGCTGGCGGCTCCGCCGCAAGCCAAAGCGGCGTCGTTGCCGCCGCACTCCAAAGTGTATGCTAGGCAGACGATGATCGCGACAGAGCATGTCAAATTCATGCGGCGGGCCCTGCGGCTGGCGCGGCGTGGGCAGGGGCGTGTCGAGCCCAACCCGATGGTAGGTTGCGTGCTGGCGCGAGACGGCGCGGTCGTGGCCCAGGGGTGGCACCAGCACTTTGGTGGGCCGCACGCGGAGATCGTCGCACTGCGGCAGGCGGCCCAGCGCAGCGTGAATGTTTCCGCCTGCGACTTGTATGTGACATTGGAGCCTTGCTGCCACCACGGCAAGACGCCGCCCTGCACCGAGGCGCTCATCGCCGCCCGCCCGCGCCGCGTGGTCGTCGCCATGGCCGATCCCTTTCCGCTCGTCGCCGGCCGGGGCATTGCCGCCCTGCGTCAGGCGGGCATCGACGTCGAGGTCGGCATCGAGGAAGACCAGTCGCGGGAACTCAACGCGCCGTTCATCAAGCGCGTCGCGACCGGCCGGCCTTGGACAATCGCCAAGTGGGCCCAGACCCTCGATGGCCGCACCGCCACCCGCAGCGGTGAGAGTAAGTGGATCAGTAACCCCAACTCACGCATGCTGGTGCATCGCCTGCGCGCCCGCGTCGATGCGGTGATGGTCGGCATCCGCACCGTGCTGGCGGATGATCCGCAACTCACCGCCCGCGACGTGCGCGTGTGCCGCATCGCACGCCGGGTGGTCGTCGATCCTGATCTGCGATTGCCCGAATCGGCGGCGCTGTTGCGCACGCTCGGGTCGGCGCCACTGACCCTGGCGGTGCGGCAGACGCTGCTGAACCAACCGACGGATCGCGTCGGGCAACTACGCGCACAAGGCGTCGAGATCATTGGCTTGCCCACTGCGACGGAATTGCCCGGGCGCCTGGCGCTGACGCCGCTGATGAATCACCTGGCTCAGCAACATGCGGCGACCAACGTCCTGGTCGAGGGCGGCGCCACGCTTATCGGCACGATGTTGGAGGAGCATCTGGTCGATCAGGTTCTGGCGTTCGTCGCGCCGATGATCGTCGGCGATGCCCAGGCATTGCCCGCTGTCGTGGGCCGTGAATTGCTGCACATGCATCATGCTCACAAGCTGACGTTGCACAGCGTCAAACGCATTGAACAC
The DNA here is from genome assembly GCA_040878035.1 of Phycisphaeraceae bacterium. Lineage (GTDB taxonomy): Bacteria > Planctomycetota > Phycisphaerae > Phycisphaerales > Phycisphaeraceae > JBBDMX01. The sequence continues at coordinate 7,825 of JBBDMX010000107.1, read as the reverse complement.
GATCTGCTGCTCGATTATCGCGTGAACAATTTCTGATTTCTGATTTCTCACAAACGCCGACGCTGAGGCTTTGCGAAGCGCCTAGTACCAGACGCTTCGCGGACTCAGCGTCGGCGTGGCGTTGCATTCTCGACTTTCTACTTCACCACGTACACATCAAACCGAAATCCTTTGCCCGCGAACGCGGTGGTCGGTTTGGGGTCCGCCTCGCGGATCGGCGGCGCCTTATTGGGCCGCTTAACCACCACCCTTCGCCGCGCCACGAGCAGAGCCCAGTCGAACAGTTCCCGTGCATCGCCATCGTCGCCCACCAGTTTGCGCAGCACGCGCAGCGGCTTGCGTTCGGCGGCTTTGCGCGCGTCGGCCCCGGGAAACATCGGGTCCAGATAGACCACATCGGGTTCGAGAAAATCACGCATCGACGCCGGCAGGTCGCGCAAGGCCTGTTCATCTTCGTGCCGTCGGGCGATGCGGCGCAGCAGATGCCGGGCATCGGCGGTGACGACGCTGAGGCGCGAGAGCATGGCTGGCTGAGCCGCACCGGCGCGGAGCAGGCCGTCGCGCAGCAGGGTCGCCACCACCGGGTGCCGCTCGACCGCCAGCACATGGCAACCCAGCGACGCCAGCAGCCAGGCGTCTTCGCCCCAGCCAGCCGTCGCGTCGATCACCGTGATGGGCAGGTCCTTGAGCCGCTTGAGCCCGATGGCCTTGGCGATCGGTTGCTTGAGCGATCGGCCGGCGGGCGAGGTCGTGTCAAGGGCGTCGAGCTCGACCGCCACCGCCTTGCCGCCCTTGAGTTGGGCATCGCCACGCAGGATGCGCAGCTCCAATCGTCCGGGAGTCGCCGTGAGAAGCATGTCGTAGCCGCTCTTGACGGGTTTCTCGACCAGGGGCAAATCCAGGTCCACCGCCAGCCGCGCCGCGGCACGCAAGAGCTCGGTCTGCTCCGGCGGGTCGGCCGCCACCGCCAGCGCGACTCCTTGCTTGGTTTGTTCGTCGCTAGCTTCGGTCATGGCGCCTTGGTTCCTCAAAGGTCGGGCAGTTTCATGATCTGCATCAACTCCGCCATCGCCGCCCGGCTCTCTTCCAGCAAGGCGAGGTCCGCCAGATCGGCGGGCGACAGCCGCTCTCGAAAATGCCGCGTCACCGATTCTGTCAGTCGCTCATACAGCGCATCGGTGAAGCGCACGCCCTGGTGCATCGCCGCCAACTGCGTATCGGTCAACACCACGCGCAAACGCAGGCACGCCGGGCCGCCGCCGTTGCGCATGCTCTGACGCACGTCCACATAACGCACCTGGCGGATCGGGTGGTTCGCCTGTTCGAGCAGGCCGTCGAGGTACCGCCGCGTCGATTCGCGTTGGGCACACTCGGATGGCGCGATCAGGGCCATAGCGCCGTCGGGCCGGCTGACGAGCTGGCTGTTGAACAGATAGGTGTCCACCGCGTCGGCCAGCGACACTTCATCTTCGCGAACAAGGAGGATGAGCAGTTCACCGTGGCAGTGTTGCGCAAAACGCTGCCGCAGGTCGTCGAGCAGGGCCGATTGATCGACCCACGCGCGTTCGTGACAGAACAAGACGTTGAGATGGCCCACCGCCGCGACGTCGCTATGAAACACGCCGGCGTCGATGGCGTCGGGATGCTGGCCGGCGAAGAGGGTGCGCGCCGGGTCGAGTTGGTGCAGGCGAGCAATGGCGCGGGAGGCGTCGAGGGTCTGGCGGGCGGGATAACGAGCCCCCTCTCCCCCGGGGAGAGGGTGGCCGAGTCCGCGAGGCCGGGTGAGGGGATCCAGGGGTGAGTGGGGCGAGTGTAAGTCGTTCGCCGTCGGATGCCGCAGTGTTATCCCTTGGCCATTGTCATCCCTTGGTCCCCTCACCCCAGCCCTCTCCCCGGGGGAGAGGGGGCCGCAGCGCCCATATACGAATAGCTCAATGCCCGCTCCGCCGTGCGACATCGCCAGGCGCGTGTGGTTGGCCGCCCCTTCATCGTGCAGCGCCGGCGTTGCCGGCAGCGGATCGTGCACGACAAAGTGTGCCGTATCAGCGAAGATCGCCCGCAGCACCGCCGCGGTCGTTTCTGCTTCGATCGATCGATGCAGATGATGCGCTAAGTTCGCCGGTGTCACATGCACGCGGCCATCGGCGGTATCGGTACTGGGTGACACGGTCGCGGCGTTGGCGGCCCACATGGCCGAGGCGCTGCAACAGGCTGCCAGCAGATGCGGCGCCTCACGCCCGGCGGCGGCCAACACCTGGGCATCACCGCCGGCAAAGCCCAGCCGGCGCAGCGTCGCCACGCTGGGTCGCTCATGCGGCGGCAGCACCGCCTGGACGGCGCCCATCTCCGCCAACACTTTCATCTTCGCCAGGCCTTCCAGCGCCGCGGCACGCGGATTGGATGTCTCCCCGCCGTGCCGCTGCGAGGCAACGTTGCCCCGCGACAGCCCGGCATAGTTATGCGTCGGGCCTACCAGGCCGTCGAAGTTGACTTCGTAGGCGGGCATTATGGTGCACGGTTTGTGGGCGGCCCACTTAACACGGACGCAGCAAATCCACCGCCCCTTGCTCCTTGAGCGACGCAATTGCGCGGCCAACCAGCTTGCCCAACTGCCGCAGCGGCGCCGCTTCTTCAAATGTGATCATCGCGGCACCATCGGGCGACAGTACGCGGGCACGCAGCCGAACATACGGGCTATGACGATCCCGCCTCGCCGTGTCGGCGCCGGGCTCGGCGGGCGGCTCTAGCGCCTCCACCAGCACGGCGATGGCGGAGTGGCAATCACCCTCCAGGGCCGCGATGACCTGGCGCTCGGCGTGCACCGCCTGGGCCGTGGCGGCATCGTTGACCGGCAGGCAACGCAACAGGGTTGTGTGGTCATCGTTGCGGCACTGCAGCGCCAAGGCCCCCTGGCACGCGGCGGGCAACATGACGGCCGTATCGATCGCGTGCAGGGCATGCTTGGCCAGACCCCCGCGGGTCAGCCCGGCAACGGCCAGCAGCGTGGCGTCGCACACGTTCTCTTCGAGCACCTTGCGCAAGCGCGTTTCGATGTTGCCGCGCAGCGGTTGAATATCCAGGTCCGGACGCAGGCGTTTGAGCTGCGCGGCGCGGCGGGGACTGGAAGTGCCCACCTTGGCGCCGTGCGGCAGGGCAGCGATGGAGTCGAGGCCCTCGCGGGTGATCAGGCAGTCGCGCACATCGGCGCGGGGCGGCGTGGCGGCGATGGTCAGCCCCGGCGTCGCCGCCGCCGGCAAGTCCTTGGCGCTATGCACCGCCAAGTCCGCTTCCCCACGCAACAGCGCCCGCTCGATCGCCCGCGCGAACAGCCCCTTGCCCCCCTGCTCCGCCAGCACCGCCTGCGTCTGCACGTCCCCCTCCGACTCCATCCACTTGAATTTAATCTTCAACTCCGGATCGCGCGCGGCAAAAAGCTTGGCCACAGCCTGAGTCTGCGCGCGCGCCAGGGGACTGCGACGCGATGCGATCACCAACGGACGGCTGCTCTTGCGCAATTGAACACTCCTTACCCGACCCGTACTATACCGCCACGCCTTTCAGGCAGCGTGGATCGCGCATCTTATCGCAATCGTGGCAGGTGAGGGATAGCCAACATGGCCGACGCAGGACTGACGGTGGCGATCACGGGTGCGACCGGCTTCGTCGGTCGGCACGTGCTGCGCCAAGTGCTGGCGGCGGGGCACCAGGTGCGCGTCCTGGCGCGCCTGCCACGCGAGCTGCCGCCCGACCCCAACCTCACCGTCGTCCAGGGCGACTTGGACAATCATGAAGCCCTGACGCAACTGGTCGTCGGCGCCCAGGCGGTGATCCACATCGTGGGCATTATCAAGGAGCTGCCGGCGCAAGGCCAGACCTTCGAGCACGTGCACGTGGAGGGGACGGCCAACCTGCTGGCGGCCGCCAAGCGCGGCGGGAGCGTGCGGCGCTGGATCCACATGTCGGCGCTGGGCTCGCGCCCCAACGCCGTGAGCCAATACCATCAGACCAAGTGGCGTGCCGAAGAAGCGGTGCGCAACAGCGAGATCGAGGGCCTGGCGTGGACGATCTTTCGGCCGTCGATCATTCACGGGCCCGACGGCGAGTTCATGCAGATGGTCAAAGGTTTCTGGTGCGACCTGTTCCCACCGTTCGTCCCGTACTTCGGTGCGGGATTGCTGGGCCGGGGCGGCGCCGGGCGCTTGCAGCCGGTGTACATCGAGGATCTGGCCCGCTGCTTCGCCGCCGCGCTGACCCTGCCGCGCTCCGAGCGGGAAACCTACCCGATAGGCGGGCCGGACGTCTACACCTGGCCACAATTGTACGCCACGGTGAAAGAGCACCTGTCCAGAGCCGGCGTGCGCGCGCGGAACAAACGCATCATGCCGGTGCCGGCCTGGTACGCCAAGCTGATCGCCGGCCTGCCAGGCGTGCCGTTCAATCGCGACCAGGTGATCATGAGCCAGGAGGATTCGACGTGCCAGATCGGTAAGGTCGAGGAGCATTTTGCGATCAAGCTGGCGGCGTTTGAACTGACGCTGGCGCAGTATGCGGATCGCATTGGCTAGACGTAGTTCTGTTACTCTGACGCAGTTCCTATCATCCAGCGGCGCGGCGCCGGTCGGCGGCGGGCCCATCGGAGAAACGACTCCATGGCCGACAACGAGCGACGCAACCTGACGACCCCCCCGGCGTGGGCATTCTGGCACTGGCGGCTGCACTGGCAGATCCTGCTGGGCATGGTGATCGGCGCTGGGATCGGTTACCTGCTGGGCCTGTGGGCGGTCAAGCAACTGCCCGCGGATGTTCCCGCGGCGCAGGCGGGCCTCCAAGCCATGCAGACCGTCCGCGCCTCGGGCTGGTTCATCTTCTTTCAGCTCGTCGGCGACCTGTTCATGCGCGGGCTCCAGTTGATCATCGTCCCGCTGGTGGTCAGTTCGATCGTGCTGGCGGTGGTGAACATGGGCGCGGGGCAGGGGCTGGGCCGGCTGGGCGCCAAGACGTTGGCCTACTACGCCTGCACGTCGCTCATCGCCATTCTCATCGGTCTCCTGCTGGTCAACCTGGTCAGTCCGGGCACGGACAGTCAGGGGCTGGGCATTTTGGAGAACCGCGATCTGTCGGCGTTCGAGGGCGATCAACGCGCGGTCGAGGCGCGTGCCGGGGGGCGGACCGCCAGCGATTTCCTCAACGTCTTTCGCCAGATGGTGCCGCCCAACCCCGTCGCCGCCGCCGCCGAGGGGCAACTGCTGGGCCTGATCGTCGTGTCGCTGGTGTCGGGCTTCTTTCTGGCGCGGCTGGGAGGCGAGCCGCAACGGGTCATGGTCAGCCTGACCCAGGGCATTTACGACATCACCATGAAGATCACCGACGTGGTGCTGGCGCTGGCGCCGATCGGCGTGCTGGGGCTGCTGGTCGCCACCGTCGCCGAGCAATACGCCAAACTCGCGCCCGATGCACGCTTCGCGCAGTTCCTCACGGGCATCGCCCAGTTCGCCGGCGTGGTGTTTGTCGCCTTGGCACTGCACTTTGTGGTCAGCATGTCGCTGATCCTGCTGCTGGTGGCGCGGGTCAAGCCCTGGCGTCACTACAAGGCGATGGCGCCGGCGCTGATCACCGCCTTCAGCACCGCCAGCAGCAACGCCACGCTGCCGCTGACCATGGAATGCGTCGAGGAGCGTGCCGGCGTCAGCCGCAAGACCGCCAGCTTCGTCCTGCCCCTGGGCGCCACCGTCAACATGGACGGCACGGCGCTGTACGAGTGCGTGGCGGCGATCTTCATCTGCCAGGCCTTCGGCGTCGAGCTGACCCTGGGCCAGCAGTTCATGATCGTCATCACCGCCCTGCTCACCAGCATCGGCGTGGCGGGCGTGCCCGCGGCGTCGCTGGTGGCCATCATCGTCATCCTCCAGGCGGTGCAGGCGCAGCTTCCGCCCGAGGCCCCGGCGCTGATCCTGGGCATGGGCCTTCTGTTCGTCTTTGATCGTCCCTTGGACATGTGCCGCACCGCGGTGAACATCTTCTCCGACTCGGTCGGCGCGGTGGTCGTGGCCCGCACGGAGGGTGAGACGAGCGTGCTTACGGGTGACAGCGAGCAACCCGCCACCACTTAGCGCTGCGACGCGCAGCACCCCACGAACGGTCGGGCCGGTTCACAGCTTCAAGCGGTAACGCTCGCCGCCAGCGCCGCGCGCAGCGGCGGCTCGAGCACATCAGCGATGCGTATGAAGCCCAGGTCCGAGGGGTGCGCGCCGTCCACGGTGCCCTGCCCGTCGTCGCCCAGGAGATGTTCGCCCGGGACCAGGTGCAGGGCTGGGCAGCCCTCGTCGCGCAGTTGGCCGTGGACCTGGCGCAGCGCGAGGTTGTTCTGATTGCACCGCTGGCGATGCGCGGGCACGAATATCCCCTGCTGATAGAGAATGCTCTCGACCAGCAGAATGGGCGTATACGGGTGCTCGCGGCGCAGGCGGCGGACAAAGGGGCCCAGACGCGCACGCACGTCGTCGGGCTGGTTGTTGGGCACGGCGTCGAGAATGTAGGCGGCGGGATCGACCTGCGCCAGGAGGTCGGCCACTTCCGGCTCGAGGCGGCCGTTGCCGGAGAAGCCCAGGTTCAAGTGCGGCCAGTCGAGCCGGCGCGCCAGGATCGCGGTGTGGCACATGCCCGGTCGCGCGGCGCAGGCGCCTTGGACGATGGAGGTGCCGTAGAAGCACAGGGGCTTGCTCCGCGCGGCCGCATAGGCCGGCGCCCGGTCGAGCGCGGCCCCGCGCGGCAGGCCGATCTCCACGCGCGCTACGCCGTTGTACAGCGGCAGGGAAAGCTCATACTCGCGCCGCCCGGGGGCCAACTCCTCGCTGACCAGGGCCACTTCGTTGTCCGGGAATGTCTCCGGCCGGCCCGCGCCCACCCAGTGCCAGGCGCCCTCGTGCTTGAGGTGCAGGTCCAGGCCGCTGACGCCGGTGGCGGCCATGTGCGGCAGCGCCAACTGCTCAAAACGCAGCGTCCAGCGTGCCGCGATGCGTGTGGCATCGGTCACGAAGCGCACCCGCATCCCCGCCGAGTGCCGGCTCAAATGCCACACCGCCTCGCGCACCACACCCTTGGCCCGCGCCGGCAGACGATCGTAATAATCCAGCGTGTCCGCAAACGCCCGGCCCTCGACGCCAAGATCACGAATGTCGTACCAGACCCGATCGCCCTCGACGCCCCCGGGGCCGGGGGCGGGGGCGGGGGCGAAGTTGCTGTCCAGTTTCTCGATCCTCTGTGTCATGGCCTATTCCTATCAGCTTCACGCGGCGATGGGGAGTTGCTTGACGCTCTGCGACTCGAAAGACACCGGCTCAACGACAGGGGGTGACAGGGCACGTGTGACATCGTACTTCCCGTGATCGTCCGCTCCCATCCCCGCTCCCGGCCCGGCCAGCAATCGCCCGCTGTTGACCTCCTCCAGCCACCGATCGCGCAACTCCCGCGCCGCGGCCACGTAACGCGGACCGTTCTTACTCTCCACCTTGCACTCTGCACTCTGCACCTGCTTCACCCCCGCCACCCTCCACTCTCCACTTTGCACCTTGCACTCTGCACTCTGCACTCTGCACCTGCTTCACCCCTCCACCTTGCACTTTGCACTTTGAACTGGGCGCTTCGCACTCCCACGTCCCGCTTTGGCCGACAGCTTTTTCATCTCCGCACTCCCCCCGGGGTCCGGGGGGTCCGGGATCCGGGGGGGCCGGGATCCGGGGGGCCGGGATCCGGGGGGTCCGGGATCCGGGGGGGCCGGGATCCGGGGGGCCGGGCAATTACGGATATCTGGATACATGTCAGGGGG
>JBBDMX010000106.1:0-58543 GCA_040878035.1 Phycisphaeraceae bacterium | reverse complement strand
CGCTCTGGGGCGACGAGCGCGACAACGAGAGTCACGAGGGTCAAGCCACGGCACCCGCCTCGGCGAAGCCTCTGCCGCACCGCGAGCCTGTGCCGCAACCCAAGCCCGCGGAGGCGGGTCCCGTGACTTTAGCTTCGTCAACTCCCCCAACTCCCCCACTCTCATCACCATCACCGCCGGCGCCCCCGGCACCCTCGCCTGCGCGAACCAGCGCCGCGATTCTCGTCCGCAACCTGATCATCCTGCTGGCGCTATTGACCGGCGTGTACGCCCCCGGCCCCGCCCCCGGAACCACCCCCGGAACCGCCCCCGCCCCCGGTCCCGGAACCGGAGCCCCCATTCCCGCCGACTCGATCGCGCCCTTGGCGTATACTGCGTTCTTCGCTGCCGACCCCGCGCCTCTACAACAGGATTCACCCTTGCACCGCACGCCTTTTCACTCGTTTCACGCTGACCATCAGGCCCGTTTCGTCGATTTCGCCGGCTGGGAAATGCCCATCCTCTACCGCTCGATCATCGAGGAGCACCAGCAGGTGCGTCAGGCGGGGGGACTCTTCGACGTGTCGCACATGGGCCGGTTCAAGATCTCCGGCCGGCACGCCCGGCGACTGCTGGAAAAGCTCGTCACCCGGCGGGTAAGCGACATGAATCCCAACGCCTGCCGATACGCCCTGGTATGCAACGAACAAGGCGGCGTACTCGACGACGTGATCGTCTATCGCTTTGACGACCACTGGCTGCTGGTGGTCAACGCCTCCAACCGCGAGAAGATCCTCAACCACATCAAGGCGATTGCCACTTTCGGGGGCGGCGACATGGTGGTGAAGATCGAGGACCAGACCTTCGACACCGCCATGGTGGCGCTGCAGGGTCCCAAGGTGATGGAAACCGTCGGGCAGTTCACCCGCGAGGTTCCCGCGCTCAAACGCTATACGTTCTGTGTTAAGAACTTGTTGATCATGAAACTGATTATCAGCCGAACGGGCTACACCGGGGAGGACGGCGTGGAGGTGATCATGGGCGCGAAGATGGCGCCGATGGCGATGAAGCTGCTCCTGAGAGACAAACCTGACCCCGGACCCGCCGGCGGCGCGGTGATGAAGCCTTGCGGCTTGGGGGCGCGCGACACGCTGCGCATCGAGGCCGCCATGCCGCTCTATGGCCACGAACTGGATGAAACCATCGACCCGCTCACCGCGGGGCTTTCCTTCGCGGTCAGTCTCGACAAGGACCAGGACGAAAACGGCGAATCGTTCGTCGGGTTGCCCGCGCTCAAACAGATCGCCGCGGATGGCCTCAAGCGGCAGCGCATCGGCCTGAAGCTCGAAGGCAAACGCACGCCGCGCCAGCACATGAAGGTCTACGCCGGCGACGGCGTGGTCGGTGAAGTTACCAGCGGCTGCCTGTCGCCTACCCTGGGCTACCCCATCGCCATGGCGTATGTCGAAACGGGCAAGGGCGAGGTCGGCCAGACGCTGACGATCGACTTAGGCTCGCAGAAGGTCGATGCCCAGGTGGTGAAGCTGCCGTTCTACAAGCGGGCATGAGCCACAGATGAACACAGATGAAGAAGCCGGAGCGATGAACACGAAGACACGAAGACACGAAGAGGAGGGAACAGGGATGGACAGGATGTACAGGATGAAGAATGAAGAGTGGTGACGTTGTTCGCTCTTCGCTCTTCGTTCCTCGTTCTTCATTCTTCATCTTCCCTTTTTATCCTATCCATCATATTCATCCCTGTTCCTTCTTCTTCTTCTTCGTGTCTTCGTGTCTTCGTGTTCAACCCTTCTTCTTGGTGTCCTTGGTGTCTTGGTGGTTCAATTGGATTGACTGGAAACGACCATGTCCGCCATACGCATCATCAATGGCCGCGTGATTGATCCGGTGAATGACGCCGGACTTGACGGCATCGTGCGTGAGGTGTTGGTGCATGAGGGTCGGGTGGCGGGGGCTTTGCCGGCGGGGGTGACGCCACGGGTGATTGATGCGGCCGGTTGCGTGGTGATGGCCGGGGGGATCGACATGCATGCGCACATCGCTTCGACGGGGATCAACCTGGCGCGGGCGATTGGCAGCCGGCTCTTACCCCCTCTCCCTTCTGAGGGAGAGGGCTGGGGTGAGGGTGAAGGGCTTCCGCAACGGCAACAAGCCGCATTCACGCTACCAGAGCGGCATGCCAATCACCCTCACCTAGCCTCTCCCTCAGAAGGGAGAGGGACCGGAGAAGCCAAAGCGGCGTCAAGGCCGTCGCAGTCCAAAATGGTGCCCGGCACGCTCGACACGGGCCGGCGCTATGCGCAGATGGGCTACACGACGGTCATCGAGGCGGCGGTCGGGCCGAGCGATGCCCGGCATGCCCACCTGCAACTGGACGACACCCCGCTGCTGGATACGGGCATCCTGGTGCTGATGGACAACCATGAGCTGCTGATCGAGTTGCTGGAGCGCGGGGACGACCAAGGCGCGGCCGCACTCGTTCAGCATCTGCTAAACGCCACCGCGGCTTACGGGGTCAAGGCGGTCAATCCGGCGGGCGTGGCGAGCTGGCGGCGCGACCCGGCAAGCCACGACGTCGCGAGCATCGACGACCCAGTGCCGGGGACCAAAGTGACGCCCCGGAAGATCATTGCCGCGATGACGCGCATCGTGGACGACCTGGGGCTGGCGCATCCCCTGCACATGCATGGCAATCGGCTGGGATTACCGGGCAACGCGGAGGTGCTGCTGGAGACAGTGGAGGCGATCGACGGCCGGCGGATGCACATCGCGCATCTCCAGTTCTACGGCTATGGCAAGACGGAGGCCGGCGGCTACACCAGTGCCGCCCCGCTGCTGGCCGAGTACCTGCGGCAGCATCCAAAGGTGACGGCGGATGTGGGCATGGTGATGTTCGGCCCGGCGTTCACCGTGACCGCCGACACCCCGCTGGAGCACGGGCTGTGGCGGCGGCATCACGGCAGCACGCGGCCAGCGGTGTTCATCGAGGCTGAGGGGGAGGCGGGCATCGGCGTGATGCCGACCTCCTGGTCGCGCACCAACCGCATTCACAGCCTTCAATGGGCGATTGGGCTGGAGCTGCTCCTGCGCATGGATCCCTGGCAGGTCAGCCTGACGATCGATCACCCCAATGGCGGGTCGTTTACGCGCTTTCCCGAGATTATCGCGCTACTCATGAGTCAAGCCCGGCGCGATGAGGCGCTGGCGGGGGTGCATGCCTACGCGCGGGAGCAGAGCGGGCTGGGGTCGCTCGATCGCGAGCTGTCGCTGCGCCAGATCGCCATCGTGACGCGGGCGGCTCCGGCGCGGGCCCTGGGGCTGAAGAACAAGGGCCACCTGGGCGCGGGGGCCGACGCGGATGTGACGATCTATCGTGATGCGTGCGACGACCCGGCGGCGATGTTCGCCCGGCCGGCGTGGGTGATCAAGGCAGGAGAGGTCGTGGTGCAGGATGGAGAGATGGTGGTGGATGCGGTGCCTGGGGGGCTTGCGGGGGTGGCGCGGCGATTGACGTGCGGGGTGGGGCCCAACGCGCGCGGGGCGGCGCTGCTGAGTGAATGGATGAAGGAGGTGGATAGTTATGACCCGCGCCAGTTGATAACGCTTTTGAAGGACCGAAGCTAAACCGCAAGCGGTGGGACAGAAAATCAGAAATGAAGATTCTGATTGACCAACAGGTTTTTCAGAGGCCCCAAATCAGATTTCAGAACTCCCCTCCTGCGACTACAATAACCCCGCACGAAAGTAACCATGGCCGCTGACGTTGTTGTGCAGATTGAGCAGTTGGAGAAGGTGTACCACCGCAACAAGGCGGCGCCGCCGGTGGCGGCGTTGCGTGGCATTGACCTGTACGTGCCGCGTGGGCAGTACCTCGCGATCATGGGGCCGTCGGGCAGCGGCAAGAGCACGCTGATGAACATTCTGGGCTGCCTGGACCGGCCGACGGCGGGGCGCTTCGTGCTCGACGGTCGCGACGTGGCGACGCTCTCGGATGCGGAACTCTCGCAGGTGCGTGGGCAACTGGTGGGCTTTGTGTTCCAGGCGTTCAATCTGATCCCGCAGTTGACGGTGGTGCAGAACGTGGAGGTGCCGCTGTTTTACCAGGGGATTCACCGGCGGATCCGGCACATCCGCGCCGCCGAGTCGATCGAGCACGTGGGGTTGACCAGCCGGATGCATCATCGGCCGACGCAGCTTTCCGGCGGGCAGATGCAGCGTGTGGCCATCGCGCGGGCGCTGGTGAATCAGCCGAGCCTGCTGCTGGCCGATGAGCCGACGGGCAACTTGGATTCGCACACGGGCGAGACGATTCTCAAGCTCTTCGACGAGCTTCACGAGCGCGGGCTGACCATCGCGGTGGTGACGCATGACCAGGCAGTGGCGGCGCGGTGCCAGCGCATCGTGTGCCTGCGCGACGGGCTGATCGACAGCGATATCCTGGCAATGAGCCCGGCGGCGCTGTAGGCCCTATCGACGTTTGGAGACACACGATGACTTCATCGCAGACCACGAGCGGATCGCAGGATGACCCGGTGGTGGTGCTGCCGGGCGCCGCCGTGGGCGACTGGTTTGTGCTGCACGCCAAACCACGTCAGGAAAAGGCGCTGGCGGCGGCGCTGGAGCAGATGCACATCGCCTGCTTCCTGCCGCTGCAGAATCTGGTGCGGTCGCATGGCGGGCGCAAGACGCAGGTCGAGTTGCCGCTGTTCCCCGGTTACCTGTTTCTGCGCGGCAGCGTGGAGCAGGCCTACGACGCCGACCGCACGCGGCGGGTGGTGTCGATCATCCGGGTGGTGGACCAGAAGCAGATCGAGGACGACTTGTTGAATATCGCGCGGGCCTTGCGGGGCAAGGCGCCGCTGCTGCCGTATCCGTACTTGAAGACGGGGATTCGTGCGGAGGTTCGGGCCGGGGCGTTGCGGGGGTTGCAGGGGATTATCGAGAGCCGGTCGTCGCCGCAGCGGCTGATCCTGCGTGTGCAGACGCTGGGCCGGGCGGTGAGCGTGGAGATCGACGGGAGCCTGCTGGATCCGCTGGAGTAGCGCGGATTTAGCGAATGGCCCGGCCGGGCGTGCGTCGAAAGCACGCGGTTTTCCCAATTCCCCTCGGTGACCTGGAGTAACAGGGCCAGAGCGCCCAGCCTGCCAAATGCGCTTATTTGCGGGGGAATCGGCCTTGCAGAGGCGTTGGGCGTGGGACCGATCTGCAAGTGGCCTCCGATTATCTCTTGACACCGTGCGGTCCATCTGTTAAAAAAAATGCACCTGTCTTTCGGTTTTGTGCCCCGGACCCAGGATGGGATCCGGAATTTGGCGGGGGGAGAGAAAGATGGGAGTGCGGGAAAGGTGATGTGGGTCTTACTTTTTATGCATGGGTGAAAGGCGCGCTGTCTCGTGGTTTTCCACGAGCGATGTGGCGACACTGCGCGTTGGGTTGCTTATGGGGAAAAGGAATGCTCGATGAACGGGTGTCTGCGAAGCCTTGGGTTGGGGGCTGTATCAGTGTCGTGTTGACGGCATAGGGTTTGCACCTGTCAAGGCGGTCGGTCATCGAGTTTGGGAATGGGTCTGGCGACATTACGACTGGCGGTAAACGGGTCGGCTCCCCCAAGGCGATCGTGGTCATCTGTTGCGTGGAAATAGTCCATGCAGCCGACGGGGGCGGAGCCTGCCCTGATTCGGGTATTTCCTTATCTGGTTTAGCACCTTGGTAATTTGGGAGCAGGGCCTTTGGGCACTTGGCCACGGAGAACGACTCACGCGGCATGCTGACTTGGTTGGAAACATGCCCACCTTAGGCAGAATCCGCAATCGGCGGGGTTTGGGGTGACCAAAGCCCTTTGCCCATTGGCGCAGCAGTGCCGGCCTTGGGCACGCGCCCCGCGATCGCTTACGAATACTGACTGGAAAACGATCAAGCTCATGACCATGACCACGACCACCACGCCAACGGACCTCGAGTCGCTGCCCTTTCCCGCGGCCGCGGCGCCTGCGCCCACCCTCAGCACCGATGAGGGCGACGCCGCCGAACCGCGCGAGCAGGTGATCCGCGCCACGCACGGATGGGTCGGCCTGGACTGGTCGGAACTGCTGCACTTCCGCGAATTGCTCTTCTTCCTGGTCTGGCGCGATTTCAAGGTTCGCTACAAGCAGACCGTGCTGGGCGTCGCCTGGGCCGTCCTGGTGCCCGTGGTGCAGATGCTGATCTTCACCGTGATCTTCGGCACGTTCCTGAAGATGCAGTCGGAAGGCTACCCCTATGCGGTCTTCGTCTACGCCGGCCTGCTTCCTTGGACGTTCTTCTCCACCGGCGTCAACCTCGCGGGCCTGAGCCTGGTCAACCAGGCGCACGTGCTGACCAAGATCTACTTCCCGCGCCTCTTCGTGCCCACCGCCAGCGTCGGCGCCGGCCTGGTCGATCTGGTCATCTCCTTCGCCGTCTATGCCATCATCCTGCTCTGTTACCAGCAGCCGATCAGCGGGCAGATCGTCTTTCTGCCGCTGCTGATTGTGCTGACCGTGATGGCGACGCTGGGTGTGGGCTACATCCTGGCGGCGCTGACAGTCAACTATCGCGACTTCCGCTACGTGATCCCCTTCATGCTCCAGGCCCTGATGTACGCCAGCCCGGTGATTTTCCCCGTCAGCGTCGTGCCGCAGAAGTATCAGTGGATCCTGGCGCTGAATCCCATGGCGGGGATCATCGACGGCTTCCGTGCCGCGATCCTGCCGGGCAAGCCGTGGAACTTCACCACTCTGGGCGTGTCCACCGCGATGACGCTCCTGCTGTTTGTGCTGGGCGTGTTCTACTTCCGCCGGGTCGAGCGCAAATTCGCCGACATCGCGTAGGGATCATCCGTGTTTACCTCTTTCCCCTGCCAGCGAGACACTTGCCATGCTCATGACTGAACTGCAACCGACGGTCGTGCTCACGCGGGAGCAGATCGATTTCTACCACGCCGAGGGCTATCTCGTGCTGCCGGAGCTGATGCCCGCCCAGGAGATCGAGAGCATGCGCGAGATCTACGACCGGCTGTTTGCCCAGCAAGCGGGGCGAAAGACCGGCGAGTTTTTTGACTTGGGCGGCACCGATGAGGACGACAAGCCCAAGATCGCGCAGATGATGAACCCCAGCAAGTACGCCACCGAGCTTCAGGGCCAGTGGCAGTTCAAGGTCAACGCCGCGGCAGTGGCGCGGCAGCTTCAGGGCCAGGCCAGCTACTTCCGCCAGGACCTGGCGATCTGCAAGCCGCCCAAGTCCCCCGCGCCGACCTGGTGGCATCAGGACGCGGCCTACAACGACCCCAAGTTCGACTACGAGAACCTCAACTTCTGGATCCCCCTCCAGCCGGCGACCCTGGATAACGGCTGCCTCCAGTTCGTGCCCCGCTCGCACGCCAGCAAGGCGATCCTCAAGCACCATCGTCCCGACCCGCGCATCGAGGGCATCGAATGCCTCGAAGTGGACCTGGACAAGGCGGTGGCCTGCCCGCTGCCGCCGGGCGGCTGCACGATCCATCACGCCCGGCTGTTGCACTTTGCCGGCCCCAACAATTCCAACGGACCGCGCCGCGCGTACATCCTGGAATACGAGGTGCCGCCGGTGCTGCGTGCCGTGCCCCACCGCTACAACTGGAACGACAACCGCCAGACCCGCCGCGCCCGGCAGTTCGGCCGGTTCTCCAACCGTGTCAGCAACGCCATGCATCGCCTGGGCACCCGCGCCAAACGCCTGCTGGGCGCGACGCGCTGAACCGCGTTGATGAACGCAACCTCACGGAGAGTAGTTCCTGATGTCTCGACCGGCCATTCAAGTTAACCAGCTCACCAAGCAGTACCGCATCGGCGTGCGCGAGCAGGCGGCGACGACGTTCCGCGAGGCGGCAGTGAACTCGCTGCTGACGCCCTGGCGGCGCCTGCGTGCCGCCGGCGGCCATGGCAATGGCCACGGCGTTTCCGAGGCCGACAGCCGCTTCTTCGCCTTGCGCGATGTGAACTTCCACGTTCAGCCCGGCGAAACGGTGGGCATCATCGGCCACAACGGCGCGGGCAAGAGTACGCTGCTCAAAATCCTGTCGCGGATCACCGAGCCGACCTCCGGCGAAGTGCGTCTGCGCGGGCGAGTCGCCAGCCTGCTGGAAGTGGGCACGGGGTTCCATCCGGAGTTGACCGGACGGGAGAACGTGTATTTGAATGGCGCGATCCTGGGCATGAAGAAGGCCGAGATCGAGCGCAACTTCGATCGCATCGTGGCCTTCGCCGAGGTCGATCGCTTCTTGGACACGCCGGTGAAGCGTTACTCCAGCGGCATGTATGTGCGGCTGGCGTTCGCGGTGGCGGCGCACCTGGAGCCGGAAATCCTGATTGTGGACGAAGTGCTGGCGGTGGGCGACGCGGCGTTTCAGAAAAAGTGCCTGGGGCGCATGGGCTCGGTGGCGCACGCCGGGCGCACGGTGCTGTTTGTCAGCCACAACATGGGCGCGGTGCGTGCCCTGTGCCGCCGCGCCGTCTGGCTGCACCAGGGCCAGGCCCGCATGGATGGCCCGGCGGCGGAAGTGGTGGACGCCTACCTGCGCACACTGTCCACGGCTCACGAAGGCCGCATCGACGTGCACGAGTCCCCGCGGCAGCACGGCTGGGGCGACCAGTTGCGCATCACCGGCGTGGTGCTCAACGACGGCGAGCCGGTGCGCCACGGCGAGCCACTCGAAGCGCGACTGGAATACCAGACCACCACCGAAGTGACCGACGCGTCGCTGGGCCTGGGGTTTGCCACGCTCGACGGGGTGCGGCTGGTGACCATCGACACGGATCTGGAAGACGAGCGGCGCGTGGGGCTGCCCGCCGGCCGCAGGGGCGCCGTCCAGTTGCGCATTGAACGCTTCGACCTCCAGCCAGGCAGCTACCTGATCGACATCGGCGCCCGCTCGGGCGACCGCTATTGCCTGGATTACGTGGGTTCCTGCGCCCAGATCGACGTGCTGCCCGGACCGAAAACGCCTTCGACGATCATGCGCGGCGACGGCGGCGTGCGCATGCGCGGGCAGTGGTCGTGGACCTGATCCGCACTGCGCTTGCCACCGGAAGAATGCATTACCCCCAAGCTACGGAGAGCTGGACCATGGCCACGATTGACACGGTGCCCCAGGGAATTGCCCTGGGCGATGACGACCTGCGGACCTACCACGTCGGCCACGCCGATCGCGACAACGCCGGCCAGGGCCTGGTGGCGGCGCCGTTCCTGGCGCAGGTGATCGGCGGCGACGCCGGGGACGTGCGGCAATGGCTCATGTCCCCGGCGGAACAGATGGCCATGATCTACCTGCTGGACCATCTCCGCCCCAAGGTGGCCATCGAGATCGGCACACGCTTTGGCGGCAGCCTCCAGGTGCTGGCCAAGTATGCCCGCCAGGTCTACTCCCTGGACATCGACCCGGAAGTTCCCGCGCGACTGGCGGGCCGGTTCGACAACGTCGAATTCATCATCGGCTCCTCGCGCGACACCCTGCCGGCGCTTTTGCAGCGACTGGAGGCCCAGGGCGTGAGCCCAGAGTTCTGCCTGGTCGATGGCGATCACAGCGATGACGGCGTGCGCGCCGACATCGACAACCTGCTGCGCGTCGTGCCGCGCAGCCCCATGGCGATCGTGATGCACGACAGCTTCAACCCCGACTGCCGGCGGGGCCTGTGCCAGGCTGACTGGGCGGGTAATCCCTTTGTTCACATGGTGGAACTGGACTTTGTCTCGGGGGTGGTCAACCCGGCGCCGGCGACGCGCGGGCAACTGTGGGGCGGACTGGCGCTGGGCTTTCTCAAGCCCGAGCGGCGCCAGGGCGAGCTTGAGGTGACCGGCCGCGCGGAGTTGACCTTCCAGGTCGCCCTGACGGCCACCTTGCACAAGTCGCCCCTGAGCCATCCCAAGACCGCGGCCCGCCGCCTCTGGCGCGTCGCCACGGGCGCCCCGATCCATCAGTAAGCAGAACCCCAAGCGCTGGAGCGATCGACCGATGCGAACCGGACTCAAGACGCTGTATCGAAAAGTGACGGGCACGATGCCGCCCAAATTCTGGCCCAGCGAGACGTCCAAGTGCCGGGCGCGGCTGGCGCCGTACTGTAGCGGCTATGGCGCGGACCTTGGGCCCGGCGGCGACCCCATCGTGCCCGCCGCCGTGCGCATCGACCTGCCCCAGCCCTATTCGCACGTCGGCTCCCTGCCCGTGCAGTTGGGCGGCGACGCCTGCGACCTGGTCTGGTTCCGCGATAACGTGCTGGACTACATCTACACCTCGCACCTGCTGGAAGATTACGAGGACACCCAAGCGCCGCTGCGCGAGTGGCTGCGCGTGCTCAAGCCGGGCGGGCGGCTGATCATTTTCTGCCCCGACGAGCAGGTCTATCGCCGCCACTGCGTGAGCACCGGCCAGCCTTACAACGTCGCCCACAAGCACGCCGACTTTTCGCTGCAATTTGTCAAACGCATTCTGCTGGACTTAGGCGGCGTGCGGATTATCCACGAGAACCCACTGGTGGATGTCTATTCCTGGGAACTGGTGGTTGAAAAGACCGGTGACGCCGGCGGGCGTCGTTCCGGCGCCGCGGCGCGGGCGCTGCCCGCCTCCACTCGGATGACCAGCCATGCCGCAAGCTCCAGCTCCAATTGAGACCCACGGCCGAGGTTGGCTGCGCCGTTTCGGCGGCGCAGCCACCCGGCCGATTCGTCGCACCGCCTGGCGCGCCGCCCAAGTGGCGCGGCACGGCCGGCCACGACTGCTGGTGACCTACGGCGACGGCCTGGGCGACCACCTGCTGTGCACCGCCCTGTTCCGCGAACTGCGCCAACGCGGGCAGCGCGGCCTGTGGATGATGAGCCAGTTCCCCGACCTGTTTGCCGGCAACCCCGACATCGACGCCGTGGTGCCGCCCGATTGGCGCTACCACGAACTGATCCAGGCGATGGGCGCCCGCTCGGTCATGCCCATCTATTCGGAGATCGATGAAAAGGAAGACCGCAGCATTCCGCCCGACCGGCACATCATCACCTGCATGTGCCGGCACCTGGAGATCGGCGGCCCGGTGTCGCTGCGGCCATATGTGCACCTGACGGACGCGGAAAAGGCGCAGGGGCGGATCGCCCCCAATCAGGTGGCCATTCAGAGTTCGATCCTGGCGGCGCGACTGCCCATCGGCAACAAGGAATGGCGGCCCCAGCGCTTTGCCCAGGTGGTCCAGGCGGCACGGGGCCGCTACCAGTTCGTGCAGCTCGGTTCGCCGGATAACCCGCCGCTCGAGGGCGCGCTGGACTTGCGCGGCAAGACGAGCCTGCGGCAGACGGCGGCAATCCTGAGCCAGTCGCTGTGCTTTGTCGGCCTGGTCGGTTTCGTGATGCACCTGGCCCGCGCGGTGGACTGCCGCGGCGTGATTGTCTTTGGCGGCCGTGAGGGGCCCTGGCAGTCGGGCTATTCGTGCAACGAGAACCTGTTCACGCCCATGCCTTGCTCGCCGTGCTGGTACTGGAACCGCTGCGATCATGGCCACGAGTGCATGAATCGCATCGGCGCGGCGGAGGTGGTGGCGGCGCTGGATCGGCAAGCGGCGCTGCACGGCCAGCCGTTGGCGGTGGATACGGATGTGCTGCCCGAGCCGGCCCGGCGCCCAGCCCGTGCCAGCGCGGGGCGCGATGTGGCGCTGCCGCTGTCGGCGTGACAAGGGCGCGGCCCTTTGGAATGCGGCGGCCTTGACGCCGCTTTGGCTTCACCGCCGCACGGCTTACGCCTGCGGTGGAGCGCCCGCGGGCTTACGCCGCGCGGCTCGGAAAGCGAAGACGGCTACGCCGCAAGCTATAGCGGCGTCACAGCCACCGCACTCCAAAATGACACGCAATCTTCCATGAGCAACAAACCCCTCATCTCCGTCGTGCTGCCGGTGTACAACGGCCAACGCTATCTGGCGGCGGCGGTGTCCAGCGTGCTGATGCAGTCGATGAAGGACTTCGAGCTCATCGTCATCGACGACGGCTCGACGGACGGGTCGCTGGCGATACTGGAGGGGTTGGCCCGGCGCGATCAGCGGGTGCGTCTCGTGAGCCGGGAGAATCGCGGGCTGGTGGCCACGCTGAATGAGGGAATCAGCCTGGCGCGTGCCCCGTTCATCGCGCGGATGGATGCGGATGACATTTGCCTGCCGCAGCGCTTGGCCCGGCAGTGGGCGTTTCTACAAGCCAACGCGGCGGTGGTGTGCGTGGGCGGGTACTACCAGTTGATGGACCAGCGTGGACGGCACCTGACGACGATGACGCCGCCGAGCGATCATGCCGGATTGGAGCGGGAGCTTCTGGCGGGGCACACGCCGCTGTGTCATCCCTCGGCGATGATGCGGGCCCAGGCGGTGCGGGCCGTGGGCGGGTATGACCCTGCGATGATGTTGGCGGAGGATCTGGACCTGTGGCTGCGACTGGGGGAGATCGGCCGGCTGGCGGTGCTGCCCGAGCCGGTGATTCGCTATCGGCTGCACGGCGAGTCGGTGAGCGAGAAGGCGGGGTTGAAGCAGCGTCAGGTGGCGCGGGCGGCGGTGGAGGCGGCCTGGCGGCGGCGCGGCATCAGCGGGCGCTTCGAGGCCCAAGACCCCTCCCGGCCGCAATCCTCGCGACGCTCCCGCCACCGCTTTGCCCTGCTCTATGGCTGGTGGGCCTTTGGCAGCGGCCAGCGGCGCACCGCCATGCTCTACGGCCTGCGCTGCGTCAGCCTCTTGCCGTGGAACCTGGAAGGCTGGCGCCTGGCGATCTGTGCCGCCGTCAAGCCGATGCCCGGCACGGCGCGGGGCGCAGCGGAGATCACATCATGATGCCCGCGGCGCCGAGGGTTACCGTGCTGCTTCCGGTCTACAACGCCCAGCGCTATCTGGCGGCGGCGCTGGGCAGCATCCTGGCGCAGGACTTTGCCGACTTTGAAGTGCTGGCGATCAACGACGGCTCGACCGACGCTTCGCCGGCGATTCTGCGCGAGATCGCCGCCGGCGACCGGCGCATCCGGGTGATCCAGCAGGCCAACGCCGGGCTGGTGGCGACGCTCAATCGCGGGCTGGAGTTGGCGCGAGGCGCGCTAGTCGCCCGCATGGACGGCGACGACGTGGCCATGCCCGATCGCCTGCGCCGGCAGGTGGCGTATCTGGAGGAGCATCCCGAGTGCCTGGCGGTGGGCGGGCGGATACTGCTCATCGACGCCGATGGGCTGCCCTTGTGCCAGATGTGCCAGCAGATGAGCCACGAGGACATCGACGCCTTCAACATGCAGGCGGGCGGGTCGGCGATCAACCATCCCTCGGCAACGTACCGAGCGCAGGCGGTGCGGCAGATCGGCGGGTATCGCGCCGCCAGCTATCCGGCCGAGGACCTGGACCTGTGGCTGCGCCTGGCGGAGGTGGGCCGGCTGGCGAACCTGCCCCAGGTGGTCACGCAATACCGCGTCCACGATCAGAGCATCAGCCACGCCTCGTCGCAGAAGCAGAAGGCGGCCTGGCGGGCGGCGGTGCTCCAGGCCCACCAGCGCCGCGGCCATGCCGATGCCCGGTTGCCCGCGGCGCCCGACACGCGGATCGCGGGCTTTGGCCATTCAGTCGCCGATCAGCACATCCGCTGGGCGTGGATGGCGCTGATGAGCGGGCATGTGCATAGCGCCCGCAAGCACGCCCTGGCGGGCATGTGGCGCCGGCCATATTCGCTGGAGACTTGGAAACTGGCGTACTGCGCCATGCGGGGCAGATAGCTGGCCACAGATGAACACAGATGGACACAGATGAAGGCGATGCCATTTCTGATTGCTGATTTCTGTTTTGCTTGATCTGTGTCCATCTGTGTTCATCTGTGGCCAGCGGACTGGATTCTCATGCGTATCACTTTCATCCTTCCATTCGCCGGTCTTTCAGGCGGCATCCGCATTGTGGCGTGCCTGGCGGAAGGACTGCGCCAGCGTGGGCACGAGGTGGCCGCGGTGTCGCTGCCGCCGCATCGCGTCGGCGTGCTGCGCAACTTGCGCAACTGGGCGCGCGGGCGCGGCTGGACCCACGCCGCCTCGCAGACGTCGCATCTGGACGGCACGAGCGTGGACCATCGCGTGATCGAGCGCGAGCGGCCCATCGTCGATCGCGACGTGCCCGATGGCGACGTGGTGATCGCCACGTTCTGGGAAACCGCCGAATGGGTCGCCCGCCTCTCGCCTGCCAAGGGCGCCAAGGCGTATTTCGTTCAGCAATATGAAGCCAACTTCGGCTTCCCCGAGGAGCGCGTGGCGGCGACGTGGCGGCTGCCGCTGCACAAGATCGTCTGCTCGCAGTGGCTGGCGGACCTGGGGCGCCAGCGGTTTGGGCAGAGCATCGAATCGGTGGTGCCCAACGGCGTGGACCTGGACCAGTTTCAAGGCCCGCCACGCGGCAAACAGACGGCGCCGACCATCGGCATGATGTACGCGCATCACCCGGTCAAGGGTTGTGCGGTGAGCCTGGGCGCGGTGCGTGAGGTGGCGCGGCAGCTTCCGGCCGTGCGCCTGCTGGCCTTTGGCAATCAGCCGGTGATTGGCGCCCTGCCGCTGCCCGCCGGCGCGTCGTTTTCGCTCACGCCCTCGCAGGAGGCGATACGCCAGTTGTACAACCGCTGCGACGTGTGGCTCTGCGCCAGCCGCAGCGAAGGCTTCCACCTCCCGCCGCATGAAGCGATGGCGTGCCGGTGCCCCGTGGTGTCCACGCGCGTGGGCGGGCCGATGGACATGATCGCCGACGGCGTCAACGGCTACCTGGTCGAGGTGGATGACCAGGCGGGTCTGGCGGATCGCCTGCGGCGCGTGCTGAGCCAGTCGGATCAGGACTGGCGGCGCATGTCCCAGGCGGCCCATGCCACCGCCGGCCGCTTCACGTGGGAGTTGGCGGTGCGCAAGTTCGAGCGGGCCGTGCAGCGCGCCGTCGCCGAGCAGGCGCCGGCGAGAGTATCCAACGAGTCGCCGACCTCCGAGCAAGTGTTGAGCCTGGCCTGATGCTTGAACTGGTGCCCATTGCGTTGGTCGGCTGGATCCCCGTGGTGGTGGGATTGTTCCTGGTATTGCCCCCCCGCCGCGCCGTGATCGTGGGATTCCTGGTCGCCTGGCTGTTCCTGCCCATGGCCGGCATCCCCATCAAGGGCCTGCCCGACTACACGAAAATGACCGCCGCCTGCGTCGGCGTCCTGCTGGCGGCGTTCCTCTTCGACGGCGAACGCCTGATGAAGCTCCGCCCCGGCTGGATCGACCTGTTCATGATCGCCTGGTGCCTCTGCCCCTACGTCTCGTCGATCGCCAACGGCCTGGGCGCCTACGACGGTGCTTCCTCGGCCCTGGCGGCCACCATCACCTGGGGCTTTCCCTACCTCATCGGCCGGGTCTACTTCGGCGACACCGTCTCGCTCCGCGATCTGGCCATCGCGCTCTTTGCCGGCGGCCTGATTTACGTGCCCCTGTGCCTCTACGAAATCCGCATGAGTCCGCAACTGCACCACACGCTCTACGGCTACCACGCCCACGACTTCGCCCAGACCATCCGCATGGGCGGCTGGCGGCCCACCATCTTCATGCAGCACGGCTTGATGGTCGGCATGTGGATGGCCATGACCGCCCTGATCGGCCTGTGGCTGTGCTGGACCAAGTCGATCACCAGCGTCCTGCGCATGCCCGCCTGGCCGCTGGCGATCGTGCTGCTGGTGACCGCCATCCTGTGCAAGTCGCTGGGCGCCATGTGCCTGCTGGCCGGCGGCCTGGGCGCCCTGGGCCTGATCAAGCTCAAGCACACGCGCCTGGCGGCCGTGGCCCTGCTCCTGTTCCCGCTGGCGTATGTCGGCTTGCGCGCCTCGGGCATGTGGGACGGCGGACAACTGCTGGAACTGACTGGCGAAATCAGCGCCGAACGCACCGCCTCCCTCGAGTTCCGCCTCAAAAACGAGAACCTGCTGATCACCAAGGCCATGGAGCAACCATGGACGGGCTGGGCTGGCTGGGGCCGAAACCGCGTCTACGACGCCAAGGGCAACGACCTGACCGTCATCGACGGTATGTGGATCGACACGCTGGGCAAATATGGCCTGCTGGGCTTAGGCGCGTTTCTGGGCGTGTTCCTCGTACCGCCCTTCCTCCTGCTTTACCGGGTGTCAGGCCAGGCCTGGACTCTGCCCAACTTGGCGCCGGTGATCGGCCTGGCGATGCTCCTGGTGCTCTACGTGATCGATAGTCTGTTCAACGCGATGGTGAACCCGGTATACGTGCTGGCGGCCGGCGGCCTGACCGGCGTGCTGCTTCAGGCGCAGCCCGCGGCGCAAGGGGCGCGCCGGCGCGCACGCGGCGCAGCCGTTGGCGCCGTGCCCGCCCCGCTGGCGCCCCGCTAAAACGAAAGCCCACCCGCTCCCGCGGGTGGGAATCCCAGCCGCCGGAGCGGCTGGACTTTCCTCACCGCTGTTACCTCTTGCCTCTTCCTCTCCTCTTGCCTCTTGTGGAATTGACCGTGACCGCCACCGCCCCATCCTTGCCCGCGCTGACCATCGGCGGCATGAACTTCGCCCGGCCGCAAACGCCGCCGGTGACGTTCGTGACCTGCATCGAGGCCGGTCCGCTCGAGCCCAGCGTGATCTGGATGATCCAGAGTCTGCGCCGCTGGGGCGGGCGCTTTGCCAACTGCCCGGTGATCGCGGTGACGCCGCGCTATGGTCCGGCTCTGCGCCGCCGGACGCTTGAGGAGCTGGATCGCCTGGATGTGCGTTACGTGCGGCAATATCTGGAGCACGCCTACACCTGGTACAACTTCCTCAATAAGCCGGCGAGCCTGGTGATCGCCGAGCGCCATGCCCGCACCGAGATGATGGCCTGGCTCGATGCGGATGTGCTCGTCGCCGGCGAGCCTGACGAATTGCACCTGGCCGAGAACGTGGACTGGGCCGCCTGCCCCTCAGACCGCAACCTGGGCAGCACGGGCCCGGGCGACCGCTATGAGCCGTACTGGTCCCAACTGTGCCGGGTTCTGGATCTGGACGTGCGGCAATTACCGTGGGTCACCACCTGCCGCGAAGGCACGCGCATCCGCTTCTACTTCAACGGCGGGATCTGCTGCTATCGCCGCGACAGCGACTATGCGGCGCGCTACCTGAGCACCTGCCTGGCGGCCCTGGAGGCGCGCTGCGCTTCGCGCGACGCCGGGCTCTACTTCATCGAACAGTGCTGCTTCGGGTTGACCGTGCTGCGCTTTGGCCTGCGCTGGAAAGCGCTGCCCGAGGACCACAACTACACGGTGGGCAGCCGCGTGGCCGACAGCTTTGACGCCGACGCCTACGCCCGGGCCCGGCTGATCCACTACCACGACGCGATGTGGCCCGACTTTTACCCGCGCTTCTGCCAGATGCTGCGCCAGGGCCAGCCGGCCATGCACGCCTGGCTGTCCCAGCAGGGGCCGCTCTCGGCGCGGGGACCGCTGTGGAGCCGCATGATGACCAAGGCACTCAAGACCGTTCGCGGGCGCCGCCAGCGAAAAGTGGAAGCCGCCTGCACGCGGCATTGATGAACCGCAATGACCACCCTGCACTCAACTTTACCTGCTGACGACGCCGGGCCTGCCCATGCGGGCCAGGTCCGTACGGGTTGGGCTCCGTCGGCCGCCCCCTTGCGCCTGGTCTATGCCGCCGGCCCCGGCGACGTCATCGGCACCTACCGGCACTGGAAAGCGGGCCGCGACGATCCCTCGCAGGTCGGCGTCACCTATTCGGCGCAGTTCTTCGACGTGTGCCGACAGAGCGGCGCCGCGGCGCTGGTGATCGCCACGCACGCCCGGCGCGACCGCCTCGACGACGGGCGCGTGACGATCCTGCACCGGCCGATCCCCGGCGCGAAACTGGGCGCGGCGGGGTACCACCTGGGCCAGGTGTGGGCCGGCCTGCGCCTGACGATCCGGGCGATCGCCTTCCGAGCCGACGTGGTCTTCGTCTCGGATTACGCGCATTGGTTTGCACTGGCGCTATTGCCGCTTCTGGGCATCGCCGTGGTGCCCTGCGTGCATTGCGTGCTCTGGCCGGCGCAGAAGGCGCCCCGCCGCGCTCAGCGGCTGCTCAACGTCCTCAACCGCGGGTTCCTGCGCCGCCGGTGCTGCACCCTGGTGGCGTCCGGCGCCATCGCCCAGCAGTTGCAGAGCGTGACCGGCCGGCCCAGGGGAACAGTGGCCCAGTTCATGCCGACCTACCGGCGCTGGTCGTTTTCGGGGATGGCGCCGCCGCGGTTCTGGCTCGGGGGGCGTGGCCCGGTGTTCAACGTGCTCTACGCCGGCCGCATCGAGCCGGAAAAGGGCATCTGGGACCTGCTGGCGGTGGCGCGGCAGTTGGCGTCAAGCGACCGCGGCCAGGTGAGCTTTGACCTCTGCGGCACGGGCTCGGCCCTGGCGCCGCTGCGCCAGGCGGTGTCTCAAGCCGGCCTGGCGACTCGTTTCCGCGTGCATGGCCACTGCGATCAGGCAACCATGCGGCAGATGTTCCAGGACGCCGACGCCGTGATCGTGCCCACCCGCACCGAATTTGTCGAAGGCTTCAACCAGGTGGTGGTCGAGGCGGTGCTGGCGGGCCGGCCGGTGATCACTTCCAGCGTGTGCCCGGCCGTGGAGTACCTGCCCGGCGCCGCCGTGATCGTGGCCGCTAACGATGTGGAGGCCTACGCCCGGGCCATTGTCCTGCTGCGGGATGATGTGCGGTTCTACGCGCAGGTGCGTGAGGCACAAGCCGCCTGCTGCCCGCGCTTTTACGACCCGTCGCAGAGTTTCGCCGCCGCCCTTGGCCGTGCCATCGACTTAGCCGTGCCGCGCAAGGCCGTGCCTCGCGTGACCACCAACGCCGCCGTGACGACCTGACACTTTGGAGTGCGGTGGCTGTGACACCGCTTTGGCTTGCGGCGGACCCGTCGGCAACAACCCAAGTGCTCCGCACAAAGCTAAAGCGGCGTCGATGGCGCCGCACTCCAAATGACAACTACCGTGACGACGATCTCCACCAACCTGCATGCCTCGCCCGCCCGCCCAGCTTCGACCGCGGCTGCGTCCGTGTCGTCAGCCGCCGCCACCGCCCGGGCCTTGGACATGACCATCGTCATGGTCAACTACCGCACGCCCGAGGATGCGATTAACAGCCTGGCGTCGCTGGCCGAACATGGCCAAAACGTAGTCAACTTCCGCGTGATCCTGGTAGACAACGCCTCGGGTGACGGTTCGGTGTCGCAAATCGCTGACGCCATTGCGGCCCGTGGCTGGTCGCCTTGGGTCGATCTGCTGCCCCTGCCCCACAACGGCGGCTACGCCAGCGGCAACAATGCCGGTATCCAACGCATCATCGCCCAGCCTCAGCCGCCACGCTATGTGCTGCTGCTCAACCCCGACACCATCGTCCGGCCCGAGGCGCTGACGAGGCTGATGGACTTCATGGAGAGCAATCCCAAAGCCGGCATGGCGGGCAGCCGGCTGGAAGACCCCGACGGCACGCCGCAGTGCTCGGCATTCCGCTTCCCCAGCGCGTGCTCCGAACTCGACGCGGGCATGCGTCTGGGCATCGTGACCCGGCTGCTGCACCGATGGATCGCCGCCCCGCCGCCGAGTGACAAAGCCCATGCCACCGATTGGGTCGCCGGCGCCGCCATGATCATCCGCACCGACCTGTTCGCGCAGCTGGGCCTGCTGATGGATGACCGCTATTTCATGTACTTCGAAGAGGTCGACTTCTGCTTTGAGGCGCGGCGGGCGGGCTGGTCGTGCTGGTACGTGCCCTCGAGTCACGTGGTGCACCTGGTGGGCCAGTCGTCGGGCGTGACCGACACGCGACGTGCGCCACGGCGCCGGCCGGCGTACTGGTTCGAGTCGCGGCGCCGCTTCTTCCTTCGCAATCGCGGCTTCTTTCGCACGGCCCTGGCAGACCTGGCCTTTGCCGTGGGATTCGCCACTTGGAGAGTGCGGCGCCGGCTTCAGGGCAAGCCCGACACCGATCCGCCGCACATGCTATGGGACTTTCTACGACACAGCGTATGGATGCACGGCCCGCGGCTCTAGCCCCCGCAAGCAACGCCGCCGATGCCGCGGCGACTGAGCCCGGACTGCTGGCGCTGATCCGCGAGGACTGGATCGCGCATGGCCGGGACTGGACGCGCCCGGGCTTTCGCGCCGTGGCCGTGCACCGCTTTGGCAACTGGCGGTTGAAGGTGCGCCCCAAGCTGCTGCGGGCACCCTTGAGCCTGCTCTATCGCATGATGTTCCGCCGGGTCCGCAACGTGTATGGCATCGAGTTGCCCTACGAGGTCAAGCTGGGCAGGCGGGTGGTATTCGAGCACCAGGGCGCGGTGGTGATTCACGGCAACAGCGTCATCGGGGACGATTGCGTGATTCGCCAGGGCGTGACGCTGGGCAACAAGAGCCAGGCGTCGCACGACCAGGCGCCGCGGCTGGGCGCGGGCGTGAGCGTGGGCGCGGGCGCGAAGATTCTCGGCCCCGTGCATGTCGGAGCGGGGGCGTTGATCGGCGCCAACGCGGTGGTGATCCGTGACGTGCCGGCGGGGGCGACGGCGGTGGGCATTCCGGCGCGGATCGTGGATCGGACGCCGCCTGGCGTGAGCGGATCCGTGTATGAATAGCGGCACCGCAAACACCAAGACCTGAGACCAAGGTAATGACAGGTATGCAGACACAGGCAACTCATGAACACCCTCACTCTGACGCTCTCCCTCAGAAGGGAGAGGGGACCGGAGTGGTGGTCATTGGGCGCAATGAAGGCGTTCGCCTTCAGCAATGCCTTCACTCGGCGCTGCGCATCGCGGCCACGGTCGTCTACGTCGACTCCGGCTCCACCGACGGCAGCGTGGTATTGGCCAAGTCGCTGGGCGCCTTTGTCGTCGCCCTGGACATGAACCGGCCGTTCACCGCGGCGCGGGCCCGCAACGAGGGCTTTGCCCGCTTGATGCTGGCCGACCCCAGGCTCGAGCTGGTGCAGTTTGTCGATGGCGATGTGGAGATCGTGGACGGCTGGATCGACGCGGCGCGGGCGGCGCTGGCGGCCGACCCAAAGGCGGCGGTGATCAGCGGCCGCCGCCGCGAGCGCCACCCCCAGGCCTCGGTGTACAACCGCCTGTGCGACATCGAGTGGAACAAGCCGGCGGGTTACCAGGCCTGCGAGGGTGACGCCCTGATGCGCGTCGATGCCTTCACCGCCATGGGCGGTTTCAATGCGACGCTCATCGCCGGGGAGGAGCCCGAGCTTTGCCTGCGTCTGCGGCAGGCGGGCTGGCGGGTGCTGCGGACCGGGGACGAAATGACGCTGCACGATGTGAACATTCTGCGCTTTGGGCAATGGTGGCGGCGCGAGCAGCGTGCCGGCCACGCCTACGCCGAAGGCGCGGCCATGCACGGCCGTGCCCACTACCTGCGGCAATCGGTGGGCATCGCCTTCTGGTCGGCGGGCCTGCCCCTGGCGACCGTGCTCCTGGCCTGGCCGACGCGCGGCCTGTCCGTGCTGGTCGCGCTCCTGTTGGTAAGTCTGCTGTGCCTGCGCTCCTGGCGCGGCGCCCGGCCACGCTCGGATAAAGCCAGCCACGCCCTGCTCTGCGCCATCTTCTGGCCCCTGGGCAAGTTCCCCATGGCCCTGGGGCAGGCGCAATACTGGCTGGGCCGGCTCACGGGCCGGCGGCAGAAGCTCATCGAATACAAGCAAGTGGCCAAGCCGCTTGCGGCTTAGTTCAACCGTGCTCCCATGCGTATTGGTTACCTGGTCAACACCTATCCGCGCGTCAGCCACAGTTTCATCCGCCGCGAGATTCGCGGGCTGGAGAGTCTGGGCATCGCGGTGTCGCGCTTTTCGGTCCGCGGCAACGACATGGCGCTGACAGACCAGGCCGACCGCGTCGAGGCGACCAGAACACAGGTGCTGCTGCACGCCGGGGCGGTGGCGTTCGTGCTGGCGGTCCTCGCTCTGGCGTTGGCGCGGCCCGTCGCCCTGCTGCGCGGAGCGCGACTGGCCGTGCGGCTGGGCCGGCGCTCCGAGGGCAAGTGCCTGCGCCATCTGGTGTACCTTGCCGAGGCGTGCCTGCTGCTGCGCCTTTTGCGCCGCGACGGGGTAACCCACCTGCACGCGCACTTTGGCACCAACTCGACCACCGTGGCCCTGCTTTGCCGGCGGATGGGCGGCCCGCCTTACAGCTTCACCGTGCATGGCCCCGAGGAGTTCGATCACCCCACGACGCTGGCGCTGGACGAGAAAATCGCCGGGGCCGCCTTCGTGGCGGCGATTAGTGACTTTGGCCGCAGCCAGCTTTGCCGGTGGGTCGATCCGGCCTGCTGGCACAAGCTGCACGTGGTGCGCTGCGGCGTGGATGAGCAGTTTCTGTTGGCCGCGCCGCCGCCGCCGCTGGCGCAGGCGATGCCGCGGCTGGTGTGTGTGGGGCGCCTGTGCGAACAGAAAGGCCAGTTCACGCTGCTGCTGGCGGCGCACGAACTTCGCCGCACGGGCACTGACTTTGAGCTGGTGCTGGCGGGCGACGGCCCGCTGCGAATGCAACTGGAGCATTACATTGGCGACCTGGGGTTGCACGACTGCGTGCGCATCACCGGCTGGATCAGCGGCGATCAGGTCAAAGAGGAACTCCTGGGCTGCCGGGCCATGGTGCTGCCCAGCTTCGCCGAGGGATTGCCGGTGGTGATCATGGAGGCGCTGGCGTTACATCGGCCGGTGATCAGCACCTACGTGGCGGGCATCCCGGAACTGGTGACGCCGGGGCGGAGCGGCTGGTTGGTGCCCGCCGGTTCGGTCGAGGCGCTGGCGGCGGTGATGCGGGAAGCACTGCAAGCGCCGGTCGAGCAAATGGCGGCCATGGGTCAGGCCGGCGCCGCGGCCGTCGCACTGCGGCACGATATTCGCATCATCGCGGCGGAGTTGGCGCAACTGTTCTGTCAGTATCAGGCCGGGGCCCAGCAGGCAACCACGCCAACCGCCGCGGCGCCGCTGGCGCTGGCGGAGGTCGGGGCGGCAAGCTGAGGCAAATTTGAATCTTGGGTTTTCATGCGGATTTCGCGCTTGGGATTGCGGATTTGAGGCTCACCCGGGGTTATCGACGAGGGAGGGTTACCATGGGCTCTATTGACTATTTTCTGCTGGTGTTGTGCCTCGGGCTGTCGGTTCCGATCATCGTGTTCTCGATCGAATGCCTGCTGGCGTGGTGGCCCCCCCGGCAGTGGCGGCGCGTGGAGGAGGCGCCGCCGGAGCGACCGCGACTGGCGGTGCTGATGCCGGCGCACAATGAGGCGGCGGTGATCGCTCAGACCATTCGCTGCGTGCTGGGGCAACTGGGCAGTCACGACCGCCTGCTGGTGGTGGCCGACAACTGCGACGACGAGACGGCGCAACTGGCGCGGCAGATGGGCGCCGATGTACGCGAGCGGCGGCACAGCGAGCGGCGCGGCAAGGGCTATGCGCTGGACTACGGCCTGTGCTGCCTGGCGGAAGACCCGCCCGAGGTGGTGGTGATGCTCGACGCCGATTGCCAGATCAGTCCGGGCACGCTGGACCGGCTGGCCTATGACGCGATGACGACGGGCCGGCCCGTGCAGGGCTTGTACATGATGGAAAAGCCCGCCGCGCCTTCGCCGCGCGACCTGGTCTCGGCGCTGGCGGTACTGATCAAGAATCGCGTGCGTCCGCTGGGCCTTCGCCGCGCGGGCTTGCCTTGCCTGCTGACCGGATCGGGCATGGCGTTTCCCTGGCGGATCATCCGCAGCACGCCGGTGGGCAGCGGCAATCTGGTCGAGGACATGCAGCTTGGACTGGACCTGCTCCTGGTCGATGCCGGGCCCAGATTCTGCCCCGGCGCGCTGATCACCGGGCGTCTGCCCGCCGATCGTCGGGCGGCGGCGACGCAGCGGACGCGCTGGGAGCAGGGGCACCTTTCGACGCTGTTGGGCCAGGCGCCGCGCCTGCTGGGCGCCGGCTTCCGCCAGCGCCGCCCCGACCTGCTGGTGATGGCGCTGGACCTGGCGGTGCCCCCGCTGTCGCTGCTGGTGGCCTGCTGGCTGCTCATCGCGCTGCTGGTGTCGGCCGCGGCGGCGACGGGGAATGCCACCTGGTGGCCCGCCGGAATCGTGGGCGTCGGCGGCCTGCTCTTTGGCACCGCGGTGGTCGGCTCATGGATGCGATTCGCCATATTCCAACTGCCGCTGTGGTGCCTGCTGGCGGTCCCCTTCTATGTGCTGTGGAAGGTCCCGATGTACTTTGGCTTCCTGCTGCACCCACAGCGCAAGTGGATTCGCACGGCCAGGTTAACGGCCGATCCCTCGGCGTGACCAAGCGCCCGGGCCTCCAAAATATGCGGGTCGTAACGGTTAAGCGCGTTGTGCGGGTTGTGTCGGTTGTAACGGTTATGACGGTTGTGCGGGTCGTGAGGGTTACCGTTTGCAGGATTTGCGGGGCCACCGAAGCTTTAAGGCGATTCTGGTCCATATTGATGTGAATATGGAAAGATTCCACGTCAGGGGTTATCTTGGTGGGGGCGGCAAGCCCGTGGACTTTGGGCTTGTGGAAGGAAGAAGGGAGAGGTAGACGTGAGGGAGAGTCGATTTAGCTGGGGTGGCGATCGCCAAGAGCATGCCGCGGCGGCCAGTCGCATGGGCCGGGCGCAGGCGTCCTCAGCCGGCAACGGCGACGGTGACTCTGCGCAGGTTCCCCCGCCTGACAACGGCCATCGCCCTGACGGCGTCGAGGCGCCGTTGCCGGGATCGCTGCCGTTCATCCGTCTGATGGGCGTGTCGATTCACGCCATCGGCGCCAACCAATGCCTGGAGCACCTCTTCGAGTCGCTGGACGCCGGTCGCGGCGGATGGGTGGTCACGCCGAATCTGGATCATCTTCGCCGGCTGGTGCGTGATCGCTCGTATGCGGCGTTGTGCCGGGGCGCGAGCCTGGTGGTTCCCGACGGCATGCCGCTGATCTGGGCCAGCCGGCTCCAGGGCACCGAGCTACCGGCGCGGGTGGCGGGATCGGACCTGATCCGGCAAGTGAGCAGCGCCGCGGCGCAGCGCGGCCGATCGGTATTCCTCCTGGGCGGCACGCCCGGCAGCGCCGCCGGCGCCGCCCGCGTCCTGCGGCAGAGTTGCCCGGGCCTGCAAGTCGTGGGCACCTGCTGCCCGCCCGTCGGCTTCGAGCAGGACGGCTTGCTCATCAGTCACATGGTCAACCAACTGACCCGCGCCAAGCCTGACGTCATCTTTGTCGCTCTGGGTTCGCCCAAGCAGGAGGAGCTGATCACGGCCCTGCGTCAGCAGTTGCCGCGGGCCTGGTGGATCGGCGTGGGCATCAGCTTCAGCTTCCTCACCGGCGATGTTCGCCGGGCGCCCTGCTGGATGCAGCGCATCGGCATGGAATGGGTGCACCGCCTGGCGCAGGAGCCGCGCCGCCTGGCCAGACGCTACCTGATCGACGGCATTCCTTTTGCGTTCGTTTTGTTCGCTAACGCCCTGTCGCAGCGGCTGCGACCAAGCCGGGGCTGAGGCTATTAGCAGAGCCGCGCGGCGTAAGCCCGCGGAGTCCTGCGGAGCCCGCCGGCTTACGCCTTGCGGCTCTGATCAAAGACGCTTGGCGTTCGTGTACAGCTCGTCATTCCTGGATGGGTGAGAAACATGCCTACCATACATCGGCCCTTGGTTCCCTACGTGCACCCGCACCCGCTTCCGCAGGCATACCCCGCGCACAAGCCGCAGCGCACGTTGCTGGCGCTGCGCGCCGTGGTCCTGCTGTCCGGGTCGGTCTATCCCAACAGCCTCTCGGCCCTGGTCGGCCGATCCATGCTGGACCTGCCGCTGGACCAGAGCGACACCGTCTTGAGCCACTGGACCAGGCAGGTGGGGCAACTGACCCATCAGCGCCGGCCCGACGAGTTGCCCCTGCGCGTCATGCTCTGCCGCAAGGCCGCCATCCCAACCTCCCGGCTCAAGCTCGACGGCGTACGCCTCTCGGTCGAACGCGATCCGATCGACTTCCGCGGCACCGGCGGCGTCCTGCGCGATCTGGCGCAGCTCTACCACGACGATGACTACCTGCTGGTCGCCGATGCCGCACGCCTGACCGTTCAGCCCCTGACACTGACTGTCGAACGACTGGCAGCGGTCGGCGGCGACGTGGTCCTGCTGGCCGACGAGCATGGCGTGCCCGATGACATCATGCTCGTCCGCTGCGCCGCCTTGCGCCACCTTCCCGCCCTGGGCTACGTGGACTTCAAGGAGCAGGCCCTGGAGACGATCGCCCGGCGGCATCACGTGACGGTCCTGCGCCAGCCGGCGCTGGCGAGCCTGTCGATCCGCACGCCGCGGCTGTACCTGTCGGCGGTGCAGCAGTACCAACTGGGCCTGGCGCGCGGCCTGGCGTCGGCCGAATCCCGCGGCGCGGGGCACGCGGAGTCCAACGGATTGACGCAGGAACTTTCCGACGCGGCGCCGGCCGCGTCCTTGGCGGACTTGGAGGCCCACCTGCACCGCTTTGTCGTCTGCGAGGACGGCGCCGCGGTGGAGCCCACGGCCGTGCTGCACAACGCCGTCGTCCTGGAGGGCGCCCGCATCGACGCCGGCGCCATGGTGGCGCGCTCGATTGTCTGCGGGCGAGCGCGCGTGCCCGCTGGCTGCCACTTCATTGACTGCCTGATCACGCCGCGCTTCATTCAACACCTGGCGATCGATCCGGAGTGAAGTACGAAGTACGAAGTATGAAGTACGAAGTATGAAGTACGAAGTGTGAAGTACGAAGTAGGAAGTAAGGAGGATCGACTTCGTACTTCGCACTTCGTAACTTCGCACTTCCAAGTGGCTGGAGAGCATCATGAACGCTGAGCCTCTTTCGATCACTCCATCGGTCAACCGCTTCGGTGCCGATCCCAACGCCAATTTGCGTGCCGGAGAGCGCCCCGCCTCGCCGCTCAAACGCATTCACGGGGTGCTGCGCGGACGCTACGTCTGGGCCGTGCTGCTGGCGTGCCTGGGCCTGATCCTCGGCGGCTGGTGGGGCTATCACCGCCGGGCGCCCATGTACCAGTCCACCGGAACTCTTCACTTTGAGCCCATCCTCCCCCGCGTCCTCTACGCCACGGAAGAAAAAAGCGGCATCATGCCCATGTACGATCGCTTCCTTGCCAACCAGCTCGACGCGATCAAGAGCAAGCGCGTGCTCGATCTGGCGGTGAAGGAACAAGAGTGGCTGGCCGCGGGCATGCCCGCCAACGCGACGATGGTGGCGATCCTGGCGGCCAACCTGGAGGTCACCAATCCCACCGGCGTCGACCGCGTGGACGTCACCTTCTCCCACCCCAAGCCCACCGTGGCGCTGGCGGGAGCACGCTCGGTCATCAACGCCTACCTGAAGGTCAAGCTCCTCCAGGAAGAGGAAGCCGACCAGCGCCTCTTCAAGGTGCTGCTGGACCGCCAGCAATCCCTGCGCACCGCGCTGAAGGACTCCCGGGACCGCATCCTGGCCATCGCCGAGGCCTATAAGACTGACGCCCTGGAGGACCTGCACCAGAACAAGCTCAAGCGCCTGGACCGCCTGGAGACGATGCTCAAGGAGACGCAATGGGCCCTGGCGGCCGCCGAGTCGCAGCTCAACAGCGGCAGCGCCCAGGTCGCCCTCCAGGGCCGGTCGATCCAGGAGATCGCCGAAGTCGATCCGGAGGTCGGAGCACTCCTCAAGCAGAAGCGCGATCTGGAACTGCGGTTCAACTACCTCATCAGCGATAAGAAGGGCGAAAACCATCCGGCCGTGCTGGAAATCAAGCGGCAACTGGCCAGCGTCGACGGCGCTTTGGAAATCGCGACCCAGGCCTACCGCAGCAACCGGCCCTCGGCATCGGTACGCGTCCCCCTGGAGTTGGACGGCGCGCCGGTCGTGATGACGCTCGAACAGCTCAAGGCGCGGGAACAGCGCCTGGTGCAGTTTTACGAACCCTTGCGCGAGGAAACCGAGAAGCTTGGCCGCGACAGCCTGGAACTGCGAACCCAGCAGAGCCAGGCCAAGGACGTTCAGGAGCAACTGGCCGAGACGAATCATCGCATCGAGCAGTTGGCGTTGGAAGGCCGGGTCGGCGGGCGCGTCAAGCCCGGCGATCCGCCCGAGTTGCCCGAAGCCCCCGCCAACGACGCCCGCGCCAAGTGGGGCGCGGTCGGCGGCTTCGGCGGCGCGGCCGCGGGATTCGCCTTCATCGCCATGATCGGCTTTGTCGATCGCCGCTTCCGCCACATGGACGAGGTGCAGGCCTGCCTTCAGGACGCCCCGCTCCTGGGCATTCTGCCCAGCCTGCCCAAAAACCTGGCGGAGCCCGAGGAGGCCGCCTCGGCGGTGCACTGCATTCACCAGTTGCGCAATCGCCTGGAAATGACCAGCACCACGCAGACCCGACAGGTCTTCCTCATCACCAGCCCCACCAGCGGCGACGGCAAGACCAGCCTGGCGCTGGCGCTGGGCCTGTCCTTCGCCGGCGCCTCGGCACGCACGCTGCTGATCGATTTCGACGTGACCGGCGGCGGCTTGAGCCGCTGCCTGGAGCCGATCATCCGTCCGCGCATCGGGCAGATTCTGCTTAAGCGCGGCCTGATCAGCCAGCAGCAACTCGAGGATGCCCTGCGTCTGGCCGAGGGCTCGGGTCAACCCCTGGGCCAGTTGCTCATCGAGCTGGACTACCTGGACCGTGCGGGCCTGGGCGAGGCCCTGTCCGATCAGGCCATGACCGTCGGCCTGGTGGACGCCCTCCTGTCGCAGGCGCATGGCACGGCCATTCACCAGACGCCGATTCCGCGCTTGTGGGGCCTGTTGCGCGGGCAGACCGGGCCGGAGGACATCGGCCGATTCTCCGCGCCGCTGGTACAGGCCTTCCTCGACGAGGCACGCCGGCAGTTCGACGTGGTTATCGTCGATACCGGCCCGATCCTGGGCAGCCTGGAAGCCGCCATGCTGGCGCCCCACGCCGACGCCGTCGTCCTCACCGTCTCGCGCGGCACCCAGCCCGCGCTCGCCACCCGCGCCCTGACGCAATTGATGTCGCTCGAGGCCACCGTGGCCGGCATCGTCTTCAACCGCGCCGAGCATGAAGACGTCGAGTCCTACAGCCAGAGCTCCGAACGCTCCGTGCACTATTCCATCACCCCGCGCAAGGCGCCGAGCAAAAAGGATCGCTGGATCGGCATGGATTCCTTCGGCCCGATCGCTTCGGCGGTCGTCTGGTCGGATCAGGGCCTGTCGCCCGACAACGGCGCCGGCCCCGATGGCAATGGCACCCCCGGGGGCGGCAACGGCCATCGCAAGAGCAACGGCAACGGCAAGGGAACTGGCAAAGGTAACGGCACGCCAAAGACGAATGAACGTCCCGCCGGGGCGCCGACGCCCGTGCTGGACCGTGCCATCGATCCGCAACGCGACGCCGACCCCCGTGCGGACGACCACGCGTCCGGGGCGTCTGGCGATGCCGCCGGCGCCGTGGTTCTGCCGCGGGAGCATGCCTCGCACGACGAGGCGCAGCTGCACCTTGAGGTGCATGACCACGCCACGGCGGTGCAGGAGCACCCGCCGGCGGATGCGTCGCTCGTCGCGCCGCCGGCGCCGCCCCAGCAGACCCCCGCCCCGACCGGGGAAGCCCCGGCGCCCGGCAAATCGCCCGAATCCGAGTCATACGACTTGGCGCGGCGGCAGGCGGAAATCGAACACCGTGAGGCTGAACTGGAACAGCAGGCCCAGCAGCTCAAGGAGCAGGAGGCCGAGCTCCAGGTCGCGCGTCACGAGTTGACCGCCGGACAGGCGCTGTTGCGCGATGCCACCACGGCGATGGGCCAGGAGCATGCCACGGCCGCGGCGCAGAAGGCCGAGCTCGACGCCCGCGAGTGCCAGGTGCAGCGGCAACTGCGCGACCTGGAAGATCGCCGCAACCAGAACCAGGCGCGGGCCGATGAACTCGCGGCGATGCACCAGGAGATCCTCGCCCGGCAGGCGGAGTTGACCGAGTCACGTCGCGGGCTGGAGGATCGCCAGGGCCAAGCCGCCACGCAGGCAGCCGACTTGGATCGTCGCCGCGACGACCTGGGCAAGCGCGAGGCGGAACTGGGCACGCAATGGGCGGCCTTGCAACGCCAGCAGCAGGAACTGGCCGACCAGGAAGGCTCGCTGCGGCAGCGCTTCGACCAGCAGGATGAGGCCTCTGAATCCATGACCGCCGAGCAGGCGGAGGCGGCGCGTCTGCGCCAGGAGCTGCAAAAGCAGCGGACGGAGCTGGATCACGCGCGCCAGACGCTGGATGAGGAGCGTACCTCGCTCTCCTCTCGCCAGGCGGAGTTGGACGCGCTGCGTGCCGAACTGTCCGTGCAAGACCAGACGATCCAGGCGCACGTCGATGACGCCCGCCGGCACCAAGCCGAACTGGCCGCGCAGCGACTGGCGGTCGAGGAGCAGGGGCGGAGCGTGGAAGCCCAGCGTGCGGACTTGGCGGCGGATCGCCGGCAACTCCAGGAGGCGCAGGCGGCGCTGGCCGCGGCCCAGGAGGAGCTTAACCGCCAGCGCGAGACGGCCGAACAGGAACGCCGCGACCTGGAGCAGCGCTTCTCCGCATCCAGCGCCGATCAGAATGCCCTCGAGCGTGAGCGGCAGGCGCTGGCGGAACTGCGCCGGCAACTGGAGCGCCAGCAGGCGGACCTGACGCAGACGCGCGACTTGCTCGATGGCCAGCGCAACGACCTGGCCGACGCCCGCAAGCAACTGGATGAACAGCAGGCCAAGGTGGCCCAGGCCGGCCAGGAGTTGGTGCAGACGCAATGCGACTTTGCGCAACGGCAGGAAGAGTTGCGGCTGCTGCGCCAGGAACTCGACGGTACGCGCTGCACGCTCGAGCAGCGCCAGGCGCAGGTCGACCAGCGCGAGGCCACGCTGACCCAGTCGTGTTCGACGGTGGAAAGCCAGCACGCTCAACTGACCGAGGCGCGCCGGCAACTGGATGAACAGCAGGCCAAAGTGGCCGATGCCGGCGAGCAACTGCGCCAGTCGCAGCGTGAGCTGGAGCGACGCCAGGAGGAACTGCGGCAACGCGAGCAGGACCTGACCCTGGCGAAAGAGCAACTTGAATCCGAGCGTGCGGCCCTGGCCAGCCAGCCCCCGGAAGCCCCGGAAGCCCCGGCAGCGCCAGAAACGCCGGCGACCCAGGAGCAGGCCGGTGACCGCGCCAAGCCGTTGCCCCTGGCCCGGCGGGCAACGCTGGCGCAACAGATCCGCCGCTTGCGCCGCGACCACGCCGTGCTGACCCACGAGCAGACGCAGCATCAGCACCTGCGTGAGCAACTGGCGACACTGCGCGCGGCCATGAAGCATGTGGCCGTAACGCCAAGTCAAATGGCGCCGACCCTGCCCCAGGACGACCTGATGCCCCCGCAGTTCCAGACCGAGGCGCCCGCGGCGCAAGAGGAGGTCGGCGGGCTGGGTGACGAGCTGAGCACCGTGCAGGCGCAGATCGAACTGGAGGACGACCTGCTGGTCGACGATGCGCAATCCACGCGCATCGTGCCCGAGTTGGACGAGCCCGAGCCCGAGCATGCTCATGCTCACGATCACGCAACGGATCGCGGCATCTGCACGTTCCGCTGCGGCGCCTGCGGCGGGAAGATGGCGGTCGCCGCCGGCGCCGCGGGCATGAAGGCGCGATGCCACCACTGCGGCAAACGCGTACGGGTGCCAACCCAGGTGGCCGCCAGCGAGAGTCTGCGGACCGTGCATTGCCCGGCTTGCGACCATCCCTTTGCCGCCCGCGCCGCGTCCATCGGCGTCAAAGCCATTCGCTGCCCCAAGTGCCTCCATCGCATCGCCCCGCACGAGCACATCGTCAGCGGACGCCAGCGATGAGCCCATGGAGTGCGGCGGCTGCGACGCCGCTTTGACTTGCGGTGGAGCCGATTTGGTTTGCAGCGGAGCCGCCGACCAGAGCCAAAGTGCTCCGCACAGAGCCACAGCGGCGCCGATGCCGCCGCACTCCAAATGCCGCACCATCACTTGTCGTTCTCTGACCAGGACCAGTCTCATCGAAACCACCTTGACCAGAACCCTCGCCAGACCCTTGCGTGAATTGGTCATCCCCCTGCGCGCCCTTCGGCTGGCGCGACGTGGGCTACAGACCATTCCGCACCGCCGCGCCCTGTTGGGCCTGGCCCTTAGCGCGCTGTTCCTGATCATCGCCTGGATGCCGGCCATCCCCTCGCTCTTGACGCGCTGGTGGCCGTCGTGGGGCAATGTCCACCTGACCCTGGGCCAGCGCCTCTTCGAGCGCATGTCGTATTACGCGCACGGGCCGCTGGTGCCCCTGGGCAGTCTCCTGCTGGGGCTGCTGATCTATCGCCGCATCGGCCTGCCCGCCCGCCAGTCGCGCCGCGCCGCCGCCGCCGGGGCCCTGCTCTTGCTTTCCGGCCTGCTGCTGCACCTGGTCAGCGTCTACCTTTCCGTCGGCTTCACCTCGGGCTTTGCCCTTATGGCAGTGCTGGCGGGATTGCTGCTGCTCTGGGGCGGCTGGCCGCTCGCCCGCGCCTACGCCACCCCCGCACTCCTGCTGGCGTTCATGGCGCCGGTCCCGGTCATCTGGCTCACCGACGTCGACTTTGCCCTCCATTCGCTCGTCGCCAGGGTCTGCGAATGGAACTTGAACCACCTGCTGGACATTGCGGTGCTGCGTGACGGCAGCGTGCTCTATTTCGCCTCGGCCACCGGTGCCGCGCCGCGGCAACTGGCGATCGCCGACGTGGCGCACGCCGTGCGCGGCTTTGTCGCCGTGGAGTTTCTCGGCGCCTGGCTCTGCGCGTCGCTGCCGCGCACCCGCCTCATGGGCCGATGGCTGCTGCTTCTGGTCCCCATCCCCCTGCTGCTGCTGGCCACGGTGGTGCAATGCCTGTGGATCGGCGCCGCGGTTCATGCCCAAGGCCCCAGTGCGACCGACGTGTCGGAGGTTCAGCGGCTCTGGCCCCTGCTGGCGCCCGTGATCGTGCTGCTGCCGCTGTGGGCGTGGATGGCCTACCGCACGCGATCGCTGCGCCGGCCCGTGGCCCTCGTCGGCCCGTTCAACCGTCCGGGCAGCGAAGCCCGGCCCAACACCTGGAACGTCCCCGTGCTCATCGTCCTGGCGATCGTCGCCGTCACCAGCCCCCTGATCGCCGGTAACGCCTTCACGTTCGCCCAGACCAAGGCGGCCGCGTCATGGACGCCCGACTCGCTCCAGATCGCCGGCCAACGCTACGACCGCCAGATCGAGCAAGTCGATCCGGGGATCATGGGCACGCTGCATTCGGGCGACTTGTGCGTCGCCCAGTACTCGTCGCCGGCGACCGCGGACAAGATCGGCGTGCAGATTGTCCTGACCCAGGGCCTGCGCAGCGGCGTGCACGCCCCCGAGGCCTGCCTCCAGTATGCCCGACCCGCGCCCATCGTCACCGATCGCACCCTGCGCACGATCCACCTGCCCAGCCAGGACCCCCGGGGGCGCGACGTGACCATGCAGGAACTGCTCATCGAGCATCAGAGCGGCGGCATGCTCCTGCTTTACGTCTACAGCTCCAACGGCCGCTACACCACCAGTTATGTCGGACAGCAGGCCGATGTCCTGCTCGACGGCGTGCTCTGGGGCTCGACCAATGGGGCGCGGATTTCACTGTCCGTGCCGATCCTGGGGGGCAACGTGGATCGCGCCCGCCGGCTGGCACTGGCGGCGGCACAAATCGTGCTCCAGCACAAGCCCGTAGACCCGCAGACATGGGGGATGCCATGATCGTTACCGCCGCAGGCGCCGCGACCAGTCATGAACTGCCCACCCTGTGGGGCCTGGACCCCATCGGCCTGCACGACGCGCACTGGCTGAGCCAGGGCGTGCAGGTCGTGCGCCTCGGCCAGGGCGACGAGCTGCTCCCGCAGGCACGCCTGTTCCTGCTGATCGAGCCGCACGTGCTGTCGCTATTCGACGTGCAGGAAGCGCTGGCGGCGCTGGATCACCACGACGGCGAGGCGATTCTTCGCCTGCGCGATAAGCGCCGGCGGGGATTCCGCGAGGTGGTGCTCAGCGATGCGCAGGGCCGGTTCGTGCGCTTCCAACGACACTATGGCCAGGCCGAGTTCCGCTCGGCGCGCCTGGCGGTGACGCGCGACCGCCGCGTCGCCCGCCTGTGGCGCGACTTGCCCGATGCGATCTCGGGCTGGCGTATGGTGCGCGCCTTGTTGCGCCGCCACGGCGGGGCGCCGCTGGCGATCGCCAGCTATCTCTACAACGCCACGGACCGCCAGGAAGTGGTGACCTTCGTGCATCGTCTCCAGCGAAGCTGGTCTTCGCCGGGCGATGTGATCGATCGTGCCACGCAGGTGGGCCAGGGCGTGTGGGGCGACATCGCCGCGGAGATCGGCGCCGGCACGCGGCTGGTCGGGCCGGTGTGGATCGGCGCGGGCCGATCGGTCGCCAGCGCCGCCGTCGTCGCCGGGCCCGCCATCCTCTGGGACGACCCGCAATTCATCAATCCCCATCATGAGCACGCCTACCCGCTGGTCAAACGCCTGGCGCAGCCCGCACTGCCCGGCCCCATGATCCCCGTCCGCATCGGACCCACGACGCAGCACGGTTCAGGCGAACCGGCGCTGCATCGCCTGTCGTTGCTCTATCGCGCGGTCAAACGCAGCGTGGACATCCTGGGGGCGCTGGTCGGCCTGGCGCTGACCCTGCCGTTATATCCCTTGGTGGCGCTGGCGATCGTGTGGGAGGACGGCTGGCCGGTTTTCTTCGGCCATCGCCGCCAGACCCTGGGCGGACGCGAATTCGTCTGCCTCAAGTTCCGTTCCATGCGCCGCGACGCCGAGCAGCACAAGGCCCTGCTGGCGGGCCAGAACCAGGCCGACGGACCGCAGTTCTTCATCAAGCACGACCCGCGCCTCACCCGCATCGGCCGGCTCCTGCGCGACTCGAACATCGACGAACTGCCCCAGCTCTGGAACGTGCTCTTGGGCCACATGTCGCTCGTCGGCCCGCGGCCCAGCCCGCACAAGGAAAACCAATACTGCCCGCCTTGGCGCGAAGCACGCCTGAGCGTCCGCCCCGGCATCACCGGCCTGTGGCAGGTCCGCCGCAGCCGCGTCGCCGGCCTCGACTTCCAGGAATGGATCCGCTACGACATCGAATACGTCGAGCGCGCCGGCCTGTCGCTGGACCTGTGGATCCTGACCCGCACGGTCACGCAGATTGTCGGGAGACTGTTCAACTCCCTGCGCTGCCGCCTTAATCGTCGCCGAGGGTAACCGCCTTTCATGTCCGCGCTCACGATGTCAACCCGACTTGCCTCGCCCGTCCCGCCGTCTGCCGCGGCGATGTCGCGGCAGGCGTGCCTGGCGGCCGTGCTGCTGGCGGGCGGCGCCGCGGCGACCCTGCACGTCTGGGCCGACATCGTCCGCATCGTGCGCCGCGATGACGAAGCCAGCCACGTGATGCTCGTGCCCATCGTGGTGGCCTGGCTGCTGTGGGTGCGCCGCGACCGCTGGCGGAGCATGCCGATCACGCATCGACTCGCCGGGCCGGCGATCATTCTCGCGGGCGGGGCGATTTCCTGGTTCGGCTTCAACCACGCCGTGCAATGGCTCTGGCACATGGGCGCCATCATCCTCATGCTCGGCTGCCTGGTTACCGCGCTGGGCACCGCCCCGCTGCGCCGCTTTGCCCCCGCGTTTCTCGCCCTGATCCTGCTGGCGCCGGTGCCGGGACTGGTCCGCCAGCAGGTCGCCCTGCCCCTTCAGGCCGCCACCGCCCAGTTGACCCAGTCGCTGCTGGCCACGCTGGGCTTTGCCGTGACTCGCGCCGGTAATCTGTTGTCCATCCATGGCCAGCCGGTCAACATCGGCGAAGCCTGTAACGGCATGCGCATGATGCTGGGCCTGCTGCTGGTGTCGTATGGCTTTGCCTTTGTCATGCCGCTGCGCACCACCAGCCGCATCGCCATCCTCGCCGCCAGCCCGCTCATCGCCATAGCCTGCAACATTCTCCGCCTGGCGCCGATCGTGCTCCTGCATGGCTATGCCGACGGGTCGGTGGCCGGGCAGTTCCACGACGTGAGCAGTTGGCTCATGGTGCCCGCCGCGTTCGGCCTGCTGATGCTGGTCACGCCTCGCGGCGGCAATCTGAAGTCCGAAATCGCAAATCCCACGGCTTCAGCAGCCAACGCCAAGTCCGAAGTAAGCCCAGAATCCCAAGACCCGAATCCGGCAGAGCCGACCGGCGATCCCCGTGGAGCGCTGGGATTTGGAGCTTCGGATTCAGTTCGGATTTCGCGCTTGGGATTTCGGGCTTCCATCGCTCGCGCCGGCCGCCACGCACCCGTCCTCGCCCTGGTCTTCCTGGCGCTGATCGGCGCGCTGGCATGGACCCGGCCCGGCGCCGCGGATGCCGAGCCGTTTCACCAGCGCGTGCGCACCGCCGTCCTGGCTGTGCCCCAGCAGATCGACGGATGGCGCGGCGTGGACTACGAACTGCCCACCAGCGCCGTGGCCATGCTCAAGCCCAATGCCTGGATCAACCGCGCTTACGTCAACGACGCCACGGGCGAGGCGGCGGGCTTGAGCGTGATCCAGTGCCGCGACGCCCGTGACATGGTGGGCCATTTCCCGCCGATCTGCTTCACAGCCCACGGCTGGGTGGAAGAAAGCCACCGACCGATCACGCTGGACATCGCCGGCAGCGCGGTCCCGGCCACCGAGTATGTTTTCGCCCAGGACACCGGCGAACGGGTGGACCGCCTGATCGTGCTCTATTTTGCGGTATTACCTGACGGCCAGTGCCGCCGCGACCTGGCGGGCATCGAAAGCGCCGCCGCCGACTACAACCGCTATTACCTGGGCGCGGGCCAGGTGCAGTTTG
Source organism: Phycisphaeraceae bacterium (assembly GCA_040878035.1). Taxonomy (GTDB): domain Bacteria; phylum Planctomycetota; class Phycisphaerae; order Phycisphaerales; family Phycisphaeraceae; genus JBBDMX01. The sequence goes on along the minus strand of JBBDMX010000106.1, from coordinate 21,603 downwards.
TCTTCGATCAGTCGGTGACGCCGCCGCGCCGCAGCGCCATCGCCACCGAGTTGCTCAACGCCAACGGGCCGTTGCTTGCGGCGCTGGGCTCGGCCAAGGTTCAACCGGAATCGACACTCACCGCCCGCAGCGGCGGTCAACTTGACACCCCCTGAAAATGGATCAACACGGGAGACACACCATGCGTCATCGTTCTCACGCGCAATCGATCGTGACTGGCCGTCACCAGGCAACCCTGTCCGCGGAACACCCAACCCGAAGGAGAGTGACTATGACTCGGATCTTTGGATCGTCGTCGTGTCGAGGAGCTATCGCTGCGGTCGCTGCTTTGGCGGCCGTATTGCTGTCGCCGGCGGTCACCCAGGCCATTCCCTGGGACGCGGTGACATTCGATCTCACCTCGCCCACGCCGATTGAAACCTACCTGGGCGGGCCGGTGCTGACCGACTCGGCCTCGGGCGTGAGCCTCACGGCCATGGCCATTCCGCGTGCGGTCCATCAGGACGCCGACGGCATGGGCGTGACCGGCGGCATCTTCATCGTCGATCCGACCGACAATTCGCAGATCGATGGCAGCCCCGCCGAGGCGCTGACCCTTCTCTTCAATCAGCGCGTGCGCGTCGAAGCCATCGTCTTCTCGCGCGTCGGCTTCGACGACACGGCCGCGGTGTCCGTCGACGGCAGCATGTCCTACTTCGGCATGTTGCCCGGCGGTAATGCCAGCGACACCGGCACGTTCATGCTCGACGTCTCGGGCGTGGGCTATGCCGACCGCTGGACGGGCACGCAGATCACCTTCGCCGCTCTGATGCAGACCAGCGACTTTAAAATCCAGTCGCTGATCATCACCCGCGCGCCCAACAACCCGACGCCCTCGGCGTTCGGCGCCGGCCTGCTGCTGCTGGCGGGCCTGGCGGGCACCCGCATCCTTCGCCGCGCCCAGCCGGCCTGACACCGCGCCTGGTGTGGGATAGGGTGTTTCCCCATCGGTGACGCACCAGCGGCGCGGCACCCGCCGCGGAGCATCGCAATCGCGGTGGCGCATCTCGCCGCATCGGCGGCCAGTCTCCAGTTGATCCTGATTCCACGTGAAAACCAAAGGCCCAGGGACGCAAGTCCCTGGGCTTCTTTTTTTTCCTGCGCGTCACTGTTCACCATCTGTCTCTTTTCAAGAGGTTTGCCAACAATCTTGCAGGCCGCGTATGCCGCGGTCTGCTAGTTCTCTGCTAAGCCATTTCCCAACCGCCGGATCCTTGTCCGGGCCCAGCATGCTCTCGAAAGACACGTTGGCCACCTCCTGCCCGATGTGCTCAGCGGTGGTGTGGTAATACTGCAGCACGATCTCCAGACTGCCGTGACCCATGATGGTCATCACCGTAAATGGCGTGACACCGGTTACATGCTGGAGTCCACCAGCATGAGGTATTCCATCTTCTGAGGCGCGTTGGCCTCTGGTTTCATGGCGTTGTATGCATCGCCCTTGGCAAGATGGGATCGTCTCAGTGCGAACGACCGAATACCTGCCTCGCGTCTGTAGGCTATCAATCCAGGATTCGAGCGATGCGGCAGCCATCCCTGACCCAATAAAGCGATCTGCGTAAAGGGAATGATATTGTCCTTTTACGCAGATCCCCATATCGGCCATCTCAAACCAAGGCAGCAACTTCAGGCAATGGCCAGGGCGAAGACATTTTCCTCTGCCCATCTACGGTGCCGCGCGTCCCTGCATATTGCCGTTTATCGGCCCATCCGGTATACGCCGGACGGCACATCCTTGAATGCGCCGTCTGCCTGCACATGGAACAACCGCTCGGTGATTTGGCACCGCAGCGTTTCGACGCCTTCGATATAGGGCGCCAGCCGCACCTCTATACTCGCCTGGTGCTGCTCGCATGGGACGACCAGTAGATCGCCCTGGACCGACAGATCGCCGGGGATGTGATCGAACGCCCCTGGGCCACCGTGTTCGCTGAGCAGCTTGCACATATAGCGGTTGAGTTCCGCAGCGTCCGCACCATGCGAGGCACCGGTCATGCCGCAGGCGGGAAACAGTCGCGGGCCCTGGTCCACGACGATTTGTTTGGGTGACCAGCGATTGAGTTGCAGCACAAAATCGCGTGGCCCAAGTCCGTCGATCGCCCGCTTGGGGTTTGAATGGATCGACACGACATTGACCGGCGCTTCAAAGGTAGCGCCCTCGCCCAGCACGATGGCCTCGGGGTCGCATTGCTTAATCTGGGCGTAAACCTCGTCCATGAACCTCACCGCCATGCGGTTGGTGTCGCCAGGATATCTCATGAAATCGCGAGGCGTGAAATCCGGTGGAAATGCCCAGCCCAGGCAATCGAAGAAAATGCCTTTGCAGCGACACTCGCCGATGTAGAAGCGGATCCACCTCTTGGTGTATTCGATGTAGCCCGGATGCCCGGGGTTGATATGCGTCAGGCCAAAGCCGTCAATGCTTCCCCATGATGCGCACACGCGGCCATCGATGCCCCGTATGAACCAGTCGTCGTCGATGGCATCGCCGCCTTGGTAAAGCAGCCCGGAATGCGACATCCACACCAGCAATGGTACGCCGCGATCGGCCATGCGATGGCACATCGCTTTGAACTCGGTTTGCGTGCCGTGATTCGGATCAGGCTCGTAGCCCAGCGGCGTCGTACCGCTTTTGAGTGGCCGATTCGTCACGAGGCAGTAGCTGATGCCGTTGTATTCCTCCTTGTCAAGCTCGGCCTCCCAGAAGTCGGCTTGCTCCGTCCATGTGGGCTTGTTATTCCAGGCAAGGCCGTGTTGCCACACCGTCTTGTGAACCCATTGCGGTGGCTCTTCGTAGTAGAACGTCGCATACTCTCCGAGCCACCGCATCCTCTCATCTCTTGTACTGCCGTAATACAACTTGATCTCCGGCAGTTGCAGACTGTCGCCCAAGTCAAACGGCGCGTGAAGCGTGAAGTCGTAGCCCACACCGCGGCCGGCGTCGTTGATGTTGAGGTGATACCCAACCTGCGGCCTGCGACAGGTGATTGCCAGCCAGTGCTCGCTGGAAGCGTTGTAGAATAGCCCACCGTGAATAAGCATCGTGCCGGGGTAGATGCGCCGGCGAATATTCTGCATGAATCGCTTGGCACTTTCCGGAGTATCGTGCTCGTAGCCTACGTGGCCGAACTCATCGTCTGGCCCGCCACTGTGAATTGACGGGAATATCATGCGAGTCTCGTCGCCCCAGAACTTCCAGTTCCAGTTGAGGATCGAGAAGGCGTCGACGTAGAGCGGCACTTCAATGACGGGACCGCCCGGGCCTGAAGGGGGGCAGGTCTGGTCGGCCAGCTCACGGCGAATCAGTGTATGTATGCCATAGCATGGATGCTTGGTCCCAAGACGCGGCCCCATCCGCCGCGCCAGCACGAGGCCCCATCCCGCAAGCTGACCAATGAATCGCTCCCCTTTGAGATGCGTCACCTGCTGACCGCGCGCATTCGGATCACTGTGCGGTCGCATCGTGACTGGTAGGCCGTTTACCCACAGTTCGGACACACAAGGAAGCTTTGCATCTAGAAGGTCTTCCCCGTACAGCCGTACGGAGGCCACTTGGCCGGTGTCTTTGTCACTTTGTACTTCAAAGGCAATACTGTCGGATGCCATGCGGGGTGTCTCCACTTCAAATCTTCGTGGGCGCCTGAACACATTGCGCACCGGCCTCGCGGCGATCTCGCTCGCTTGCCTACTGTTGTTGCTGCGGGGATGGAGCAGGACTTGCCGGTACTCTGGCTTTGTCACCTCGCCAATGGACCGAGGGCGGCAGCATCCCGGCGACGCAGATGCTCTCGATCCGCACCGCGTGCGCCCCGTTTTCGTCCAATACCGGTTCAATTCTCAGATAGTGAGGACGATCCTCGGGAAGACCTGTGGCCAAGACCTGCCAGTGCTGTCGGTTGCCACCGAACTTCTTTGCCGAAGTATTGATCCACTCGCTGCCACCCACTGTCACCGGGTTGTCATCAATCCATGCGCGATACTTGCCACCGCCCATCGTCTCTTCGCCGAGGACGCCGATCATCCCACCGCGTATGTCAAGATGAAGTGAAGCCGGCGCCGTACGGCCCTGGACCTCTGCGACCACAACCTGGTCGAGCCATCGCGACATTAAGCCATCGAACCATGCGGCTGTTCGGTTAGGAGTATCCACGCGCCAACCCTTCGGAAGCTTATGCTCGAACTGGGCAAGGCGAACACGTACGACATTGCTGTAGCTAGCCCCGTGCAACGCCTGGACCGGTAATCGCAATGTCGGCATTTCTCGGAACTCTCGCGCTAGTGCCTTCCATATGGCATCGGCAAATAGTTGGTAGCCGGCATCCCCGGGATGAGCGCCATCCCAAGGCCATAGCTCACTGGCTGTAACGCTGCGTGCGGCAATTTGCTTTTGCACTTCGGAGATGACATCCGCCACGGGCATCCCGTACACCTTGGCCAGGCGAAGGTGCGCATCGCGTCGGGGCATGCGGAGGGTATCGCCTTGTATTGCATGATCTCGGAAGGGCAATATCACGATGCAGACGGGCACGCCCTCCTGCGCCAAGCGCCGCACGATTGCCTCGTAGGCGGCAAGGTGCTCGACGTCGTGAGCTCGCATCTCATCGTTGGCCGTGAAGTCCAAGAACACAAGGTCAGGGCGACGTGCCAGCACATCGCGCTCAAGGCGAAATACTGCAAGTTGGGAATCGGTCCCGCCAATCGCAGCGTCCCAGAATCGAAACTGCGCGTGGGAAAACTCATCCTGAAGACGTCGAGAGATAATCGCCCGGTAGGAAGTGATCTGCGGATCACTGGCATTGGAACCCCATGTCAGCGAACCTCCAAAGAACACGACATTGAGTGGGTGTCCCGCTTGAGCCCGACGTTGAAACGCCATGAGTCCGGGCGTTTGGCGAGGCGTTGCGTTGGAAGCCGCGTGACCCAGGCCCGCAACCGGGCCACCGTTCGCATCATGCGGCATGACCTGGTGTGTTTCATCCGGATGCGGGCGCGTCCGTCTGCCGGCAGGTGATGTCGGCGGTTGGGCGGTGAGGACTTGGCCATCTGCCATGAGTCTTGCCGCAAGTTCGGGATACGACACATCCTGAACGGCGACACCCGACGCAATGGCCATCGAGGCACCGGTTGCGGCGCTCTGTCCCAGGACCATGAAGACAGGTTCCATCCGAACTGAACCGTACGCTATGTGCGAACTACTCACGGCGCATACGACGAGAAGATTGGCGCATTCCTGCTTCTTCGGCGTGACAGCGCCGTAGTCAATGGGGTACGGCCCGGGAGGCCGCACCTGCACATCCCCCTCGTTGCGAACGTGACCGGCCGCGTCGACATAGCGTTGCACATTGTGCGAGTCGATTGTGTATGAGCCCATACCGATCGGTCGTGGCGTCTTGACAGTCCCGCGGATGTGGTTCTCGGTGAGGACAAAGTCACTGACCATCCTCCGTGCCTCCCGGACGTAGATCTGGTAAGGCCAGTGACCGTTGTCAACGAATTCGTCTTTGGCCAAGCCCCACTGGCTATACCACAGGCGAATATCGGCGGGCACGCGCGGATCATTGGCGAGAAACCAGTGGTACCCTTGTTGATAAGTGCGGTGCTCAGTGATGATTTGCTTGCGGCGCTCGTAGCTCGCCTCTGGATAGTCGTAGTTCATCCCGATGTTGTCGGTCGAGAATCCGCCGGCATTGTTGGTGTCCGTCTTGCCGTTCGGCAACGCGTCGAACTTTGCCTTCGGCCAGCCCCCATCGGCCTGGAGTAAACGCAGGAGCAACTCATATTGCGACGCGTCGTAATGCTCGGGTTTGGGAAACGGAACCCGGTTCTCCGGCACTCTGGTCAGGCACATTCTGAAGCAGTAGGCCTGAAGCTTGCGATCACCTTCGCCCAGTTCACCAGGTGCCTCGCTGCTAATGCGAGGAAGCAGCCCGCTTGTGGCATCACCTGAGACTTTGTAGGCGCTCACATCCTTCTCAAACTGGTGCTTACACAAATCCGGCTGCACACCATTGAGGGTTTCGCCATACTGGCTGTTCGGCTCGCGCCCCACGGTGTAACTGACACCAGCCTCCGCCATCAGGTCGCCTTCGTAGGTGGCGTCGATGAACATCTTGGCGCGGTAAGTCTTGCCGCTCAGCATCCGAATCGACAGAATCCGGCCATCCGTCTGAACCACACCTGGGCCGGTACGATCCAGCCACTGATCGCGATGGACAGGGATGTCGTGCTCCCGAACCATATCCTCAAATACGCGCTCGGCGACATGCGGCTCAAACACCCACATCGCCTTGCCACCATCATTCCTACGGCTGCCAGATCCTTGTCCGCTCAACTCCTGTTGCTCCTGCCATCGCCATGCATCGGGCTTCTGATACTCACGACGGATCCGTTGATAGAACTCCAGACTGATGCCGCCGATCACCGCCTTGTCGCCACTGTCGGTGAAACCAAGTCCACTCGAACTCATACCGCCGAGTTGCTTGTCGGGTCCGACGAGAATCACGCGTTGGCCCATGCGGCTTGCCTGGACCGCGGCCGCAACTCCACCGGATGTCGTTCCATAGATCACCACGTCGTATTGCTGCGAGTCATCAGCAGTCAACGCACCGGGCGACGTCGTGGCTATCATCAGCGCAACCAATATTCGCGTTTGAGTCTGCGTCATTGCATGGTTCTTCCGCTTAGAACGGGGCTGTTTACTTCCTATGATAGAAAGCCGAAGCCGGGATGGGCTCACCACCCCCATGCTGGATCTGTGGTTTGACCCAACGCAAGGTCAACGTTCCAGGGTATTTGTCCCCGAGCCAGACCGTGGCAAACTCCACACGGAGGGAAACGGATTGGCCACGCGTCAGGTTGATTCCGTTCTCGAACTCCGTAAGCTCTCGGCCATTGGCCCATACCCGCATGCCCGGCCTCATTCTCAGGTAGTGAAGCCCGCTCTCTGCCGGCCACAGGAGTCCGCTCCAGCGGACAGACTTTGCGACGGCCGGCGCTGCGGCCCGCCAGTCCAGGTCGATCTTGGTGACCACTCGGCTTTCTGCCGACTTCTCGTCAGATGGTGTGGGCGTGTTGTAGAACTCACACACCAAGCCCGGTTCACCAGGCGGCGTGAGGGGCTTGAGCAGATTGGCGGCAGGCACCTCGTACTTCCTGGCATCTGCAATTGCCACGGTTCCGCTGTCGCGCCGCCAATTGTCCCAGCCACTGATGCGGTACACGCGCGCATCGTTGAGCCAGCATGCATAGAGATAGAGGTCGCTGCTGCCCTCGATTGGATGGATGCTGATCGCACGCGCTTCGCCACCCAAGGAATAGTCCCATTGCCGCCCCTTGGAGAAGTCGGGGTTGTCCATAAGGGCACCGACCCACAATCCATCGCGATCCCAAACATACGACCGCGTAATCCGATCGTCGTGCCATTCGCGCCCAAAATTGACGAACATCGCGCAATTGCTATAGAAGCCAATACCTCGGCGAAACGCGTCGACTTGCCCCCGACCTTTGCCTCGTTCACTCACGCGCCACACCACCTCGCCCTTGCTGTTCATCTTGACAACCGTCGACGACGCGGTGGTATTCCACACCTGGATCTGATCATTGATACCCGCGTAGTACTCGTTACGCTCGCCATCGATCACCAGTGTGCCACCCCACCGCGGCTCGATCTTGCGAATGTCGTTGGGCAACACTGCGACATCTTGCCATGGCGTGGGATACACCGGCGCGCCGACGCTGTTCCATTCACTCGGCGTTCGCGTAATGAGCTTCCAATCACTGTCCTGGGGGGTCCCGCCGACCATCGTGAATGCGTAATAGGACAGATCCGGCCCGATGGCCATATGGCTCAGAAACCCCTTGACATTGTGGAATCGTGCTTCGTCCTTCTGGGGTTGGCCATCACCGTTGCCATCGGTCCAGAGCAGCATCCGGTTGCGGGATTGATCCTCTGCCCGCCACGACTGCACGCTCTCTGGACCCCGTTTTATATAGTCAGCCCTCTCAATCGCGACCGGCAGCAATCGCCAGTTGGTCCGGTCCAACTTAAGGACCTGCATGTTCGTTGTCGCGCAGAGATAGATTTCGCCACCGTGTTCGCGCACGTCCCAGGTTTCATCGTGAGTCTTCTTGCCGATCATACCAGAGGCCATACCTTCGAATTTGTATGTTGAATGCACACGCCATGTCCGCTTGGCGTAGTCAACCTCAAGTCGCATGATGTCGAACCAGCCTGATGCCATCCACACGGCTCGGGGGTTCCCGGGCTCTGCGCCCACCCATGGCGCCCAGATTTGCCCGCCGTACCATTCGTTGGTGACCTGGCCTGCGCGGTTGTAGTGTGACACGCGACGGGGAGCCTCGCGCGGCTGGCATGTCAGGAATCCGCCCTGCTTGTCAGATGTGATATCGGTGACATACAGGAAGCTCTCTTGCTCTTGACTCGTGTAAAGCCCATGAGTTCGCCCACCCAACTTGCCGTAGGATGTGATCTTCTTCCCATCACGGTGATAGCGTACAACCTGATGCGTTTTGCCAACCTGGCTCACCAGCAAGGTGTCATCGGTGGGGTCGATCGCCAGCCGCGTCGGAGTGTCGAGCCCTTCGATGAGGGTGACCGCCTCGCCCGACAGGCGGTTGAGCCGTAGCACTTTGTCGCCAGCACAGACCAGCGCGTGATCATTGCCGTCGGCGGTGACGCCAATGGGCTTGACCACAGACGCTTTATGTTTTACCTCACCCGTCTTGGGGTCCAGCCATCGTACGCCGTCGTTATCGTAGTCGCTGACGATCAGAAATCCCCCGCCGGCGTCCATATCCATAGGTTCCTGCCAGACGTCCATCACGCCCATGACGCCTTTGAGCTCCGTGCCAGTCCACGTCGCGTTGATCGCCTCGCCGATGGTCTGGCCGGTGTCTGGATCGTACCGCCAGATTTTGCCCGTGTTGGACAGGACATAGAGCTGGCCATTGGCCAATGCCATGGACTGGGCGCCCTTCCAAACTTGAGGCGTCCATGCGGACCAGAGTCGCTTCTTGCCGTCCAGAGACACCTTGACCATGTAGTTTTCGATGTTCTCGGTGCCGCGTGCCGCCATATAGATGCCCGTCTGGTCAATCGCAACGCACTGGGGCGCCGCATGGGAGCCAGGGGCTCCGGCACGCCAATCATCGCCCGCCGGATAGTTCGAGCCCAGCGCCATTATATATTCGGACGTCAACCCTCCCGGCGTATAGAGTGTTCTCCAGTGGTACTGACCTGCGGGCGCGGGCTCACCCTGGCTGTTCAATCCGTCCCATGGCACGGTATACTCACCAGCGTCACATTCCTCGGCACGGAGTATCTCGCGAACCACCTGCCCGCCTTCGTCATAGATTGCCAGTGATAGCCGACCGGATGCCGGCACTTTCACCTTAATGCTCGGTGCCTCGGCGTGCTGGCCCAAGAGCGCCGATGTCGTGCATCCCGCCAGAACAATCATTGCCACCACCAAAACGCGTAATCCACGCATGTCACACTCCCTAATGGTTTGCTCTTTACTTACCTTCCAGCCACGATACCTGTGCATCGCACCGTCAGGTTGGTTTTGCCAGTTGTGTGTGTCATTCTGAGTAAGCATTGGTTCGCCAGATCCGTACACCGAGTCCGTCACCCCGCGGCGGGCGGGGTAGTCATCGCCCTGGTTATTCGAAGTTGAGCATGCCCCAGTGTTCCGGGTTCAACCACGCCTCAAGCGGTTCATCACTGATTAGATTCGTTTCCTTGTTGCTCCAGTAAGTACGGGCGACATTGGTCTCGCCACGGTCATCGGAACTGATGAACCCCACATCTCCAAGTATGGCCTTGCCGGGGCCTGGTTCGAGTCCGATGGCCTTAAGAGGAAGCGCGGCAACAAGCTTATACCCATTCATGCTCCCTTTCACTTCAACCTTAGCGTTGTCAATGATACCTACACCGTCCAGCGTCTTAGACCAGTTGGTGCGATAGGTCACGCTCTTCCCACCTGGCACACTGCCCAGTGGTCGCATAAGCACCGCCACGGGTTTGCCGCCAAAGAGGGCCATGACGATACGCTGATCACCCGCCTGCACTTCCGTGTGCCGCTGTGCCGTATGCGTGCTCATCTGGATATCCACGCAATCACCAGTCTTGAACAGGCGAGTGTGATCCTTGCCAAGGTTTCGCCATGGCGAAGTGTCAACGACTTCAAACCGCAGGTAAAGATTCAAAGCGTCATATGCCATCTTGACCGTCGCGCTGTCTTTGGCCCCCTCACGAGCAACATGTACTTCCGCAAGGCCGTTCCACTGCTGCGGATCCTCAATTGGACTGGCGAAAACTTTTGTGACCAGGTATACACGCGGTTCTGAAGACTTTGCGGTGCGGGCGGCGTTGGCGGCGTCGGCCTTTGCAAGAATGTCGCGATCCAAGACAATCTCTTTAGGGGCGAAACGCTGAATGGTGTCAAGCCCGGTGATGCGGCACATCATCGCCGCTTGGCCGGGAATACCGTTGACCATGCGGATTGTTCCATCAGACTGCTTTCCAAACCACCCATTGAACGGTTCGCTGCCGTTCGAGAACATGGTCATGGGCTGACCGACCAGACTTTCCTCGTCTGATGGCAGCGCCGGTCCTGGCAGCCGCACGTCGCGGAAGATCGAGCCTACATACAGACCATCAGTGGTCATGTAGAAATCCTGTCCCAGATTCCCTCGCATGGCGAAGACTCGCCCCACCGCGTCGTTGACGTGAGCCACACCACACACCTTGAGGGGCCCGATCAGCAAGCCGGAGCGAGGCATCGGCGCCCGGTGACTGCCGTGAACACCCGGAAATGCGTTGGGATAGGACCAGCGAATCTCCATCGTATTGAGGTCAATGCCGGTCAGGGGCGTAGGATTGGGATAGCCCGGCCCCATAGCCAGCAGAAGGCGTTCCTCACCGATGGGCACCCTGGGCGACCATCTTCGCCAAGGTCCGCCCTCAGACGCCGCGCCTGGCGGAAGATAGATTGGAGCGCCATTCGCGGTAAAGCGGACTGGCGCATAGCGTACAAGTCCCTCGCCCCATATTGTCATGCTGTCGTCGAGGGAGTGCTCCCAAACGTCGGGCAGCACCCTCGCGTCGCTGACGGTGCATTCCTGCGGCTGCACGGCGCCATCGCCATTCTGATCATTCCAGAAGACTAGCTGGCGTGCGTCTGCGGCAGATAGTTCAAAGCCCGGCAACATCAGAGTTAACGCCCTGTATTCCGCAATGGCCGCAACAGGTTGCCAATGGCTGCCGGCTTTCATATAGATGGCCCTCCACCTGGCGCCCTGTGTGGCGTTATTCAGATAGAGATAGGTTCTCGCCACCCCGCTGGCGCTACTCGTCACAAAGCCGGGGTTGGCGAAATGGTGGGGGCGGGACCAGAGCGGGAACGCCTCACCTTTCTGCGGATCAGGTGCCCACAAGATGTCCGTGACGACGGCGGTTCGCTTCTCTCGGTCGAGTTGCATGCGAACCGAGCCGATGTAGGCCGCGTTCGGCTCATCGGGATTAAGGTAGGCGCCGGTGCCGCTGTAGCCGGTGTTGCCGATGTAGTCGTGAATGAGTTGGCCGTCGGATGCCCACGTCGAGACGCGGCGAGGATTGTCGTGTTCCTCAACCGTCCATACTTGCCCCTTGGCGTCGGCGGCCACCGATGTCACATTTCGCAATCCCTGTGCATCAAATGCCCCGTGACGGGCTCGGCCACCCTTGCGGCCGCAGCTGTAGACCATGGCGCCGTCCGGCGACAACGCTTTGACTTGCTGATCCGGGCCAGCGTCGAAGGTGAGGATATTGCCACGAGGATCAACCGCCAAGCCTATCGGCTCGACCAACCCCGGCGTAGGCAATGGCGTCGTGGCACCACTGCCAAGATCGATTCTGACAATCTTGGAAGCTAGGATAGCCCAGCACTCATTCCCGGGCGTCAGCGCGATTCCGGTGATCTTGCCGGACGCATGCAACCCCATCAGTCGGCCGGTCTCCGCGTCCAGAACTGCGACCCTCGGGCCAACTGCTTCACTGGGCTTCTCGAGGGATTCGCGCTTCTCATGTGCCTGCAGCGCCATCACGACCATCGCATCATTGGCGGCAATGGCGGCGACGCGTTCGTCTCCGCCCGCACCTACCACATCCTTTACCGGCCACTCAAACGGCGCCTCCTCACCACCCACCGTGAATGGACTGTAGGAGCCATCCACGATTTTGAAGCGATAGAGTGAAGCGGGACCATTGCCGTGAGCCAGAATGCTGTAGACATAGTTGCGATTTGCCGCCAGTTCGATGGCGCCACGCCTCTCGCCCCACTTTTTTCGGCCGTCGGGACCAATACCGATCAGTCCCGTGCCACCTTCGGCGTCGCGCCAGGCCATGGCCACCCGATCGCCGGCGGCGGCAACGCGTCTGGGGGCAGTATGATCGCCTCCCCAGGCGCCCGTTCCGTCGGCCGTAGACCAACCCGGTGTGCCCGGGTTGTAGAAGCACATCTCGTACTCAGCGCCAATCCCGCGATGCGTCAGACCAATCAGCCGGTAGACACCGGGGCTTACCAGTCTTCCCTCATCGTCTGTGCCGTCCCATGGTATTTCCACGCCACGCACATCACCGGTAACGTTGATTGTGTAATCCTCCGGAATCAGATCGCCGCCGAGGTTACGTGTTCGCCTGCCATGCTCGTCCTCAATAGCCAGAGTGAACCGTCTGGAGTCCACAGGCACGTCAACGCGTAACGGTATGGTTCCCTGGAGTCGGTCATCTTCCGCCACATAAGCGCGAGCCGCGATACGCCCAGAGTTCAGAAGTTTGACGTCTCCCCATGCATCCGTGTTCTGCCAGTAAAACTCTCGTGAAGTCGCGCCGGGTTGCATGTTGTCAGCGTAGCGGTGGGCAGGCCAGCCCGCACCTGACGGGTCACCCCAAATGAACTCATTGCCCATGCGGAACACCAGGCCGGCCTCCACCTTGGGTTTCTGGCCATATAGAAACGTCCAGGGCAACCGTATCTCTTGGGTGAAGCCCTTCCCATCCGCATGTTTGTGGTATGCCATGGCCACGCCACCATCGAACGCCTGGCCGCCCAGATGTTTGAGCACCTGTGGACTCATGCCCGCGGGGTCTGTGCTGACCGTGATGCACGGCTCACTAGCCTCCGTGAAAAAGTAGGTGGTCAGGTGCTTGGTCTGATCCGTCTTGAAACGAATCTGCCAGGCGTCCGAGCGCCAACCAAGATCGGGGTTGAGCCTCGGATTAACCGTGCTGAACATCGGAGTCGGATCGGACCACTTCGCGGCCAGGTAAAGATATTCTGAATCCCACATTGCCGCGGCTTCCACCGAATACTGCCCTCGAAGCGACACATCCGCAAAGGCCACGATGCGACCACTCCAATCCCAGTCGCGTAGGTCACCATCGATTGTCACGCTGCCTGGTGCAGGCACGGCCTTCATGCCTTCATTCTGGCTCTGCCTCCCAAACATGTTGCCATTGGAAGCCGCAAGCGCCGTTGCGCTGAAGATTGAAAGTACCAGAGCGACGACGACAGCGATTCGGGCAACGCAATGGATATTGACAACATGAATCATGCCTTTTCGATCCTGTCTCTGCATAAGGTTACTGCGCACTCTGCAGCTACAGCAGCGCTGTACTCACAAGTTGGCTGGTGTAACAGGCGGCTCGCGGTGCGACTCAGAATCAGCATGAAGTCTATGGAACCGTTTCGAAGTCTTCATTGAAGCTAGGCATGACACAAGTCCGGTCTGGATCCTCCGTCGGCGGCATACTCACCGGATAACCTGAACCACTAGCACGCATCTGGTGTGGGATCGCCGTGACGCCATGCCCGTCCGCGTAGGTGACATTTATGCTTCGGCCCTGGAAGTGAGCCGCAGTGGCCATTTGCCACTTTGCACCGGGCACACTACTCGGGAATTGTGGCGATTTGGGGTCCATGTAATCAGCGAAGTGGACGCCATCCGCAGCATAAATGGCTTCGGCCGGGCGCATGGTTGACAGGAGCCTGGGACCGCGTCTGATGTCGGTGGAACTAAACTCGCGGAAGCCCAACTCAGGGTTCTGCGCCGCGGTCGAACTTTGTGCTGCGTACTTTGCCCCAGGATGGGTTCCGCCGAAGTAAATGCTGAAGCGATAATGGTAGCTCCAGGTGGTTGTAGGGTTGTACTCGTTGCGAATCGGCATTGTGGTCGGACAGATCCACGTTCGATAGTCTGTCATGTAGCCCAAGCGACGCAACCTTGGCACGTCTATCGGCTCGCCATCTTCTCCTATCTTCTGACCCATCCCTGTCCCCTGGTTATAGTGATTGCCCGGCGCGTAATCACGATAGTCCTGGGCGAACACATTCGCGCCGGCATGGAGCGAGCGCGTGTTGGCCAGACATATCACCGTACGTGCTGCTTCCTTGGCGTTTTGCAACGCCGGCAACAAGAGAGCAATCAACAATGCGATGATCGCAATGACAACGAGTAGCTCAACCAGGGTAAATGCCCAGGAGGGGCGTGATCGTGGTTGTCTGTTGATGCTCAACATGGTGTATGCGTCCTTTTGGGAGCTTGTTGACACATGAAGGCACTTCTGTCCGTTTGAAGGAATCCGTCATCGATTATTGTGGCCGGGGATGCCGCGACTCACACACTCATCAGCCCCTGGGCAGGAGGGGACCGCGCGACCACCCGCTACTCTCGTATCCAGAGCCATTGTCATGTGGTAACGGCTCGCTGCTGGCGTCAGCAAAGAAGCTGTCGTGGGCCCCCTGCTTGGCGGCGAATTCGGCTTCCGAGCATGGCGGGACAAGATGCACTGCGCGCGACGCACGTCCGTCTTGCGGGCCTTGCAGCGCCGCCAAGGCCATGGCCATCATGTCCGCCGCGCTGAACCCGATCCTTGTCATGGGAACCGCCATGGGCACGACATCCGGGAAATTGCAGTGGGCGACGACATGGATGTCCGCCTCACTGCCGCCGCAACGAATACCCATCGAGACCAGTGCTGCGGCGACGAACTGAGCGACGTTGTCATCGGCCACAATCAGCCCATCGGGACGGTCCACCTGCCTGTCGTTCATCAACAGGCGAAGCAAGTTCGAGGCGCCGGCCGCCTCGCTGGGCGAGACATACTGAATCCAGGAAGGGTGAGTCGACATGTGCCGCGCCGCCAGTTCCGCGTCCACAAAGGCCTCGAAGCCGGGATCGGGAAACTCCTTGGCCATCATCTGCGAGGCTATCACCGCCACATGCCGGCATCCTTGGCTGGCCAGACGGTCCATCGCCTGGCAGAAGAACGCGCGTCGGTCCACCCATATCGTCTCCACGATCTGTTGTTCGCCGGGGAGTGCCATGGCCACCATGGGCACGGATCGGTCAGCCAAGGGGGGATGTCGGAGTAACGCTGCTGGATTACTGGCAAAAAACAGCCCCGCCAGACGGTGGGCGGTCAGATCGGCGCTCAGCCGCTTATACTCCTCCGATTGAGAATCCACGTTGGAGGTGTAATAGGCCACGATGCGCCTGTGGCCGCTGCGGCTGACGGCTGTAGCCTGATGGGCCAGTGCGAGAAAGGCCCGGGGCCAGGGCTGGCTTGGTGTCGGACGATGCGGGAACACCAGGCCATAGCGGGCCAGGTGGGGAGGCTGGTCCACCACGAAAGTGCCTTGCTTCCCGCGAGTCTCGACAAAGCCCTCAAGGCGGAGCGTATCCATCGCCCGTTGCACTGTGGTTGGACTCGCATCAAACATCTGCTGGAGCTCGATGCGGATCGGCAGCCGGCTCCCGGTGCGCAGTTCCCCTTCCACAATACGCTGGCGCAATACCAGAGTAATATCTTGATGCTTGTAGCGGTTTAGCAGATCATTACTCATAATAAACACTCGGACACGCAAGACTATTACATGGCGGTGCGGGCGGGAGATTCCTTGCTACGCTATGGAGCGCCCGTACCGCGATGCCTCGTCCAAAGGGAACTCGCGCGAACGCAAGCCGATAGACCCAAGCCTGTCGCAGCGCCGTCCGCAGCCGCTTTGAGGTATCACACTAGCAGTCGCGCGGAGCGGTCACAAACAAGCCCACCTGCGGGGATCAACCCGCAGCGTGAGCGCGGTGTTTCAGCGATTGGCACGCCGCCGACGCAGCGACATCATGCCCAAGCCGACCAGGCACAATCCAAGCGACGCCGGCTCGGGGACTACATTGTCAATGGTAATGCCATTGAGTCTGAACCGGCTACTGGTAACGGTCTGGGCCGTCGTCGGCATGGCGATGAATGTCATCGCCTGGCCCGCGCCAAGCACGTTATCGCCGATGTAATTGGCACCCACATCGAAGAGGCCGCTGACCAGTACAGCGCCCGCGAATGTCTGCGTCGTTCCCCCGCCGATCGCGAGTGAGAACTGCTCGGTTGACTCCAAAGTCCCGTCGGTGAAGACCAATGTTTTCAGCGTCACCGCCTGATCGAACACGGCGGTGAACCCTTCGCGGGAAGCAACGGTAGTGCCGCTATCGAAGTACTGGCTCTGTGAACTCGAGTGGCCCAGATACGTAGCGGTGCCCGTGAAGGTGCCGGCTCCGGTTGTCGAGGTGAGTGTCGCCGTAATGCCGCCCTCGACAAGATCACCGCTGTGCAGGGTAGTGATCGGAGTGAAGTTTGTGTACGAAATCAACGCTGCGGGGGCCGCACTTGCGGCGATCCCCATGAAGGCCATTGCCAGTCCACAGGCCATGACTAAGGTGTTCCGACCTGTACCAGCGACGACGTGAGATGTTCCAGACATGCTTCTCTCCTGTAGTGGGGTTGAGCGGTCAACGATTCGTAGATTCTGATGTCGCATGACGATCCTCCTGTTTTGGGAAAGGCGGAGTTAATGGCGGGCGTGACGGGTTCCTGGCATTCGCAGCTCCTTTTATAAGACATGTGCGTTTCGCGGCTGGCATCATCCTCGGCCTGACCCAGGCCATTCAGATTCCGATATCGCAGCGATGACCCGGTGGGGCCAGTTTACGCCGCCGACGCTGCGCCAACATGCACAGACCGGCCAGAACCATTCCAATCGACGCCGGTTCCGGGATCACTGCCGTAATGCCAGTCACTCTGAACCGGCTATTGGTCGCATCCGTCGCCGGCACAGCAAGGAACACCAACTCCTGGCCTGCGGTAAGCACGTTCGAGCCGCTGTAGTTGGCCGCTACGTCGAAGAGGCCGTTAGCGTCAATTTGACCGCCCGAGAATGTTTGCGTCGACCCGTTTCCGAGCTTGAGGGTGAATTGCTCAATACCACTCATGTCCGCGAAGCGGATGCCTGTCAGCGCCAACCCCTCGGAGAAAACGACGCTGAACCCCTCGTGGTTATCGAAGTTCGTGCTATGGCCACCCGAGTGTCCCAAATACGTAGTGGTGCCCGCGAAGGTGCCTCCGGTTGCCGAGGTGACCGTCGCCGTGACACCGCTGGCGGTAAGATCGCCGCTTCCCGAGCCATGGAGCGGCGTGAAGTCTGTGTACTCAATCGACGCCGCCGAACCCGGTCCAGGTCCCCCTCCCCCAGGTTCAGAGTTGGCAGTGAACAAGGTGTGCACGTCCTGCGGCGTGGCGTTGGTCTGGCCCCGACCCGTGATGATGTACCAGACCATCCCGGCATCCGACACGTCGAACTTGTTGCCGAACTGATTGCGCGAGTACAACCACTGCCAGTCCGGATCAGACGAGTCCTTCAGCCAGTTCCAATCAGCCAGGGCGGTGTTACCCAGATGCTGATTCTGATCTGGAATCTCCACGGTGACCACTCCTGTGGTCTTGACGTTGCTCCAGGTATGCGTCATCTGCGGGGTGTCAGCATGCGTCTCGTTCCAGCTCGAATGCGAGATCACCGTGGTGTACTGCCGCTTGGCCTGATCTGAGGCGTTAATGCCCTGCCAGACGGTTTCCATGGGTCCGCCGGCCGCCAGGTAGAAACGGTTGTCCGCACTGGAGGCGTTGATCTGGGCTGCGATGTTGGCGACCGCCGCGGCGAGGTGTGTTTGGTCGTTGAAGAGCACACTGGTCCCGATTTCCCAGCGGGTGGCCGCGCCGTTGACGCTATCTACCATCTTCTGGGCCTTGGTGGCGTCGTTATCGCCCAGGTGATTGTTGTAGTCGTGATGGACCAATTTGTCGATGAGTCCGGCCTCGGCGATGATGGCCAGCGCCATCGGTGCCGCGCCGATGTCATCCTCATCGTGTTGGTTGCCATCGGAGCTGATGCCGATGCGGTAGGTCGATGTGTCAATAGCCCCCACGGCTATTCCCGCCATCGCCGCCACCAGCAAACTCACCGGCAGGGCCAGGCCAAACCCCGCCAGAGGTCGTCTCGCTATTGTTTTCACAGTTGTGCCTCTCATTCTCTGGTCACCTGCGTCGCTGTTACGCCAAACTGGCTCACGGCAGATTCCGCCTCTTGGGCGCGGTCAGAAGGGTGGCGGATCAGATCCCGGCAGTCATCGTCGAATTTGCATGCAGAGAATTATAACACGGTGCATATAGGATGCAAGATGTATTATAAAAAAAAATGCGGTATCATTGCGTTTCATCCACCGACCCGTAGACTTCGCCGTTGGCTTGGGCGTAAACCATGCCGCGGCGGCTGAAGGAGACAGCACGATGAGCCCTGCACCAGAGACAGAACGGATGCCCCTGAGCCTCCTGCCAGAGCGGTTCTGGCGCTGCAGGGCATGGCGATGCTCGCTAGTTTCCCCCTTCCTTGACGGCTTGCAGGCACAGAAAAAGCTTTGCTGGCTGTGCGGCTACTGCCTCGCCATGGCGGCGACCAGCGTCACGGCGGGCTGTCAGGCTGAGGCTCTCCAGTTGCCGCAACTAGAACTGGGGGTCCGGCTCGCTGCGGTACGACCTTTGATGACGGCGGTAGCGGAGGACCCTGCGTGGGCTACGGCCACAAGCACGGGTGAACTAACGCTTTCTCCGGGCAAGTCCGCCAAAAGAACGACCGCACCCTCAACGCGCGTTTTCTTGCTGTGGAGCCCCGACTTTCTTTACGTCCGCTTTGTCTGCCGGGACGACGATCTGTACTCGCCGCACGAGGCCACCCACGACGCCTGGCATCATGAAGGTGACGTCGTCGAGGTTTTTGTTGATCCCGTGGGCGACAGCCGACAGTGGTACGAGATCCAGGTCAGTCCGGCCGGAGGCGTGATGGATAAGGTTGCGATTGTGACCGCCGAGCCAAAATCCAGACCTGACGGCGTGCTGGATGACGACAGCTTCCGACAGATGTGGGACTTCCCCGAGTACGACATGGCGGGTCTGAAGACGGCCACAGGGCAGACCCCCGGGGGGTGGATCGCCGATATCGCTATTCCCGCCGCAGCCCTCTGCCGACGCATGGAGGCCAAATCGCTCCAACCCATGTCGATGCGGGCCAACTTTCTGCGCTATGAGCGTCGGCAGCAACCCAACGGAGGCGCCACGTTGATCGCGATGAACTGGGCACCTGTGTTGTGGGGCCACCCTCATTGCTCACCTCAGAGAATGGGCGTGCTGCGCCTTGTGCAAGCCAGTACGGCAAGCGAGATGGAACTGCGCAAGTAGAGAAACGCAGCTCCAAGCACGCGCCGAAGAAGAAGCCGTCCACTTCACGGATCCGCCACTCGCAAGCAGGGCGTTTTCCGCAAGGCGTTGGGCGGTACGATGCCCACAACGACCTTCGCTGCCTGCCGGCTCTTTATGCCAACCGCTTGCGCGCCGTCGTGCCGTCCTTGGTGGTCATAACCTCGTAGCCGGCATCCTGTAGTTCCTTGCGCAGATGGTCGGCGGTGGCGAAGTCTTTGGCCTTGCGGGCGGCGTCGAGGGCGGCGCAACGTTCGCGGGCTTCATCCGGTTGCCCACTGCTGTCCGGGCCACGTGTCACATGGAGCACCGAATCGATCCGCCGCAGCACCGCCAGGGACTGGGCGTCCGCCTTCATGTCGCCGTGCATCCAGCCGAACAGCTCGCCCAGCGCGCCGCTGACGTTCAGGTCGTCCGCCAGTGCCGCGGTAAACCGTGCCAGGAGCGGATGGTCTCCGGGGGCAGGCGGCGCCGCCGGCGCCTGGCCACCGGCTTCCTTCTCCAGCATCCCCCGCGCCTCGCGCAGCTTGCGCACCGCGCTGGCGGAGTCCTCCAATCCCTTGACCGTGAAATTCATGTTCGACCGGTAGTGCCCCTTGAGCAGCTCGTAGCGCAGCACCGCGGGATCGACGGGGCTTCCGGGGCTTCCGGGACTTCCGGGGGTGCCGGTCACGCGGCCTTCCAGCACGTCGCGCACGGTGTGGAAGTTGCCCTTGCTCTTACTCATCTTCTTCCCGTCCACGAGCAGGAATCGCGTGTGCATCCAGAACCGCGCAAAGCGATCCTGGCCGGTGGCGCCGCAGGACTGGGCGATCTCGCACTCGTGATGCGGGAAGATGTTGTCCTCGCCGCCGGTGTGGATGTCGATGGTCTCCAGGTCGTGCCCCGCGCCGCTGACCTGGCCCAGCACGTGCATGGCCATGGCCGAGCACTCGATGTGCCAGCCGGGGTAGCCCACGCCCCAGGGCGATTCCCATTTCATGATGTGCGACGGGTCGGGCTTCCAGAGCAGGAAGTCGGCCGGGTGGCGCTTCACCGCCTGGTGCGCCGCCTCGACGCGCCCGCCCGCGCCGCCGCGAAGCTGCGCCAGCGTGTTCCCGCTGAGCTGGCCATACTGCGAAAAGCTCTGCACGTCGTAATACACGGCCCCGTCGGCGGCGACGTAGGCGTGGCCGTTCTCCACCAGCTTGAGGATGATGGTCATCATGCGCCCGACGTGTTCGGTCGCGCGCGGCATGTGGTTGTGCACCGGATCGTCGGGACAGTATTCGTCAGCGATCTTCAGCCCCAGCATGCGGGCATCATCGATAAAAGCATCGGTGAAGAATCGCGCCACCTGATAGGGATCATCGGGATTCGCCACCGCGTCGCTGTCGACCTTGCCCGCCTTTTTCGCCTCTTTGAGCCGTTCGGCGGCGACCTGCATCTTGTCCTGTCCGCCCCCGTCCGCCAGCGTGTCGTCGGTCATGTGCCCCACATCGGTGATGTTCATCACTTGATGGACGCGATGGCCGGTCAGTTCCAGAAATCGCCGCAGCACATCGGCGAAGACAAAGGCGCGGAAGTTGCCGATGTGGGCGTAGTCGTAAACCGTCGGCCCGCAGTTGTACATGGTGACATTAGGCGGATCGAGCGGAGCGAACGTCTCGACGCTGTGCGTCAGCGTGTTGTAGAAGCGGATCTCCATGGGCGGCATTGTAGCGGTCTTCCCCTCTCCCCCGGGGAGAGGGTGGCCGAGGCTCGGCGAGGCCGGGTGAGGGGATCTGCGGATGAGATAGGCGATGAATACACCCAACGCCGCCGGATGCCGTCGCACTTATCGAGGCGCCATCTATTGGCAAGTCCCCTCACCCCAGCCCTCTCCCCGCCCCCGGAAGGCAATGCTGTCCGTAACAAATCGCCCATGAATTGTTAACAGAACGCTAACT
>JBBDMX010000105.1:0-12231 GCA_040878035.1 Phycisphaeraceae bacterium | reverse complement strand
CATGCCAAGTCAAGATAGCCCGGTCCGCAACTAGAGTAAAGTGCATAACCAGATGTGCGGGAAATCAAGGCGCATTTGGCGTTGACCTGAGATTGCAAAAGTTCAGTTAGAATACGTGCATTGGATCGAACGACCGGCAAGCCATCGGAATTGGTGGTGGGGGCGACAGATGAACGGGAGGCTGTAACCAAGGCTGCAATGCGGGCCCCGTGGCCTTGGTGGTTGCCGTACTGAATGCGGATGTTTCGGGCGGAATTGCGGGAGTAGGCGCGGCCCTGATTGGGCTGCTTTACGATGGCAAAATGCACAGGTTCTGCGTGCTTTTCGCGACATGGTGCTGAACACCTGGTATAAGCTATTGACGGGAAAAAATGGAGACTTCCGTTGGGAACTTCCCCAAATATGGATAGGTGCACTCTAGCCCCGCCTGGTGGGCGGGCGGGCAGCGTCGGATCCGAAAAGGTGCCATTCATCATTCTTCGAGTGAGGAGCGGTATAATGTGGCATCGCTTGGGAGCGGATTCATGAAACTCACGGCTGTCTATCAACAGGTGTCTCAAGGGTACATTGGTTTCGTGGAGGAACTGCCCGGCGCCAACACGCAAGGCCATACCTTGGAAGAAGCCCGACGAAACCTTCGGGAAGCTGTCGAGTTGGTTCTGCAAGCCAATCGGGAACTGGCGGAAGAAGCGATCAATGGGGCCAAGGTCATCCGCGAACCCATGGACTTGTCGGCGGCATGAAATGTC
The DNA here is from genome assembly GCA_040878035.1 of Phycisphaeraceae bacterium. Taxonomy (GTDB): domain Bacteria; phylum Planctomycetota; class Phycisphaerae; order Phycisphaerales; family Phycisphaeraceae; genus JBBDMX01. The sequence continues at coordinate 11,482 of JBBDMX010000105.1, read as the reverse complement.
GCGACCTCATCCGGCACCTTCTGAGTCACGGCTGCGAGATTCTCCGGGAAGGAGGCAACCACACCGTTGTCATCCATCGGCGCGTTCGCAAAGCGACCAGCGTTCCGCGTCACCGCGAGATCAACGATTTTCTGGCCAGGAAGATCTGCCGGGACGTGGAAGTACCCGAGCCCTCATAGTGCTACTGTTGATCAATTCCTGCGCACGCTGCGTCTACTCCACCGTCACGCTCTTGGCCAGGTTGCGTGGCTTGTCCACGTCGTGGCCGCGGATCACGGCGGCGTGATACGCCAGCAGTTGCAGGGGCACGACTGTCAAGAGCGGCTGGAGCGGCTCGGCGATCGGCGGGACCTCGAAGATGAAGCCTTCCTCGGCGTACTTGCGGATGTGCTCGTCACCTTCGGTGGCGACGATGATCACCCGCCCGCCGCGGGCCTTGACTTCTTCGATGTTGGAGCAGACTTTGTCGTACTGGCTGCCGCGCGTAGCCAGGAAGACCACCGGCATGCCCTCGTCGATCAGGGCGATGGGGCCATGCTTCATCTCCGCGGCGGGCATGCCCTCGGCGTGGATGTAGCTGATTTCCTTGAGCTTGAGCGCGCCCTCGAGGGCCACCGGATAGTTGTACCCCCGGCCCAGGAAGAGCCAGTTCTCGCGGTTCACCACTTTCTCGACGCAGGTGCGAATCCGCTGCGATTGCTTGAGCACCCGGCCGATCATGTCCGGCACCTGGTCGAGCTGCGCCAGGTAGTCCGCCATCAGTTCCGTGGACAGATGCCTGCGGCGCCCGATGAACAAGGCGATGAGCGAAAGCACCGCCACCTGGCCCAGGAACGCCTTGGTGGAAGCCACGCCGATCTCCGGCCCCACCCGCAGGTACACGCCTGCATCGGTCTCCCGGCTCATCGTCGAACCCACCACGTTCACCACACCCAGCGCCCCTGCGCCGCGCTCACGCGCTTCACGCAACGCCTCGAGCGTGTCGGTTGTCTCGCCCGACTGGCTCACGGCGATCACATACGTGCCATCCTCGATGATGGGGTTGCGATAGCGGAACTCCGAGGCGTATTCGCACTCGGCGGGAATGCGGGTCAGCTCCTCCAGCAGGTACTCGCCGATGAGCCCGGCGTGATAGGCGGTGCCCTGGCCGGTGAGAATGAACTTGCGGGCGCGGACCAGTTCACGCGCCAAGTTGGTCAACCCGCCCAGCACGACCCGGCCGTCGCGGCGGTCGATGCGGCCCTTGAAACAGGTCGCCAGCGACTCGGGCTGCTCCATGATCTCCTTGAGCATGTAGTGCTCGTAGCCGCCCAATTCGATCTGCTGGAGGTCGAGTTCGAGTTCGGATATTTCCTGGGGGACGACCTCGTTGTCGAGGTTGGTGGTGCGGAAGTCGAGCTTCCAGGGCGACTCGCCGTCGCCGTGCTTGTCGTTGGGCCCGGCGCAGAGGCGGGCGACCTGGTAGTCCGACAGATGGATGACTTGGGTGGTGTGGGCGACGATGGCGGACTGGTCGGAGGCGATGATGTAGGCGTTTTCCGCCAGGCCGATGATCAGCGGACCGCCCTTGCGGGCGCAGACGAGCGTGTGGGCCTCGCGGTCGCAGATGACGGCGATGGCGTAGGCGCCGGTGACTTCGCGCAAGGCCGATTGGGTCGTCTTCTCCAAGTCCCCTTCGTAGAGTTCGGCGATCAGTTTGGCCAGCACTTCGGTGTCGGTTTCGCCGTAGAAGGTGTGGCCCTTGCCTTCGAGGTACTTGCGGAGGGTGGCGTAGTTTTCGATGGTGCCGTTGTGGACCAGGGCGATGGCGTGGCCGCAGCGGGTCTGGGCGGTGTGGGGGTGGGCGTTGTTTTCGGTGACCTTGCCGTGGGTGGCCCAGCGCGTGTGCGCGACGCCGATGGTGCCTTCGAGCGGCTTGGCCTGCCTGGCGATGAGCGATTCGAGTACGCTGACCCGGCCGACGCTGCGCACGACGCGGATGCCCTGGTCCTGGCCCGTGATGACCGCGACGCCCGCCGAGTCGTAGCCGCGATATTCCAGTCGTTTGAGCCCCTCGACCAGCAACGGAACGACAGACTTATTGCCCACGTAAGCGACGATTCCGCACATGCCTGACCTTTCAGAAGAGTAGCCGCGAATCAACGCGGATAAACGCGATTGGCCGAGCGAAATCAGCAATCACACGGCCTCAGCAACGGCTCCTGCCGCTAAAGCAGAAATCAGAAATACGTACAACCCCAGCAATACCATCGGCGAATCCGGCGCCGTTATTGACCGCCATTATAGGACATGCACGACCTTCCAATCCGGTCCGTCGGCGGTGGCGCCGTGACTGGTGGGTACGTGGCGGCAGAGGGTGGGCGGCTGGCCGCGGACCTGGGGCAGGTCAATCTGCCAGAAGCCCTGGCCAAAGGGATGCGCCGCGTCGATCATCGTGGGCGAGCCGGCGTTGATGTCGGTGATGTGCGCCATGGCCGGATCGGTCAGTGGCCAGAACCACGGGCGGTGCACATGGCCGTGCAGGTAAAACGTGCGGGCTTTGCACTGCGTCAGCAGTTCCCGCAACGCCGCCTGGTCCTCCAGGTCGTGGCCGGGGCGGGGACGCACTTGGGTTGGCAGCGATAGCGGGTAGTGGCACAGCACGATCAGGCCGTCGTCTTGCGTCAGGGTGTCCAGGTGCCGGCGGGCGGCCTCGAGTTGCTCGAGGCCGATGCGGCCCACCGCCGTGATCCAGCGCGGCCGGGCGCTGTCCAGGGCCAGAAGATGCCAGCCGTCGCTGATTTTCTGAAAGTGCGGGAAGTGTCCGGGCATCAGCCCCAGCAACTGCTCCTCGACCCGGCGAATGCGGGCCGAGCGCCAGGTGTAACGGTCATGATTGCCCGGCACGATCAGCAAGGCGGTGGTTCTTTCCAGCGGGCGAATGATCGCCAGGGCCCGCTTGAACTCGCTGTCGAGCGAAGTCGTGGTCAGGTCGCCGGAGAAGAGCACCAGATCAGCCTGGATCGACGCGACTTTGGTGATAATGGGTTCGAGCAGGTCCTGGTGAAACTTGCGCCGCCGGGTGGTCCACAAGTGGAGCGTGCCCAGCAGTCGTTTGCCCAGCAAATCCAGCGGTCGGGGCAGCAGCTGGAAAAAATGAATGTCGCCGACCAGCGCCAGTCGCATGGAGGGGATTGTAACCGAAGCCAGATGAGGAACACGAAGGCACGAAAGCCGTGCGTTGGCCCAAGCACCAACGGTGCGGGCGAACAGGAGGTACGCTCAAAAAAATCCGAAGTCCGGCTGGTGCTGCTATTGGAAGAGCACACTGATGCTCTCTCGCGAGTGAATGCGTCGGATCGCTTCGCCCAGGAGCGGGGCGACGGAAACCACGTGCACCTTATCGATCAGCGTCACATGTTGGGTCTCGACGCTGTCGGTCACGAGTAGGCGCTTGATCGGGCTGGCGTCCAGGCGGGCCATGCACTGCTGCGTGAAGACCCCATGCGTGATCGCGGCGAAGACCTCGCGCGCCCCGCAGGCCATCAGCTTGACCGCGACCTCGGCCAGCGTGTCGCCGTTGATCGTGAAGTCGTCCACGATGAGCGCACTGCGTCCGGCGACATCGCCGATGATCTGTTCGATCACCATTCCGCCGCCGTGATCGAGCCGCCTCTTGTTGGCGATCGCCAGCGGCGCCGCCAGCGCCCGTGCGTAGAGCCGGCTCTTGGCGGCGAACCCCACGTCGGGCGCCACCACCACCGGCTCGTTGCCGATCCACTGTTTCGCCGCCGCGCAAAGCAGCGGCGCGGCATAAAGGTCGTCCACCGGCACCTTGAAGAAGCCCTGAATCTGCGCCGCATGCAGATCGAGCGTCACCAGCCGATCCATGCCCGCGGCCTCCATCGCGTCGGCGCACACCCGGGCGCGGATGGAAACGCGCGGCTCATCCTTCTTGTCGCCCTTGGCATAGCTGAAGTAGGGTACCACCGCCGTCACCGACGCCGCGCTAGCGCGCTTCAGGGCGTCGATCCAGAAGAGCAGCTCCATGAAGTTGTCGTTGGCCGGAAACGCGGTGGACTGCACGAGGTACACGTGCCGGCCGCGCACGTTTTCCAGGATGCGCACGAAGAGATTGCCATCGGGGAATCGCAGGGTCTGCCCCTGCCCAGGCGGCACCTGGAGATAGGCGCAGATGCCTTGCGTCAGCCGCGGACTGCCCGAACCGCCAAACACTAACAATGGGTCACTGGACACCGGTCGCTCCTTTCCTAAAGGGCGAACCGCATCCTGCCAGCGCGAAATAAGGCCCGCTCGCAGGAGCGGGCCGCGTTGTCATCGCTGGTTTGAGCCGATCAACGAGTAGGCCTGCTCCGTCCGCAATGCGCATGGTGAGGGTGGCGCGCGTCGGGCGCCGACTGGGTGCGCACAGCGAGATAGGGCCAGCCAATTCGCATGACAGGCAATTATAAGAGCGCTCGATTCGATCGCAAACCACGGACCGGTCATTACGCCGCGCAGGTGGTTTCGATCGGGCTGGCCTGGTCCATGTGCGCCGCGGCGCCGGGGCCGTCGTGCTGGTAATGCCGGTCGATCACGGCGTGCCAGTCGGCCAGGGATTTGACGGAGACATAGGCGCGGGCTACTTGCTCGGCCTGGGGATGGTGCCGGGAGAACTTGATGCCGAACTTGCGCATCATCATCGAAGCCTGCTTTTCACCGTGCAGGGCGACGGACAGATCGAAATGTGCGCGGAGAACGGCACGCTGCTGGGCAATGGTGGGGGGCAGCGAGCCGGCGCGGGTGTCGCCTGCCAACAGGGCGCGGGCCTGGGTGAAGATCCACGGGTTGCCGATGCAGCCGCGGGCGACGGCGACCATGTGCACGCCGGTTTCTTCGATCATGCGGAAGATGTCCGTAGCGGACCAGATGTCGCCCGACCCGCCGATGACAAAGCCGGCCCCCTCTCCCTTTGGGAGAGGGTGGCCGAGTCTTCGAGGCCGGGTGAGGGGATCTGAGGATGAGAGGGGCTCGGAGATGTCGTGCCCGACTATCGGAGGCGATTCCTGAGTTCCAATGCCATGTTCATCCTTAGGCACCCTCACCCCAACCCTCTCCCCGGGGGAGAGGGGGCCGGAGCCGTACGTGCGCACCAAGTCGCGCAGGAACGCCCACCGTGACGGGCCGAGGTATTTCTGCTCCACCGTGCGGCCATGCACCGTCGCGCCGCTGTAGCCCAGACGGATCGCCGCCTCGAAGATGCGATGGAAGTCGCGCTGGGCCTGGGGCGAATCATCGCTCCCGCGGCGAAGCTTGACCGTGCAGGGCACCGCCGGATCGACCGCCTGCCGCACGGCATCGAGAATCGCCACCGCCTCATCGGGGACGGACATCAGATGCCCGCCCCGGCTGCGCTTGCGGATCTTCTTGACCGGGCACGCCAGGTTCACGTCGATCACGTCGTAGCCCAGGCCGACGAGCGCCCTGGCGGCGCTGGCCATGTCCGTGGGGAAGGATCCCATGAGTTGCCCGGCGATGGGGTGGTCCTCGGCAACCAACTCCGCCGCCGCCAGGCCCTTGCCGCCGTTGTTCAGGAACAGGTCGAGCATGGCCTCGGTGACGGCATAAGGTGCGCCGTGCCGGCGGGCGACCAGGCGCATCGCCGCGTCGGAATAGCCCGCCAGCCCCGCCTGGTAGAACGGGGCGTCGAGTTGGAGTTTGCCGATCTGGACCATGGCGGGCATTATAGGTGGGCAATGTCGAATTTCGGATTTCGGATTTCGGATTTGGCGAAACGCTGTTGAATCCGTCGGATTTGATTCGGACTTCAGACTTCGGACTTCGTACCTCGTACTTCGGACTTCGCGCCATGCCTCACCGCCTGCTTCCTCTATTCGTCCTGCTGTCACTCGCCGGCTGTAGCCTGCTGCCCGGCGCCGCCGACCCCAAACTTGTGGGGGCGCTGTCCAAAGAAACCTACCCCGCCGACGCCCCGCTGGGCGAAGATCTGGATGTACTCGTCGTCGTCGATGGCTCGTCCCTCCAACTGGTCAACCGCACGCCCAATACCTATGAGCACATGCTCCTCTGGCTCGACCAGCAATGGGTCGGCAACGTCGAGCGCATCGCCATCGGCACCGACAATCATCTGAACCTGGGCAAATTCATCAACCGCCACGGTGAACCGTTTCCCACCGGCACGTTCCTCCACCCCGACCGCGCCTTCCCCGTCGTGCTGGCGGAACTCTACGACCCGGCCGCCAACGTCCGCCATCGCCTCCTGGCCCGCGTGACCGGGCTGTGATGTGAAGAAGAGGTAACAGGGATGAACACGGATGAACACGGACTAGGAAGGAACAGGGATGGACAGGATAGACATGATTTCTGATGTGGGAATTCTGATTAACCACCAAGACGCCAAGGATACCAAGGAATTCACCGAACGAAAATGGGCCTCTTCTTGGTGTCCTTGGTGTCTTGGTGGTTCAACCCGGTTTTTCAGAGGCTCCATTTCTGGTTCATCCTGCGCAGCATGCCCATCCCTGTTTCAACTGTCTTGAATCCGTGTCCATCCGTGTCCATCCCTGTTGCTTCTCTTTCCCCATTCATGTAACCCTCGAATTGAAGAGCCACCATGGACCAACTCACTCTCTGGCGTCGTTACCGGGACTATCGCTGCGATCTGCCTGCGTTGGGATTCTCGCTGGACATCTCGCGCATGCGGTTTGACGAGGACTTCTTCGCCGCCATGGAGCCGGCGATGCAGCGCGCCTTTGCCGCCATGGCCGAACTGGAAAACGGCGCGATCGCCAACCCGGATGAGAACCGCATGGTGGGCCACTACTGGCTGCGTCATTCGTCCTTGGCGCCTGATGACCAAATCCGACAGGCGATCGACGCGGCGCAGCACGACATCCGCGTCTTTGCCGACCGAGTCCACCGCGGCGACATCGCGCCGCCTCAGTCACGCAAGTTCACCGACTTGTTGCTCATCGGCATCGGCGGCAGCGCCTTGGGCCCGCAACTGATCGCCGACGCCCTGGGCGCCCCCGGGGGCCGCAAGGACAAGCTGGCCCTGCATTTCCTGGACAACACCGATCCCGAAGGCATCGACTGCACGCTGGCGCAACTGGGCGGCCGGCTCAAGAGCACGCTGGTGCTGATCGTCTCCAAGTCGGGCACGACGCCCGAGACGCGTAACGGGATGATCGAGGCCATCGCCTACTTCGGCCGCAAGGGCGTGGACTTCGCCAAGCAGGCCGTCGCAATCACCATGGCCGGGTCCAAGCTTGACCAGCAGGCGCAGAGCGAGCGCTGGCTGGCGACGTTCCCCATGTGGGACTGGGTGGGCGGGCGCACCAGCCTGATGTCGGCCGTCGGCCTGCTGCCCATGGCGCTACAGGGTGTGGACACGCACGCCCTGCTCGAAGGCGCCGCCGAGATGGACCGCGCCACGCGCCTCGCCGACACCCGCAAGAATCCCGCGGCTCTGCTCGCCCTGATGTGGCATCTGGCCACCGGCGGCAAGGGCCGGAAAGACATGGTCATCCTGCCCTACAAGGACCGCTTGCTGCTCTTCTCGCGTTACCTCCAGCAACTGGTCATGGAATCGCTGGGCAAGGAGAAGGACTTGGCCGGCAACGTGGTGAATCAGGGCATCGCGGTCTATGGCAACAAGGGCTCGACCGATCAGCACGCCTATGTGCAGCAGCTTCGCGAGGGCGTGGACAATTTCTTCGCCACGTTCATCGTGGTGCTTCAGGACCGTATCCCCGCGGTGGCACGCACCGCGCCGGAAGTGGACACGGGCGTGACCAGCGGCGATTTCCTCAGCGGCTTCTGGCAGGGCACGCGCTCGGCGTTATACGAAAACGGGCGCGACTCGATGACCGTCACCATCGACACGCTCGAGGCCCGCACGCTGGGCGGCCTGATCGCGCTGTACGAGCGGGCGGTGGGCCTTTACGCCGCGCTGGTGAATGTCAACGCCTACCACCAGCCGGGCGTCGAGGCGGGCAAGAAGGCGGCGGCGGCGGTGATCGACGTGCAGCGTCAGGTGGTGGCGTTCCTCAAGGAGCACAAGGAGCCGGTCTCGGCCGAGCAGATCGCCGACCGTCTGGGCCAGCCAAACCTGGCCGAAACGATGTACCATGTGCTGACACATCTGGCCGCCAACAAGCGCGGCATCACGCTGTCGCGCGGAAAGTTTAAATGGAAAGGGTGAGGAGATTCGCCGCGTTTGGCCGAAGCGGCGCCGCGGACACCTGACGCTTCGCAGACTCAGCGTCGGCATGTCACTTTTCACATCATGTCCTTCACTGTTCCTTCTTCGGCTCTGTCGGCGCGTCCAGCTTGATCGGCTCGTGCGAGAGGATCACCGTGACGGGGTTGCGCAGGTAGGTCTGGGCGACGACGCGCAGTTCCTCGGCGGTCAGTTCGCCGACGCGCCGCTGGAACTTTTCCGGGTCGTCCAGGCCCACGCCGTAGAGCACGTTGAGCGCGGCATCCCCGGCGCGGTCGCCCAGCGACTGCTTGTCGAGGAATTCGTCCGCCAGCACTGCCGCCTTGGCGCGATTCAGGCTTTCGACATCGACCGGTTCATTACGGGCGCGATCCAGCACCGCGTTAGTGCGCAAAAGCGCCTGCGGCGCATCGCCCGGCTGAGTGTTGAACAGCACGGTGAAGTAGCCCGGCACCACGCCCACCGACGCGCCGGCGCCCACGGCGTAGACCAGCCCCGGCCCGTCGCCGCGCAGCGCCTCATCCAGCCAGCCCGTGGGGAAACTCGACAACACCTTGGAAAGCACCTGCATGGCCGGGTAATCCGGGCTCATGCGCGTGACGCCCGGCCCCAGGCCGATCTGCACGGCCGTCAACGGCTTGGCGGTTGTCGCGTTTCCGACGGCCGGTTCGGCCGCCACGGGCACAGGCGGATTGAACAGGGTGACTGGTTTGGCGGGGACCTGGCCGTACAACCGCGTCGCCTCCGCCAGCGCTTGCTCCGGGTCCACATCGCCGAAGATCGCCAGCACCGCGTCGGATGCGCCCAGGTGGTCGGCATGGAATCGCCGCAGGTCGGCCTCGGTGAGGGCTTCGACCACCTCGCGCTTGCCCACGGGCATGGTGGACCAGGGATGGTCGCCGTAGTAGCGCGCCAGGAAATTCAGGCGCAGCTCGCCCGACCAACTGTCACGGATGCGGTCGATCGACGCCAGCAGTCGCGGCTGGAGCTTTTTCCATTCATCCTCGGGGAACGCCGGGTGCTGGATCACGTCGGCCTGAATGGCCATGACCGTCTTCCAGTCGCCCGCCAGGCACATGGCCTGGCTGTACCAGGTGTTGTTGCCGGCATCGACCGATAGCGCCGCGCCCAAGTCCTCGATGGCCTGGGTGATCTCTTGGGCGCTGCGCGTCGCGGTGCCCTTGATCATCATCTTGGCGGTGGCGTTGGCGACGCCCTGTTTGCCCGGCGCGTCGGCCAGCAGGCCGCCCAGGTGATAGAACTGCATGGCCACCGCCGGCAGCGAGGTGTTGCGCGAGATGAGCACGCGCAGGCCGTTGGGTAGGACGTGTAAGGTGATCGGGTTAGCGCCGCCGGCGGCTTTGCGCTCGATGGGTTGCTTCTGCGCCTCCTTGAATTCGGCGATCAGTCGCGAGTTGTCCAGTTCGATCGCTTCACGCGGCAACTCGCCGCGGCCCAGCACGTCCGGCGGCCGCGTCAGCTTCGGGGCCGGCTGATTCGGCTCGCGCGGCAACAGCGTCAGCGTGATCAGGCGATTGGGTTCCAGATATTGCCTGGCGGCCGCCTGGATTTGCTCGGCGGTGATGGCGTCGATCGCCTGGGCGTAGCGCTGGAGGTAGTCCGGGTCGCCGGTGGCGATCAGGTCGCTGGCCAGGCGCGCGGCCATGGCCTGGGCCGTCTGGGCGTCGTAGATCACCGATGCCAGGGTCTTGCGCTTGGCGCGGGCCAGTTCCAGGGGCGTCACGCCCTGGTCCTTGATCTTCTGGATCTGTTGGAGGATGGCGGCCTTGGTCTGCTGGATCGAGTCGTCGCGCAATTTCGCCGGCCCGGTGTTCTCGCCGCCCTGTGTGAGTTGGGCTTGTACCTGGGCCGGCGTCGGACCGCTGACCTCCGCGTCCACGCCGAAGAAGCCGTTGCCCCAATGGAAGCTCATGTTGTAAGCCACGATGGTTGTCGCCAGTTGCTGCTCATCGCGCACGGTGCGGATGAGCCGGCTGGATTCGCCCTGGCCCAGCATGGTTGCCAGCAGGTCCAGGGCGTAGTCGCCGTCCTGGCCCAGGCGCGTGCCGGGCCACGCCAGGCGCAGGCGCGGGCGGCGCACATCGGCCGTGCCCGAAAGCGTGCGCGGCTCGCTGATCTCCGGCTCAATGGGGAAACTCAACTGCTCGGGCAGCTTGCCCGGCCCAGCGTCGGACCAGCGCTTGACGATCTGATCGGCCATCTCCTGCTTCTTCACATCGCCCGCCACCACGAAGATCATGTTGTTGGGCACGTACATCCGCTTGTAGAAGGCGTAGATCTCGTCACGCGAGATCTTGAGGAACTCGTCCAGGTAGCCGATGGTCGGATGCCGGGCCGGGTGGAACTGGAAGCGCGCCTGCTGCGTGAGCTTCCAGAAGATGCGGCCAGGATCGCCCTCACCCATGGAAAACTCGTTCTGAATCACCTCGCGCTCGCGCGTGTATTCCTCCGGCGTGATCAGATTGTTCCGCATGTAGTCCGACAGCAGGTCGATCGCCTTTGGCGCATGCTCGCTGGTGGTATCAATGTAGTAGCGCACGCTGTCGAGGCTGGTGGCGGCATTGGTTTGGGCGCCGATGGCGCCGAGGATCTTGTTGGTGTCCTTCTCGCTGCGGGTGCTGGTGGTGCCGCCCGAGAGCAGGTGTTCGAGGAAGTGCGACAGGCCGGCGCCGGTGTGCTCCTGCTCGTAGATCGAGCCGGTCTTGATCCACACCTGCGCCGAGACGACCGGCGCGGTGTGGATTTCCTGCACGATGAAGATCAAGCCGTTGGGAAGCTGGCCCAACAGGCGGTCGGGGTGTTCCTGGAGGATGGTGTAGCGAACGGTCGGCGAGGCGGCTTGCGGGGCAACTTCCGGGGCAACTTCCGGGGGGGCGACAGCTTCTTGTGCCAAGGCGGGAACTCCAAGTGCGAAGAACCAGACAGTCAATACGGCGGCGACCGCGATCATGTGACGCATGGCAACATCCTTGGGTGACGATGGCATCGAGATACGGCGGCGTACTTTGGCATTCAGAGCCGCGCGGCGTAAGCCCGCGGTGGATCAGTCAGAGCCGCGCGGCGTAAGCCCGCGGTGGTTCGGTCAGAGCCGCATGGCGTAAGCCCGCGGTGGTTCGGTCAGAGCCGCAAGGCGTAAGCCTGCGGTGGTTCGGTCAGAGCCGCAAGGCGTAAGCCTGCGGTGGTTCGGTCAGAGCCGCAAGGCGTAAGCCTGCGGTGGTTCGTCCGCGGGCTTACGCCGCG
>JBBDMX010000104.1:0-59651 GCA_040878035.1 Phycisphaeraceae bacterium | reverse complement strand
CCTTCCCCGCCGCTCTACGTTATCCTAAATTGGTCGCGTGACAATGCACTAGGCCGATCTGTGGGGCCGGACAATTCCTGGAACACGCTATGCGTCTGAACTTGTTTCTGCCTTTTCTCCGCCGGGCCCGGAAAGACCCGGCCCGCGAACTGCCGCGCCCCGTCCGTCGCATCGCTCTCAACGTTCTGCCGGCACAGATCTTCTCTGACACCGCCACCGGAAGCCGCGTCAGTCCCGGACTGCTCCGCCGCACGCTCAAGAAAATCGGCCCTACCTGGCTCTCATCCCCCGTCCGCCGCTGCGTTCAGACCATCTGCTTCATCGCCTTTCTCTGGCTTTTCTTCTACGTCTGCTGGCCCTACGGCACGCAGGACTATGCGGCGACCCTGGCGCAAAAGGAAAAACTACCCGCCACCACCTTTCTCGCACTAGACCCGCTGGTCAGCCTCACGACCGCCCTTGCGGCCAAGGCCTGGGTCTGGTCGCTACTCTGGGCCTTGGGCATCCTGCTGGCCTGTGTCCTTTTCCCCCGCGGGTTCTGCGGCTATCTCTGTCCCTTGGGCACGCTCATCGATCTCTTCGACTGGGCCCTGGGCAAACGCATCAACCTCTTCAAGGTCAAACACGACGGCTGGTGGGTCCACCTCAAGTATTTCATTCTTTTGGGCGTCCTGATTTCGAGCGTCTTGGGTGTGCTCCTCTCGGGATTCGTCGCCGCGATTCCCGTGCTCACGCGCGGGTTCCTCTTTACCCTTGCGCCGCTGCAGATGGGCGTCCATCGCGGCTTCTACCAGGTGCCGCCAATGGGCTGGGGGGAGGTCTTTTCAATTGTCCTGTTTCTCGTCGTGCTCGGGCTGGGCCTGCTCCGCCCGCGGTTCTGGTGCCGCTACGTCTGCCCCACCGGCGCCGTGTTTTCCGCAGCCAATGTCCTGCGCGCCGCTGAACGCAAGGTTGAAGATACCTGCATCAACTGCAATCTCTGCGTGGAGATATGTCCCTTCGACGCCATCAAGGCGGACTTCACCACCCGCACGGATGACTGCACGCTCTGCCAGACCTGCGGCGGGGTCTGCCCCACCCACGCCATCAAGTTCGTCGACCGGTGGGAGAATTCCCATCTCAAGAAGGAAGGAGAGCCCGAAACCCGCGAGCTGCCCATGACGCGCCGGGGCATGCTCGTCGGCGTCGCCGCCGGCATCGCCGCCGCCGCCACCGTCGGTCTCTCCTCACGCCGCGCCGGCGCCGCGCCCCCGATTCGCCCGCCTGGCAGCGTCCCCGAAGATGAGTTCCTGCAACTGTGCATCCGCTGCGGCGAGTGCTTCAAGGCCTGTCCCAACAACGTCCTTCAACCCATGGGCCTGGCCACGGGCCTCAACAACCTCTGGACTCCCCAGGCCGTGCCCACATGGTCGGGCTGCGAGCCGAGCTGCAATAACTGCGGCCAGGTCTGCCCGACCGGTGCCATCCGCGCCCTGCCCATCCCGGAAAAGCGAGTCGCGCGCATGGGCCTGGCGATCATCAATGAAACGACCTGTCTGCCCTACGCCGGCAGGGAAGCGTGCCAGCTCTGTGTCGATGAGTGCATTGCCGCTGGATATGACGCCATCGAATTCGAACGGGTAGGCACCCAGCTCGACCAACTGGGCGACCCCATCGAGGGATCGGGCTTCCTGGCGCCGGTCATGGTCCCGGACAAATGCGTCGGCTGCGGACTCTGCCAGACCCGCTGCCACAACACCAACGTCACGGCCAAGCACCTGCTGCACGACAGCGCCATCATCGTCCATGCGGGCAAAGGGAAAGAAGATCGTATCAGCACCGGCTCCTACATCCAACTGCGGATCGAACGTCAGAAAGTAATCGAGGCCCAAGTGTATCCGGACGCCCCCTACACCACCGATTTCTGAATGTCGCAGAATCATTGTCACGCCGGAGTGCCGCAGTGGGGGACCGCCGGGCGATGTGCGCCAGCAGTTCCTCTTGGTCGGCCAGGCCGGTGAAGTAGCAACCGGCCATCTCGTAGGTGGGCAGCGTGGGCTTGCGGCCGGTGTGCAAGGCGATGAGCATGCAGGCCAGGATGGCGCAGTAGACTTGGATCTGGATGCCGCGCGGGCTGTCGCTCAAGAGGTGCCGGCAGCCCAGCACGTGCTTGAAGAAGCGGAAGAACACCTCGAGGGTACACAGAGAAGAGGCCAACCGAGCTTCGCCCGGGTTTATATACGTGCGCCTCTTGACAAATCGGGCCATATATGTGTTAGGCATCACAGGCCGACAGTGATGGCGTCATACAACAACGCGATAAAGAATCCCATGACGGCAAGGCCGATTGACGCCCACATGGTCCGGAAAATCGGTCTCACCAATGGCAGTGGGCCTTCGATGGCGGCATTGCGTTTTGTCAACATCGCCGCACGAATTCGAACGAACGCCCAGCCGGTCCCGAAGATCCAGAAGAGAATCGCAAGCAACAGACCTGTGTAGTCAACTGGCAAGGTGAAGCGGATGCCTATCTTAGAGCCGTTGAGCGGCCGCGGCGGTGCGCGCGCGACGCTCGACCGCAGGTGAAGTATACCGCCGCCGCGGTCCGTTCCAGTGGCAGGCTATGCGGCTTTAAAATACCGCACCCTTCGGGAAACGCTGCACGTCCACCACGCAGTCTTGAGCGGTCAGGGCTTTTCGCTTGTGGATGCGTTCAAAGATCGCTGGCGACGCGAGGAAGATCGACCACTGTTCTCCCCACGCAGCCGGGTAGAACAAAGAGGTGTATTCCTCGCCTGGCAAGAGCCCCGCGGGCCGTGGCCCCATCAACCGAGGCTGATTCGGGAGTTCGATTACGAAGCGATGGCGGTACTCGGGTCGACCAAGGCCCGCACGCACGGCCGCTTCATCTTGGCCGAGAAGGCTTTGCGCAGACGGTGCGCATCCCGTTGTCAATGCGGCTGTCGCGATGATAAGGGTTAGAGCCAGGTGTTGCCGCATATCGGACCGACTTTCAATGGCCGGCACCGCGCCGACCGGCTTTAGGTTTACCAGAACGCTCGACGCGGGGTCGGTCCATTACAGCGTTTTGATACTCATCATGGCCCCCCACGGCGGGGGTACGCTGGTGTGTTGTGTAACGGCACGTCAGCACGCCTAACCGCAAGGAAACCACGATGAAATTCTACACGCGACGGCACCAGTTTACCTGTAGGATCGACCTTCACGCTAAGACCCCGGACCCCGGAGCCCGTTGAACGGACCCGCTGAGGTGGCGCCCATCTTTACGCATGCGGAAGCTCGCCAATGTCGATCAGGTACACCTGCCGCTCCCCCTGGTGGTAGGAATCGATGCAGACGCGCTTGCCGTCGGGGCTGAGCCGGGGGTGAAGGTCGCAGCGACATTCCTCCGGCAGGTCCGGGGAGAACAGCTTGGCGATCGAGCGCGTCTGGCCGGTGGTCAGGTCATAGAGGAACAGCTCGCGCAGGCCGGTTTGTTCATGGCGATAGGTGTCGGTCAGCAGCCACTTGCCATCCTTATGATAGGTGAAGTGGCCGTTGTGCCGCAGCACGTCCGCGCCGATTTGCGTCACGAGGCCGGTGGGGTCGTGGTAAAGGTGGTACCCGCTCTTGCCGCCGGGGGATGACCAGATGAGCACATGGCGATCGTCGCGCCACAAGGGGTGGGAGATAATCAACCGTTTGGGCGTGGGCTTGCGGCAAGCCAATCCTGCCCGCCGTGCCTCGACGACAGGGCCTTCGAGCACGCGCAGATCGCGGCCATCGAGACCTGCCGTCACGAGTTGATCGCGCCAGTTCCGCTGCTTCCACGGGTCAACCGGCGTGGTAAAGCGATGTAGAAACGCGATACGGTCGCCCGTAGGGTTGAACACCGTGTGCGTGAACCAATTGGATCATCTCATCGCCTATCGGCGCGACCCACTGCTTCATCTGTTCGAGCGTCACCACGAGTCGCGCCTCACCGGTCAACATGTCGATGATTCGCAAGCCATCCTCCGCACCCGATGGCGGGATCGTGTGGTGCTGGTTGGCGTACCCGACCGTCGGGTGGGTCACGGACATCCGAGAAAAGTCGAGGCTGGCTGCCCAGCGACCATCGGGACTGATCGCTGAGATCGGCCAATCCAGTGTGGCGATCGGCTGGCCGTCGGCCCGCACCAACTGCGAGGCGAATCGGTCATCCCTGCGAATGTTAAAGACGATCGCCGGCTGGCCGTCCTTCCCCCGTATCCACTGAAGCTGCGAGCCCATCTGCCAGTTCCATGCCGTGGTTCGCCCGATCTCGCGCGGCGGGTTGTGGCCCTGCAGATCCCATACTTCCAAGACGGCCTGGCTCGCCGCGGTCGGAAACGCGTCCGAAGGTTCGACCGAGTGCGCCAGCAGGTAGCGACCGGTCGAATCGAACGGCGATCGATCGTAGTAGCCAAAAAAATGGAATCGCGGACCGCCGGTCACTGCTAGCAGATTTGATTCCGGGTGGTCGCGGGGAGATGGCGTGGGGGTCAGGGGTTTGGGGAGAAGGGGGGATGCGGCGCTCATGTTGGGCCCTCCTGGATGTTGAGGCTTGCTCCCAGGGTTAACCCATGGCCCGTTGGCCGGCTTGGCAGAAGCCCGCAGACCGTGCCCGAACCGATTCAGGCTGCGCCAAAGTCACTATGACACCCGCCCCCGGTCGCGTCAAGGTCAAAATGAGCAGGGCAAACGGAATCGGGTGCGTGACACGCCAGCACTAGAGCGCATCTAATGATCGAGTTTTCGAGGTCCGGTGGCCGCCGGTGGCGAGACGCCAGCCGCCGTGGCCGCCCGTGCCCAGGACGTTGGCCCCCTGGGTGAGGGCCAGCGGGCGCCCAGTGCCGTGCTGTATCGGCCCGATGGCCAGGCAGTCGTGCTGGCGGACTTGGATGCCCGCCAGCCGGCGGTGCTGATCTTCTATCGCGGCGGGTGGTGCCCCTACTGCAACACGCATCTGGGCCAGGTCGCACAAGCCGAGCCGGAACTGGTCAAACCAGGCTATCAGGTACTGGCGATCAGTCCGGACGGGCCCGAGGCACTGCGGGCGACGCTGGATAAGGGCAGCTACAAGTACCAGTTGCTCTCGGACCGCGATATGACGTTGTCCAAGGCGTTCGGTCTGGCGTTTCACGTCGATGAACCCACCGTCCAGAAGTACCGCGGCTTTGGGATCGACTTGGACAAGGCATCGGGCCGGGATCATCACCTGCTACCCGTGCCGGCGGTGTATATCGTGGACAGGCAAGGCGTGTGATTCGCTTTGCCCACTGGAATGCGGACTACAAGGAACGGCTTGCGGCGCAGGAGCTGACTTGGGCGGCTCGGCGCGTGGCGGGGCGGTAGAGGCTGGGGCCGGGTTGTGGAAGCGGCTTGACCCGGCTTGCTTGGCACCGAATCATCCGCTACAGTAGCGGATTCCTCATCAGGGGAGCGTTTCCCGGGTGCGGCAACAGGGGTTGTCACACCGGCGGGCGATGCCGGTCTATATGTGTCGGCGCGTCCAACTAGTCACTCAATAGCGGAGAGTTCAGCGATGGCAAAGGCTGTATTTGAGCGTACCAAACCGCACGTTAACGTCGGCACGATCGGTCACGTCGATCACGGCAAGACGACCTTGACGGCGGCGATCACGGCGGTGCAGGCCGCCAAGGGTCTGGCCACCTTCAAGGCTTACGACGAAGTCGCCAAGGCTTCGGAGAAGGAAGGCCGGCGCGATCCGACCAAGATTCTCACTATCGCCACCAGCCACGTGGAGTATGAGTCGACCAAGCGGCACTACGCCCATGTGGACTGCCCCGGCCACGCCGACTATGTGAAGAACATGATCACCGGCGCCGCCCAGATGGACGGCGCGATCCTGGTGGTCTCGGCCGCCGACGGCCCGATGCCCCAGACCCGCGAGCACGTGCTGCTGGCGCGGCAGGTCAACGTGCCGGCCCTGGTGGTCTTCCTCAACAAGATCGACCTGGTCGACGACGCCGAGCTGCTGGAGCTGGTCGAACTGGAAGTGCGCGAGCTGCTGTCCAAGTACAAGTTCCCCGGCGACGATGTGCCGATCATCAAGGGTTCGGCCATCGCGGCCCTGAACAACCCCAAGGATCCCGAGGCGATCAAGTGCATCAACGAGCTGATGGAAGCCGTGGACACCGCCATTCCCGATCCCGTGCGTGAGACGGACAAGCCCTTCCTTATGTCGATCGAAGACGTGTTTTCGATCAAGGGCCGCGGCACGGTGGGCACCGGGCGCATCGAGCGCGGCATGGTGAAGGTCGGCGACGAAGTGGAAGTGGTCGGTCTGTCGGCGCCCAAGGGCAAGAAGACGACGGTGACCGGCGTGGAAATGTTCAATAAGACGCTGGATTCAGGTCAGGCCGGCGACAACGTCGGCGCTCTGTTGCGTGGCGTGGAAAAAGAGGATCTGGAGCGTGGCCAAGTGCTGGCCAAGCCCGGATCAATCACTCCGCACACCAAGTTCAACGCCGAGGTGTACGTGCTGACCAAGGAAGAGGGCGGGCGTCACTCGCCGTTCTTCAGCGGGTACAAGCCGCAGTTCTACTTCCGCACCACCGACGTGACGGGCGAGACCAAGCTGCCCGAAGGCGTGCAGATGTGCATGCCCGGCGACAACATTCAGATGGAGATCACGCTGGGCAAGAACATCGCCATGGAGGAGCAACTGCGCTTCGCCATTCGCGAGGGCGGCCGAACCGTCGGCGCCGGCGTGGTGACCAAGATTCTCGAGTAACACGGGTTGCCCAGGGCCCGATTTCCCAGCCTCCAATGTCAAGGCATTGGACTTGAGATTTTGGGCTTTGCACCCCGGACCCCGGACATTGGACAACAGAACATGGCTAAATCATCTGCCGTTGAATTTGTGTGGCTTCAGTGCACGTCGTGCGACGACTTGAACTATCGCACGCCCGTGAACGTCAAGGGCGGTATGCCCGAAAAGGTCAAAGAGGGCTTTAAGAAATACTGCCCGCGCGAGCGTTCGCACAAGCTGCATAAGATCAAGCGGAAGTGAAAGGAGATTTCGGATTTCCGATTGCGGATCGCGGATTTGGCACGGTGGTCGCAGGCTTGACATGCAGGCGACGCCTGGGGCAGCCAGAAGCCCCAAATCCGAAATTCGAAATCCGAGATTCTGAACGGGCGTAGCTCAATTGGCAGAGCGGCCGTCTCCAAAGCGGCAGGTTGTGGGTTCGATTCCCTCCGCCCGTGTTTGCGAGCCGGGCCGTGTCAGCCCGCGTAACCTGGACCGACACGGTTCGGCTCGCGCAGATCAGATGATCGGAATCCCTTGATGTCACTCTTTTCCCTCTATAAACCCGGCCAAGGCAAGTGGACGCGTATCTGCACCGCCGTCGGCGCCGGCCTGTTGACCCTGGCGATGATCTACTGGATCGTCGGCGAGCTCCAGGGCATCCATTCCGAGCACCGCGGCACGATTCAGGCCATCGTCGGCCTGGGCATCCTGCTGATCGTGGCGGGGGTGCTGTGGTGGCTGCTCAACAAGCCGCGCATCGTCGAGTTCATGATCGCCACCGAGGCGGAGATGCGCAAAGTCAACTGGCCCACGCGCCGCGAAGTCATCGGCTCGACCTGGGTGGTGATCTGCGGCACGTTTCTCATGGCGTCGCTGATCTTCGTCCTGGATATTTTCTTCGCTGAACTGTTCATCAACCTGCGCATTCTCGATGCTGACGTGTCGGTACTGCGTGCCCTGTTTCAGGGCTAAGATTCCCCGTGATGCCGATGCAAACCAAGGAACAGTCCATCATGACGGATCGCCCCCACGACGCCGGCGACCAGCTTTCGGAAGATCAGCCCATGATCACGCCGGGCATGAACTGGTTCGTGCTGCGCGTCGCGTCCAACAAGGAAGATTCGGTCCGCGAAACCCTGCTGCGCAAGATCAAGATCGAGAACTTCACCAACCTGGTCAACCGCATCCTGGTGCCCACGGAAAAGGTCAAGACCATCAAGGGCGGCAAGCAGAAGGTCACCCTCAAGAAGCTCTACCCCGGCTACGTGTTCGTGGAGATGAAGCTTGAGGAGGATGGCCGCATCCCGCAGGACATCTTCTTCCTGATCAAGGAAACCACGGGCGTGGGCGATTTCATCGGCACCGCCGGCCGGCCCAGCCCCATGTCGATCCCCGAGATCGAAAAGATGCAGATGGCCTCCAAGCCCCCGGAGGAATCGCCCACGGTCAAGATGGAATTCAAGAAGGGCGACCACGTCAAGATCCGTGAAGGTCCGTTCGAGAACATGGAAGGCACGGTGGACGAAACGTTGCCGGATCAGGGCAAGGTTCGCGTGATCGTCACCATCTTCGGCCGCGCCACCCCGATCGAGCTGGAATACTGGCTCATCGAGCGTGTGGAAGAATAACGCCGGCCACCGGATCGGCCCGGATTCCCCCGCGCCACCAAGCCGGACCAGAGTCCGCTAAGTTCCGGATTTCTTTGAATTCTGATGCCCCCTGGCGCCCACCTTGGAAAACCGGGGTTTCACGGACTGGGCCCCGGCTCGGAAGCGCACCTCTGCGGTCCTGTCACCCGCTTCGCCTCCATTCCAACCCGTCGATTGGCCGATACAAACGGTAGCGTTCGGCCGCTTTCCTCCTTCGAGGCTTGCGCATGAGCATTCAAGGCACAACCGCTGCTGCCGGGGTGGCCCAGACGGCCCACAACGCCCAGCAGGTGGCGCGGCGCCATGATCAGCAGCGGGGGCACCCGGCACGGGAGACACGGCAGATTCGCGAGGTGTTCGAGACGCACTTGGCGTCGCTGGAGGAATCCGATCAGGACAGCCCTCCGACGCATCTGCATGTGGATGACCAATTGCCCGAGGAAGGGCAGGGGCAGTCCCAGCCGGACAAGCGCCGCCGGCATCCGCCCGAGCAGGCCGAGGCGCCCCAGGCCGACGCCGGTGATCCCCCGGCCAACCCGCCCACGCCGGGCACGCTGTATGCCCATCTGGATTTGCAGGCTTAGCGCCGGCTTGGCTCCTCGAAAACCCATGCAGCATTACCGCGGCCGCATCCCGGAATCGTGCAGCCGTCTTTGACTTCCGAGCCGCAATCTTTCACCATGACCACTGCCCTATGAAAAGCATATCGCTGCCATTCTGTTTGGCGCTGGTTGCCGTGTTGCTGGCGGGTTGTTCGGAATCGGCGCCGCCCTCCTCGGCCGACGCGCCGCTGCCGATCTTCAAGGGCGGTAGTGATCTGACCACCCAACCCGCCGACGGCGACCGCCCGGCCTTCAACCTGCTCTATCAGGCCAACCTTCCCGCCATCGCCCAACTGGCGTACTACGATTCCCCGCGCGTGGCCGGCGAACTAGGCGGCCGCATCGCCACCGAGCCTGATGGGGGCTTGAAGTTCCTCTACGCCTACCTCTCCGCCGAGCGCGGCGGCGCGGTCGGCAGGACCTTCCTGCTCGAGCAACGCCAGTCAACGCAGTACGAAACCGTGCGCAACGATCTGGCGGCACTGGAGCAACTGGCGATGAGTCGCCGATCGCCCGACTGGGCGGTGGCCGCGCTGACCGAGGCGCTCAAGGACCAGAGGCCGCTCATCGGCGCCCCGGCCTCGCTGCCCAGCGGCACCGTCGCCTCCCTCGCCAAGGACGAGATGGATGTGCCTCTGCACTTAGGCTCGATTAAGGCCGCCAGTGCCTTACCCACGCTCATCGAGTTGGCCAGGGAAAGCAACGGCGATCGCGAATATGTGGCGGCCCTGGGCGCGATCGGCGATCCTGCCGCCGTCCCGGTGCTGGTGGCGCTGTTTGAGGCGCATGCCCGGGACCTGGGTGGGACGGAATTCCAGGCTTACAGCCGCATTCGTGCCGTGGTGGATGCCTTGGCGCAGTTACGGGCGCGCGACGCGGTGCCAGCCCTGTTGGCGCACCTGCGCTATCCGGTCGTGATCGACGCCCTGGGGAGCATCGGCGACAAGCGGGCGACCGAGCCGATCCGCAAGATTGTCCATGATGATGGTCACCTGCCCGGAGTTGAGGCCGCCAACACGAAAATCGCGATGCACGAGCGGTTGCTGGCGGGGCGCATCGCGCTGGTGTTGCTGGAGCAGGACGATCCGACGCCGGGCCTCTGCGCCATGCTCGAGGATCCGATCTACGCCCAGAGCGACAGTCAGATCGTCGGGCTGCTGCGTGACCGTGGGACGCCCGCGGCGGTGATGTGCCTGGCCAAGGCGATCCGCACGACCGATCGGCCGGCGCTGGCCAACTACGCCGTGGCCGCCATCGCCGCGTTCGAGACCAAGGCCGCCGTCGAGGCGTTGATCGACAGCTTCGACGTCCGCTTGCCCGTGCCCGCCGATGGCAAGACACGCTACACGCAGTCGGCGTTCCAGATGGACCTGGCCGACGCGCTGCGTGACCTGACGGGCGAGTCCTTCGGCACCGACAAGGACGCCTGGCGCAAGTGGTGGAACGAGGCGGGCAAGAAAGATCCGCGCTTCGCGCCCAATTGACCATGGTCCGCGGTCAACCGCTTGCGGTTTGGCATTCCCTCCCCATGCGCGCTTCGCCGGCGCCGAGACGGCCCGGCTCGCTGCGTGCCATTCGTGTATCCTTATGCACCTTTTCCCGCACCCCTTTTATCCGAGATTCACGCGATGGAATTTGTCCTGCCTGTTGACCTGCACAACCGCATCGTCGAGGCCGCCTATCGCCGGCGCGGCTTCACCGCCGAGGAAGCGACCCAGGCGGCACGCTTTTGTCAAATGGCGTCGTGGCACGGCATCAAGACCCACAACGCCATCAAGGCCCTGCACCTGGACGATCACTTTGGCTCCGGCAACAAGCGCAAGCCCGGCTGCGTGCCCGGCGCGGCCATCGACAAGCTGCCCTCGAAATACAAAGCGGCGCAGAAGTGGAACGCCAATCGCAAACTCGGCCAGGCCGTCGCCTTCGAGGCCATGGATGCCGCCATGTCGATGGCGGACGAGTTCGGCGTGGGCATCGTCAGCGTCGATCACGCCTTCCATTACCTCTGGGGCGGCGGTTACGTGATGTATGCCGCCAAGAAAGGCTACATCGCCTACACCGGCTGCACCGCGGCGCTGGCGGAGGTCGTGCCCTTTGGCGGCAAGTTCCCCACCTTGGGCACCAACCCCCACTCCTGGGCCTTTCCCACCACCGACGCCATCGGCTTCCCCATCGTCATCGACTGGGCCACCAGCACCGTCGCCATGGGGCGCGTGCAGCAGTTCGTTCGCGAGGGTAAGCCGCTCCCGCCGGGCAGCGCGGTGGACAAGGACGGCAAGGAGACGACCGACGCAAGCAAGGTCGCGGCCCTGCTGACGTTCGGCGGCCACAAGGGTTACGGCCTGTCGCTGATCGACGAGTTGACCGCGGCGTACATCGGCGGGTCGCTGCCCACGCTGCGTTCCCGGCCCGAGCAGGCGGGCGAAGGCGAAAAGACCACGCCCAATTTCTTCTTCCAGGCCATTCGCCCCGAGGCGATGGACTGCGCCGCCTTTGCAGGGGGCCGTAACCAGGCCGCCAACGTCAAGGCGGTGATCCAGGACGTGCTGGGCCACGGCAACGCCCCGCCGGAAGGTCGCTGCATCCTGCCCGGGCAGATCGAGCACGACGCGGCGGTGCGCAGCGAAAAGGCCGGCGGGCTGATCTTCACCGAAGCCGAGATCGAGCAGTTCCGCCAGATCGGCGCCGACGCGGGGGTGGCGCTCGAAGCCAAGTCGCTCAAGCAGGTGTAATGCCGCCACGCCGGGCCTGAGCTTTCCGGGGGCCAAGGCCCGGATTTCTTCGCAGTACCCGTAGTATCCCCTATGCCCAAAAACGTCATCCTCATCGGTGATTCGATCCGCATGGGCTATCAGCCTGTTGTGACAGAACTGCTGTCGGGCTCCGCGACCGTCTGGGGTCCCAGCGACAACTGCTTCACCACGCGGCACACCCTCGAGCGGCTTGACGAGTGGGTGATTCAGCGCCGGCCGGTCGTGGTGCACTGGAACAACGGGCTGCACGACCTGGCCAAGGACCCGCCGCAGCGCGATCAGTCGCGCGTGAGCTTGGACGAGTACGTGACTAACTTGCGCAAGATGCTCAAGCGCATGCGCGACGCCGGCGCGGTGGTCATCTGGGCCACGATCACGCCGGTGAATCAGGACAATCACCAGCGGAACAAGCCATTCGTGCGCCTCGAAGCAGATGTGAGCTTTTACAACAGCGCGGCCCTGGCGCTGATGCGTGAGGAAAAGGTGCCGGTGGACGACCTGCACGACGTCATCACGCAAGCCGGGCGCGACGAGCTGCTGCTGGAAGATGGCGTGCATTACACGCCCGAAGGCTATCGCCTGCTGGGCCAGGCGGTTGCCGCGGCGATCCGGCCGTGGTTGTAGCGCGTTGCACGGGATGGAACGGGAAATGACGCCATGCGCGAGTTCGATCTACTGCGGCACATCTATGACGGCAACCGCGGGCTGCCGACGCGCGTGACCATTCCGCCTGGCGACGACATGGGGGCGGTGCGCATCGGCGATCAGGAGGTGCTGGTGACGGTGGACCAGATTGCCGACGGGGTTCACTTTGACCTGGCGACGATGCCGCTGGAGCGCATCGCGCGCAAGGCGATCACGCGCAATCTTTCGGACGTGGCGGCCATGGCGGCCGTCCCCGTCGGCGCGGTGGCGGCGGCGTGCTTGCCCGGCGACATGACCCAGGCACAGGCGACCGAGTTGTTCGACCACATGCGCCGCGTGGCGGAGCAGTACGATTGCCCGCTCTTCGGCGGCGATGTGTCGGTCTGGCCGGGCCGGCTGCTGCTGTCGGTCACCGTGCTGGCCAAGGCCGACGGCATCGCGCCTTTGCGCCGCAACGGCGCGCAAGTGGGCGACGTAATCTGCGTGACGGGGCGCCTGGGCGGCAGCCTGCACGAATTGGACGGGCATACGCATCATCTGGACTTTGAGCCGCGCCTGGCGATCGCACGAAAGCTGGCGGGCAACGCCGACACGCGGCCGCATTGCATGATCGACTTGAGCGACGGCCTGGCGCGCGATCTGGGACACCTGTGCCGCGCTGCCGGCGTCAGCGCGCAGGTGCAGGCCGCGGCGCTGCCCGTCAGTTCCGCGGCCCATCGGGCAGCCCACGCGGACCATCGCGACGTGTGGCGGCATGCGGTGGCCGATGGCGAGGATTACGAGCTATGCTTTACCGTTTCCCCGCGGCAGGCGGAGCGGTCGCTGCCAGGGGAAATTGACGGCGTGGCGATCACGGAGGTCGGCCTCGTAACGCCGGCAAATGGTGACAGTCGCGTGATGCTCGATCTCCTTGACGGTCAGAAGGTGGACATCACCGACTTGGGCTGGGAACACGGGCAAGTGGAAATCGGAAAGTGAAAAGCTGGACAGGGATTTCACGATCGGCGGCGCAAACGCGCGCGATGGGCGCCGCCTTGGCGGGACACGTGCGCAGCAGCGACGTCATCGCGCTGATCGGCGAACTGGGCGCCGGTAAGACGCAACTGGTGCAGGGACTGGCGCACGGGCTGGGGGTGGCGCCCGAGTCGATTGCCAGCCCGACCTTCGTGCTGGTGCAGGAGTATCACCTTCCGGAAGCACCCCCGGGCAGTGATCGCCCGGTGCTGGTGCACATCGACGCCTATCGCATCGCCAGCCTCGAGGACTTGGAGTCCATCGGTTGGGACTCGGATCGCGGGGATGTGCTGTCGGAGATGCGCCGCGGCGCGGTGGTGGTGGTCGAATGGGCTGACCGCATCGAAGGCATGTTGGGCACGGACCTGCTGGAGTTGCGTTTGGCGCACGAGAGCGAAACAACGCGGCGAATCGAGGTTACCGCGCATGGAACATGGCAGGGGCGTTTTGCGGTGGTGGAGGCGGCGCTGGATAAGGTGGTGGCGGATGCCAAACCGCAAGCGGGGGACCGAGTGGCCAAGTGTCCGATTTGCACCAAGCCGGTGGAGCCGGGCAGCGCGTTTGTGCCGTTCTGTAGTGAGCGTTGCAAGCTGGTGGATTTGGGCCAGTGGCTGGGCGGGAATTACGTGATCAGTCGGCCGGTGGA
Source organism: Phycisphaeraceae bacterium (assembly GCA_040878035.1). Lineage (GTDB taxonomy): Bacteria > Planctomycetota > Phycisphaerae > Phycisphaerales > Phycisphaeraceae > JBBDMX01. The sequence goes on along the minus strand of JBBDMX010000104.1, from coordinate 45,564 downwards.
AGAGGCGGATTTGGAGGAGGAGTAGGGGCGCGGCAAGCCGCGGCGCTTCGTATGAGACCGCGGAACGCACTCATTCAGTCGTGATCGCCCGGCTCGGCCTGCTGTTGCGCCTTGGCTTGCGGCGAGATGCCGTAGATCACGAAGCTGTGGCTGACGGGATCAAAGCCGTACTGCTTGCAAACGCGATTGCGGAAGGCGACCAGTTCCGCGGTGGAGAATTCGATGATCTGATTGGTGTCCATGCACACCAGGTGGCCCGTCGGTTCCTTGCCAATGGAAAGCTGGTAATGCGAGAGCTTGGAGTCGATGAGCACCTCGGTGACGATGCCCGCCTCCAGGAGGTGCTTGAGCGTGCGGTAGATGGTGGCCTTGCTCACGCGATGGCCGGCGGCACGCATCTCGTCGAGCAGTTGGTCGGCCTCGAACACGCTGCGCTTGGACAGCGCCACGTCGAGAATCTTGGCGCGCTCCGGGGTGAACTTGAGGCCCTGCCGCTTGAGGAAGCGCCGGAAGATGGCGCACATCGGCATGATGATCGGTGGGTCGGTGGCGGAACTGCTTGGCATCAGGATGCATTGTATCGCGCAGCTCGCGCGGAGGTGGAGCCACGGTTGTTCGACAGCCCACTTAAGCGGGGCCGCCCGCGCCTTGCTATCCTTGCGGCCCGTGGCATCCAGGAGCGTGTGACCCATGGCTTTTGAGGCGCGAGACATCGGCATCGGGATGATCGGTTGCGGCACGGTGGGCGGCGGGGTGGCCACCCTGCTGCGCGACCAGGCGGCGCTGTACGAGCGGCGTCTGGGCCGGCCGCTGCGCTTGCGCAAGGTACTGGTGCGCGATGCGAAAAAGGCGCGGCAGGGCGGCGCGGCAAGCGAGCTGGTCACGACCGATGCCGATGCGTTTTTCGCGACGGCGGACATGCCCATCATCGTCGAAGTCGCCGGCGGCGCCGGGACGATTCACGAGCATGTGCGGCGGGCGATTACCACCGGCCGGCACGTCGTCACCGCCAACAAGAGCCTGCTGGCGGCGCATGGCGCTGAGCTGTTCGCCTTGGCGCGCCGGCACCAGGTGAGCATTGCCTTCGAGGCCTCCTGCTGCGGCGGCATCCCCGTCATCACCGCCCTGCACGCGGGGCTCATGGCCAACCGCATCGATGCGCTCTACGGCATTCTCAACGGCACATGCAACTACATCCTCACCGAGATGACCCAGCAGCGCAAGCCCTACGACGTGGCGCTGAGCGAGGCGCAACAGCACGGCTACGCCGAGGCCGACCCGACGCTCGACGTCTCGGGCATGGATGCGGCGCAGAAGCTCTGCGTGCTGGCGTCGCTGGCGTTCGGGGCGCAGGTGACCAGCGAGCAGGTGCGCGTGATCGGCATCGATCAGTTGGAGTTGACCGACATCCGTTTCGCCGCCGAGATGGGCTACGACATCAAGCTGCTGGGGATCGCCGAGGCGGTTGAGGGCAAGTTGTCGCTGACCGTGCAGCCGTGTTTCCTGCACAAGGACGTGATGCTGGCGCAGGTGCGCGGGCCATTCAATGCGCTGTCGGTGTATGGTCACGCGACGGGGCAGACGATGTACTACGGGCGTGGCGCCGGGGCGTTGCCCACCGCCAGCGCGATCGTGAGCGACGTGATCAACCTTGCCAGCGGCGGCTATCCGCATGCGTTTGCGGCCCTGAACTTGTGGAGCGATCAGCAGCCGGCGGCGCGCATCATCGATCACGATGACCTGTGCAGCCGGTTCTATGTGCGCATTAACGCCATGGATCGGCCGGGCACGATGGCGCGGGTGACCCAGGCCCTGGGCGAAGCGGGCATCAGCCTGTCGGCGGTGATGCAGCACGAAAGCGGCGAGGGCAAGTTCGTCCCCGTGGTGGTGTTGACTCACCGCGCCCGCTGGGGCTCGCTGCGGCAAGCGCTGGCGAAAGTCGAAGCCCTGGACGTGATCGACGGTCGGCCGGTGTGCATCCGCATCGTGGATCTGCCGGACGGGTGATGAGAAGTTGAAAGTAAAAGGTCAGAAGGTCATAGACGGTCGCCTGGCACCGGCAGGGCCTCTTCACTTGTTACCCTCTACATTTCACTTCCCTTTAGCCGTTCGAGGATCGCCGGCAGGTTAGCGGCGAACTGGCTGTTGGCCATGACGAAGTCGGCGCCGGCGGCGCGGGCCTGCGCCAGGCGATCGGCGGCGACGTGCGAGCCGTAGACCACCACCGGGAGTGCCGCATCGTGCTCCTTCACCAGCCGCACCAGGTCCAGGGCATCGTCGCCCAGGCCCAGGTCAACCACCACGCCGGTAACCGCCTCGTTGAGCTTGCCGTCGTCCACCTTGTTAAGGCGATTGCGCAGCATCTCGGCGTTCCGTGCCGGCCGATGGCTGGCCCCCAGGGCATTGGCGGTCGCGGTGATCTTCGAAGCAAACAGCAAATCCGGGCAGCAGTAGATGATCATAGGGTGATGATAGCGGTGGGCGCGGTGCATGTGACTCCACGCGCTGATTGGCCGATGATATAGGAAGGCTTTTTCGTTCCTTCGTTCCTTCGATCCTCGTTCCTCGTGTCCCAGGAGCGCGTCATGGCCGAGCGTAACGGCGTTCTCGCCGAGTTGGGATTTCGCTACAGCCCCGGCGACCTGTATCAGCAGACGATTACCGCCGTGCTGCATGCCGCCGAGCTGCTCGAGTTGCCGCACCATCTCCAGCTCATTCTCGCCCAGCCCAAGAACGAACTGATCGTGCACTTCCCCGTGCGCCTCGACGACGGCCACTACAAGCTCTTCAAGGGCTATCGCGTGCAGCACAACAACATTCTGGGGCCTTACAAAGGCGGCGTGCGCTACCACCCGTCGGTGAACCTCGACGACGTCAAGGCGCTGGCGGTGCTGATGACGATGAAGTGTTCGCTGTCGCGTTTGCCGCTGGGCGGCGCCAAGGGCGGCGTGCAGGTCGATCCACGCCAGGTGTCCAATGATGAGCTCATGCGCCTCACCCGGCGATTCACCAGTGCGCTGGGGCAGAACATCGGGCCGGACCACGATATCCCCGCGCCGGACGTGGGCACCAACGCCCAGGTGATGGCGTGGATGGCGGACACCTACGTGAACCTCAACGATGCGCAGAAACGCTGGCTGGGCATGAGCGTGGTGACGGGTAAGCCGCTGGAGTTCGGCGGATCGCACGGCCGCGCCGCCGCCACCGGCTACGGCGTCGTGTGCATTCTGGAACAGCTTCTGCCCGAGCTGGACATCAACATCAAAGGCGCGACCTTCAGCCTCATTGGCTATGGCAACGTGGGCAGTTGGACTGGCCGGCTGCTGGCCGAACGCGGGGCACGCCTGCGGGCCGTGCTGGATCACCAGGGCGCCATCCATCACGAGCAGGGCATCGACGCCGTGGCCCTGGCCAACTGGGTCGATCAGCACGGCAGCGTCGCCGGCTTCCCCGGCGCCGAGGCGATCGACGCCAAGGCGTTCTACGAAGTGCCCGTCGATCTGTTCATCCCCGCGGCCCTGGAGCAGATGGTGGACCTGGCGCACGCCCAGCGGCTCAACTGCAAGGTCGTGGTCGAAGCCGCCAACGCGCCCACGACGCCCCCGGCCGAACGATACCTGCTGGACAACGGCGTGGCGGTGCTCCCGGCCATTCTGTGCAACTGCGGCGGCGTGACGGTGAGCTACTTCGAGTGGAAGCAGAATCGCCAGGCCGAATCGTGGAAGGAGGAGACCGTGCTGACCTACCTGCGCGAGCACATGTACGCCGCCGCCCAGCGCGTCAAGCTCGCCGCCCATCGCTTCGACTGCGACCTGCGCACCGCGGCGTACTGTGCGGCACTGGACCACATCGGCAAGCTCTACCGCATCCGCGGGATCTTCCCGTGATTCGGTCCGAACGTTTAGCGGGTGACGCTCCGACCCCCTCTCCCCCGGGGAGAGGGCTGGGGTGAGGGCGGGGCCAACAGATGAGCGCGGTGCACAATGCCGTCGCAGTCGCACTACCGCCCGCACCGCTGGTGCTTGGGCTAACCAAAGCTACAATCAGCGCATGACCACCGGGGCAACGCCGCAATCCAGTTCACCGGAACCAGCAGGTCCTGATCCGCATGTCAGGCAGCGGGCGCGGTTCGTGCGGCCGTCGAAGATGCGGCGCATCGCGGCATGGGCACCTCTATTGCTGCTTGTTGGCCTATGGTCGCACAGTCAGAGTCATCTGACGGGCCTTGGTATCGGGCCGATTGGCGGGCATGTCTGTTGGGTTTATAGCAGCGGCGGCCTAGTCGGACTACGACAGGAGGTCCATCACGAGTTGTTGGCCCCAGTAAGGGTTCACTTCGTATGCATTTCGTCGCCTTTGATACGCATTGAAGTGTTTCCCGCCTTTGCCTGGCATCGTGCTCTTAACGTGGCAAATGGAATGTATGGAAAGAGGGAGCTGTGGCTGCCGTACTACGGGTTGATTCTGGCCTCGATCGCGTGGCTTGCGTTGCTCGTGTTCGGTCGTCGTCGCCGACTTCCCGATGCCTGTGGTAAGTGCGGGTACATCCTGGCAGGCAATCCGGGGGCGACGCACTGTCCCGAGTGCGGGGCGGCGACCGAGGCTCCCAGCAAAGCGCGGCTGTCAGGATGAGTCGTGTAGGGTCGGTGTCAGATTGCGCCGCGCTCATACGTTGGCCCCGCCCTCACCCCAGCCCTCTCCCCGGGGGCGAGGGGGTCAGAGGCGCATCGCTTGGCGATACAGGTGATGTCGGCGGATGTAATCTTCAACGGCGGGGGGGACCAGGCCGGTGAGGGGGTGGCCCAGCGCCGCGCGGCGGCGCAGAGCGGTGGCGCTGAGGTCGAGTTGGGGGAGATCGAGAAAACGAGCGGACCAGGCTTCGCGGTTGATGCCTGGGGACAGGCTGGCCAGCAGGGCCTCGCGGGTGTGCGGCGGGCGGACCATGACCAGCGGCTGGGCCAGTTGCACGATGCGCTGGGCACGGTGCCAGTCGTGGAAGACGGCCAGTTGGTCGGCGCCGATGAGCAGGCGGAGGGTGACGTCCGGGCCCAGGCGTTGGCGGAGCGATTCGAGGGTATCGACGGTGTAGCTGGGCTGATCGGGTTGGGTGTTGGCGCGGTCGAGTTCATCGGTGAGGACGTGGGCGGCGGGGATGTGCTCCAGCGCCAGGCGGAGCATGGCCAGGCGATGGTGTGCCGGCGTGGGGGTCTGCGTGGCGGCGAGCTTGTGCGGCGAGCGTGCGGCGGGCACATACAGCACGCCGTCGGCGCCGAGGGCGTGCATGGCCAGCAGCGGCAGGGCCACGTGGGCCATGTGCGGCGGGTCGAATGTGCCGCCGAAGTAGAGCAGCGTGCTGGGATGAGTTGGGAGCATGGGCGTGTGCTAATGACGAAATTCGAATGACGAATGACGAATGGAATTCCAATGGTCAAACTCCAATGACGAAACAAACGCGGCATCGGCTTGGCTGCCTGTTTGGTCACTGGAGTTTGGTCCTTGTTTCGTCATTGGAATTTGGCATTTCGTCATTCATTCGTCATTCGAATTTCGTCATTTGAACACGGTCATTCCGAAAGCAGCGCCTCGATGCGCTGCGCCAGGTTCGCCCCGGCGAGCTTGACGTTGCGGCCCAATTGCATGGTGGTGGCGATTTTCCAGGGGCGGGTCACCAGGTGCCAGACGGCGGCGGGGAGGTTGTGCGAGCCGTCGGCGTTGACCCAGCGCACGGCCTCCTGGGGAATGGACATACCCGCCGGGTCGCTCACCGCGCGGACCATTTTCATCGCCAGGCCGCGCTGCTGGGCCACGCGCGCCAGGTGCACCGTTTCCATGTCTACCACCGCGGCGCGATGCTGGCGGAACAGCGCCTCCTTTTCGGTAGTGGAGTGGACCAGGTGATCCATGGTGAGCAGGGTCGTGGCGGCGGGGCGATAGCTGGCATCGCCGGGCCCCCCGGTCGCCCCGGAGGCGATGGCGGTTGGCGTCGCGGTGGGTATGTGGCCGTTGAGCCGGTAGGTCTGGCCTTGCGAGTCGATGACCCAATCGACGACGACGATGGAGGCGACGCGCAAGGCCGGATCGAGTCCGCCGGCGAACCCGGCATGGATGACCAGGCTGGGGCGGTGCTCGTCAAGCATGGTGTTGAAGACTTCGATGGCGCGGCGGGAGCCGACGCCGGTGAAGGCGGCGACGATCCGTTTGCCGCTGCGCTGCCCCACGTACCACGGGGCATCGGGCTTGAGGCCCAGCCGGTGGATCGTGGGCATCAACTCATCGCGTACGGCGGCGACCAGCGCCACGGTCATAGGCGCGGCGGAGGAATCAGCGGACATCGTGGGTGGCGGGCTTGTCTGGGTCATCAGGGAGATTCGGATATCAGATTGCGGCTGGCAGATTTTACTCGAACTTCAGGGCCTCATGCGGAGACGGTTCTAGCCACAGATGGACACAGATGAACACAGAAAGGAAGAGAAGCAGAAAATGCAGAAAAGTGGGAAAGCAGGAAATTCAAACCCGCCCGCCTTGTTCCCATTGTTCTGCCTTTCCTGCTTTTCTGCATCTTTCTTTTTTTCTTAGCTGTGTTCATCTGTGTCCATCTGTGGCTAATTCACCACGTGGGTCGGTTGGCCGGCGAGGAAGGCTCGGACGTTGTCGACGGCCAGGCTCATCAGTCGGCGGCGGGCTTGGAGGGTGGCCCAGGCGATGTGCGGGGTGATGATGCAGCGCGGGGCGCCGATGAGCGGACTAGCGAGCCGGGCCGTGTCGGCCCGTTTCGCCGGCGGCTCGACCGAGAGCACATCCAGGCCCGCACCTGCGATACGGCCGGCGTGCAAGGCGTCCGCCAGGGCCGCTTCGTCGATCAGTTGCCCCCGGCCGGTGTTGATCAGGTAGGCCGTGCGTTTCATGCTCGCCAGGCGCTGGGCGTTGACTATGCCCTGGGTCTGCTCCGTCAGCGGGCAGTGCAGCGTGACGGCATCGGCCTGGGCGAAAAGCTCATCGTGCGGCAGCCATTGGATATCGATGCCCGGCAGGGAAACGTCGGCCATGCTGCGCTGCTGGGCAGCGACGATGCGCATGCCCAGGGCCGCGGCGATCGTCGCCACGCGCTTGCCGATGCTGCCCATGCCCACGATCCCCAGGGTCTTGCCCGAAAGCTCGATCAGCGGGGCGACCGTAAAGGAGAAGTCGGGGCCGGCAGCCCAATCGCCGCGCTGCACCGCCTGGTCGTGGGCACCGACCTGGCTGGCCAGTTCCAGCAGCAGGGCGATGGTGTGCTGGGCGACCGAGTCGGTGCTGTAGCCCGGGACGTTGGTGACGGTGACGCGGCGGTCGCGGGCGGTGGCCAGGTCGATGATGTTGGTGCCGGTGGCCAGGACGCCGATGTATTTCAGGTCGGGGAGCTGGTCGAGATGAGTCTTGCGAAGGGGGGTCTTGTTGGTCAGGGCGATGGCGTGGCTACGGGTGCGGGGGACGATCTGGTCGTCGGGCGTGCGGTCATGGATGGTAAGGCTATGGATCCCCTGAAGTTGGCGCAGGGGCTGCCAGTCCAAGTCGCCTGGGTTGAGGGTGTAGCCGTCGAGGATGACGATGGAGTGGGGCATGAGCGTTTTAGAGCGTGTAAGCCCTTGGTAGTCCGTACCGCCCCGCCAAGGTGGGGCAGGCCCGGTCGAGCCTTACGATGCTAACAGAAATCACCTTCGCCGCCCGAATCGCCAGGGCAGGACCAGCAGGGCCATGACCAGGGTGCCCAGGAGGATCATGGGCAGGACGCGCAGAGGCCAGGGGCCCATAAGGGTGAGCAGGGCGGGTTGACTGGGGCGGTCGGGTCCGACGTAGCCGTAGCTGTAGCCGGTCATGGCGTTTAGGGGGAGCACTGCCGCGATGTAGGCCACCGCCAGGCCCACCGCCAGGGCCCAGTCGCGCCAGGCTGGGCGATAGTCCCGGCCCATGACCTCGTAGGCGACGCCGGCGGTGATGATGACGTGGCCGCTCCAGAAGAACCAGAACCCGATGCGGGTTGGGCCGTCGCGCAGGTCGGGTGTGATGAATACGAGTGTTCCAAACGCCAGGCCCCAGAAGTAGACCAGGGTGCGTGGCCAGCGCCAGGTTGACCAGAGGGCCACGGCCACAGCCGCAAGGATCAGGTCGGAATAGTGGATGGGCAACGAGCTGACCAGTTGGCGGCCCGGACGCAGGAGCTGCCAGGTGTTGGTGATGATCCAAGCGGCGGCGACTGCCAGGGCAAGGGTTCTGTCCAGCGTTCGGGCGCGGGGTTGGCCGCGCCAGGCATGCCGCCATGCCGCCAGGCTGCCGGCGATGACGATGGTTACGGCGATGACGGTCCAGTGGACGAGTGACCAGTGGTGGAAGGTGTCGAGATGGGCGGTTGCATCGTTCATGGTTGGACTGCCATGCCGGACCTGAGCGCTTTGGGCGAAGGCCCGGATTTCCAGAAATCCGGGGCTTGGCAGGCTCGGCCCCGGCGTGACGGGGCTTTTGCACGTCGCGAACTGCATGGACCGATACAATGTATAGTCGGCAGGAGGCCGGCGTGAGGGCCGAGAATCCATTTGCAGCCCACTGGAGGATCCAGTTTTGAGCCACGAAGGCCAACGACCGTCACAGACCAAGCAATTTGTCCTGGACACCAATGTTCTGCTGCACAATCCCAATTCGTTGTTCATGTTCGACGACAACGAAGTGATCATTCCCTTTGCGGTTCTGGAAGAACTGGACAAATTCAAGAAGCAGAACGACGATGTGGGCCGCAACGCCCGCGAGGTGATCCGCCACCTGGATCGGCTGCGCGAAAAAGGCCACCTGGCCAAGGGCGTGCAGTGGAACGGCCACGGCGGAAAGGTCCGCATCGAGTTCGCCGCCCACGACCGCCCCAACGCCATCAGCGAGGATGCCCCGGACAACCGCATCATCGGCGTCGCCTGGGCACTGTCCCAGAACAACAAACGGGCGGTCCTCATCTCCAAGGACATCAACGTCCGCATCAAGTCCGACGCCCTGGGCATCAAGGTCGAGGATTTCGAGGCCCAGAAGGTCGATGCCGACCACCTGTATAAGGGATTCGTCAACCTGGCGGTGCCTGGGGACCTGATCGACAGCCTGTACGAGGAAAAGCAACTCGAAATCGAACGGCTCACTGAACACCTGGCCACCACGCAACAGGACGGCTCGACCGGCGCGATCGACCTGTTTGCCAACCAGTTCGTGCAGCTTCGTGATGCCCTGGATGAATCGCACACCGGTCTGGCACGCCGGCTGGGCGATACCGATCACCTGATCCCCATTCACGCCCCGCGCAAGCCCGTCTTTGGCATCATGGCACGCAACGTCCAGCAGATCATGGCCCTGGACCTGCTGCTGGATGACGAGATCAAGCTGGTGACCATGCTGGGTTCTGCGGGCACGGGCAAGACCCTGCTGGCGATCGCCGCGGGCATGAACAAGGTGGTGACCGAGCAGCGGTATGACAAGCTGCTGGTAGCCCGGCCGATCATGCCCATGGGCCGCGATATCGGGTATCTGCCCGGTGACAAGGACGAGAAGATGGCGGCCTGGATGCAGCCGATTTTCGATAATCTGACCTACCTGCTGTCCACCCGTGCCGCCGGCTCGCAACACGCCGAAAGCCGGGGCAGCGAGCAGCGGATCGCCCAACTCATGGCTTCGGGGCAGCTTGTGCTCGAACCGCTGACGTATATCCGCGGCCGCAGCATTCCGCATCAGTTCATGATCGTGGATGAAGCGCAGAACTTGACGCCGCATGAGGTTAAGACGATCGTCAGCCGCGTGGGCGAGGGCACCAAGATCGTGCTGACCGGCGATGTTGGGCAGATCGACAATCCGTACCTGGATACATCGAGCAACGGGCTGTCTTACATGGTGGAACGGCTCAAAGGCCAGCACCTGGTGGGACATGTGACGCTCAACAAGAGCGAGCGCTCGGACTTGGCGTCGCTGGCGGCGGATAAGCTGTGAGGGGACATCCAAGACCGCATTGGCAAGCTGGGTAAGCCTTGCCGGTCATGCGGGTTGGGATATTATCGCCTCATGTGGATTTCACCGCCACTTTCGCGTTTCTCGACGAGTAACCGTTGACAGGACTGCGGGACTGTGATGTAATTGTCGATGTGAAGTGGGGGTGGAAGACAGGTCCCTGTCGGAAGGCTGTGGCAGGTTGGGGACTCCAAGTGAGGGCGACGACGTGGCCGGGAGACCGGCCGGTTATCCGTGGTCGTGGAGAAAGCCGGTGGATCAGCATAAGCAGCAAGCAATGAATGTCGAGTCGCAGAGTGCAGGTTCCGCCGCGCCGGTCAACTCCGATGTCGGCCAGGGGGCGGTGTCGGAACAGCGGAAGCTGTCACGGCGCAAAATCCTGGCGACGGCGCTGGCGACGGCGCCGCTCCTGATCACCCTGCACGCCCGCCCGGTGTTCGGCGGCCATTCCACGCCACCGAGCACGCCGCCCACCGGCGGAACCCTGGGTGTTTACGGCTACGGAGCCAACACCCGGCCCATCGACCAGAACGGCAACCCCATCGCCGACCCCACCCGCTTGGCCTAAAGCCAGGCCACGCTTCTCCCTAAGCCCGGCCATGCCCCGCCCTAAGCCCGGCCATGCGAGTCCTCTCGCTTGGCCGGGATCAAACGCCCCCATTTCCGCTATCCTTGTGGCCATGTCCAATCCGCGTCCCGAGCCCACCTCGGCCACCGCCGCCCCGCGCTGGCGAACGCCTCGCGAGAACCAACTGCTCTGGCGACGCTGGGGCGACGAAGTGGTCGTCTATCACACCGGCTCGGGCGATACGCACCAGCTTAGCCCACTGGCGGTGCTGATCCTGGAGGACCTGGCGCGCCAACCTCGGAGCACCGATGAGTTGATCGCCCATTTGCAGATCGATGCCGACCCGGCGACCCGCGCCGACCTGGCGCAGCAGATCCGCGTGCTGATCACGCGCTTCGACGACCTGGGCTTCATCGATCCGCTGTGACAGCCTGCCCCCGCTTTAGCGGGGCTGGCTGCCGCTGATATCATGCCCCGATGATGCCAAACGCACGCACCGCCGGATGGGCCATCAGCATCGTGCTGCTCCTCAACCGCCTCTCGCTGGGGCTGTACCTCTTCCTGGCAGGCTATCGCAAGGTTTTCATTTTGGGGCCCGGCGACTTCTATCGCGAGGGCTTCCTGACCATGAAGCCCGACTGGCTACCGATCTGGTTTGCCGCGCCGTATGGCTACGCCATCCCCTTTGCCGAACTGATCGGCGGGGCCATGCTGGTGCTGGGCCTGTTCACGCCCGTGGTCGCGGCGATCATCGGCCTGTTGATCTTCAGTTTCACGGTCGCACTGGTCACGAGGAACGGCACGCTCGTTCACGGCCCAGGCCCATTCACCGCCAACCTTATCATGATCTCCCTGGCGATGCTGCTGACCCTGACCGGTGCGGGCCGAATCAGCATCGACGCTCTAATCGGCGGTAAGGGCGGCGCCAGGCGAGGGTGACTTCTGACTTGTAGCCGCTTGCGGCTTCGCGCGGCGCCCCGGTGGTTCGCGAGCCTGCGCCAAGCCGCAAGCGGCTCTCGGAAATCGGTATCATCGCGTCATGTACGCCTCCCTACGCGAATTCGTCGACGCCCTGGACCAGGCCGGTGAACTGCACCGCGTTAAGGTGGAGGTGTCGCCGCTGTTGGAAATCAGTGCCATCGCCGACCGAGTGAGCAAGAGCAAGGCGGCCCATGCGAGCGATTACGCCGCGGCGTTTGATCCGCATCATGCGGACCTGGGTGGCAAGGCATTGCTTTTCGAGAATGTCACCGGCGCTGGGGGCGCCGGGGGCGGTATGCCGGTGCTGATCAACGCCTTTGGCTCGTATCGCCGCATGGAGATGGCGCTGGGCTGCCACACGACCGGCGGATTCGAGGCCCTGGCGGCCAGAATCGAGCACCTGCTCAAGCCCGAGCCCCCGGCGGGGCTGATGGACAAGCTCAAGAAGGGTCTGGAGCTGGCCAGGATCGCCGGTTTTGCCCCCAAGATCGTCAGCCGGGGCGCCTGCCAGGAAGTGGTCAAGACCGGCGAGCAGGTGAACCTGTTCGACCTGCCCGTCATCAAGTGTTGGCCTCTGGACGGCGACCCCCGGAAGGTGGGCTATCCGATTTCACCGCGGGAATCGGGCACCGCCGGCGGTGACGGGCGGTACATCACCTTCGCCGGCGTCTACACCATTCACCCCGACGACGCGATTAAGGATGGCCCGCGCCCGTCGCGCAACATCGGCATGTACCGCGCCCAGCTCATCGACCGCAATCACACGGCCATGCACTGGCACATGCACCACGACGGCGCCCGGCATTGGCGCGCCTGGAAGGCGGCCGACGCGGAGGCCAGGGCCAGGGGCCAGGAGCGGCCGGGCATGCCTTGCGCCATGGTGCTGGGCGGGGAGAGCGTGCTGCCTTACGCCGCCACCGCGCCCTTGCCGCCGGGCGTGAGCGAATTGCTGATGGCCGGCTTCCTCAACCACCGCGGCATCGAGCTGGTGCCGTGCAAGACCGTCGATCTGCACGTGCCCGCCAACGCCGAGATCGTCATCGAGGGCTACGTGAGCACCGAGGCCGGCGGTCCGGGGATGAGCCAATCCGAAATCCGAAATTCGAAATTCGAAATCGGTCCCGGCGCCGTCTTCGAGGGCCCCTTCGGCGACCACACCGGCTTCTACTCGCTGCCCGACCGTTATCCAATCTTCACCGTCACGGCCATTACGCATCGCCGTGAGCCGATCTATGCGACGACCATCGTCGGCCTGCCCCCGCAGGAAGACTACTACATGGGCAAGGCCACCGAGCGCCTCTTCCTGCCGCTCTTGCGCACGCTGGTGCCGGACATTCTCGATTATCACCTGCCCATGTTCGGGGCATTTCACAACTGCGCGTTTGTGCGGATTCGCAAAGAGTATCCGCTCCAGGCCCGGCGCGTGATGCACGCCATCTGGGGCGCGGGCCAGATGGCGTGGACGAAAATCATTATTGTGGTCGATCATGATGTGAACGTGCACGACGAACAGGCGGTGCTGTTCCACTTGTGCGCCAACGGCGATCCCGGGCGGGACATCGAGATCGTCAACGGTCCGCTGGATATTCTCGACCATGCGGCGCCGCGATTGGGCGCGGGCCATAAGATAGGCTTCGACGCCACGCGAAAAGTGCCCGGCGAAGAGGTCAATGGCCACCCGGTGCGCGATTTTCCCGCAATTTTGAGCATGGATGAAACCACGAGGGAACTGATAAATCGCCGATGGAAGGAATATGGGTTCTAGAACGTGGAAAGTGAAAAGTAGAAAGTGATAGAGAATAATCGTTTAGCGGGTGACGCGAAGCGTCCCTGCGAGCGGTCGAAAGGGGTGCAGCATGACTGGGCTGCGATCGATTGGGGCGGCCTTATTCGTGGTGGTGATCACAAGCGCAAGCTGGGCGGTAGAAACCATCCCGGTGCGCGATGATGCCTATCTGACGGGCTACGCCCAGGCGGTGGTGGACCAGACTCTTGGCAGCGGGCGCGTCCGCGTGAGCGTCCGCGCCGGCTCGGTCCACCTGCCCATGCGCGGATTATCGGAAGGCCAGATCGCCACCCTGCGGGCAAAGCTGGAGGCGATTGATGGTGTCACGGATGTGGCGCTAGTGGAGGAGGAGCCGCCGCGAGTCGAGGTGACAGCGCCAAATGGCGGCGCCGCGGCGACAAACGCAGTGGTTGCGGCCCCCGTGTCGGGCGGGTCCAGTGGCGCCGCTGGACCTGGTGATACCGATGCGCCACCTGACGAAGCGGCGCCGCCGCCGTTTCCGCATCGCTTGTCCATCGGCTGGTTTCCCGACGGCCACCTCTTTGAGCCCTTGTCCGCCGACCCGCGCTGGCCCAACTTCGGGGCCGCCTACACCCACTACATCGGCGAGGACCTCAAGTCCGTCGCCACCGTCAGCTTCGGAGCCGACATCGTCTTCTACCGCGGTGATGTACCCGATGGTCTGGGCCTCGGCGGGCAATACGAGTTTGTGCTTCAGCCGGGGGTCTTTGGCGTCTTTGACCTGGACGCCTCCTCGGCCGACCTCCAGAACGCCGACTATTTCATCGGCGGCGGCGTCGCCTGGCGCAACGGCAATCTCTCCGCCATCGCCCGCATCTTCCACCAGTCCTCCCACATCGGCGATGAGTTCATCCTCGCCAACCCCGCCGTCACACGCGTCAACCTCAGCTACGAAGTGATCAATGCACTGATCTCCTACGACTTCGACCGCCAGTGGCGCCTCTACGGCGGCGCCGGCGTCATCATCGATCAGGATCCCCGGGATTTCGGGCAGTTCGTCGCCGAGTATGGCCTGGAGTGGCGCAGCCCCTGGTCGTTCCGCCATGGCTGGATCCGCCCCGTCGCCTTCGTCGACGTCAAGCACTGGGAGGAGAATCACTGGAGCCCGGATATCTCCCTCCGCGGCGGCATCGAAATCGCCAACCCCCACGCCGACGGCCACCGCTTCCAACTCCTGGTCGAATTCTTCAACGGCAACTCACCCAACGGCCAGTTCTACCCCCAAGCCATCCGCTACGTGGGCCTGGGCCTGCACTGGTATTACTGACGGGAATTAGCCACAGATGAACACAGATGGGAACGACGAATGACGAAATTCCAATGACGAATGAAGCTCCAAATTCGAGTGACTAATGCAGAGCGGCGGCTGTCTCCGCGTTTCGTCATTGAGGTTTGATCATTGGAATTTCATTCGTCATTCGTCATTCGAATTTCGTCATTCCCATCTGTGTTCATCTGTGTTTATCTGTGGCTATTGTCTTCTACGCCGCTTTCGCCGCGGGTTTGCCGCCGCCGCCGCTGGCGGCTTCGGGTTTGACTTGTTGGAGGATCAGGCCGATCACCGCCGGCACCAGCACCAGGAGGGGAAAGACCATGGCGTTGGCGTGGCTGGACCAGCTATCGATGCTCGAGCGCCAGGCGGGCACCTGGAGCACCAGCGCCAGCACGCCGATCATCGCGATGGTGGCGCCGCTGACGGAGGTAAAGAGCACGACCGAGAGCTTAAAGAGGATGAACGCCAGCATGCCGCAGAGCAACAGGCCCATGAGCGCGCCGACCCAGTAGGTGCTGGCGATGGTCTTCTGCATGGCGGGTTCGACGACGCCGGCCATGGCGCCCCAGAGATTGGCGCCCAGGAACGCGCCGACCAGGCCGCCCATGGCCGCCACCGCATACTTCATCAGCGGATACGCGGTGACCGCCAGCAGGGCGCCCAGGCAGCCGGCGACAATGAACTCGGCGTTGATGCGCTGGCCCAGGCAGTAGCCCGCCACCCCGCCCACGCACGCCGCCAGCACCACCGTCACCCAGCGGTACATCTTGTAACCGTTGAGCAGGCACACCAGCCCGGCGATGAGAAACACCACACCCCAGACGATGGACATCTGCGCCAGCACCTCGACGAGCGACTCGGGGTGGTTGAGCGCATCAACCCGCCCGAAGATGGAACTGACGCTGTCGAAGATATTGGGGTCATTGAGCGACGCGAGGGTGGTGAGCATGGGCGAGACTCCAAACGTTTAGCGGGTGACGCGCAGCGTCCCTTCCTTTTTTACGGTTTTCCTATGGTTGATCGGCACGACGGCGCCAAAGAGTCCATTGCAGTAGCACGCCCGCGGCTGTTATCAGACCCAGGACCACCAGCCAGGCGCGGGGCGATGTGGGCGCCCAGGCGGTCTGATCCGGCGCATAGACCGCCATTAATCCGCGCAGCCCCGCCAGCCACAGGGCCCCGCCCACGAGCGCCGATTGCACCGAGGCCGCGGCATACGGCCGCAACAGCCCCAGGAGCAGCCCCACGGCCGCGCCGATGGTGGCGGCGACGATGACGATGGTCCAGCCGGTCGAGCCCAGCTCGCGCCACCAGTTGGCGATGTGCTGGGTCTGCTGCTGATAGATGCTGCGGATGATGAGCCACAGGTCCTGCGGCGAGCGTTGGGCGGTGCCGGGCCTGGTGGTGTCGATCATGAGTTGCTGAATGTCGGTAGGGGCCGCAGGGGGCGGCGCGCCGCGCAGCACGAGGCTCGCCGCCGGCGCCGCCAGCGCCAGGAACAGCGCCAACGATGCGCCCATCCACACGCGGAAGAGCAGGGCCGCCAGCACACCGCCGATGATGCCGCCGGCCACGAGATAGATCGGCAGGGATTGGTGGGCATCGAGGGCATCGGCGACGACCAGCCCGACGAACATGCCCACCGCCAGTCCCGCCACGGCGCAGCCCGGTCGCGCCAGCTTACGCCCCAGCAGCCACAGCGCCAGCCCCAGCACGACCATCGCGATCAGCGCCCACACGCCAACGGTGGGTACATGGTCGAGCATGGTGTTGAGATCAGGAGCGCTGGGCATAGGGAATTTCTGATTTCGGATTTCGGATTTCGAAAGCCCACCCGCTCCGCGGGTGGGTTCCTGGGACGCTGCGCGTCACCCGCTAAACGTCGGTCTCCTGTTCTCCTGCTCTCCTGTCTCCTTCCCCATTATCGCCTCATTCCGCCACGGATCGTTACAATGCCCGCGATGACTCAGGACGAGGCACAACATGCACTGACGCCGCTGCGCGTGAAGATCGACGACCTGGATCGGCAGATCATCGACCTGCTCAACCAGCGGGCCCGCGTGGTCATCCAGATCGGCAAGATCAAGCAAACGGGCAATGCCCCGATTTACGCCCCGGATCGCGAGAAGGAAGTGCTGGAGAAAGTGCGCGCCAACAACCCCGGGCCACTGCCGGATTCGTGCCTCGAAGGCATCTGGCGCGAGTTGATGAGCGGGAGCTTTGCCCTGGAGCGGCCGATGCGCATCGGCTACCTGGGCCCGGCGGGCAGCTACAGCCACCTGGCGGCGCGGCGAAAATTCGGCGCCAGCGTCGAGTACGACGCCGTGGACGACATCGCCGCCGTGTTCAACGAAATCGCCCGCGGCCACATCGATCTGGGCCTGGTGCCCATTGAAAATTCGGCCATCGGCGGCATCGGCGAAACGCTCGACTCGTTTCTCAACTCGCGCGTGCAGGTCTGTGCCGAGGTGCTCATCAGCATTCACCACAACCTGGCCGCCAACGCCGCGCCCGAGCAGATCGCCCGCATTTACTCCAAGCCCGAGGTGTTTGCGCAGTGCCGGCAGTGGCTCAGCGTACAGCTCAAGCAGGCCGACCGTGTGCCCGTGGCCTCCAGCTCGCGCGCCGCGGAAATGGCGGCGCAGGAAAAGGACGCCGCCGCCATCGGCTCCAGTCTCGCCGCCGAGATCTATGGCCTTAAGCTGCTCTATCAGAACATCGAGGACAACCCCAACAACATCACGCGATTCTTCGTCATCGGCCAGCAGGCCGCCAAAACCACCGGCGACGACAAGACCGCCATCATGTTCACCACCGCGCACAAGACCGGCGCCCTGGCGGATGTGCTCGACGTGCTGCGCGACTGCGGCCTGAACCTGACCCACATCGACAAACGCCCCAGCCAACGCGTCAACTGGGAGTACTACTTCTTCATCGATTTCCCCGGCCACAAGGACGACCCCACCGTCGCCAAAGCCCTCGACGAAGCCCGCAAGCACTGCCTCCAACTCACCGTGCTGGGTTCCTTCCCGCGCGCCAAGGATGTGCTCTAGCGGGCGGCCCCGCTTCAGCGGGGCTGCGTTTGGATCGAAAGCGTAGATTTTTCCCCATCACGCACATTATGATGGACGCCCATGTCCGGCACTCGTCGAAGTCGCCCCTCCACGCGCAAGACCTATAAGGGCCGCCACAAGTTCGAGCACTGGTACCGCGATAATCAGGTTTACTTCATCACCGCCCGTTGTCGGGGCAAATTTCCCGCCTTTGCGTCCGAAGCAGCCAAAGCGGTCTTCTGGGACCGCTTTGAGCATTACACGAAGGAATATGGCTTTGTCCCATGGGTCACCTCCCTGATGGACAACCATTACCACACGTTGGGCTACCTGCGTGTGGGCGCGAATTTGGGCCCCATGATGCAACATATCCATGGCTCGGTGGCGAAGTTGGTCAATGACATCCTCGAGGCGCAGCACCGATCCGAACAGCCCCGCTTAAGCGGGGCAGCCCAACTTGCTCTGAATGATCGTGGGCGCCTGATCCCATTCTGGAAGCAAGGCTCCCATCACGACGACTATTTCGACGGGTGCCTCCGCGATGATCGTCAATGCCGCTTGGCGTATCGCTACACCTTGATCCAGGCCCAGCGCCACCGCATCGTCACCGACTATCGCCTCTACCCACACACCAAAGTGAACATCGACCTCGACCGCGGCGTCGCCCGCGCTCTCCAACTGCACGCCTTCCTCGAAGGCGTCCCCTACAAGCGCTACCAAGGCCCACGATCAACTCAACGCTAGAGGCGGCACCGCTTAAGCGGGGCGGTCCGCAGCACCCCAATGCGCTCGCACCGGTACCTCTTCACACCCCTTCCCCCTGCACCCGGCTGCGCAGGTGATCCATCACGTTCATGAAATTGATATAGCTGTCGTAGGGCGAGGCGTAGGGATTGAAGTACTTGTGCACCGCGCCGTCGGAGAAGTATTTGGTGCACATGTAGTAGAAATGGTCGCTGGTGGTCAGCCGCCGCCAGTCGCGCAGAATGGTTGGGTCGCTGGCGGCCTTGACCGCCGGCTCCATGCGATACAACTCGTGCAGGGCGTTGGATTGCATCGCGTTGCCGATCCACGCCGACAGATCGCGCTCGGTGTCGGCCCAACTGATCACGTGCGGCACGTCATACACGCCCACCGGCTCGTGCTCCGCCAGGCACTGGCTGGGCGTGCGGATGTCGTGCGGCGTGCGGCGAAAAATCGCGTCAGGCAAAGCGCGGATGAACTCAAAAATCCCCGTGTCCGGCCACTGGTGCTCGCCGAAAGTCTCAAAGTCCATGAACAGGTTGCATACCTGGTCCTTCGCATCGACCCGGTTGAGCCAGCCGGCGAACTTGTCGGCCGTCAGCGGCCACTGGTCCCAGCCACGGTCGGAGAAGCGAAAGGCGATGTCGTCCGACAGCCGGTAATTCTTGAGCAGAAGCTTGAGACCCCTGTCGCCCCCGGAGTCGCCCGGCGGACGATAGACGCGGTTGGCGCTGCGCCCGGCCAGCACGTGATCGACGCCTTCGGAGAGGATGCCGCGATAACGCCCCAGCTTACCAAGGAATTCCGCCAGCTCGTTGGAGTAGATCAGTTCGGTGTTGCGGAAGACGGCGGGCTTGGCGCCCAGCAGTTCCTCCATCAGGACGGCGTGCATATCCACCTGTGCCAGGAACTCCTCGTGGCTGTAGAGGAACGCCAGGCTGTGGTGATACGTCTCGGCGAGGAACTCGACGCAGCCGGTCTTGGCCAGCGTCTGGAGCAGTTCGATGACCTGCGGATGCCGCTCCTTGAACTGGTCGAGGATAACGCCGGTGAGGCTGAAGGCGACGCTGAAGCGGCCCTCATGCTTGCGGATCAGGTCCAGCAGCAACTGCGTCGCGGGGAGATAGCACTTGGCGACGACCCGGTCGAGGATCGCCTGATTGCGCGGCTCGTCGAAGTACGACGCATCGCTGTCGAAGACGCTGTAACGGCGCAGCCGGTAAGGCTGATGAACTTGGAAGTAGAAGCAAACCGAGGCCATGCAGTGAGCACTCGAGCGCAGGTCAGCCGGGGAACTGTCGTATCTTAGCGACTTGGCGTGTCGCGAGCCGTGGCGTGTCATCCCAGTGCCGCGCGGCGTAGGCCCGCGGTTCGACAGTACAACGACGTTTGTTTCCGCGGGCTAACGCCGCGCGGCTCTGATTACGAATCACTAGAATGTCCGATCCTGCCTCGTTCAAGGATGCCAACCGCACATGCCCACCAGCCGCGAAATCCGTCAGCAGTACATCGACTTTTTCGTCGCCAAGCACGGCCACGCCTTTGTGCCGTCGTCGCCGGTCGTGCCGCATGACGATCCCACGTTACTGTTTGCCAATGCGGGCATGAACCAGTTCAAGCCCTATTTCCTGGGGACAGAGCAGCCCGAGCACGCCCGCGTCGCCAACACGCAAAAGTGCATTCGCGCCGGCGGCAAGCACAACGACCTGGAGGACGTCGGCAAGGACACCTACCACCACACCTTCTTCGAGATGCTGGGCAACTGGTCCTTTGGCGACTATTTCAAGAAAGAGGCAATCGCCTGGGCGTGGGAACTGCTCACCGGCGTGTGGGGCATGGACAAGTCACGTCTGCACGTGACCGTCTTTGAGGGCGATACCAACGAAGACCTGGCGCCAGACCGCGAGGCCGCGGCGCTGTGGCAGAGCGAAACGGACATCGACCCGTCGCACATCCACATGGGTAACAAGAAGGATAATTTCTGGGAGATGGGCGATACCGGTCCGTGCGGGCCGTGCAGCGAGATTCATATCGACCTGACGCCGGACAAGAGCGGGGCAAAGCTGGTGAACGCCGGCGATGCGCGGGTGATCGAAATCTGGAACCTGGTGTTCATCCAGTTCAACCGCAATCAGGCGGGGTTGCTGACGCCGCTGCCCGCCAAGCACGTGGATACGGGCATGGGTTTCGAGAGGCTGTGCCGAGTGCTTCAGGGCGTGGACTCCAACTACGCGACCGACGTGTTTGCCCCTATTTTCAGGGCGATTCATGAAGTGACGGGGGTTCGCCCCTATGGCGGCGACCTGCACGACCACGTGGACATCGCCTACCGCGTCATCGCCGATCATGTGCGCTGCCTGACGTTCGCGCTAACTGACAGCGCGGTGCCGAGCAATGAGGGGCGCGGCTATGTGCTGCGGCGCATCTTACGCCGCGCGGTGCGCCACGGCTGGCAGACGCTGGGCCTGCACGAGCCGTTTCTGCATCGTCTGGTGCCGGGGGTCGTCGATGCCATGGGCGACGTGTTCCCCGAGCTGCGCAAAAATCCCCAGCGCGTGATCGACCTGATCAAGGACGAGGAGCAGAGCTTTGCCCGCACGCTGGACCGCGGCATCGCGCTGTTCGAAGAAGCGGCCGCGCGTTCTCGTTTAGCGGGTGACGCGCAGCGTCCCTCGCAGATCGCCGCCGAAGACGCTTTCAAATTGCACGACACCTACGGCTTCCCGCTGGACCTGACGCAGGTCATGGCCGAGGAACGCGGCATGAGCGTCGATGTCGCGGGCTTCAAGACTCTGATGGACAAGGCGCGTCAACAGGCCCGCGCCGGCGGCGGCGAACAGATCGACCTGCGCGCCCAGTTGGTCGACCTGGTGCAGAAGGGCACGGTCAAACCCGGCGAATTCGTGGGCTACGATGTGATGGCATGCGACGTGACGGTGCAGGCGATCTACTTCGCGGGCACGGATGGGCAACTGCATCAACATAACCATGACGATGCGCATGTGTTCATGGTCACTGACCGCACGCCGTTCTACGCCGAGGCCGGCGGACAGGTGGGCGACGTGGGAACAGCGGCGGTGGGCGAAGCGCAACTGGCGATCACCGACACGTTCAGGATCGGCGACGTGATCTTCCACGAGGGCAAGCTCACCTGCGGCGCGATCAAGCCCGGCGACAAGGTGACGCTGTCGGTCGATGCAACCCGACGCCAGCGCATCATGGCCAACCACACCATCACGCACGTGATGAACCACAAGCTGCGCGCGGTGCTGGGCGATCACGTGGCCCAGAAGGGCTCGCTGGTCAACGAGGATCGCACGCGCTTCGACTTTGCCCACACCGCCGCCCTGGGCGACGCGCAGATTACGCAGGTCGAGGCGCTGGTCAACACTGACATTGACAAGGACCTGCCGGTGCATGCCCACGTGGCGCCGCAGGAGGAGGCCCTGAAGATTCACGGTTTGCGGGCGGTGTTCGGCGAGAAGTATCCGCCGCGCGTGCGCATCGTGACGATCGGCAAACCCGCACAGGAAATGCTCAAGAACCCTGGTGATCAGGGCTGGTACGACTACTCGGTCGAGTTCTGCGGCGGCACGCATCTGCCCAGCACGGGCGTGGCCAAGCGGTTCGTCATCGTGAGCGAAGAAGCCGTCGGCAAGGGCGTGCGCCGCGTCACCGCCATCACCGGCGAGGCGGCGGAGAAGGCGCAGTCGATCGGGAGCGAGTTGCTTAAGCGTGTCGAGTCGCTCAAGGCCGCGCCGGCCGAGCAACTGCACACCGAGGTCGCCGAGGTCAGCGACGTGATCAATCAGGCCACGTTGCCGCTGGATGTGCGGACGAAACTGCGTGAGGGGATTTCCGAGCTTCAGCGGATCATCAAGGAAGCGCAGAAGGAGCGCGGCCGGGAGTCGACCGGTGAAGTGGTGGAAATCGCCCGGCGCATCGCCGACGAAGCGGACGGCAACCTGATCGTGCGCGAGCTGCCGGGCCTTGACGCCGAGGGGCTGCGCACGGCGATGGACGTGATCCGCAAGAAGCGCCCCGAGGCGGCGCTGTTGCTGGGCGCTGCCAACGACGACAAGGTCGCCTTCATCGCCGCGGTGCCGCCCGAGTTGATCAAGAAAGGCCTCAAAGCCGGTGACTGGGTCCGCGAAGTGGCGAAAGTCGCCGGCGGCGGCGGCGGAGGTCGGCCGGATATGGCGCAAGCGGGCGGCAAGGACCCGGCGAAGCTTGCCGAGGCCTTAGAGGTCGGGAGGAACTTCGCATATTCACAGATATAGACATCTTGGGTCTATCTGTTGTGGGAAACACGCAATGTGCGAAGAGCGATTCGACCGACGGGTTAGCCGCAATCCGACATTTAGGCTGGCGTTAACGAACATTGCATGCTTGCCAATGGTCGTGGCGGGCGGCTTGGTGTCATTGCTAGGGTCTGTCCTATTGGTCGTGAGTGTGGTTGTCGTCTGTGTAGTGTACTTTTCCTTGGTCGCCTACTGGCTTTTCCTTTGGCCGTTGTACCACTACCGATGTCGGCTGTGCGGTAGACCGTGCGCGAAGATTAGCGATACAGGGGATGCAAGCGATACAGATGACGATGAAAGAGATGGAGCGAGCGTGAGATACAATTGCCCAGATTGCGGCATCACCTGGATCGTCCCTTGGCGGGTCCCCTATTTCCTATAGCGGGCAACCATCCCATGTCGGCGAAGATCATGGCCGCTTGGGCGTCCCGTACAGATAATGATCGTGCTGGGCGGCGCCGTCGCGGGGGAGCGTGCCGGGTGGCAGCGGGGGCAAGCTTTCAATCCAGTCCGCCAACTCCGCCAGTGTCTTGGGGTCAGGCGGCGCTGGTTCGCTCGATTGCGCCTGCGTGCCGCACACCGTAAGCTCCAGCGGCTCGCCTACGGGCAGGTCCACCGGTTCGTCGGGTACCAGCACTTTGCCATCGAAATGGGCGCGAAGTCGCGTGGTCATGGCTTTATCATAGCAGGCGATCCGCCTCAGCCCGCGCGGCGTTTTTTCTTGGAACCGGTCGCATCGTCCAGATCGGTGAACTGCACGATGTGGGACAGGGCGATCGTGCGCCAGCGTTTGGCCACGCGGTTGCCATCTTCGTCCGTGGTGAACTCTGTGGCCATCACTACGCTGCTGACGCCGACCAGGATCAACGAGCGATCAAGCACATCCAGTTTCGTGCCGTCGGACAAGTGCATACGAAAAGGCCGGAACGGGTGGTCCTCAAGACGACCAATCATGTCAGAGGTGCGCATAAGTCAGACTCCGGATTTCATCATATCACCTTATCGTACCACAGTCGAAAGAGAGTGGATTCCTCTGCCCAAGACTGCTATTCTGCTCGCCCTTCTAACCACTGGGACGACGAGCATGCCCACGATCAACTCGCACTATCTCAAACTCAAAGCCGGCTACCTGTTTCCTGAAATCGGACGGCGCGTTAAGGCATTTGCGCTAGCGCATCCGGATGCGAAGATCATCCGCATGGGTATCGGCGATGTGACCGAGCCGCTGCCGCCGGCGGTGATCCAGGCAATGCACAAGGCGGTCGATGAGATGGGCCGGCGCGAGACGTTCCAGGGCTACGGCCCGGAGCAGGGCCATGAGTTCCTGCGCGAGAAGATCGCGGATCGTGACTATCGGGGGCGCGGTTGCGACATCGCGGCTGACGAAATCTTCATCTCCGATGGCAGCAAGTGTGACACGGGCAACATCCTGGACATCCTGGGGCCGGACAACACCATCGCCGTGACCGATCCGGTGTACCCTGTGTACGTGGACACCAACGTCATGGCGGGCCACACGGGCGGCGCCAACGAGCGTGGCGAGTACGCGGGGCTGGTGTACCTGCCCGCCACCGCCACCAATGGTTTTGCCCCCGAGTTGCCCCCGCAGTCGGTCAAGGTGGACGTGATCTACCTCTGCTCGCCCAACAATCCCACGGGCGCGGCCATGGATCACGTGGCACTGACCATGTGGGTCAACTACGCCAAAGAGCATGGCTCGTTGATCCTCTTTGACGCAGCGTATGAGTCGTACATCAGCGATCCGAAGCTGCCTCACTCGATCTATGAGATTCCCGGGGCGCGTGATGTGGCGATCGAGTTCCGCAGCTTTTCCAAGACGGCGGGGTTCACCGGGACGCGATGTGCGTTCACGGTGGTGCCCAAGACGGTCCTCGGCAAAGCCGGCGACGGAGCGACGGTTGATCTGCACCGGCTCTGGTCACGGCGGCAGACGACCAAGTTCAACGGCGTATCCTATATCGTGCAGCGCGGCGCCGAGGCGATCTACAGCGACGCCGGCCGGCAGCAGGTGCGTGGCCTGATCGATCACTACATGAGCAATGCCCGCATCATCCGCCAAACGCTGACGGAACTGGGCCTGAAAGTGTACGGCGGCGTCAACGCGCCGTATGTCTGGCTGCGCACGCCCGGCGACATGCAGAGTTGGGCATTCTTCGACAAGCTGCTGACCGATTGCCACGTGGTGTGCACCCCTGGAAGTGGGTTTGGCGCGGCGGGTGAAGGCTATGTGCGGCTAAGTGCGTTTAACAGTCGGGCGAATGTGGAAGAGGCGATGGGGCGATTGCGCGGGAAGTTGGGGGTGTGAAGCAGCAGAAAGAGGCCGTGAAGGAACTGACGGCGGATCCCCGGCAAGGCCCCCGAGCGGGCCATGCCGGGGCTTGGCGGGGCACGCTCTGATCATTCGCGGGCGTCGATGTTGCGGGCGAGGATGGGCTCGTGGTTGTCGGGCAGTTTATCGGGAGCAACGCCCATGTATTGGAGGGTCTGCTCGATGACGGCTTTGACGGGGGGTGCGGCGACGATGCCGCCGTAGTAGCCCTTGCTGGGATCGGGGCGATGGATGAAGCAGCCGACGACAATGCGAGGCCGATCGAGTGGGGCGCCGGCGACGAAGGAGCCGACGTACCCGCCGGGGAGGTATCCGCCGTGGGGTCCGGGGACCTGGGCGGTACCGGTCTTGCCCCAGATGGTGTAGAAGCTGCTGTCGGCCTTTCGACCGGTGCCTTCGCTCACGGCGCGGCGCAGGACGTGTCGGGTGAGGTCGCTGACGCCGGGGGTCAGGACGCGGCCGATGATCTGCCGGCCACCCTGTTGCCGCACATCGTCCACCGCCAGGATGGTGGGACGGATGAGATAGCCGCCGTTGGCGAAGGTGCAGAAGCCGCGGGTGATTTGCAGGGGCGTCACCGCGATTTCCTGGCC
This sequence comes from Phycisphaeraceae bacterium, assembly GCA_040878035.1. Taxonomy (GTDB): domain Bacteria; phylum Planctomycetota; class Phycisphaerae; order Phycisphaerales; family Phycisphaeraceae; genus JBBDMX01. The sequence goes on along the minus strand of JBBDMX010000104.1, from coordinate 19,883 downwards.
CATGGGCAGACTCGTGACCGAGTAGCCCGACCAGCGTGACAGGGGATTGACCGTGCCGGCCATCTCGCCTTCAAGATTGATGCTCGTCGGCTCACCGAAGCCAAAGGCGCGCACGGCCCGATAGACGCTCTGGTTGCCCATGCGCTGGCCGATCTTGCCCATGCCGATGTTGCTGGACTTGATGAGCACGCCTTCCCAGGTCTGCATGCCGTTGCCGTGGGCGTCGTGGAGCCGGCGGCCGGCGGCGGTGACCCACAGCCCGCCAGTGCAGTCGATCATCTCGCTGGGGCGCGCGATGTTCGTCTGCGTGGCCGCGGCCCAGACAAAGGGCTTGAAGATTGAGCCGGGCTCAAACTGGTCGGTGAGGCAGCGGTTGCGGCGGAGGTCGCCGGTGGAGTGCGCCAGTTCGTTGGGGTCGAAGCTGGGGTAGTTGGCCATCGCCAGCACTTCGCCGGTGTAAGGGTCCATGACGATCATCTGCGCCGACTTGGCGCCATATTGCTCGGCGGCCTTACGCAACTCGGCCTCGACGATGGTTTGGATGGTGATGTCGATCGAGAGGCGCACGGCCTGGCCGTCGGTGGGATGGGTGAAGCTGGCGGCGTCGATCCAGATGGGTCGCCGGCTGGCGTCACGGAGGTAGACCATGCGGCCGGGGGTGCCGGCCAGGGGAGCATTGAACACCTTCTCGACGTTTTCCAGGCCGACGTTGTCGGCGCCGACAAAGCCGATGACCTGCCCCGCCGCAGAGCCCATCGGGTAGTGCCGCTGATATCGCGTCTCGGTGGCCAGGCCCGGCAGACGGAGCCGCTTGACACTCTCGTAGCGTGCATCGGACAGTTGCTTATCGACGACCAGGTACCGGCTGGTGGGCCGCTGCTGGATCATGTGTTGGATGACGGCCGGGTCGTAGCCCAGGGCCTGGCCCAGCTTGAGGGCGAAGTCGGCCGGGTCGGTCACCATCGTGGCGTCGATGTAGAGCCGGCGAATGGTGTCGGAACTGGCCATGACGCGGCCGAGACGGTCGAAGATGGGCCCGCGTTCGGCATGGAGCGGGGCAGTGCTGAACTGCGTGTCCACCAGGGCCTGGACTTGAGTTGGAGCGCGAGTTTGAAGGTAGACCACGCGGGCGATCAGGGTCACCAGGGCGATGGTGATCAGGACGGTGGTGAAGCGGGCGACGCGCATGAGAGGCGCGGCGTTTGGAGACGCGGGACAGCCCGGCCCAAGCGGGGCTACCGCCTGCGGGGGCGCGTTCTCGCAACTGTGCTTTCTCGCCCAGAGCTTCACGGTGTGGCGTTCCCTCGGGGGCGGTGGGTGCGGGCGCGATCGGCCACCTGCACCGGTCGCCGCCGTGGCGCCACCTCGGGTTGGCGAACGGTGAGGACCGGTTCGAGGTTGAGATCGGCACGTGCCAGTGCGTCATTCAAGGCCGTCGGCTCGACGCGCTGGGCGACTTTGGCACGCAGGTCCCACACCAGTTGGCGATTGGCGTCGATCTGGCGATGGGCCTGAGCGATGTCGTGGCCGATCTGGAGGCGCTGTTGCCGCAGCCACAGCAGCGAGGCCGAGGTGGCGGTGATCATGAGCACCAGAACCGTGAGTTTCACGAACATGGCCGCCCTCAACATGGAGACCAGGCGCTTGGCCCCGAGCGGCTCAGCGTCGGCGTGGCCGGATGAATCAGGCGCCGTGACGCGCGGCGCCGGCCCCGGCGCTGCCCGTCGGGATGATCAGCACCTGGCCGACGGTCAATTCGGTGCGACCCTTGAGTGTCGCCTTGTTGGCGTCCTGGAGATCTTTCCAACGGTTGCCGTTGCCCATGTGCTTGCGGGCGATGGCGTAGAGCGAGTCGCCTAATTGCACCGTGTAGGTGCGGCCGGCGGCGCCAGATTCACGGCTGTCGCCCCGCGCTTGGGAATTGCCAGGCGTGGTCTGACCGGTCAGCACGGGCTCGCTGCCGGGCAGGCTCAGCACCATGCCGATCTTCAGGTCGCCGGCGTCCTGGATCTTGTCGCTGTTAGTCTTGAGGATCTCGCGCCAGCGGTTGCCGTCGCCCAGGTGCTTGCGTGCCAGGGCATAGAGCGAATCGCCGGCGGCGACGGTGACGGTCTTGCCGGGAGCGGCGTGGCCTTGGGACAAGCGCGGGCCGCCGGCGTCGGGGTTGACGGTGCTGCGCTGGGCCTTGGCGGGGATGACCAGGCGGACGCCTTGGCGAATGTCAGTGCCCCCGGCCAGCTTGTCCTTGTTGGCGTCGGCGATCATGCGCCACTGCCCACCATCGCCGTAGTAAGTCTTGGCGATGTCCCACAGCGACTCGCCGGGCTTGACGTAGTGGATCTGGCCCGCCAGCGGCGCGACGTCATGGTCGGGCGGCGAGAGGCGATCCTGCTGGGTGTTCTGAGTCTGGTGGGCGGTATCGGTGATCTTCTGCGCCTGGCCGATCTGGAGGTCATCGGAAAAGAGCGAGAGGTCGCGTGCGGTGTTGTTGGGCGCCCAGGCGGGGTTGTCTGTCGCGGCGCCGCCGGTGTGGGCGCCCTGGACGTTGTAGGCCGACAGCGGGTCGCCTATGCGGTGGGCGAAGGCGTCGGCGACACGGCCATCGGGCAGGGGAAGTTCGTGGTTGGGGGCCGGCTGGGCGTCACCGGGAGTGCCCGCCGGGGTGTTGCCCGTCGGCGCGGCCTGGTCATGCCTGGGCTCGGCGCCGCTGCTGCCGACATTGCCCGAGGCGTTGGCATCGGATGCCATCGGGCCCTGCCAGGCCTCTTGGCCGCCCAGCGTGCCGGCGTCGTTCACGCCGGGGAAGCTCGGCGAACCGAGCAGGCCGGTCGTCTGACCGGTGGCATTGGCGGGCGGCGGCACGACCATGGCGGCATCCTGGTTGTGCACGACCGACAAGTGGTCGCTGATGACGATGCCGATGAGCAGAATGATGCCGGTGCCGATGAGAAGGCCGAGTTTGGTTTCGCGTGTCATGTCCCTGCCGTCCTTGAGGGTGTGATGGGCCGCCATCCATGGCGGTTGGTTTGTGGGGTTGTCATGCTATCAATCCGGCGTCGCGTCGCCAGTGGGTCGTGGCGGCGCCGGGTTATCCACCATCCGAATCGCCCGCATCTTGGCAGACCGGCTGCGTGGGTTGCCGGCGATCTCCTGCTCGTCGGCGGTCACGGGCTTCCTGGTCAGACGCTGGGCCACGTCCTGCTGCGCCAATTCCGCAAACGCATGCTTCACCAGCCGGTCCTCCAACGAGTGAAAGCTGATGATCGCGGCCCGGCCGCCGGGAGCGAGTAAGCCGGGCAGTTGCTCCAGCAGGCTCGTCAAGGCCTCGAGTTCGGCATTGACGGCGATCCGCAGCGCCATGAAGGTCCGTGTCGCCGGATCGATGCGCTGTCGATACCCTGCCGGGCCATACGCTCGCCGCACCAGTTGCGCCAGTCGCGCTGTGGTAAGAATCGGAGATTGGCGGCGTTCTTCCACAATATTTCTGGCGATGCGCCGCGACAGACGTTCCTCGCCGTAGCGGTAGATCAGGTTGGCCAGTTCCAGTTGCGGCAGAGCGTTGACCAGATCGGCGGCGGAAGTGGGCAGGGTTGGGTCCAGGCGCATGTCCAGCGGCGCGTCGGTGGTGAAGGACAGGCCGCGGGACGGGTCGTCCATCTGGGTGGAGGAGAAGCCCAGATCCGCCAGGAGCAGATCGACGCGGGCGACGCCCAGGCCGGCCAGGACGGAAGGGGCAGTGGCGAAGTTGGCGTGGATCAGATCGATCTGGCAGGGCGCCTCGGCGAGGCGCTGGCGGGCGTAGGCGAGGTTGGCCGGATCGACGTCCAGGCCGATGTATCGGCCGGCGGGTGCCAGCAGCGGGGCGATGAGCAAGGCGTGGCCGGCGCGGCCGACGGTGCAGTCGAGCATCGTGTCGCCAGGACGTGGCGCCAGGACGTCGAGGACCTGGGCGGGCAGAACGGGGAGGTGGCCGAGGGCGGTCATCGTGGTGGTCCGGCCCCCTCTCCCTTGGGGAGAGGGCTGGGGTGAGGGGATCTACGGATGAGTATGGCGATCATATTAGCCAAACGCCGGTGGATTTCAGTGTCACATAGCGCCCCTCTCATCCCCAAGTCCCCTCACCCGGCCTCGCCAAGCCTCGGCCACCCTCTCCCCGGGGGAGAGGGGCCGTTACAATGCGGGCATGAGTATCTACCATGCGACGACGATTCTCTCGGTGCGGCGAAACGAGACGGTGGCGATCGCCGGCGACGGCCAGGTCACGATGGACAAGGTGGTCGCCAAGGCCGATGCGGTCAAGGTGCGGAAACTGGAGCAGGGCGGCGCGGGCAACGCGGGGGTGCTGGTGGGTTTCGCCGGCGCCGCGGCCGACGCCTTTGCCCTGCTGGACAAGTTCGAGGCCAAGCTCAAGGAATCGCCGGCGAACATTAAGAAGGCGGCGGTGGAACTGGCCAAGCTGTGGCGCACCGATCGCATGCTGCGCCGGCTGGAGAGCCTGCTGATCGTCGCGGACCGCTCGTGTAGTCTGATCGTGTCGGGCACGGGAGATGTGATCGAGCCAAGCGACGGCATCCTGGGCATCGGCTCCGGCGGGCCGTATGCGACGGCCGCGGCGCGGGCATTGATGCAGCACACCGACCTGCCGCCGGAGAAGATCGTGCGTCATGCGATGAACATCGCCGGGGAGTTGTGCATTTACACCAATACGAACGTGACCGTGTTGACCCTATAGGATACCCGCGGTCGCCGTATGGAGCGGGTACCCTTCGCCTAGCGGCGGAGCGAGATGGGCACAGTGATCCTCGATTTGGGCAAGAAGAGGCAGTGCCAAGGCTCTATGAAACGCTGAACACCTATTCCGTTGCTACTTGCTTTCCTCAACCTCAGCAACAACCCTGCCTTTCCGAACCTGCAAGTATACGGCATAGGAGATGCTTCCGTATTTCGATACATCTGTGGGATGCCACAATGTGTACTTACCGCGATGATCAACCCACAGTGGGTCAGATGCACCCCCGCGGACGTTCCACTGCATACTAAAGTCCTGAGGTTGAACCCCCGCCTTTGCCAGCGCTTGTGCCGAAAGTTGTTTTGCGTCAGTGGTGCGGATGATCGGCTGATCATAGTCGCCGAGTACGTACGCACGAGTGTGCGTCCAAAGCAATATCGCTCCACCCGCGCTGCCCACAACTACAGCGAGCGCGAAACATAGCCGCAAAACCTTGTTCCGTTTGGACTTTGTAGCATTCATTCAAATATGCTTGGTTCTGTGGCCTGGGGCCAATCGCGGCAATTCCACGCAAGAGTGCCGGCGTCTCGGGGCGACACCGGATTGTTACATTTAGCATTCCATACTGACGGACACGCCTTTACTTCCCTACAGGTATCCACAGGATTGACTGGATGTGGAGGGATCAGATCACCCTTCTTATAGTTGTTGGCCATGCCGGTCGACCGGCTGTAATACAAGGTCTCAGGCTTGTCGCAGATGCCGGTGTGGGGATTCATCACATGGGTATGCACGACGATCAGATCATCCATGCTCACTGTTCTAGAGGCGTCGCCTCTCGCTTGCGGCACTGGACTACTGCCGCATCCTGAGCACAGCGCGACTACCATAGCGAGGATAGCGGTAGATCGGATTGGCTGGAGGCGCATTATGACCAAGGTGCCGTTGCCATTCAATCGCTGTGTGGCGTGCTGCAAGTCCATCCATCTTCCTTACGTAGCGGAAGCCCATCCATTCCCACACGGGAAACAACTCCCAACAGCAAGAAAGGAGGAAAAACAGGCACATCCATAGCTATGGCGATATCGTCGATGCATCGCTTTCATTCCCGTCCCCTTCTCATCCTCTGCCATCCCCTCAACTTCCCGCGTCTCCTCCCCTCTGCGATTGAGCGCAAGATGACCAGCATCCCCAGAACGCACAAGCCGCACGCGGCACCAACCCCGATACTTTCAGCTACTCTCCACGTTAACGGAACGCGAAACTTTGGTTCTCGACTCAAGCCTGTCTCCACATACACCCACCAGTCCGCGTACCAAGCGTACAACAAACCGCATAGTGCAGCCACAAGAATCGACACCAGATACTGCATAGCCCTCTTCACAGCGCTACCAATAAGCCGGAACGGATTTGTGCCTCCAGCCAACTGCATCGTATGGTACGCGGGTATCACATGGATACTCGACCAGCTCCGAATGTGGGATGAACTCTCCTGGCCACTGAACCATGCGATACTCATAGCATCTACCGAGGTATTCGGATACCTCGCATCCGCACTTATTCAAGAGCGCATGGGCAAACGTGTTTGAATTCGGTCCAAACGCGTCATAAGGATGAAACTTTGCCGCATCGAAGGCATCCTTGATACATTTACACGTATCACAATCCGACCTCTCGTCTGGGCAAGTTACCTTATATCGCCTCCATTCTCCCCAAGGCTCTTCGTCCAAGTAGTCGTCAGGCATCGCACCTTCTCCATTGTCCGGCGACTTCTTTTTCCTGTCTTCATGTTTCTTGTCGGAGTCCGCAGGTCCTCGATCTTCATAACGTGTAGTTGGCATCCCGGGACAAGAAGAGACAATGGAACAATGGTAACCAAGGGTGACACCGTATCTGCGGACAGGAGCGCACTCAATCGCCACGCGTGAACCTGAAGCCGGTTGGGTAGCTTGAAGCCCGAAAGGATCGCGCCGAGTTGTCGGCGCGCTACGCACGTATTCATACAAAGTCATTCCATCTGGGTATTGGTCTCGAGCAACGAATGCAGACGTGCGAATGGTCCCACGTCCAGGGACCCGTGTGATATCTCTATTCGCTGGGTCACGCTGCATGAATCGCCCCATACCCGCGTGGTACATGGCTTGGGCGGGCGCGGCGAAGGCGGCGAGTAAGAGGGCAGAGGTGACAACGGAGAATAATCGAGTCTTCATGGTTGGCTCCGGAACCGATCGAATGGAGGTTGTGGGTTAAACTGGTCAAATTGAGGGTGTGGATTGACCGGTCGAACCGGCGGAATGGCCGGTTGCGGCATGTCGAGGATTGTGGGTTGATATTGCCGCTGGCCCGCGCGCGAGGATACGGCGTTGGGGTAGAAGGGAATGGTCATACGTGCCGCCGCGGCCATTTCGCTGGGCATGGGCATGCCGTCGATGGACGGTCGGCGCGCTGCCGTGGCGCTCCGCTGCTTGTACGCCAGCAGCTTTGCAAGCTCGGGCGTGGCTGGGCGGTAACCACTTCGCATCGCTGCACCGACGAACCACGCGCCGTAGCATGGCCGCCGGCTGTCGTAGCGATAGGCGTTCTCGAAACATCGAGCGGCGAATCCGACTTGCCCCACATCCTCGGCATGGTGCCCGCGCGTCGCCAGGAACTCGGCCAGTTCTTCTGCGGGCGACAGCGACAGCAGGTGGCCCTTGACCTGGATTTCCCAGTCGCTGATCTTGTGGGGCCAGGTCTTGTAGTAGTCATCATCGAAACGATGGAAACCGTTAGTCGTCTCGCAGTTGAAGCGCTCCCGCCAGGCGGGATTCGCGTGATCGAGGCCGTCCCAACGAGCAAAGATGTGGCCATCCGTAGTGGCGAGCTTGAGCGGATAGCCCAGTCGTCGTCCAACCGCCACGTAGAGCACCGGCATGGATGCGCAAGTTCCGCCGGGCGTATCTGCCGTCGTTTTTCCGGGGGCGGGGATTATGCCGTGGATGAAGCCAGTGGTCAGATCGGCGAAGCTGAAGTCGCCGATGGCCTTGGGGTTGTACCGGACGCCGAGGTCTTCCTGGAGCACTTGGGCGAGCATCTCGGCGCGGAAGTGAGGCTCGCTGCCATGATAGCGGTCAGCGAATCGAGGGTCGGTCACGCGGTAGAGGTGGCGATCCGTTTCAAAGGCCACCTTCCCGGCCCACTCGTCGAGGACCGATAAGGCGTGCTCGATGTTCAGGCTTTGTGTACTGGGCAACGCCGAGGCGCAGAGCAGATTCATGCGAGCAATGTCCACTTCGCCAAGTCGCTCGACGGGCAATTCCAGCAGTTCGTTGAGCGTCCTGGGTTCGAGCGCGAACTTGGTGTGCAGCGGCGGGGTGCTGGCGGCGTTAATGACGGGCGCTGTGGGTCCGGGATTGCCGGTGGAGATTGGCGTGTGGCCGGACGACCGCGTTGACACCCATGCCATGCCGCTAATTACGGCGACCAGAGCGGCGAGCAGCGTTATATGAAAGATGGTTCTGGTGCGTGATGAAGAAGTAGAACGATAGGTGGGGGCCGATTGCTCGGGTCGTGCCCCATCGTGGCGTGGCGTTCTTCGATTACCCCGTCGCACCGAACCCCCTTTCGCGTGGCCTTGACTTGAGCCAAGGAGGACTATCGCGTCCGGACGCCCGGTTGTTAATGCAAAAGCTTCGCAAACGGTGGCTCAGGACGGCCACACAGAAAACAGGAAAGGCAGAAAATCGGAATCGCGCCAGGGGCGTTCTTCCATTTTCTGCCTTTTCTGCGATTTCGGTTTCCCTGCGTTTTCCTATTCCTTGGGCGGCTGGTCGTTCTGTTCCTGGCCCAGGAGGGCGGCGACGAGTCGGGACTCGCCCACGGTGGTGATGATCTCGGCGCGGCGCTGGGCGCCGGATCGTTCGGCCATTTTCGCGGCCTCGGCCAATTCCTCTTCGCGGGTGGGCGTTTCGGTGGCGACGGGCTCGGCCAACTTGAGCACGCGAACCCGCGTGTAAGCCTTGAAGCCGGTGCCGGCGGGAATCAGGTGACCCAGCAGCACGTTTTCCTTGAGGCCCTCGAGCGGATCGGTCTTGGCTGCCAAGGCCGCCTCGGTGAGCACCTTGGTCGTCTCCTGGAAGCTGGCGCCGGAGAGGAACGACTCGGACTGGAGCGACGCCTTGGTGATGCCCAGGAGCAGCGTGCGCCCGGTCGCCGGCCGCGCCTTGGTGGCCTTGGCGCCCAGCTTGCCGTCGGCCTCGGCCTTGTGGTTGGCGTCGCGAATCTCCTGCTTGGGATAGAGCTGGCCGAGGGTCAGACCCGTGTCGCCCGGCTCCTTGATCCGCGCGATCTTGTCCACCTGGGCGGTGGACAGACGGAAGCGGAACTTGTCCACCACCTCGTTGGGCAGCATGCCCGTATCGCCGGGATTTTCCACGCGAATCTTGCGCAACATCTGCCCGACAATCACCTCGATGTGCTTGTCGTTGATGGTCACGCCCTGGGCCCGGTAGACGTTCTGCACCTCGTCGAGCAGGTAGGTGTAGAGCGCCTCTTCGCCCTTGATGCGCAGGATGTCGTGCGGGATGAGCGGACCGTCGGTCAGCGGATCGCCCGCCGTGACGATGTCGCCCGTGTGCACCAGCAAGTGGCGGTCCTGGGGCACGTGATGCTCGACGTCCTCGATGCCGCCTTCGGTCTTGATGATGATGGTCATCTTGCCGCGGCGTCGGTCGGAGCGCAGCTCGACGGTGCCGGAGATCTCGGCGAGCACCGCCGGATCGTGCGGCTTGCGGGCCTCGAAGATTTCCGTGACGCGGGGCAGACCACCGACGATGTCCGATGACGATTTCACTTCGCGCGGCTGGCGAGCCAGCATGTGGCCGGCCTCGATCATGTCGCCTTCCTTAACCTCGATGCGCGCCTTGGCGGGCAGGTAGTGGAAGTCGAGGATCTGCCCCGTACCCACCACGTCCGCCTCAAATTTCCTGTCGCCGAGCCCGAGTTTTTCGAGATACGCTTGCGGCGGATCGTCACGCAATTCGTTCCCAAGCATCCACAGCGGCATGTCCAGCTCGCCTGGCCACTCGGGATGGATCTTTCGGGCCTCTTCCGCGACTTTGTTTTCGGAAAGGTTCGAGTCACGGATGAGTTTAAGTTTGAACATTGCGCGCTTTACGTGGACATCAACAGCGGCATCGAGGTCGCGCTTGTCAGTCGGCTTTGGCAGCTTATACACCCCATTGTGGTAGAGAAGGTTCGGGAGAAGCGCGGCAATCTTTGAGTATTCCTTCGGATTGGCCGAGCAAGCCTTCTTGACTTCATCAACGATCTCGCCCGGCGCCTTGCCCTGCCACAACTTCTCAACTCGGCCACCATAGGACTGCGCTATGTGCGCCGCGAATTTCTTGATCCAAGCAGCGGGCCACTTAACCGGCATTTTCACGTGGGCGCCGATCTCTTCTTCGGTTCGGTTGGAAAGATCAGTCGGATCAAGCCCGCCAAACGCGTCGTGCATGCTCATCACAAAGTCGTACGGCTTGTCGTCTGACACAGGCCCCATGCACAGAATGGCGACGCACAGCGCGAATGAGTTTTCCCTGAAGAACTCCCTCGTCTTCTTGTTCTTGATATCGCAATAGGGTTCGGCGCAATTCAGCCTGCGGTATTTCAGAAGTGCATCGACGATGTCTTCCTTGGACAAAGGGGCCTCGGTTGACTTTGACTTTGATGCGGTGCTCGCAGGGACAACCGCCTCGATGACGATGCGCGGGTGCATCTCGCCCTTGTGCTCGATGACCACCAGCGACTCGCCGGGGATGGTGGTCTTCTTGCTCTTGCCGCCGCTCTGTCCGGCTTCCTTCTCGGGGCGGACGGTCTCGCCCAGCTTGATGTCCTCGAAGCGGACCTTGCCGGCCTTTTCCGCCAGGATGGGCACGCGGTGCGGGTCCCATTTGACCAGCGTTTGGCCCTTCTTCACTTCCTGGCCCGGCTTGACCTGGATGTAGGCGCCGTACTGGACCTTGGTCTTTTCCAGTTCGCGGCCTTTGGCGTCGAGCACGGCGATTTCGCCGTTGCGCTTCAGCGCCACCAGCACGTCGTCGCCGTCCTCGTCCTTGGAGGGCACCTCGCTGGCGTCGCGGATCTCGATGGTGCCGGCGTTGGTGGCGCGGTAGTCGGTCTCGACCAGGGTGCGCTGGCCGATGCCGCCGGTGTGGAAGGTACGCATGGTGAGCTGCGTGCCGGGCTCGCCGATGGACTGGGCGGCGATGATGCCCACCGCCAGGCCTTCCTCGACCAGGATGCCGGTGGACAGGTCCTGCCCGTAGCACTTGGCGCACATGCCGGCGCCGGCCTCGCAGGTCAGCGGTGAGCGGACCATCACCGAGTCGATGCCCAGGTTCTCGATGGCCCGCGCGGCATCCTCGTCAACCACCTTGTTTTCCGCCACGATGAGCTGGTCGGTGATCGGGTTGCGGATGGTCTCGCGGGCGGTGCGGCCGACGATCGACTCGCGCAGGGGCACGTCGATCTCTTCGCCCTTGTAGGTGGCGCGCTTGGTCACGCCGTTCTTGGTGCCGCAGTCGTCCATGGCGATGAACACGTTCTGCGCCACGTCGGCGAGCTTGCGGGTCAGGTAGCCTGAGTCGGCGGTCTTAAGGGCGGTGTCGGCCAGGCCCTTACGTGCGCCGTGCGTGCTGGAGAAATATTCCAGCACGGTCATGCCCTCGCGGGCGTTGGCGCGGATGGGGGTCTCGATGATCTCGCCCGAGGGCTTGGACATCAGGCCACGCATGCCGGCGAGCTGCTGAATCTGGCTGACGTTACCACGTGCGCCCGAGTCGGCCATGAGCCACACCGGGTTCATGTACAGCTTGCCTTCCTTGGAATCGACCTTGACCTCGTTGCCCTGCTCGTCGCGGCGGTCGGTCTTGAGCTCCTTGAGCAGTTCCTTGGTGACCTCTTCACGGCAGTGGGTCCACAGGTCCAGCAACTGGTTGTAACGCTCGCGGTCGGTCAGGGCGCCAGCCTGGAACGCCTTCTCGACCCGGTCCACGCGCTTCTGCGTGGCGTCGATGATCGACTGCTTGGCGGCGGGAATGCGCAGGTCGGTGATGCCAAAGGACAGCCCGGCCAGCGTCGAACGCTTGAAGCCGATGTCCTTGAGCTTATCCAGCAGGTCGATGGTGGCGGGGCGGTTGAGGTAGGCGTAAGTGTCGTCGATGACGCGCGCGGCGCCCTTCTTGCCCAGGGCGCAGTTGTAGTAAGGCATGCCCTGGCCCAGGATGTCGTTGAACATCAGCCGGCCCACGGTGGTGACGATGCGATTGCTCTCGGGCATCGCTTCGGGCTGGGCCTTCTGGTCCTTGACGATCTGGGTGAACCGGCCCGGCTCGAGGCGAACCATGATCGGCTCGAGCACGCCGACGCGCTTCAAGTCGTAGGCCAGCAGCGCTTCAGTCGGGTCCTTGAAGCGCTTGATCTTGGTTTCGTCCACCACGCCGTCAACAGGCATGCTGGTGATGTAGTACACGCCCAGGACGATGTCCTGGGAGGGGCTGATGATGGGATTGCCGTTGGAGGGGGAGAAGATGTTGTGGGTGGACAACATCAGCACGTGGGCTTCGGCCTGGGCCTCGACCGACAGGGGCAGATGGACCGCCATCTGGTCGCCGTCGAAGTCGGCATTGAAACCGGTGCAGACCAGCGGGTGCACGCGGATGGCGTTGCCTTCCACCAGCACCGGTTCGAAGGCCTGGATACCCATGCGGTGCAGGGTGGGGGCACGATTCAGCAGCACCGGGTGCTGGTAGATGACCTCTTCAAGGATGTCCCACACTTCCGGATCGCGGCGCTCGAGCATCTTCTTGGCGGACTTGATGGTGTCCGCCAGGCCGTGCTCCTTGAGCTTGCGGATGATGAAGGGCTGGAAGAGTTCCAGGGCGATTTTCTTGGGCAGGCCGCACTGGTTGAGCTTGAGCTCGGGGCCCACGACGATGACCGAGCGCGCCGAGTAGTCCACGCGCTTGCCCAGCAGGTTTTCGCGGAAGCGGCCCTGCTTGCCCTTGATCATGTCGGTCAGCGACTTCAAGGGGCGGTTGGACGAGCCGAGTACGGGCCGGCGGCAGCGGCCATTGTCAAAGAGCGCATCGACCGACTGCTGAAGCATCCGCTTCTCGTTGCGGATGATGACCTCCGGCGCGTTCAAGTCCATCAGTTTCTTGAGTCGGTTGTTGCGGTTGATGATGCGGCGGTAGAGGTCGTTCAAGTCGCTGGTGGCGAAGTTGCCGCTCTCCAGCAGGACCAGAGGGCGCAGGTCCGGCGGGATCACGGGGATCACGTCCATGACCATCCACTCGGCCTTGTTCTCGCTGCCGCGGATCTGCTCCACGATCTTGAGCCGCTTGGACAGCTCCTTGATCTTCTGCTTGGAGCGCGTCTCCTTCAGGTTGGTGCGCAGTTCCTCCGAGAGCTTGTTCAAGTCCAGGCGGACCAGCAACTCCTTGACCGACTCGGCGCCCATCATGGCGGTGAACGACGAGCCGTATTCCTCCACGGTCTTGCGGTACTCGTCCTCGGTCAGGACCTGCTTTTCCTTCAGGGGCGTATCGCCCGGATCGACCACGACGTAGTCCTGGAAGTAGATGATCTTTTCCAGGTCGCTGGTCTTCATGCCCATGAGGTTGCCCAGGCGGCTGGGCGAGGACTTGAAGAACCAGATGTGGACGATGGGCGCCGCCAGGTTGATGTGGCCCATGCGCTTGCGGCGGACGCGGCTGTGGGTGACCTTGACGCCGCAGCGGTCGCAGATGATGCCCTTGAACTTGGTGCCCTTGTACTTGCCGCAGGCACATTCGTAGTCCCGTTCGGGCCCGAAGATGCGCTCGCAGAACAGGCCGTCCTTCTCAGGGCGGTAGGTGCGGTAATTGATCGTCTCGGGCTTCTTGACTTCGCCAAACGACCAGGAGCGGATGTCGTTGGGGGACGCCAGGGTGATCTTCACCGCGGTGTATTCGTTGATACGGTCGTAGAATTGTTCAGCCATGGTAGTTTGATCCCTGCAAAGTCGTGGGCTAGGGAACCCATCAAACGCAGTTGTTTTCAATACGGTGGGAGCATCGACTGCAGCGAGACCACAATGCCTTCCTTCTTGCGAATCTGGTCTTCGATCTTCATCAACTTTTCGCTGTACTGACCCAGAAGCCTTGGCAGTTCAGGATCGTGCCGCACGACGACATACCAGTGTTCGTCCTCATCCACCACTCCTGTTGTAATGCGCATCACGGCATCATCTAGCATCACAAGCTTGAATTCACGAGGTTGGTGTTTCGTGACGTACTGCTTGACCAACCGGTAAACTCCGCGCGTCGTCCGTTTTGCCTTTGCCGCCGTGGTCATTGAAAACTCGATGCTGAGCCACTGTCCAACGCAAACTTGACCTCTTTCCCGAACTCTTCACTGAGTTCCTTCGCCGGCTTGGTCAAGTTTCCGTGGAGAGCTGTAATATCAACGTCTCTTGACGAAGGTTGAACGGCAATGACGATTTCTGGCAAGGCGTCGCGAGCAGTAACGTCGCGAACCACGCATTCGCATGTTTCCGCCCGGTCGGCAAGCCTCTTCTGCGCCGCCTTCTTGACCGCACGTTCAAGTTTTGTGCTTGGCAGCCCGAGCATACGGCACCTTTAAAGTATCGCCCCGCCTTCCAGCGGCGCCTTTTCCAGCGTGATGTTCAGGCCCAGGCCCTTGATCTCGTTGCACAGCACGTCAAAGGCCACCGGCATGCCCGCCTCGAGCTTGTTGGTGCCCTTGATCATCGACTCATAAATCTTGGTCCGGCCTTCGACGTCGTCGCTCTTGACCGTCAGCAGTTCCTGAAGGATGTAGGCCGCGCCGTAGGCTTCCAGGGCCCAGACTTCCATTTCGCCAAAGCGCTGGCCGCCGGTGCGCGCCTTGCCGCCCAGGGGCTGCTGCGTGATCAGGCTGTAGGGGCCCGTGGAACGCGCGTGAATCTTGTCGTCCACCAGGTGGTGCAGCTTCATCAGGTACATGTGCCCGACGGTGGTGCGCTGATCGAACGGATCACCGGTGCGGCCGTCGTACAACTGCACCTTGCCGCCCGGGGGCATCTTCACCAGCAGTTCGCGGAAGTTGGGCGACTCGTTCTTCTGTGCCAGTTCCTTGGTCCGATGATCGACGTAGCGGTTGGCCTCTTCGATGACTTCGTGAATTTCCTTTTCGCTGGCGCCGTCGAACACCGGCGTCACCGCCTGGAAGCCCAGCACGCCGCAGGCCCAGCCCAGGTGGGTCTCGAGAATCTGGCCCACGTTCATACGCGAAGGTACGCCCAGCGGGTTGAGGATCACGTCCACTTGGCAGCCGTCCTCAAGGAACGGCATGTCTTCGACGGGCACGACGCGGGCGATGACGCCCTTGTTGCCGTGCCGGCCCGCCATCTTGTCGCCCACCGACAGATGACGCTTGGTCGCCAGGTAGCACTTGACCATCTCCAGCACGCCCGAAGGCAGCTCGTCGCCGCGTTTCATGTGCTGGAGCTTGCGATCTTTTTCCTTGAGGATGGCCTGGACGCGCGGCCAGAACTGGCCGTAAATCGTCATGGCCTGCTCACGCGAAGCCTTGGAGCCCTTGATCCAGTCCGGCGAGAAGTCGCCGATCTGCTCCATCACGACTTCCGTGATGTCCGAGGCGCCGACCTTCTGGCGGGTGCCGGGATCGACCATGGCTGTGCCGGTCACTTCATTGACCTGCTCGACCATCTGGCGGAAGAGCTCGGCGGCGCGGGCGTCCATCTGCGCTTCGTACTCGCGCATTTCCTTCTTGAGGGCCTTCTTCTGGTCCTCGCTCATGTGCATGCGGCGGGAAAAGCGCTTGGCGCCAATCACGATGCCTTCGGTGCCCGCGGGAACCTCCAGCGAATCGTTCTTCACATCTTCGCCGGCCCGGCCGAAGATCGCGTGCAGCAGCTTTTCTTCCGGGGAAAGCTCGCTCTTGCTCTTGGGGCTGACCTTGCCCACGAGA
This sequence comes from Phycisphaeraceae bacterium, assembly GCA_040878035.1. Lineage (GTDB taxonomy): Bacteria > Planctomycetota > Phycisphaerae > Phycisphaerales > Phycisphaeraceae > JBBDMX01. The sequence goes on along the minus strand of JBBDMX010000104.1, from coordinate 4,141 downwards.
ATGTCGCCGGGGCGGACATAGGCGCCGATGCGGATGATGCCCACATCGTCCAGCCGCGCCAACTGCTTCTCGCTGACGTTGGGGATGTCGCGGGTGAACTCTTCGCGGCCAAGCTTGGTCTCGCGAATTTCCACGTCGAACTCCTCGATGTGGATCGAGGTAAACACGTCTTCCTTCACCAGCCGTTCGCTGATGACGATGGCGTCTTCGAAGTTGTAGCCGTCGAAGGTGTTGAAGGCGACGAGCACGTTCTTGCCCAGCGCCAATTCGCCATTGAAGGTGGCGGCACCGTCGGCGATGATCTGGTTCTTCTTGACCTTCTGCCCCAGCTTCACCAGGGGCTTCTGATTCAGGCAGGTCTTTTCATTGAGGCCGCGGAACTTGCGCAGCTCGTATTCGTCCGCGTTGTCAATGATGATCCGCTGGGAATCGACGTAGGTGATGGTGCCGGCGTTCTTGGCGCGCTGCACCATGCCCGAGTATTTGGGCACTTCCTTTTCCAGGCCCGTGGCGACGCAGGGCGGCTCGGTCTTGATCAGCGGCACCCCCTGGCGTTGCATGTTCGAGCCCATCAGGGCGCGGTTGGCGTCGTCGTGCTCGAGGAACGGGATCAGCGCCGCCGAGACGCCCACCACCTGTTTGGGGCTGGTGTCCACGAACTGCACGGTGTCGCTGGGCACCTGCTGGAGTTCGCCGTCCACGCGTGCCAGCACCAGGCCCTTGGCGAGCCGGCCTTCACTGTCGATGACGTCCGTGGGGGCGATGGTGACCTTCATCTCCTCGTCGGCGCGGAGGTAGGTGATGTTCTTGGGATCGACCTTGCTGCCCTTGACGACGCGGTAGGGCGTCTGGAGGAAGCCGTATTCGTCGATCTGGCTGTAGATGCCCAGGGAGGCGATCAGGCCGATGTTGGGGCCTTCAGGCGTCTCGATGGGGCAGATGCGGCCGTAGTGGGAAATATGCACGTCGCGGACTTCGAAGCCCGCGCGCTTGCGGTGCAACCCGCCGGGACCCATGGCCGACAGCGTGCGCTCGTGCTTGAGCTGCGACAGCGGGTTGGTCTGATCGGCCACCTGCGACAGCTCGCTGCGGCCGAAAAAGTGCTCGATGGCGCTGGAGATCGACTTGGAGTTGATCAGGTCGGCGATCTTGGCCAGTTCGTCGGGATCCTTGACGCTCATGCGTTCCTGTACGGTGCGCTTGAGCTTGAGGAACCCCTTGCGCAGCTCCTCGACCGCCAGTTCATCCAGCGTGCGCAGACGGCGGTTGCCCAAGTGGTCGATGTCGTCCACGTGGGCTTTGTTGCGATTGGAACGCAGGTCCAGGATGTAGCGGATGACGTGCACGAAGTCGTCGGCACGCAGCATCATCTCGCTCTCGGGCGTGTCCGTGTCGAACTTGCGGTTGATGCGGAACCGGCCCACGCGGCCCAGGCGGTAGCGGTTCTCATCGAAGAACTTTTCCTTGATCAGCGAGCGCGCCTTTTCGACCTGCGGGGGATTGCCCGGACGCAGGCGAGTGTACAGCAGCAGCATCGCCGCTTCGTGCTCGGTGACGTTGAGGCCCAACTCGGTCTGCCGTTCTTCCGAGATCGTGTTGACGATCAGCTCGTCGGTGGCGTCCGTGAGAACCGCCACTTCCTTCAGGTTGGAGGCAATGACCTTGTCGATGGCCTCGCCGATGGCTTTGCCGGCGCCGACGAGTTCCTCGCCGGTTTCCTTATCAATGATGGGCGCCGCCGCCACGTTTTCGGGCTTGAGTTGCGTGGTCTTGACGTTCTGCACCTCGTAAAAGGCCCGCAGCAGGCTTTCCGTGGTGGAATACTTCTCGTCAATGGCGCGCATGAATGTGGTGGCGGGAATCTTGGTGGACTGATCGATCCGCATCGTCAGTACGTCTTTTTTGGTCACTTCCAGCTCGATCCACGAGCCGCGCTCGGGGATGACGCGTGCCGAGTGCAGGGGCCGGTCGCCTTCGGACGAGGCGATGGAGAAGTCCACGCCGGGCGAGCGGTGGAGCTGGTTGACGATGACGCGTTCGGCGCCATTGATGATGAATTCCCCGCCGCCGAGCATGATGGGGATCTCGCCCAGGTAAATCTCTTCCTGGGGGATCTCGGCGACGTCCTTGCGGACCAGGCGTACGGCGATGCGGAAGGGCATGCCGTAGGTCAGGCGGAGTTCCTTGCACTCCTGGGCCGTATAGCGCGGCTCATCAAGCTTGTAGTAGAGATACTCAAGCTTCATGTTCCCGTCGTACGATTCAATGGGGAAGACCTCCCGCAGCAGGGACTCGAGCCCGATGACGGGATCGCGCTTTTCAGCGGGTTTCTCCTGCTGGAGGAAGCGGGTGTAGGCGGTGGCTTGGATCTCCACCAGATTCGGTACGGGGAGCGCATCTCCATGTTTGGAGAAGTCGCGCACGGTGTTCATCAGCATTGATCACCTCGACCAAGCGCGGGCTTAAGGGCGTTAAAATGGGGGTTGCGTGTTCCCAACGTGGTCCACGAAGTCGCAAGTCCTTGAGTATAGGATGGGGCGGCATCGCCTGCAAGTCGGGTGCCAGAGGAAAAATTTTGGGGGGTCAAGGCGTGCCCACCGCAGAGGCGGTGGAGTGGACCGCTTCCCATATAGCCCGGCCATTCTGGCCGGACAGACCGCGACGGATCGAGTCGCGAGGGTTCATCCGGCCAAAATGGCCGGGCTATATGATAAGCCGCCCGCCGGGCGGAGCGGCGGCATTTGCGGGGCGCGGCCTGACGGTACAATCCTCGCGTGGCGATGGTTCCGGTCATCTTCGTGCTGGCGGATTGGGGCTTGACCCAACTGGACTTCGCCAACCGTCCGGCGGAGTCGGTGGTGTCGCTGGCCATCGCGGGGCTCACCGGCGTCATCCTGCTGATGCTTCTGATCGGGGCCTTTCGCCGGTCGCGTGGCCGGGAGGCCTCCTGCGGGCAGTGCGGCTACCTCGTCCGCGGCATCAGCGGCCTGACCTGCCCCGAGTGCGGTGCTGACCTGCGCGAGGCGGGCATCATCGGCGGCCGTTCGCACCGCCTTGGCCGCCGCCTGGTGGTCGTGGCCTGGACACTCTGCGTCCTCATGCTTTGGTCGTGCGTTGCGCCGATCTTCGACTGGCACCAGCCCCGTCCGGGCTGGCGGAAGCAGATTGAACTGGAACTCTCGTCCTCGTCACCGGCGGCGTTTCAGCGGTTTTCGGTGCGCGCCACCGGCTGGGGCGACGCGGGGGATAGATTGCCACGGACGACCGATCGAGTTTGGTTTGAGGAGTTTGCTGGTGACGCTTCGTCGATGACGATCATCTCCTATTTCTACATCCCGCTGAAGTCCGTTGAGCTGCGATTGCGGAATAACGATGGCCATTGGCACAAGTTGACCGCCGACTATGGAGTCGCAACGATGACCCGTCAGGAAAGCTACGCAGGTCCCGTCAAACTTCCCACCCAACGGCTTGACCTTACCCTGGAAACGCTGCGGTCTTGGCTTCTCCAAGCCGGGGTGGCAATCGACAACGATGGTGCCGAGCATTCCATCGAATCGCTGTACGGGATTATCTTTGATGTCCAGCAGTTCAAGCAACAGAAGCACGACATCTATCCGTGGTGGCCCATCCACGTGGCCCGCAACGAAACGGTTCAGGTCAAGCGGTGGGGCCAATTCGCCCTGATGCAACTGCCCTGGCTGGCGGTCTGGCTGCTGGGGGCGTGGTGGCTCACCCGACGGGCGGGGCGGGAGGCCGGGCATGAAACGACCTGAAACGGACCCGAGGGGCGATTCTTGCGCCTTGACTTCTGGGCACGCAGTGGTACTATGATAATTGAACATTCGGAAGCCCGGCCTTGAGTCTGGATCATGTTCTCATCCTTACCACGCAAGCGTAAGAACCCAAGACATTGCTTTCCGATTCGTACCGACACAGCAACTGCCGCCCCTGACATTTTCATTACCTTGCTAATCCGAGTGCAATCCATGTTCAAGCAACGGATTACAAGTGGCGGAGTGAATCGTCCGCAATGTCAGGGTGACACGCTACTGACATGGGGGGTGACATTCGCTAACCCGAGAAGCCATAAGGAGAAATCAAAAGATGACACTGGGGGGGAGGGGAGGGGGGGCTGACATGT
>JBBDMX010000103.1:0-12569 GCA_040878035.1 Phycisphaeraceae bacterium | reverse complement strand
CGACGCAAACTGAAGTCGGTCTACCCTAAAATCATTGTGTGACAATGCACTAGGCAACTTGCGGACAGCTATTGTCCTTGTGCGCTTGCAAGGGCCTTGGCCGTGGCGTTGACGATGGCTTCCGAGGTGACGGTGGCGCCGGTGGTGGTGTCGATGCCCTTGACACTTTGCTTGGCGATGATGCGTGGGGGCACTTCGGTGAGGGAAGCGTAGAACTGCTTTTCCTTGTGCGCGGTCACTTCCACCTTTTCGATACGGTGGTTCTTAACGGTGACTTGGACCTCCAGGGGGCCGACGTAGGCAATGCTGTTGGCCTTGTAGGCGCCGTCGTTGATCTTGGTCAGATCGAGTGAATCGAAGAGCCTGGTGGCCTCCAAGTTGGCGGTGGCGCGTTTCTTGTTGGCGTCGTCGTCACGTGCCCTGCCCTTGGCCGCGATGGCCTTCTGGTAGTACTGGATGGCTCGCGCGGTGTGGTTCTGGCGGCGGCAGGCGTCGCCGGCGGCAAGGAAGGCGATGACGGGGTCCCCGGCAGTGGCCTTGCCTTCAGCCAGCCCAAGCGCGGTTCTCAGATCACCCATCTCGGCCCAGAGCTTGATGACCTGCCCGGCACGGGTGTTGTCCTTGCCGATGCGGCGGAGAACCTCGACGGCCATGTCGTTGTTGCCCATCTTGATGTAGCAATCGGCAAGCGTGACTTCCATGCCGCCAGCTTTGCGGGCCCAGAAGGCACCGCGGGGATAATCGCTCATTAATTCCGCGTACATTTTGGCGATACAACGCATCGCTTTGGTCTGCGCATCGGCGTTGCCCCTGTTGACGGAAAGCGTGTGCTGGGCGAGTTTGACACCTTCGGGCCATTTGCCTGGATTCGGGTCGATGATGTCCCAGAAGTAGGCCCCCATGTTCTTCCTGGGTTGCCAGCCACCGGGATGTTGTTTCCAAGTGAGGTCGAGGGTGGGGGGATACTTGAGCGGGGTGGTGTCCCACCAATCCGGCGGGGTATTGCCGGTATCGGCAATGAGCTTTTCGACTTCTGCCCGGGTGCGGGTGTTGAGCCCGACTGCAGAGGGGATGGCGGGTGGCGCGGCGGTAAGTGTGCCTATCAGGGAGCACAGCAGAAGCGCGGCACATCCCGCCGGGGCCAGCCGACAGCGAGGTGTGCGACCAGTGGCCAGCAGGATGTTCACGAGTTCCACGGAAAGCCCTCCGTTGCGATTGTCTGTCCATCTTTTGCGACCAGCAGAACATCCGTGTTTTGGGATGCCTGTGTCAGCGCCATGCCTCGCTCTGGACCCATGACGAAGATGGCGGTGGAGAGGGCGTCGGCCTCGGTGGCGGTGGGTGCAAGCACGGTGACGCTGGAGAATGCCTGCGGGGAGCGGCCGGTCGCGGGCTCGAATATGTGATTGTTGACCTTGTCGGGAGTGAAGGTCGTTTCATAATCGCCGCTGGTGGACAGGCAGCGGCCTTCGAGTCGGGCAAGGCCCAGGTAGGCGTCATTCTTGCGCGGGTGCTGGATGCCCGCGATCCACGCGGCGCCGCCGGCTTTGCGCCCCAGCGAGGCCACTTCGCCCGTGTTGACCAGGGCGTGCTTGATGCCGTGATTCACCAGGGCCTCCATGGCCCGATCGGCGGCGAAACCCTGGGCGATGCCGTTAAGCGTGAGCGACATGCCGGGGCGTTCAAAGCGGATTTCGCCGCCACTAATGGTCAGTTGGCGCCAGTTGACGTTGCGCTGCGCGGCATGAATCTCTGCCTCGGAGGGGAGCCGGCCCTGGCGCTGAGCGGCGGCGTAAATGCTCCAGAGCGATTGAACGGTGATGTCGAATGCGCCGTCGCTGCGGCGAGCCAGATCCTGGGCATCTTGCAGGATGCTCACCAGATAGGGGTCGGGGTTGGCGAGCCTGCCGGTCGTGTTGAGAAGCGAGACCTGGCTGTCAGGCAGGTAGATGCTCATGACCCGTTCGACATGGTTGAGCTGGGCAAAGGCGGCATCGAGTGCCGTTTCGCCGACGGAACTGCTTTCGTGGAGGGCGAGAATGGAGATGTCCGAGCCCAGGGCGTGGGACGTGCGATTGACGGCAGTGAGGCCCGGCGCGGCATCGGGGGTGTGGCCGTCGCGGGCGTGAGGTTGGTCGAGGAACCGCCAAGCGGCCAAGGCCGAAGCCCCGGCGCCGCCGCAGGTGAGCAGGAATCCGCGCCGTGACGTCACTGGCTTAATCGATTCACCCATAAGTACTTGCATCAGTGATTATGAGGTCTGTCCAGGGAGCTGCGGTCGTGGGACTGACACAGGCATCTCCGACTCACCGCCGCGACACAGGGCCACAACGGCTCTGAGCGGTTACTATTGCCCCATTGTCGCCACATGTCTTGACACCGCTGTCGAGCCGAACGCACGGTGGCCGGTGCACCCAAACCCCACCATTGCCGCGGGCCAAGCGGGTCGGCGTTAAGGATGCCCCGACGGGTGCGGCAAGCCCATCGACGGCCGGGGGCCGGGCCCAGGGCATTGTGCTACGCAAGCTGGCCGACGGCGCTCGTCGGCAGAAGTCGAACTGGGAAATCCCGATTGGAAGCCCCCAACCGTGGTCCACGTGCTCAATCTCGGTGCTTGCTGACACACCGATTGTATTATACTGCTTCTGGAATGCTCGGGGACGGTCCCCCCAGCGGCCTCAATGAAACCGCCGTGTACCCGCGGAATCGACTTTTCCATCAGGAAGATTCCGCCCGCCGCCACGCTCACCGCGGTGGCATTCCCGGCACAAAGGAGAATCGACATGCGTCATTTCATTGTCATCGCCCTGCTGGTGTGCACCGGCAGCCTGATCGCCGCCGAAAGCGAGCAGCCCGCCAGCGCAACTTCGGCAGCGGTCGACACCACGCAGAACGCTACAGCCGCTGCGCCTCCCTCCAAACCGGCAGATGCGAACCTCTTTCTCCACACCTTCGAGTCGGGTGACCGCAGCCACACAACGGCAGAATTGAATCGCGGCGTTTCCTGGACGGATTTCCGCGCGATGTCCCTGGTCAGGAGCGACGGTTTCATCGTGCAGGGGACAAGCGGCGGGCGCACGGAAGACGGCGGCTTCGAAGCCAGGAAGTGGGAGAACGCTCCCGATGGCACGTCGGGGCGGCATGCGCTGCGCGCGCGGCACGACGGACGCGGGGGGTTCCCGGAAATCCGTTGGCGTCTGGATACGGCGGTGAGTGAGGTGTGGGTTCGGGAATGGCGGCGCGTTCCGCTCAACTTTTCCTATCCACCTGACGCGGGCGGAACATCAAGTGGGCCGCGTTCTGGATGGACGCCTACGGCGGCTCCCCCGACCCCAACATGGTGTGGCAGATGAGCCGCAACAAGGCGCGGGACGGGGGCGCCAGCATCCACTTCCACATCTTCGACAGCGATTACGGGAAGGGCGCCCAGCAGCACCACGACAATTTCATCACACCGGCCGACCGGGGCAGGTGGATGCAGTTGGTCTACCGACTCAAGGCCAGTTCGGACGCGAATACTGGCGACGGTGCAATCGAGATGTGGCGACGTTGGGAGGACGAACCCAACTTCACCAGAATCCACTCGGCGACCGACATCAAAGGAATGGTGCCCCGCGGAGCGGTGCCCGGATGGCAGCATGGCTATATGTTCGGTCAGGACAGCGACACGTTCAAGGAGCCGACGGAGTGGTTGCTTGATCGGGTCGAGATCAGCACCCAGCCACTTGTGCCTCTGCCTTGAGGCGATGGCGGCACGAACCCAACCATGGCACGTTGCACGATGGCAAGCTTGATCCACGGATCAAATGCCAACACCGCACCATGCGCCGCTGCGGATACACCATGTGCTACATCCCCACGCATTTGAAGTTCAGCACGTAGGCGACGACAGCTTCCAGATCTACTCGCGCGCGGCCGGGACAAGATGGGCCACGGCTACGGCAATCCGAGCCACCCCAACATCACCTGGCTCAACGCCCACCAGGACGGCTTGCCCGCGGGGCATCAGCACAGCCAGGACTAACCCATGCACTTCGACCCTATGCCGACAACCATGACACTGCGCCAGATGAACCTGCGCGCGTTCCAGCGGCAGCCGATCCCGCACATTTTCTTTCAGCCGCGCTTCGAGCCGTGGATCGCCTGGAACCGTCAGTTCAACTCGCTACCGCCCCAATGCGCGGGTAAGTCGCTCCTCCAGATCTACGACGAACTGGGCGCCTCTCTGCGCTACACCTCGTACTACACGGACCAACCGGAGGCGATCAAGTCGGCGTGGGACCCGACCGTGAAGATCACGCGCGCCAGGAGCCGGGCTGGCGGCACGTCACCTACCACACGCCGTACGGGGACCTGGTCGATGACCTTGAGTTCACCATTGATCGCACCTGGCGCACGGTCGGCTTCCCCGGTCGGCGCACCGAGGATCTGCCCGCGCTCAAGTGGTTGCTCCAGCGCCGCCGCCTGAGCTTCGACGCCCAGGCGCACCGCCAAGGCGAGGCCTTCGTCGGCGATCGCGGCGTCGACCAGTTCTGGGTGCCCAAGAGCCCCTACCTGGCCATGGCGCAGCAGTGGATGCGCTTCGAGGCCTTCATCTATGCCCTGGCGGACGCGCCCGAGCAGATGGAAGACATCTTTGGTGTCATCGACGACAGCTACGATCAACTCTACGAGCAGATCATCGCCGCGGGGATCACGCCGATCATCAACTTCGGCGAGAACGTGGCCGAAGCCCACATGGGTCCGACCTACTTCCAGCAGTACCTGCTGCCCTGGTATCAAAAGCGCAGCGGGCAACTGCGTGCCGCGGGGATGTTTACGCACATCCACATCGACGGCTATTTTAAGACGCTGCTGCCGATGCTGGCCCACCTCCCCTTTGACGGGTTGGAGGCACTGACGCCGCTGCCCCAGGGCGACGTCACGCTCGAGGAAATCGCGGCGCATACGGGCGACACCATCTTGCTGGATCTGATCCCGGCCGTGCTTTTCCTGCCGCATCATCATCGCGAGGAGTTGTACGCCTGCGTGGATCGCATCGTCGAACTGGTGGGCCATCGGTTGATCATGGGCGTCAGCGACGAACTCCCGCAGGCCGCCGGTGTCGAGGGCTACGAACGGCTGCGGTGGGTGGCCGATTACTGTCGGCGGCAGCATCCGAGTGTGGCAAAGCCCCTCGCCAGTGCCGAGCGAAGCTGACTGGGCGGTGAAGCCTAAGGATATGTCACCGCCCATGCTCACCTTGCGATGCGTCAGCGATGGCGGCGACGTCCAGACCGTGGCGACGCTGGCGCACGCCCTCTGGTACCAGCACTTCATGCCCAACAAGCAATTGGCGGTCTTATAGTTACCATTCCGCGATGCAGTTTCTTCGTTCGCAATGGTTCTCGGTGGCCATGGTGGGGTTGTTCGTGCTCGCGTGGCTCTGGCCGCAACTGGCCGCGGCGATCGGTTTGGGTGGGTTCACCAAGCATGCCGCCATCATGTTGATCTTTCTGGTTTCGGGCCTGAGCCTTCGGCTCGAAGAGTCGATCCGAGCGTTGGGGGCGTGGCGGCTGCACATGGGCATCCAGGGGCTGAACCTGGTACTGATCCCGCTGGCGTGCTGGCTGCTGGTGCGGCCGGTCGCCGACACGCTGCCGGAGGGGCTGGTGGTGGGGCTCTACCTGCCGGCGGCGGTGCCGACGACGATTACTTCGTGCGTGATCTTCACGCAGTTTGCCGGGGGCAACACAGCCGCGGCGCTGCTCAATGCCGTGGCAGGCAACATGGCTGGTGTGTTCATTTCGCCGTTGCTGCTGATCCTGATGCTCGGGGCCTCGGACGTGCAGATCTCGCTCGACCCGTGGCAGGTGTTCGCGCAACTGGGCTTGATCGTGCTGCTGCCGTTCGCTCTGGGGCAACTGCTGCACAACCGCCTGCCGACGCGGAACCCGAAGTTCAGGAAAATCGCTGGCCAGATCAACCGCTCGTGCATCCTGCTGATCATCTACCTGGCGTTTGGCGAGTTGTTCCTTCGCGACATCGGCGAGGTGGCATGGGCGCGGGTGCTGGTGCCGCTGGTGCTGCTGCTGCCGGCCCACCTGCTGTTGGTGCTCGCCAGTGACGCCGTTGCGAAGCTGCTACGCCTTGGCCGGGCCGACCGCGTGGCCATGCTGTTCTGCGCCCCGCAGAAGACGCTGTCGCTGGGCGTTCCGATGGCCACAGCCGTGCTTGCCAGCCGCCCGGAGCTGCTGGGCCTGGCCCTCTTGCCGATCCTCGTCTATCACCCGATCCAGTTGCTCTTCGGGGGCATTCTGGAAGAGCGGCTTAGGAGATTTCGGATTTCGGATTTCTGATTCGCCAAATCGCCGACGTGCGCGGCTTCCAAAAACATAGTTCCACGCACCTGCGGGGCAATGGGGACACCTGCCCTGCCATGTAGCAGCCCAGATGCTCGCGTCATTCGCTGCGGGCAAAGCAATCGCCCAAGTAGCCCAGTTCCCAACGCAAACCACGATGCAGACGACCCACTGGCAACGTCGATGCCACGCACCCAGTGGCGACGGCCATCGCCCTGGAAAGCATCGCCAGATCCGGGGCAGATACTTGAGCCTATCCCGCGTTGTCGTACGAGGCCGCTTGCATCAATTGCCAGGATACCGCTCGATTCAAGGCCCAGAAGCCCATCGACGGGCCAGGTTCAGGGCATTATGCTACGCAGGATGACCGGCGGCGTTTGTCGGCACAAGTCCAACTGGGAAATCCCGGCTGAAAGGCCTGTCATGCGAACACAAACGAAGAACTCGCTGCAACTGTGGCGCGTCGCCCGACCCAAGCGCCCCCGCAAAGCAGCGCCGCCGCCGAAAATCTACAGCCGCCGAAGCATGCCCGTCGTGGATGCGCACATGCACATCGGCAAACGCGACGCAGAAGCATACGGCAGCTTGGAAGAGGCCGCTGAGGCTTATCTGGCAATCATGGATGACGCGGGCGTTGCGGTGTCGATTAATCTGTCGGGCAGTCCGGAAGTGATTCAAAAGGTCGATTCGCTTCACCAGGTCGCTTCGGGGCGCATTCTCACCTGCCCGGGCACCTACTTCCGCAAAGATGTGCGCGAGCTATGGTGGTCAATGCGCGACTTGGAGAGTTTCAAGCATGAGAACATCGCCGGACTAAAGATATGGTGTAAGTATCAACAGCCATTGTTGAAACCCTCCGTGGCGGTCAAGATTCAACGGCAGGCGGAACTGAACTTGCCCGCCGTCGGCATGCACATCGCCGACCCGCCCGAACGCGGCTTCTGGGCGCCGAACTACTGGCAATGCATCAGCGATGCGGAACGAACGATCCGCAGCAATCCCGGCCTGACCTTCATCATGGCACACGGGTTCTGGCTGATGGTCAATGACGAAGGCCTTGACGTGTTGGCGACCTACTTCGATGCCTATCCCAATCTCCATGTGGATCTCAGCGCAGCGTATCAATGGTGGGACGGGGCGGAACCGACCTACGACAAGCTCCGCAACTTCATCATCCGGTACAAGGATCGCATCCTCTACGGCACGGACGGGAACCCCGGATATTCAATGAAGCGGCATTTCGATCAGACGTACGAGGTGCTCGAAACGAAGCAAAAGGGCCTGCTGGGCTTTTTCAGTAAGCCGGATGCCAAGACGCATATCTACGGGCTTGATCTGCCGATCGAGGTGCTCAACTACATCTATTACTGGAACGCCGCCCGGCTGATCCCGCACGTGCGTTCATCGCTGACAACGCTGGGTTACACGGTATGAGCCGCCCAATGTCTTCTGTGCTAGGCGAAGCAAGGCCGGTCCAATTGCCGGGGGGAAAGGAACCTCTGATGAGTTGGACTATTGTTGGTCTACTCCTGGCTATGTTCATACAGCATGAGTCAACGGCCCAGCACGAACCAAAAGCAGGGCCACCGGCCACGAACACGGAGGAGTCGGTGGCTGGGGCGCCGGATGCGAAGCCGGTGTTGTTCTACGACAATTTTGAAAGTGGTAATACATCGTCTACTAACGACACTGGTTTTAAGTGGGGACAGAACAACCGCACATCGGTCGTCACGATGGATGAACAAGGCCCGGTGGTGGTGTGGAACAACGGGAAGGTCAGCAATCGGCCTACGGGAAAGGTGAACTGGCAAGCCCACGATGGCAAGCATGCCCTGCGCTTCCGATATCCAGCCGGCGAGGCGATGGCTGAGCAGCGATTCGATTTGGGCAAGGCTTGTCCGGAGTTGTGGCTACGCTTCTGGCTAAAGGTGCCGGAGAATTTTCAGCACGCGAGCAACGGCACGCGGACGAACAACAAACTGCTGGCCCTGTGGATGGATGATTACGAGTTCAAGGGCAATGGACCGACGGTGGTATGGCAATTCCGCAGGTCTGGGGATGGTGCAAGCCAAAACACGGTGTACCATGTGGCGACGGCCGTGGGACAATCGCAACGTCACAGCGGTGAGCACTCTGGCCAAGTCGCGCCTTTCGTCACCGTGCCGGACGATCGGGGAAAGTGGATGCAGGTTGTGTTTCGGGTTGTTGCGGCGTCCGACGCCCAATCGCGCGATGGCGTGATCCAGATGTGGCGACGCTGGGACAAGGAAGACGCCTTTACCCAACTCTTCAATATCACCGACGCCATGACTCATATCCCGGAAGGTGGCCCGGCAGGCTTCAGATATGGCTATTTGCTGGGCTGGGCTAACGCATCCTATACCAACACCACCGAATGGTTGCTTGATGGTTTTACCGTGTCCGAGCACAGCTTGTTGCAGATGGAGTCGAACCCCAAAGTCGATTCTGAGGTTCGTCCGTAAGGGCAGGTCCGATTCACCCCTTGAATTGATCGGAAGCAGTAATGAGACATATCGCAATCGCCGGAATGCTCCTCTTCGCAACGGTGGTTCACGTCGCCTGCGTAGCCGCCGCAGACCAAGCGCCGGTAGTTAAGGAGAAGCCTGCGAGCCAAGGTGATCTGCAGGATGTGCCTGATGCAGCGAATCCCGATTATATCTATTTCGAGGATTTTGAATCCGGCGTTGAACACACGGGGGCGCTGCGACCGTTTTCGCTGACATGGCCCAACGGCATTCGTGAGGAAGCGGGTTACAAGTCGAAGTATGGGTACTCCAACGTTATCGTTGAAAACAACGCCTTGCCGCCGTACCCCGAGGTGCGCTTCCCGCGTCATGAGGGTGTGACATTTGTGCATTACATGCTCAAAGCGCCCGAGAACTTCTTTCTCGGACGAGCGAACCATGGCTATTATCTCTTTGACGCAGCAGAGCGCCGCCCATGGGGATCGGCGGTGCTGGACCATGCCACCGATCATCCGGCATGGCTCGACCCTGAGTGGGATCCCCATACCATTAATGTCACGCGGAGCTCGGGCTATACTCGCATCACGCGCTCCTTTGAAGGCTTTGAACCCAAGAAGCGCGGCCAGTGGCATTCACACCAGGTGATGATCGTGCCCTCTCGGAAAGATCCTTCTGTGGGCAGGATGAAGGTCTGGATCGACGGAGAACTGGCCAATTTCAGTAAGCATGAATCACCACCGGCTTACGACACGTTTTGGATATCCAACTATTGGCACTCGCTTGCATATGTACGTATGTCCAGCGTCTTCGAGTCCTTCACAGCCCCGCCGCATCCGGCTTTCGAAATACTCATGGACAACCTGATCATTTCCAAGAGCTTCATCGAAGTGGGTGCCAACACGGCGCAGATCGAGCGCGTTCGTTTCAGTGATCTTGACGCCGATTCGTTCAGGGTGCACTTCGATACCACGACGGCGGCAAAGACGATTCGTGCGGAGTGGGCCGGGGGGTCGGTCGATGCGGATGACTGGCGCCAACGCGCCCAACGGGTGGAGGCCGGTGCGAACGAACTGGGTTACTTTCATTCACTGAATATTAGTGGACTTGAGCCCGGCAGGACGGTTACGCTTTTGCTCACCGCCGAAGACGCCAAGGGAAGATCACTTCAGCCTTACGCTGTTCGGCTCAGCACGACCGGCCCAGTCCCCATATTTCATATCGGTGAGTCGGGAACGGTAGACGATGATGGCGAACACAGCGAGTGGAGGGGAGAGGTCTATCAAAACCTGGACTTCTCCGGGCCACCCACATATGTCCGCGCTTTCAGCTCGCTTAGTTCCGTGGCCTGGCCCGGACCTGACGCTGACGATATTGTGGACACCTCGAAGGATACCTGTGTGCGGTATACGAAGACAGCCGCATTCAAGGCCGGCACCTATGTCTTCCGCCTATATGCGACCGATAGTGTGCGCATTCTGGTGGACGGTGTCGAGGTGAGAAAAGACACCGATCGCAAGCAGGCCGATGCTCGCTCAGACTTCCGCGTGGGGATTGACGAGGGACTCCATACGGTGGTCGTGGAGCACACGGTCGAGCGCAGGAATGACGGCAGGCCGCAATCAACGAAACAATTTGCTTTCAGAATCGTTCCCGATGACACCGACCCACCAATCTGCCTTGCACAAGCGATTTACAACTCGCGTTTCGAGAATCCGGAGGAGCCCATCTATTGCGGGCGCTGGTCCGAGGAAGTCTCCACAACGGTTGAATTCGGCCAGACGGTGGACTATGGCCAATCAGTGTCTAGCCGTGGCCGCTTCAGTCGCACACCGTACATGAAGCTCGGGCAACTGGAAGTCGGCAAGACTTATCACTGGCGCGTGACGGCAGTGGACACGATGGGCAACAGAGCGGTTACGTTCGATGCAACATTCACCTGCAGTGATACGATACCGCCAAGAAAGATACTCTGCGGCCTGCGGCGTGAGTCGGATGCGGAGCTGGTTCTGCGGTTCAATGCTCCTGGTGAAGATGGCGGGCATGGCACCGCGACCCTCTATGATGTGCGGTGGTCCACGCAGCCGATCACGATCACCAACTGGGACACCGCGACGAAGGTGGAGAATCTTCCCAAGCCCCAGGAGGCGGGCAAGAAGGAGGCCATCACACTTCAGGGCATGGCGGCAGGAAAGATCTACTACGTAGCCGTAAAGGCGATCGATCAGGCCGGTCAGGCAGGAATGTTGTCCAATGTAGTTGCCGACCCGGCGGGGCCCCGAATCATGGATTGTGATGGCGACGGATACGGTGTGGGTTCGCTCAAGGGCCCCGACCCCGATGACTACGATGCCTCGGTGCCATCGCTTGCGCCTCTCACGACTGACAAGCCCCCGGATCCTTCCGGAGTTGACGTGAGTGATTAGCAGCCCGTGGTGAAAGTCTCCTTTTCCGGTGGATAACCCCTGATTTCTTGCACACGGCAGGCAAGGGCGCTATGGAGGAGGCTTGTCTGGGGAGGAGCGCCAAGTCAGGGAGGACCGCGCATGGCCATGGGCAAACGCAATCAGCAGGAGCAGCAGGCGCTGTGGGTCAGCACGCAGGACCTGGCCCCCGGGGGCTGCCGGCCAGCCATCCGTACTACCGGACCGTCAACGAGTTGCTGGCGGCCCATGGCTTTGACGACTGGGTGCAGGAAGTCTGCCAGCCTTTCTATCACCAGGTGCTGGGCCGGCCGTCGCTGGCCCCGGGAATCTACTTTCGCGGTCTGTTGATCGGGTACTTTGAGGGCATCGACTCGGAGCGCGGCATCGCCTGGCGCGTGGCCGACTCGCTGTCGCTGCGGCAGTTCCTGGGCATTCCCCTGGACAAGCTCACACCCGACCACTCGACGCTGTCGCGCACGCGGCGGCTGGCGGGTCCCGCGAATGGGGGTGCCCACGTGCCGTTGACGATCACGACGAGGGGAACGCAACTCAATGCTGTGTGAGGTGAGCCAGCGATGTGACGTGTGCCAACCGCTTGCCGCTGATCACGGGAGGATGGAATACTTGAGCGGCGCCAGCCCGGTGCGCAGGTGATAGATCGCGGCGACGATCATCCAGAACAGGCCGCCAGTCAGATCGCCGGCGATGGCGCCGACCATGAGGGGCAAGGCAGCGCGATAGCCTCGTGAGCCGGCGCAGCCGACCACCGCCGCCTTGATGGCCCAGCCCAGGAAGAAGGACACGCTCAGTTGCGCCGTGGCCCAGTTGCCCCAGACGAGAAAGACCACCGGGTTCAGCGGCCACCAGGATAGGCGTAGTCGTGCAGCACCCAACACCAGGATGGCCGCCAGGCCGATCCCCATCCACACCACGGCCTCGGGTTGCGGTTGAATGGCACCCAGACGCTGCCAGTCATTCATGGCCACCGATTCGGCCAGCTTGCCGCTGGCGGACAATTCGGACGCGGCGCGGCTGCCTTCGGTGAATGCCGCAGAAGGCCACGTCAAGGTATGGTTAGGGTGACGGTGCTCCACGCCGTGCTCGTACTGCATCGTCACGCTCACCACCACCGCTACAATCCCCCCGACGACCACCATCAGCATCATCCAATGTGCCAGGCGATGGGGGCGTGTGCCCGTCTGGTCGCTCATCTGTAACCCATTTACCAGGTAAGGCATCAGTGCCTCGCGCGGATTGACCACCAGCTGATCAGCGACAATTAAAATTCCCCTCTGGCGACAATTAGAATTCCCCATTTG
>JBBDMX010000102.1:20816-62927 GCA_040878035.1 Phycisphaeraceae bacterium | reverse complement strand
TATGGCCGCTCTGACCCCCTCTCCCTTCTGAGGGAGAGGGCTGGGGTGAGGGTGAAAAGCCATATGCAATTGCCCTGCTCCCTGGCGGCGCCACAGATCTGTGGCGCCACGCCGCTACAATCTTCAGGCGGATCGATCACATCAACCGGGAGGCGCGGGCATGCGAGCGGCACGGCGAGACATTTCGGCACTGCGGCGGCGGGTGGCGGTGACGGTGTTGATCGGGGTGTGCGCGGCCGGGGCGTTTGCCCTGGGGCGGTGGGTGCGCGGGCCGGAGGTCCGGCGTGATGTGCGTGAGAGCAGCGATGGCAGAACCTATGTCTTGCCGGAGGATCAGGTCGCGATCGGCGAGTTGCGGTATTCGGAGAACGCTCAGGGTGTGCGGGCGGGGCAGGCCGGTGCGCATCTGGAGAAAGTGGACCGGGTGATCAGTGATGCGGGGGTGCGCGCGGCGATTCGGCGGGTGCAGCCGGCGTGCGCCGCGGTGAGCGCCGCCAGCGGCGTGTGCATCAATGCCAGCGGAGATGTGCTGACCAATGCGCACGTGGCCGGGAGCCTAGGCCAGCGCGTGATCGTGCGCTTTGCCGATGGCGGCCTGCTGATCACCACTTGCCGGGCCATCAACCATCGCCTGGACCTGGCGGTGGTGGGCGCCAGGACGGAGCACACCTTCGCCTTTGCGCCTCTGGCGGCCAAGCCGGCAGTGGTGAGCGACCCCGTGGTCTGCATCGGCCAGCCCGAGCCGCACACGCCCGCGGGTAAGCCCAGCGGCTTTGGGCCGTTCCACGTGTCGGCGGGCACGATTCTGGAGGTGGGCACGGATCCGCTGGGCGATCAATCGCTGGGGAGCATTCGGCACGATGCGTGGACGTATTGGGGCCACTCCGGTTCACCGTTGTTCGACCTGCGCGGGCGGATCGTGGCCTTGCACAACAGTTGGGACGTCACGCACGGCCAGCGGCACGCCGTATCACTGGCCGCCATTGAGCAGTTCCTCCAGGAGGCCAAGGTGACCTACACGGTCCAGAAGTGACGAGCGGAAGCTTAGGCTTCGCGCGATCGACGGGATGCCGACGCATCCAACGGCCAGGCATCAACCCCCCGTCGCCGTTTGCTTTGCCAGTTGCTGGACGTACTCCGTCGGGGTCATGAAGATGGCCTTCTGCTCCACCAGAAAGTCGATGATCTTCTTGAACTCGTCCAAGCGCTGGGCGTTCCACATGGCGGGGTGACCTTGGAGCACGAAGTAAGGCCGGTCGAGATTCCTGGCATAGCCGCGCAGGAAGCGGTCCAGGTCAGGCACGCCCACCGCGCCTTTCAGGTTCACCGCCCAGACGCGGTCGAGGATGGTCACCTTGCCCTGGGCCGCCAGCTTTCTGTCTCCCATCCGTGTCATCGTCATCCGTGGTTAAATGAATCGGATTGACCTTTACTTTCCGGAGCCAATGACATACGATGTTCAACCGATGATTTATCAATCAACCAACTTCGTTATACCAATAGCATCCGAATTGCCGCGCTTGCCTGGCGGGGAGCCGCGGATGGCGACCGTGCGCGGATCGGGCATGTTTAGCAACTTTTGCTCCTGACATTGATATGAACTTGCCAACTGTGATCCAACAGATTTTGACATACGGCTTTATGAATAACAGTCTCGTAAAGGCAAGCGTGTCACCCTGACACGCCACTGACATGGGGGTATGATATTGCTAAGTTTCAATTGGGCATGTGGTTGTGCGAAGAACACCCCATGGGGGAGGGGGAGAGGGGGTGACATGTCCGAATATCCGATTTTCGTGCGCCGTTTATCCATGCCCGACGGGGCTCTGCGTTTGACCCGGTCGCCAGCGACCAGTTGAGTTCGCCGCCATGCTTCCACCCATGCAACCCCGACACCGATAAGAACAACCAACCACGGATGA
The DNA here is from genome assembly GCA_040878035.1 of Phycisphaeraceae bacterium. Classification (GTDB taxonomy): domain Bacteria; phylum Planctomycetota; class Phycisphaerae; order Phycisphaerales; family Phycisphaeraceae; genus JBBDMX01. Next base: position 61,005 of record JBBDMX010000102.1, on the reverse strand, counting down.
CACCGATGGCACCGGCAAGCAAAACAGAAAACCCAGAAAAGCAGAAAACGCAGAAAATGAAAATGAGAACGATGTCGTCCAGTGCGCTCGTTCCGGTTTCCTGCCTTTTCTGCTTTTGTGCATTGACTGCTTTTCTGTTGACCTCCGCGGCCTTGGCGCGGGAGTCGCCCGCTCCCTTTCCGTTGGTGATCCCCTGGGACGACGCTGGGGCAGGGACAGCCACGGATGTGTCCTTTCTCAACACGGTTCCCGCCGGCGCCAACGGGCGCATTGTCGTGCGCGAGGGTCACTTCGTGGAGGAAATGACCGGCCGGCCCCTCCGCTTCCTGGGCACCAACCTCGTGGCCGGGATGAACTTCCCGACGCATGAGGATGCCCAAGAGGTGTCCGCACGCATGGCCAAGTACGGCATCAACATCGTGCGCCTGCACCATATGGATAACAACTGGAACCTGGCCGGCGGCAGCGGCATCTGGCGCGCCAACGATTCCCGCAAGCTGGAGTTGGACCCCGCCCAGCTCGACAAGCTCGATTACCTCGTCGCTCAGTTCAAGAAGCACGGCATCTACGTCAACATCAACCTCAAGGTCAGCAAGTCGCTGACCGAGGCCGACGGGTTTCCCGCCAGCATCAAGCAACTGTCCGCGTACCAGAAACGCGTGGATCAGTTCGACCGGCGCATGATCGACCTTCAGAAGGATTTCGCACGTCGGCTGCTGGCGCACGTCAATCCGTACACGGGTTTGAGCTATGCCCAGGATCCAGTAGTGGCAGTGGTGGAAATCAACAACGAGAACTCGCTGGTGGATTCGTCGGGGACGGCGTTGGGCGCGGGCTTAGGCAGCCTTCCCCAGCCGTTCCGCGCCGACCTGGCCAAGTTGTGGTCGGCCTGGCTGGCCAGGCGCTATGCCGACGATGCGGCGCTGACCAGGGCCTGGGCGGTGGCGATCCCGGCGGACCTGCCCGCGCCACTGGTTCCCAAGGCCAAGTGGAGCGTCTCGCATCAGGGCGGGGCAAACGCCAGTCTCGTCGCGCAGGACACCGGCGATGGCACGATTGCCGAACCGGCGCAGGTGCAGATCACCAACGTCGATGGCGTCGATTGGCATGCGCAGCTCCATGCCACCCAGGTCAACCTGCGCCAGGACCAGACCTACACCCTTAGCTTCCGCGCCAAGTCGTCGGTGCCGCGGGATATCAACGTGTCGGTGATGCGCGACCAGGGCGACTACCGCAATCTGGGCCTGTCGCGCCGCGTCAAGCTCGACACGCCCTGGCAGGACGTCCCGCTGACCTTCACGGCCCGGAGCATTGTCCAAGACCAGACGCGCATCACGTTCAACCTCGGCTCGGCCCCATCTACGGTGTGGATCGACAACCTCAAGCTTGAGGCCGGCGCCCCCGGCGCCGGCCTGCGCCCCGGCGAATCACTGGCCAAAGCCAACCTCGACATTCCCGAGGCTCACTTTGGTCGGCAGCAGAGTGACTGGGTGCGCTTTTTGCTCGACACCGAGCACGCCTACGCCCTGGAGATGCGCCGCTTCCTGCGCGACGAGCTGGGCGTCAAGGCCACGATCATCAATTCGCAGATCGGCTGGGGCGGCATCACTGGCTACGAGCGTGAAGCCGAGATGGATTTCACCGACCACCATGCCTACTGGCAGCATCCGCGCTTTCCAGGCAAGCCGTGGGACCGGAGCAACTGGACCATCGGCAATACGTCGCTGGTGAACGCCTGGGCAAGCGGGCAGCGCGGCACGCTCGATGGACTGGCGATGACACGGCAGTTCGGCCGGCCCTTCGCCGTCTCGGAATACGACCACGCGGCCCCCAGCGACTTTGCCGCCGAGTGCATGCCGCTGTTCGCCGGTTTGGCGGCGCTGCAGGATTGGGACGCGATCTACAGCTTTGATTATGGGTCCTATGGCCAGGCCGCCAATCCTACGCGCATCGGCAGCTTCTTCGACCACGGCAGCCATCCCGCCAAGTTCGCCTTCTACCCCGCCGCCGCCATGATCTTCCGCGCCGGTCTGCTGCCGCCGGCGCAGGCGCAGTACCTGCTGCAACTGCCCAGCCGCCCCTACGAGCAAATGGCCCAGGTCGGCTCCGCCTGGTCTAAAGCCAAGACGCCCACGGACATCGCTCAGTTCCTCACGCACCGCTGGGCCGTCGAGCCCACGCCCGCCACACCGGTGGAGCAACCGACGCTGGTGACGACTCTTCAAGAGCGCAAGAGCGAAAGCACCGCTGCCCGGCTGGACAAGGTGGACGACGGCGGCGTGTTCATCGCGTACGCGCCTGCCGCGGTGATCGTCGTGGGCATGGTCGGCGGGCAGACGATCCAGGCCGGCGACATCACGCTGACCTTTGGCGCATGCCCCAACAACTTCGCCGCGCTGACGCTGACCGTGATGGATCGTCAGCCCCTGGTGCAATCGCAGCGCATCTTGCTCACGCTGTTGAGCCAGGCGGAGAACCAGGAGATGGGCTGGAATGCGACGCGCACCAGCGTGTCCAATCAGTGGGGCCGCGGACCGACGCTGGTGACGGCTCCCACCGCGATGGTGACGTTCAAGACGGCCGGGCTGCGGCGCGTCTATGCCTTGGACGCCACCGGCCAGCGCGTGCACGAAATGCCCACGCAATTCACCAAGGGCGCCCCCGGAGTCCCCGGAGCCCCTGAAACCGCGGGTGCCCCCGCCGCTCCAGACGGCGCCGGCCTGCTGCAATTCCAAGCCGACCCGAAATACGCCGCGGTCTGGTACGAAGTGACCGCCCCCTGATGGTCCCCCCCACTGCCCCCACCACCAACGGGGTAGGCCATCGCCCTTCCCGCACGATCGTGGATTCACGGTTCCCTTTGGCGGATGGCACGCGGCGATTTCCCCAGGGCACGGCGAACGGTCTTGTTGAACAGTTGCAGGTCAGCGATGCCAACTTCATTGGCAATGTCCTTGATCGGCTGCCAGGTATGCACCAACAGGTCTTGTGCGCGCGCCATGCGGCGGCTGCGCACGTAGCTGATGATGGTCCGGCCAAACTGTTCCTTGAAGAGCCGGATCAGGGTCGCATAGGAGACATCAACCTGTCTTGCCAGTTCCGTCGCGGTGATCTTGGCGTGCATCTGCAACTCGACGATGCGGGTTGCCTGTCGCAGCGCCGGGTGCAGGGTCCCCGCGTCGCCGCCGCTCTGGGGAGACTCGGTCAACTCCCAGAGCAGGTGCCAGAGCAGTGCCTGAGCCCGCGCCGGCTGCGTGCCGAAGCATCCGATGGCCTCGAACATGAGATGGTCGATCTGCGCAAAGCGTTCGCCCAGTTGGATCACCGGGGCGATCGACACCGCCTGTTCGTCGGCATCGGGCAACTGGAACTGGCAGTGGTGGTTGCGGAAGTGGGGTTCGAAATGCACCACGACCGTGTGCTGTGGCGGCGTCAGCACGGCGCAGCCGGGGCTCATGTCAAAGCGCGGGCCATGGGCGTCGTAGCGGATCCAGCCGTGACCGCGGATCAGGCCGATTCCCCAGTTCAGATGGGGATATCGGTGTTCCTCAGCTGTAAGGTTGTTGCGGTTGCTCACGCCGATGCCCACGATGCGCGGGGCCTGGCTCAGATTGGCGCGCCAGAATCGGGTGGGTGGCATAGTTGAAGATTTATACCACTAATGGAAGATCGGGGCAATTGCCTGGGCCTCCGATAGTCGTGTTATTGATCGTGTCAGTCTTCGATCGCGTTTCCCGCATTCTTGCTCTTTTGATTAGCGCAACTCGCAGCACTCATCGCTAAAGCGCCCGGACCGTCAGAGAAAGCAGACCCCCCAACGGAGAAACCTGATGCCGACCACCCCGACTCAGCGTCTGATTGCTTGTGCCTTCACTTTCGCGGTTCTGGCGACCGCACCGACATTCGCGGGGGATGCGACGTGGAACCAGTTGTCCGGCACCCATGACTGGGACACCGCCGCCAACTGGTTGCCCAGCGACACCTTCCCCAATGGTGCGGGCGAGGTCGCCAACCTCAACATTGACATCACCGGATCGGTGCAATCGGTGATCAACCAGGACATCACCGTGGGCACGCTCAACTGGGGCGACGCCAACGGCGCCCAAAACTGGCAAATCGGTGGTGGCGGGGTTGCCGGTACACACACGCTCATCTTCGAGTCCACCACGCCGGGCGGCGACACGTTCCTCAACGTCACCGCTGTCGGCACGTCCACCAATGTATTTCTGAGCACCCTGAACAAGGTGATGCTGGGCGGCACGTCGAATCTGCTCTGGACGGCTGGCGTATCGGGCGCGGCCTCGCACGTCCTGAACACGAATACTGTCTTTGATACCAATGGCAATAACGTCACGATCACCGGCGCCGCCAACCAGCGAACGGCCTGGAACGTCTTTGGCGATCTACAGGGTGACGGCACCATCACCTATTCCGGCGCCGGCGGCATCAACGTGGTGGGCACGAAGTCGTTCGCCGGCACGTTCGTCATCAATGGCAGCCGCAGCAGCGGCGGCTTGGACTTCGGCGGCCTGTCGATCGGCACGCGCACTAATGTCGCGGGGCTCAACCCCTCGGGCGCGATCCCCGACGCCGCCGAGATCATCATCAACGGCCATATCATCAGCAACACGATCCCTGCCAACCGCCAAAGCGGCGGCGTGGTGGTCGTCGGCGATGGCGTGGGTGTTCTGACAGCCAATCCCGGCCAGCGCCTGACGCAGAACCTCATCACCTTCAATGGCGGCAGTCTCGATCACCGTGGCGCGCTGAGTGATGGCTCGTGGAGCGACGCGGTTCAGGACACCGTCGCGGTCATGAACTTCAACTGCGGATACAATCAGGTTTCCGCGGAGCGCGTCGGCGTCACCACGGCCGGCACGTACCTCAATGCGACGACCGTTCAGCGCGGCGATGGCGCATCGCTGTTCGCCCGCGCCGACAATTGGGCCGGCACGAGGCGGTTCATCATCGGCAACGCCAATGATTTCCTCATCGGCGCCGGCGGCGCGGACGACACCACCACCAAGAGCATCATCCCGTGGATCGGCGTTTCGAATACCTACAACCCAAGTAATGCGGCCGCGCAGAACCCCGAGGGCTTCACCACGCACACCGCCAACGGCATCCGCTCCCTGGCCCTGGCGACCGAATACTCGACCGACCTCACCGCGGGCGCCTCTCACAACGTGAACACCAACTCGTTCGCCGGCATGGGAGGTGTGGACCGAACCATCAACGCGCTGCGGTTTACCGCCAACAACCAGCAGAATATCGGTGAAGGGCTGACGCTGACCGTCGCCAGTGGTGGCGTATTTTTCGCCCTCACCACGGTCACATTGGCATCCTCGATCCACCAGAGGACGAAACTCCTGACGCCGGCACGCTCAACTTCGGCACGGCCGAAGGCGTCATCTGGTCCATCGTCGGCCAGTTCAACCAGATCGGCTCGGAGATCGCCGGCTCCGGCGGCCTGACCAAGGCAGGCACAGGTCGCCTCTCGATCGTCGGTCCTAACACCTACACCGGCAAGACCCACGTCTCCGGCGGCCGCCTCGATGTCAGTGCCGGCAGCAAACTCGGCGATGACGACGTCCACGTCCACAACGGCGCGCTGTTGTTCCTCCTCTCCGCCGACATCATCGACGATGACGCGACGCTGTTCCTGGATGCCTATGGCGCGTTCAACGCCAAGGTCGAAGTCGGCACCGGCCTCATCGAAGACGTCACCGGACTGTCCTTGGGCGGCGTGTTCCAGGGCATGGGTTATTACGGCTCGTCCGCTGCGGCGACGGCGTTCGACGGCGTCCATGATGTGAGCGTCAACAACCAATTCTTTACCGGCGCGGGCCTCATCCACGTGATCCCCGAGCCGGCGTCGATGCTGCTCCTGGCTGTGGGCACAATGCTCATCGCCGGGTGGCGGCGAAAGGCGTAATGTGTGCGTTTCGGCGTCCGCTACGCCTTGGCGCACTGCAACGGGACCATGGCGGTCCTGACGGCGATGTGGGCTGCGGGCCTGCGCCGCGGCGATGAACTCATCTGCCCGAGCATTACCTGCTGGGCCAGTGCACTGCCGGCTTTCGCCCTGGGCGCCACCGTGCGCTTCGCCGACATCCAAGCGGAGTCGCTCTGCCTGGACCCCGCCGAGATCGATCGACTGATCACGCCCCGCACGCGCGCCGTGCTGGTCGTGCATTACTGCGGGCATCCGGCCGACATGGATGCGATCATGCAGGCTGCGCGGCGGCACAAGCTCAAGGTGATCGAGGATGTGTCGCACGCCCAGGGGGCGATGTACAAGGGGCGGATGTGCGGTTCGATCGGTGACGTGGCGGCGGCATCGCTCATGGGCGCCAAGAGCCTGGTCGCCGGCGAGGGCGGCATGATCACCACCAACGATCCGGCCGTGTATGAGGCGGCCGTGGCGTTCGCCCACTACGAGCGGCACAAGCATGTCATCACGTCGCCCCACTTCATCGATCTGGTCGGTCTGCCGCTGGGTGGGGTGAAGGGCCGACTCAATCAGATGGCGTCGGCGTTCGGGCGCGTGCAACTGAAGCACTATGCTGCCCGCATCGCCGAGATTGATCGCGCCATGACCCGTTTCTGGGACCTGCTCGAAGAGGTACCGGGCCTGGCGGCACACCGGCCCTTGTCGCCGGACTTGACGATGGGCGGCTGGTACAACCCGATCAGCCATTACCGACCTGAAGAACTGGGTGGTTTGCCGGTGGAGAAGTTCATCGAGGCCGTTAACGCCGAGGGCGGCCGTACCGGGCGCGGGGTCAACTTCCCGCTTCACCAGCACCCCGTGTTCCGCCAGGCCGATATCTACGGCGATGGCTGTCCGACGAATAACGCCTTTGCCGGTCAGGATGTGCGCGAGGCCATCGGCAGGCTTCCCGTGTCGGAGGCGCTGGCGGCACGGGCCCTTGGCATCCCGTGGTTTAAGCACGACCGCCCCGAGCTGATTGGGCGCTATGCGGCGGCGTATCGGAAGGTCGCTCAACACGCCCATGCACTCGTGACCGATTGACGGTGCTTCAACCGCTTCCGGGGGTCACGCGATGATCGTCGACAGCCACCAGCACGTCTTCTGGCACAACCGCAACGACGCGGACCTGGTCGCGGACATGGACGCGCACGGCATCGACGTGGCGTGGCTGCTCACCTGGGAAATCGCGCCCGACGAAATGCACCCGACTTTCTACCGTGCGCTAAACCCGGAACACCGCCGCCCCGATGGCACGCACGCGGCATTCCGCTTTCCGACTTGCTCAGGTGTCGCGACCGCTATCCCGATCGCTTCCTGCCGGGCTACTGCCCGCACCCCTGTCTTGGCGATGCCCCGGCCCTGTTCGAGGCCGCGGTGCGCATGCATGGCGCGTTCCTGGACACGCTGCCCCTGGTCGCCGCAACGCGCGATGCCATCATGTCGGGGAATGCACTTCGCCTGGTTCCGTACAACGCCCCGCACCTTGAATCGATCCTCAACCTCCTGTCACCGTAGAAGTTACGACTCGCATGTGGACTTTTTTGCCTTTGGCATTACGGACCCGGTGTGCCATCGGACGCCCAACGCAATGGAGTCTAAAATGCACCACCGACGTATGGGGCAGCGGCGTCCGGCAATAGGCGCGCTGGGCCCAAGTCGGGCAGCGGGCCATCATCGCCCCGGAAGACCGCGCTGGCCCGCGAACTGGGCCGATTTCGCAGCGGCCACGGCGTAATTGGACGCGACACTGGGGCATCGACAGCTCTCCCACGATCATGGTGTAAGGCGTCTGGCACAGACCGGCTCGCCAGCATTTGGAGCGGAACGATTGAAGATCTGTACCACCAATAAGAGGTGTAACCAATTGTGATATCGGTTGTGCGCCATATGATTGAACATGTCTTCCGGACAGTCACGCATCGATATTGGCCTGTTCGTTTGCCGGAAGCCATGCTCGGGAGACCTGCCATGACCTACGGCCACCCTTACTTCAGAACCACCAGCCGGCACAACGGTTTTACGCTAATTGAGCTGTTGGTCGTGATTTCCATCCTCAGCCTGCTCATTGCGCTGCTGTTGCCGTCGCTTCAGGATGCGCGTCGTGCCGCCTGGAAGGCAAAGTGCGCTTCTAACGAGCGCCAGCTCGTCATTGGGCTCCAGGCGTACCAATCGGACAACAGCGGCTACTTCTGCTGGGGCCTCGAACACCGCCGACGGTATCGCGTGGACCGACGGCGCCGCCGACGTGAAGGCGATCCTTGCCGCCGCTGCTACGATCAAGCAGGCGGCGCGCCAACGCGCCGCGGAGCCTCCCGTCGTGGAGGCCAACTCGCCTGTTGCGGCCTACGTCATCAACGGGTTGCTCTGGAATCCCCTGACCGACACGTCGCAGTTGTTGCGTGAAGCACAACGCGACTTTGTGGAGTGAGCACATGAGATGGGCATGGTTTTGCATGATGATTGTGGCGTGCGCGCTGCCGGCTCACGGCGAGACCGACTTGCGCGACCTCAAAGCGATTGTTACCGCGGGCCAACCCTCGCCGCTTGAGCTGCTGGCAGCCAACGCCGTGCAACAGCAGTTGTCCAAGATGCTGGGTGTGAAGATCCCGGTCACGTCGACGGCGCCTTTGGAAGGGCGAACGATCTACGTGGGGCGTGCGGCGACGATTTCGGCGGGGATGATCAAGGCCAACGAGCTGGACGCTCTACACTCCGATGGTTTCGTGGCGCGCATGGGCGAGGGCCGGGTGGCGCTGGCGGGTCGCAACGATTGGGGGACGGTCTACGCGGCGTACGCCTGGCTGGAGCAATTGGGCTACCGCTACTTTGCGCCGGACCTTCAGGTTGCGCCTCAACTCAAAACAACGAAGATCGCCGACGTGGTGTTGATCGAGGAGCCTTCCTTCGCCTTTCGTCGAGGCGTGGACTGGCAACTGCGCGGCACGACCCAGGAAATGATTGGCGATCCGCGGATTCCGGGTAAGGAAGCGGGTGTGAAGCTGTGGATCGATCACACTGCGGGACTGTTCGTACCCAGGCCCAAGTATCTGGCATCGCATCCGGAGTATTACCCGCTGCGGCGCGACGGCACGCGCGGGGTCACACGCGATTCGGATGGCTACGTGCACCTGTGTCTGTCGAACCCCCAGGTCATCCGCATCACCACCGAGGCGGCGCTGGCATGGATTGAGCAGCAGCGCGAGCGGAAATACTTCTTCATCTCGCAGGGCGATGGCCACGACTGGTGTCAGTGCGACAAATGTCTGGCGATGGACCAGGCCCCGGGCGTGTATGCCGACCGCTTGCTGGTATGGGCGAACCACATCGCCGCGGCTGTGAAGGCCAAGTATCCCGACAAGGTGCTGCTGGCGCTGGCGTATGTCGGCAGCGACGAGCCGCCGCTGCGCGAAAGGCCGGCGGATAACGTCATGGTCCTCTACTGTCCATACTGGGGTATCAACTTGTCGATGGCGCACCCATTGACGCACGAGTTCAACAGTCAGGCCCTTGCACAGTTCAAGGGTTGGCAGCGTGTCGCGGGAGATCAACTGGGGGTGTACGACTACAACCTGGGCTATTCGCCATCGTGGTTCGCGATGGCGGAGAAGATCAAGTGGTACAAGACCCAGGGTGTACGGGGCATCTTTCTGCTCGGCGCGCCCCAGCCCTTCAATTCGGATGTTCAGCTACATGATGGGGCGGCTGCTGTGGGACGTCACGCTCGATCCACATGACCTTGCCCGTGAGTTTGCCCAGGCGTATTACGGTGATGGCGCGCCGCACATCATGCAATATCTGGCGCTGGGCGAGGCGCAACTTGCGGAAGGCTACCCGCGTGGTTTGCATGACGGCAATCACATGCCGGCAGGATTCTACGACGACCCGCATGGTGCGCTGATGCTCAAACACCTGGACGACGCTGTGGCTGCGATCACGGGCGACCAGGCGCTCTCGGCGCGAGTTGAGTTGGAGCGCAAGCACTTTCTGGCCGACCGCAAGACGGCCTGGTCGGTGCGCGACGCCAAGGGTCCCGACGGCGAGCCGGTGGCGACGCCGACAGGGGTGACAATTCCCGCCAGCGCGTTTCGGGGCGGCTACTTCGCAGCCAAGTACAACTGGTTCTGCTCCCCGGCCAAGGATGCGGTGGCGGTGTACGCGCCGCGCTCGCCCAGGCCGTCGAAGGCCACGGCGACGTTCGAACTTGCTGCGGCCCCGGCGGGCAAAACGAGCATGACCGTCGAAGGCCAGGACTCGCAGAATGACTTGCCGCCGACCGCCCAGATTCGACTTGCGATCAACGACGTCACGATCCATCAAGGAGATTGCGGCTTTGTGAAGCAGGGATGGTCGACGCGGAGGTTCGAGATTCCGGCCAATGTGCTGCGAGCCGGCGGGAACGTGTTGACGTTTGAGAATGTGAAACAGGACACCAAGCGTCTGGACGGATGGTGGTGCATGATCTCCGAGGTGTTTGTCAAGGTGGATGCAGGGGTAAAGCCATGAGCATTCGGTTTGGCCCGAGAGATATTGCGTTCCCAAGCCAGCAGATGGGTGAGCTGCGCGACAGCAACGACCTGCTGGGCGACTCTGCCGCACTTGGACAGCGGATGGAGGAAGACGGATATCTGCTGCTGCGCGGCGCGCTGGACCGGGAGACGGTGATGCGCGGCCGTCGCACGGTACTGGAGCACATTGCCCTGCATGAGGGACTGGTGCCCGGTACGCCGGTTCTGGATGGCGTGATGCCGCCGGGCACGCGGGAGCGTACCCTGGTTAGACCCCGGGAGATTACGCACCATCCCGATGTGCTGGCGGTGTTGGAGTCGCCGCGGCTGTTTGAGTTCTACCAGGGACTGTTCGGCGCGCCGGCGCGAACGTTCAACTACAAGTGGCTGCGCGCGGTGGGCAATGCCAAGCATACGCCGGCACATATGGATGTGATCTATGTCGGGCGCGGCACGCATCAGCGCTGCACATGCTGGATTCCGATCGGTGACCTGGATTTACAGATCGGCACCCTGGCGATCTGCGTCGGATCGCATCGGCTTGAGTCCTACGCACACATGCGCGGCACCTACGGGCGCATGGACATGGACCGCGACGGAGTGACCGGCCGGCTGTCGGAGGATCCCCTGCATTTCGTGGAGCATTACGGAGGCCAATGGCAGACGACCGAGTTTCGCGCAGGCGACCTGCTGACTTTCGGATTGTTCACCCTGCACGCCTCGATAACGAACATGACCAATCGCTACCGGATCAGCGCGGATGTGCGCTTTCAGCCGGCGCATCTGCCCATTGACCCACGTTTCGTGGGAGACGAACCCCGCGGGCATGCCGATGCGGTGACCGATCCCGCGAAGCAGGTGACCATGGAACAGAAGAAAGTCGAATGGGGCCTGGTGTGAATCCGGGTGTTACGGGTGATGGTCATCAGTGTCCGGCTTCCTGACCGGGCCAACGCCGGGCAGCCATGGGCCGCGCTCATGCCCCGAGGGACGATCAGATGATTGTCGCAACACACGTTCGCCAGTTCCTGCTTGAGAACCTGAAGCGCCATGAGGCATTCTTCCGCCGATCCGGCCCCGGCGCACCGCTGATCATGGCGGAGTATCCCGACGAGGAGTTCAGGCGCGACTACCAATATGGCACGCGCCTGTCCGAGACATACCTTAGCGAGCACGCCTATGAACTGGGCGTCAAAGCTGTGCGCAATGCGCTGGTCATGACCCGCCTGGAACAGAAAACAGGCGGGCTTCGTTGCCCTGGCGTCTTTCACAACTGGGGAACGGGACTGACCACCGCGCTATTCACCGGCGGCGATGTCATCTTCGAGCAAGGCACCACCTACACCAGCGGGCCTATTCTGCAACGCCCCGAAGATTATGCGAGCCTCCGCTTTGATCCGGACAACCGGTGGGTAAACTATGCCGTGGAATTCTGGCGCGGCGTGGCATCGCAGGATCTTGAGGGGATCGTGGTGGCCAGCCACGCCTACCGCAGTCCGCTTGACCTGGCGCTGGACATGCGTGGCCAGGATCTTTTCACCGACCTCTACGATGCACCCGATGCGGTTGACGGCTTGCTGCGATTTTGTACGGAAAGCATTCTGAGCTTACAGCGGGTACTGGAGGATCGGGTGCCCATGCTCCGATCACAGCCCGGCGGCGTGTGGGGCGTGGCGGTCAAGCCCAGGCTCATCTTTGTCAATGGCGACCCCGGTGATCTGATCGCTGCCCCCATGGCCGAGCAGTTCGACTATCCCTGGATTGTCATGCTCTGCGAACAAGCTGGCGCGGTCTATTACCATCATCATTCGATAGGCGTCTCCCGTTCGGCGCGGGTTTGCCGGGTACCGGGCCTTGCGGTTCAGCAGGTCCTACAGGACTCAAACGGCCCGCGACTGGAGGAGTCGATTGGTGATGAGCTGATCGAGGCCTCGCTCGATACGCCGGTACATCTGGGGATGAACCTCGCCCAATGCAAGTCGCCTGAGGCGATCGTGGATAGGCTGTGCCGGGGCCGTTTCATCCTCGAAGCCTTCGCACCGACCTGCGAACGAGCCCGGCAACTGGTGCAAACCGTTGAAAGCCACGGCTGACCCACGGCGGACAGCATCGGGGCCGACACCCCCAGGCTGCTGGTGCGAACCCGCAATTCGTACGATCATGCGGCGCAGGCTCGGGCATGCGGGCCGGCAATGGCCCTCAGGAAATCATGACATGAAATGGCGCGGCGTCGCTTACTACCCCGAATACTGGCCGGCGTCCCGGTGGAAGCATGATATTCAGCTCATGGCCGACGCCGGCATCAACGCCGTAAGGCTTTGCGAATTCGCATGGTCACGCCTCGAGCCGCACGAAGGGCAATTCTCGCTTGGGTGGCTCGAATCGGCCGTAGCCATGCTTTGGGACAAAGGGATCGCTGTCGTCATGGGAACGCCAACGGCCGCGCCGCCGGCTTGGCTGGCGATGCGATATCCGCATAGCATGCGCGTGGACGAGTTCGGCCGCAGAGCGCGTCACGGGGGCCGGCGCAATTGCTGCCCCACCTCGCCGGATTATGCCGATTTGACGACTCGCGTCGTCGCCCAACTGGCCAAGGCCTTCGCGACGCATGAGGCCATCGTGGGCTGGCAGATCGACAATGAGCCCTCGTCGATGGAACCTTGTTACTGCGAACAATGCCTGGCCAGCTTCAGACAGTGGATCCGCCATCGCTACGGGACGATTGAAGCGGTCAACAATGCCTGGGGCGCGGTGTTCTGGTCGGGCGAGCTGACCGACTTTGCTCAGATCGATCCGCGCTGTGATCGCCTCACCTGGCGCTTGGATTTTCGCCGGTTTACCGATCAAGCCCAGGCGCGATGCATTCATGGCCAAGCAGCGCAGCTTCGCGCAGCAGGCGTGCGGCAGCCGATCACCACCAACGTCTGGGCCGGCTTGAACCCGGGGATTGATGTCGCGCAGATGTTTGACAGCCTCGATGCCGTGGGCGTGGATGTGTACTGGAATTACTATGCCGACCGGTACTACTACAGCGCCCAGATGGATTACATGCGCCAAGTGGCCGGGAGCAAGCCGCTATGGATCATGGAGACGGGCGCCTGGAACCACGACTCAATCAGCGACGAGGGGTTGGCAACGCTTCGCCCCTGGGCCTATGCAATGCTCGCCCGAGGCGCCGACGCCATGTTTTATTTTCGCTGGCGTCAGTCACCCATGGGTGAACACCACCATGCAGCGGTACTGGACTGGTCGGGACTGCCCGCCGCGCCCTATCAGCAGGTCAAGACGGTCTGCCGGGAATTGCGTGAGGTGCTCGATCGACTGGGCGATCTGCCGCCACCACGGCGAGCCCAAGTGGCGATCCTGCACGACTATGAGGTGGCATTGTGTGCCGCGCTTGAGCAGCAGAGAGGTTTTGAACGCGTTGCAGCAATGCATGGCACGCTCAACCGCATGCACATATCGGCTGATATTCTGCCCGCCGCCAGGTCGGTTGACCTGTCGCACTACAAGGTGCTGATTCTACCGCGGCTTCAGATGGTTGATCAGACGCTGCGCAAGGTGATCACCGCGTACGTTCACCAAGGCGGAGTGGTCCTGGCACAGACGTCGCTGGCGACGCGCGATCGCAACGGCAAGTTCCTCACTGAACCGGAGGCGATCGGCCTGGGCGACCTGTTCGGCGTTCACGTAACCGAGCGCTGCCAGGTGCTTGCCCGTCGTCCGGATCGCCTGGAGTCGGGCGCAGTCGATCTTGACCGGCACGAAGTGCATCTGGTTGGCGATATCAGTTCGCCCTTGAACGGTACGGCTGTCGACACCATGGAGCAATTGATCCCGATCGGTGAGGTCAGGGTGTTGGCGCGATATGAGAGTGGCCGTTTCAAGGGCGGTGCGGCGATCACACGCCGGACGCAGGGCAGGGGCGTCGCCATCTACCAGGGCTGTTGGATGGACCAGGCTTCGTCTGCCCAACTGCTGCGGTGGGTCGTCGAGTCGGCCGGGGTGAGCATGCCGCCCGACGCTGCGCCCGGGGTCGAGATCCTCCAACGCGGCGCGATTCGTTTCTATCTCAACCAGTCCGATCGGCCCGTCAGTGTGCCGGCAGTCAGGCCGGGCAGAGTCGTTCTGGGCACATTCGCCGCGGGAAATGTGCAGCTTTCCCCCTGGGATGTCTGCATCCTCAACGAAAGCGACGCGATCGTAGCCCCATCGCATGCATGAAACTTCCGCCAAGGAGACAACTGTGAGTCATCGGATAAAAGTGGCAGTGCTGGGGACAGGGGCGCAGTGGGTATGGCATTCAATTCGACTCGTTGCGCCAGGCCGGCGAGCAATACCAGCTAGTCGCCGTGGCCGCCGCGATGCCCCAGCGCCTTGAAGCGGCCAAGGAGTTCGACGCCAGAGGCTTTGGCAGCTACCAGGCTTTGCTTCACGAGCGCGACCTTGGCATCGAGTTGATCGTCAACGCGTTGCCCAGTCACGAGCACGCGGCGGTCTCGATCGCGGCGCTTGAAGCGGGTTACCACGTGCTGTGCGAGAAGCCCCTGGCGTCAAAGGTGGAGGATCTCGATGCGATGATGGCCGCGGCGAAGAAGGCGGGGCGTCATCTATTCGCTTTTCAGAATGCACGCTTTGCCCCGGCGTTCGGTAAGTTGCAGGAGGTGCTGGCGTCGGGCAAGCTTGGCGACCTGGTGCACGCCCGCATCAGCTTCAGCCGATTTGCCCGACGCTGGGACTGGCAGGCCAGTCAGCGCTATGGCGGCGGCAACTTGAATAGCACCGCCCCTCATCCGCTGGATCAGGCAATCGTTCTCTTTGGCCAGCGCATGCCCAAGGTCTTCAGCCGGCTGATGTGCCACAACGAATTCGGCGACGCCGATGACTTTGCCGCAGTGTGCCTGCATGACCGCGATGCCCCGCTGGGTGAGGTGCTGGTCAGTTCGCTTATGGCCTATCCGCAAGGCCCGACGTACAACATTTCCTGCACCTGGGGCGGCTTGAATGCCACCGGCACAACCCGCTGCCGCGCCGCTATAGGTAATCCTTTAACTTACTACTCACAGTGAACTTTCATCATGCCTGCAAGCGACAACCACCCCTTGAAATTCGCGTTCGTCGGCTTTCGCCACAGCCACATCATGGCCCTGCACAGCGCTGTGCGTGCCCACCCGGACCTGTCGATCGTGGCCAACTGCGAGGAAGATCCAGCCACCGCCGAGCATCTGCGCCGCGAAGGTGACGTGACGCTGACGCACAGTCGGCTGGATCACCTGCTTCAGGACACTGACTGCGATGTGGTGGCGGTGGGCGATTTTTACGCGGCTCGCGGCCGGCTCGTGATCGCGGCGCTGCGAGCCGGCCGGCACGTGCTGGCGGACAAGCCCATCTGCACGTCACTGGCTGAACTGGAGGAGATCGCAAGTGTGGCCCGGCGGAATAACCTGTCGGTCGGGTGTATGCTGGACCTGCGCGCCTCTACCCCCCTGCGAACCATGCGCCGACTTATTCGCGAAGGTGCCATCGGTGAGGTGCATAATGTGCTTTTTACCGGGCAGCACCCGTTACTACTGGGCTCACGGCCAGGCTGGTACTTCGAGCCCGGCAAGCACGGCGGCACGATCAACGACATCGCCATTCACGCCATTGACCTGCTGCCGTGGCTTACGGGCCGCCGCTTGACACGCGTGCATGCGGCGCGAGCATGGAACCAACGGGCCAGGCAGTACCCCCATTTCCAGGATGGCGCCCAGCTCATGCTCGAACTGGACAACGGCGGCGGAGTCATCGGCGATGTGTCCTACCTCGCCCCCGAGCGTTGCGGCTACCAGGCCCCGCAGTACTGGCGCTTCACTTGTCACGGCCAAGCGGGCGTGCTGGAAGCCAGCGCTCAGAGCCGGTCGGTCCAGTTGGCAACGCATGACGACAAGATGCCTCGCATCATTGAGGCATCCGACGCCGTGTCGAGCTACTTGCCCTTGGAGGAATTCCTTCAGGAACTGCGCGGCGATGCCTCAGACGGGTCGCTGGCAACCGAATCTGTGCTCACCGCCTCACGCCAGGCGCTGCTCATACAACAGATCGCCGATGGTGGAACAGGATCGGCGTGCCCACGACCCTTAACCCCACAGGTTGAGTGAGCGGCCGGTAACGTCGGATTCGAGAACGAATCTCAGTTCATCGGCGAAAAGGCACACGCAGGCGTCAGTGTTGATGATGTGATCAGGCACAGTCACGTTTCCCGCTCGACCCTAGAACGAAGCTTTTTCAGCTCGCTTGGGGTGCAGCCCTCACGACTACATCGTCCGCTGCAAGCTCAATCGTGAAGCAGTTGCTCGTCGAGACAAAATCATGCCGGAGACGGCAGCGGCGGATCAGGCTGTCTTGATCTCGCGCGGCTGGGATTCGATCTGCCTGATATCCTCGGGCAGGGCCTTGGGCGAGGCGCCGCCCAGGTCCTCGAACTTGCGGGCCTGCACCAGCACGCGGCTCTCGAAGGAGGCCACGAGCTTGTTGTAGTGGCCCACGGCTGTGTCGAGCGACTTGCCCACGCTGCCCAGATGCTCGCACATGGTGCCCAGGCGGCTGTGCAATTCGGCACCGAGGTCGCTGATCTGGCGCGCGTTGTCAGCGATCTGCTGCTCGCGCCAGCCCAGGGCCACGACCTTGAGCAGCGCGATGAGCGTCGAGGGCGTGGCGATGATGACGTCCTGAGCCCAAGCCGATTCGAGCAGTTCGGGCCGGCGCTGCACGGCGGCCTGAAGGAAGCTTTCGCCGGGGATGAAGAGCACGACAAACTCGGGCGCGTGTTCAAATTGGTCCCAGTAAGCCTTGGCGGAGAGCGACTTGATCTGCGTCTCGATCTGGCGAACATGGCGGTCGAGGTGGGCCTCGCGAACTGCGTCGTCGGTGGCTTCCAGAGCATCGATGAAAGCGTCGATGGGGGTCTTGGCGTCCACGACGATGCGCCGCTGGCTGGGCAGGCGGACGATCATGTCGGGGCGTAGTCGGCCCTCCTCGGTGAGCAGCGTCGTCTGGGGCTCGAAATCGCAGTAGGCGATCATGCCCGCCAGCTCGGCGACGCGCTGCATCTGGAGTTCGCCCCACCGGCCGCGGACTTCTGGCCGGCGCAGGGCTTTGACGAGATTGGCGGTTTCGCCGCGCAGTTTGCCCTGGTCTTCCAGCATGGCCTTGAGCTGCTCGCGCAGGCCGGCGTAGGCGTCGGTGCGCGACTTCTCGATCTCCTGCACCGACTTGTCGTAGCGCGTCAGCGTTTCCTTGATCGGATCGATCATGGCCTTGATCGCCTGCTGGCGCTGTTCGAGCTGAGCGACGGCGTCTTTCTGTTCGCCTTCGAAGGTCTTGCGAGCCAGTTGCAGGAACTGGGCGTTGGTTTCCTTGAGCACATCACCGGCGAGGGAGCGGAAGACGTCACGGAGCTGGGTTTGGGCTTGCTCGAAGCTCTTTTCGATGGCGTGGTGCTTTTCCTGGGCGACGGCGATTTCGGTTTTCAGTGCGCCCAGTTCGGCGGTGAGGGTGGTGTGCTGGGTGGTGCGGTCCTGGATGTCGGTGCGCAGAGTGGCGTTGTCGGTGGCCAGGCGGCGACGTTCGGCGTAGAACCACAGCGCGGCGCCACTGGCGAGCGTGGCGGCAGCGATGGCGATGATCAGGGCGGGGAGCATGGGGGGATTGTACCGCGATGGCGCGCGGCGATAGGCCACGGTGTGCACCGTGCGTGAAGTTGTGCGGAGTCACCGCGCCAAGCCACAGGCGGCTGCGTACACATTAAGCACGCCCACTACAGCCCCAATTCCTGCTTCACCTGCTCGTGAGAAATCCTGGTGCCGTCGTCGTCCGCCCTGGCCTTGCGAATAGCCAAGAGGTCTTCGAGGTCTTCCAGGTGTTCCAGCAATGCCTGATACTGCTCCCACGGCAGCACGGCGTACTCAGCGTTGTCACCCTTGCGGATGATCTGGGGCGTCAGCGAAATGTCTGCGCTTGTGGTCATCGGTAACTCTCGCGCCGGTGCCGGATCGCTTTCACAACGATGCCGCTTCCTTCGAAGTCAAACAGAACGCGGTATGTTCCAACTCTCATACGATAGGCAGGATCCATCGCTGAAAGTTTCGTGACGTCGCCATGTCCCGTCGTCGCTAGCCGCTCCAGCGCATCCACGACCCGCCTTTGGACGTCCTTAGGCAGATCGCGCAGGTCGCGCAAACCCGGCCTTGAGTATACCAGTTGACGCTGCTGATCAGCCATTAGTGTCCGCTGCCGCTCGTTTCGATCTGCGGGCGCGAGGGTTCGGGCCAGTCGATGTGGAACGTCTGGCCGCGGGGCTTATCGGTGCGTTCGTAGGTGTGGGCGCCGAAGTAGTCGCGCTGCGCCTGGAGCAGGTTGGCCGGCAGGGTGGCGCTGCGGTAGCTGTCGTAATAGGCCAGCGCGCTCATGAACGCCGGGCAAGGCACGCCCTCTTCGGCCGCCAGCGCCACGACCTTGCGCCAATGGCCCTGGGAGCCGTCGATCGCCTTCTTGAAATACGGGTCCAGCAGCAGGTTCACCAGTTCCGCGTCACGATCGTAGGCTTCCTTGATCTTCTGGAGGAAGCGGGCGCGGATGATGCACCCGCCGCGCCAGATCATGGCGATCTCGCCGAAATTGAGCTTCCACTTGTATTCCTTCTGCGCCTCGCGCATGAGTTGGAAGCCCTGGGCGTAGGAACAGATCTTGGAGCAATACAAGGCATCGCGCACAGCGTTGATCAGCTTCTTCTTCCCGCCGTCGTATCGCGGCTTAGGCCCTTTGAGCTTCTTGGCGGCGATGACACGCTCGTCCTTCACCGCGCTCATGCAGCGGGCGAACACGGCCTCGGCCACCGTCGGCGCCGGCACGCCCATGTCCAACGCGCTGACGCTGGTCCACTTGCCCGTACCCTTCTGGCCCGCGGTGTCGAGCACCTGGTCCACGATGAACTTGCGCTTGTTCTCCGGATCGCGCTGCCCAAGGATGTCGGCGGTGATTTGAATGAGGAACGAATCGAGGTCGCCCTGATTCCACTCCGCAAAGATCGCCGAGAGTTGATCGGCCTTGAGTCCCAGCAGGTTCTTGAGCAGGAAGTAGGCTTCGCAGATGAGCTGCATATCGCCGTACTCGATGCCGTTGTGGACCATCTTGACGTAGTGGCCCGCGCCATCAGGGCCGATGTGGGCGGTGCAGGGCACGCCGCCTTCGACGGGCTGGCCGGGCTTGGCGTCTTCCATGGGCTTGCCGGTCTTGGCGTCGACCTTGGCGGCGATGGCTTCCCAGATGGGCTGGAGTTGCTTCCACGCCTCGGCCGATCCGCCGGGCATCAGCGACGGGCCGAAGCGAGCCCCTTCCTCGCCCCCGGACACACCAGAGCCGACAAAGTGAATGCCCTTGTCCACCAGCTCCTTTTCCCGACGAATGGTGTCGGTCCACTGCGAGTTGCCGCCGTCGATGATGATGTCGCCCTTGTCCAGCAGTGGCAGCAGTTGCTCGATGACCGCATCGACGGGTTTGCCTGCTTTGACGAGAATGATGACGCGGCGCGGGCGTTTGATGGCGCTGACGAAGTCCGCCAGTTCGGCGTGACCGCTGACGCGCGGCGACGCGGGCTCTTCCTTCTGGAGCTTGGCCAGCCAGTCCTGCATGGTCGATGTGGTGCGGTTGTACACCGCCACGTGAAAGCCGTGATCGGCCATGTTGAGCACGAGGTTCTGGCCCATGACCGCCAGGCCGATTAGACCGACATCGGCAGTGTTCTGCGCAGCGCCCATATGAATAACTCTCCAATCAAAGTTGGGTGATCATAACAACCGCGGTAGAGATGGCCAAGACGAGCATCAGCACGGCTGTGCCGCAGCCCTTGCCCTGGGCGGTGAACTTCTCGGGATGCTGCGAACGCAACGCGGTTTCGTGCTGTTCGACGGCTTGTTTAGCTTCCGCCAGCCCGCCACCCGTGGCCTCGCGCAGCAGCTTGATCGCCTGGATCTTGTGCCCGGCGAAAATCTCGGCCTCGATCTGTTCCCATTGACTCGGCGATGGTTCGGTTGGCAAAGGCGGCTCCTAAAGTCAGAACGGGATATCGTCTTCGCCCATAGTACCCGGCCCCCCAGACCCCGCGCCACCACCGAAACCGCCCGTGTTTTGCCGCAGACGCTTCATGGCACTCTTGCGCGAGCGCACGAAAATGGTCTTGAGCGTCTGCGCTTCGTCCAGCAGGGGTTTGACGGTCCTGGGCTTGAGTAATTCGGTGGCCAGAATCACTTCGAACCAGTAGCAGCATTCGTCGGCGGCTTCCTCGACGACGGCGATGCGGGCGGCAAAGTCGTAGTGATTGCGCGACTTGCAGGCCGAGCGGTACGCCGAACCCAAGGCCGTGCCGCAGCGAATCAGCGGCTCACCCACGGTCTTGCCCGGCAAGGTTCTGGGCAGCTTCTGCACGATGCCAATCACGTCCACCGCAAACTGCCGGGTGCGACCTTTGAGTTCCGCGGCTTTCATGGTTTCTGCTCCTGTGATCCCTCTTACTCCCTCTCCCTTCTGAGGGAGAGGGCTGGGGTGAGGGCGATTGGCATTGCGACCAATCCCGGCCAAGCTCGCAGACTCGCATGGCCGGGCTTTTTCGCCGCTACATATTAGAACGCATTGGCCTGAATGTAATCCTTGGCGCCGTTTAGATAGTTCACCAGGTTCAGCGTCGCCCGCATGGCCTGACGCTCGACGCTTTCGAACGTGCGGCTGCCGACGTGCGGCGTGATGATGATATTGTCGATCGCCTCAAAAGGATGCCCCGACTTGGGCGGCTCGGTATTGAGCACATCCGCACCGTATCCGCCCAGCCGGCCGGCCTTGCATGCCTCGGCCACGTCCGCCTCGTTCACCAGGCCGCCCCGCGCCGTGTTGATCACCAGCGCCCCTTCCTTCATCAGCGCGATGCGATCCTTGTTGATAAAGCCCTGGTTCTCCGGCGTCAGGTTCATGTGCAGGCTCACCACGTCAGCGATTTGGAGCACATCCTGGGCCGTGGCGCAGCGCCGCACGTCATACTGCTTGGCGAAGGCCTCATCCCAGTACGTGTCGAAGGCGACGGCGTGCATGTCGAACGCCCGGGCCCGTTTGATCACTTCCTTGCCGATACGGCCCATACCCAGCACGCCGACGGTCTTGCCATACAGTTCGTGGCCGGTGATGCGCTTCCACTCGCCTTTCTTGACCGCACGCAGATGCGGCCAGAAATGCTTGACCAGGGCGATCATTAAGCCGAAGGTGTGCTCGGCCACGGTGGTGTGATTGACGCCGGGGGTGAAGAGCACGGGAATCCTGTGGGCGGTGGCGTGCGTGACGTCGATCGAGTCCAGGCCGATGCCGTATTTGGCGATGACGCGCAATTTGGTGGGCGTGGCCAGGGCGGCGTCGATCACTTTTGCGGTAATGTGGTCGTCGCCGTTGAGCAGGCCGTCAAACCCGCCGTTGGCTTGCACGAGTTGGAGCATCTGGGCTTCGGTGAGCGGGCCGCGGGCGCGGACGACATCGTAGCCGCTCTGGGCAAGCGTGTCGTGGTGCGGGCCGGGGGTGTCCTGGTAGCTGGTGGTGGTGAGGAGGATTCGCATGATGGAAGTTGGGTGTCTCCGATTGCGGGGGGGGTGGGGCTAACACGGGGCCAGATAGATTAGCGAGGAAGACGGCGGGATGGAAATGGGCGGATTGGATCGTCGTACAATGCTCCACATGTCGAGCGGAATGCTGGAATCAGCGCTGCGCCTCTGGTCGCGCATCGCACCGACGGGGCGCGGCGGCTATCGCCTGGTGCGCGGCGTCCGGCGGCGCGTGCCCCGTCAGGCATGGCGGCGACGCTTCACCCTCCCCTCCGGCCTCAAGATGGATCTGGACCTGAGCGTCTACCCCGACTGCTGCATGGCCTACGGCCTCTACGAGTTGACCACCGGCCGACTCATCCGCAGACTGCTGCGCCCGGGCGATCACTTCGTCGATGGCGGGGCCAATATCGGCTACTTCACACTGCTGGCGGCACAACGAGTCGGCACGCGCGGCCACGTCGATGCCTTTGAGCCCCAGCCCAACAATCGCGCACGCCTGATCGAGCACCTGAAGCTCAACAGCTTGAATGATCGCGTGACCGTGCATGACACGGCCCTGTCGGACCAGGAAGGCCAGGCGACGATCCATTTTTTTCCGCCCGACGACGACCAGCACAATCACGGTTGCTCGACACTCTTCGTCGAGCCAGCGGACCATACCCAAGCGACGCGTGTGCGCACGGTGCGCATGGACCAGGTGCTGCACGGGTCATCGCCGTGCCTGATCAAACTCGACCTGGAGGGCGCCGAACCGCTGGCGATCAGCGGCGCCCAAGAACTGCTCAAGTCGGCGGCGCCGTATGTGATCGGCGAACTGAATCCGTGGCGATCGAAGATCGCGGGCATGGCGGGCAACGAGTGGGTGCGACGGTCGCTGGCGATTCAGCCGCGCTATCGGCTCTACGTCGTGGGCGCACGGCTGCGACACGTGCCCGATCCCTCCCGCCTGCCGGACAACCGCGACGCCAACCTGTTTCTGCGCGCCGATCGACCGTGAGCGATTCGACGTTTCTATTGGAGCAACCCATGATCACTCGTCTGGCTCATCTGTGCTTTATCGTTCGTGACCTGGACGCCATGGAGCGATTCTACGTGGACCTTCTGGGGCTGACGGAGGTGTTCACGTTTCTGGACGGCGCCGGCAAGCGACGCGGCATGTACCTGCACGCTGGCGGCGGCACCTTCATCGAGATGTTCAAGGGCGAGCCAACCACCATCGAAGGCAAGCCCGCCTACCAGCACTTCTGCCTCCAGGTGGACGACCTGGACACCGTGGTGAGCCATCTGCGCCAGGCGGGCGTCACCGTCACCGACCCCAAGCGCGGCCACGACCGCAGCCACCAGGCATGGATCACCGACCCCGAAGGCAACCGCATCGAGCTGCACCACTACACCAGCGAAAGCGGGCAGCGCCCCTGGGTGCAGTAAAACGCGCCAACGGGAATTCGAACCCCGAAAGCCCACCCCCGAAAGCCCACCCCCGAAAGCCCACCCGCTCCGGCGGGTGGGATCTTCCTTTATGCCTCGACAGTCGCTACGCTGCTTCTATGTCCACCATCCTTCCGTGGCGGAACTGGTATCACTGCATGGGCAACACCTTCGGCACCTGGCTGCCGGGGGATCCCAAAGGGTTCCGTTCTCGCCATCACGAAGCCCACGTCGAAGGCGACTACCACTTTCCACCGCCGCCGGGGTATTACGACGGGATGTTCGAGCAAGCACGCCACATGATGCCGCGCGACGCGGTGTTCGTGCCGCGCGAGTTGCGGGCGCTGGTGTGTCAGGTCTTCGCGGATGCGTTGCGCTACCACAAGGTCGAGATCGTCGAACTCTCCGTGGGCGGAGTTCATTGGCATCTGCTGGCGCGGTTCGTCCCCGTGGGTGTCGATCCGTACAAGCATCTCGAAGCGATAGGCGTCAAGCTCACGCACCCGCGCAAACGCATCATCCATCCCCACGAAAGCCCACCCGCGCAAAGCGAAAGCCCACCCGCTCCCGCGGGTGGGAATCCCCCCGCGCCGCACCAAGATCTCCCACCCGCAGGAGCGGGTGGGCTTTCGGGTGGGCTTTTCGCATACGATCACGACCCGGTCCCGCGCCGCCTCTTGGGACTGGCGCGCACCTTCGTCACCCACAAGCTCAAAGAACTCGGACACTTCTCCCACGTCCAGGGCGGACTCTGGGCCCTGCGCCCCAAGTGCGACCCCGCAGAAGATCGCCGCCATCAAGTCGCCATCGCCCGCTACATCCGCCGACACGCCGACCAGCACGCCGCCGTGCTGTCGCTGCTCCCTCCAAGCGACGACCCGCACAACCACCGCACGCAATAAAGCGCCAACAACCCCAACTCCAAAAACCCCTCGAAATCAACCGACGCGAAAGCCCACCCGCTCCTGCGGGTGGGTCCCCTCAAGCTCAGTGTTTCTCCAAAAACACAGCGGGACCGCTTTCGCGGTCCCGCTGCTTGGTTGCTACGAGTTGTCACCCAGAAGATGGGGCATGGCTTAGTAATCCATGTCATCCATACCGGGGGCGCCACCCGCGCCGCCGCCCTTCTTCTTTTCCTTGATCTCCGACACCACCGCGTCGGTCGTCAGCAGGAGGCTGGCGATGCTGGCGGCGTTCTGCAGCGCCACGCGCTCGACCTTGGTGGGCACGATCACGCCCATTTTCACCAGGTCGCCGTACTCGCGAGTCAGGGCGTTGAAGCCATAGTTGGCTTCCTTGGCCTGCTCGACGTTCTGCGCCACGACGCTGCCGTCCAAGCCGGCGTTTTGGGCGATCTGCTTGATGGGGGCGACCAGGGCGCGGCGGACGATGTCGGCGCCGACCTTTTCGTCACCGATCAGACCTTCGAGCTTGTCGATGGCCCTGCGCGCGCGGACCACGCTGACGCCGCCACCGGGGAGGATGCCTTCCTCAACGGCTGCACGGCAGGCGTGCATGGCGTCCTCGACGCGAGCCTTCTTTTCCTTCATCTCGCTCTCGGTCGCGGCGCCCACCTGAATCTGCGCCACGCCGCCCGACAGCTTGGCCAGGCGCTCCTGGAGCTTCTCGCGGTCGTAATCACTGGTGTTGCGCTCGATCTCGTTCTTGATCGCGGTGATGCGGCCCTTGATGGCGTCGGACTTGCCCACGCCTTCGATGATCGTGGTGTTTTCCTTGTCCAGGACGATCTTCTTGGCGCGGCCCAGGTCCGCCAGTTCCAACTTCTCGACGTCGATGCCCAGCTCTTCCATGATGGCGCGGCCGCCGGTGAGCGTGGCGATGTCCTCGAGCATGGCCTTGCGGCGGTCACCAAAGCCCGGCGCCTTGACGGCGGCGACCTTGAGCACGCCACGCAGCTTGTTGACCACCAGCGTCGCCAGGGCTTCGCCCTCGATGTCCTCGGCGATAATGAGAATGGCCCGGCCGGTCTCGGCGACCTTGCCCAAGAGCGGAATCAGGTCCTTGGCGCTGCTGATTTTCTTCTCGTGCACCAGCACGTAGGCGTCTTCGAGCACGGCCTCCATGCGGGCCGGGTCGGTGACGAAGTGAGGGCTGAGGTAGCCCTTGTCGAAGGCCATGCCCTCGACCAGTTCGACGGTGGTCGCCAGGCTCTTGCCTTCTTCGACCGTGATCACGCCGTCCTTGCCGACCTTATCCATGGCCTCGGCGATGATCTTGCCGATTTCCTGGTCCTGGTTGGCGGCACAGGTGCCGACCTGGGCGATTTCGGTGGACGAGTTGACCTTTTTGGACTGCTTCTTGAGTTCGGCGACGATGGCGTCGACGGCCTTCTCGATGCCGCGCTTGATCTGCGTCGGGTTGGCGCCGGCGGTGATGTTCTTGAGGCCTTCGGTAAAGATGGCCTCGGCGTAGACGGTGGCGGTGGTGGTACCGTCGCCGGCGTCCTTGCTGCACTTGCTGGCCACTTCCTTGACCATCTGAGCGCCGATGTTCTCCACGGGATCTTCGATCTCGATCTCCTTGGCGACGGTGACGCCGTCCTTGGTGACCGTGGGTGAGCCGAAGGACTTCTCGAGGATCACGACGCGGCCCGAGGGGCCGAGGGTGACCTTGACGGCTCGGGCGAGTTTCGCGACGCCGCGGCGAATGGACTCGCGGGCCTGGGTGTCGAATTGAATGAGTTTGGCTGCCATGGGTATTTGGTTCCGTTTGGGTTTGTCAGTGCGGGTGGAAGTAAAAAGTAAAGAGTGAAAAGTTAAGAAACGGACATCGGCAAATCCGAAATTCGCTTAGTCCAGCACAGCCAGCACGTCATCCTCGGAGAGAATGAGCACCTCGTCGCCGTCGAGCTTGATCTCGGTGCCGCCCCACTTGCCGATGATGATCTTGTCGCCCTTCTTGACCTGCATCTGGCTGCGGGTGCCGTTCTCGAGCACCTTGCCGGCGCCCACGGCGATGACGGTGGCCTGTTGTGGCTTTTCCTTGGCGGTCTCGGGCAGGAAAATGCCCGACTTGGTCTTGGTCTCGGCTTCCACGCGCTTGACCAGAATCTTGTCGCCTAGCGGCTTCAACTTCATGTTCGATCTCCTTGCTTGGCCGGCGTCTGCCGGCACGGGTTAGTCAGAGCATTGGCGTCGAACGTTCGACGCCGGGGTTAAATCAAGTTAGCCACAGAAAAACACAGATGGACACAGATGCAAGAGGCAGCAAAGCCTTGGGCTGGGCACTACCCACTTTCTGTGTTTTCTGCATTTCCTGTGTTTTCTGTTTTTTTTATCCGTGTTCATCTGTGTCCATCTGTGGCGGTTTACTACCCCTTCCCGGCCAGGCGCCGCGGTACTGGCGCTCCAGCAGGCGTTGGAGCACCGCCAGCAACTGTTCCAGCTCGACGGGCTTGGCCAGGATGCTAAAGGCGCCTAGGCGCAGAGCGTCGTGCATCAAGCGGGTCACGTCCCGGTGGCTGAAAGCGGTGTCGTGTACGATCACGACTGGAGGCGCGTGCGGCAGCCGGCGGAACAATTCCACCAGCCACAGGCCCGCGGTTCGCGACGCCTGCTGACGAGCTGCCTGACCCGGGCCGGCGTCCAGCGGCGTCGCCAAGTCGATCACCGCGGCGTGAACCTCGAAGCGCTCGACGACCGCCACGGCTTCGTGCCCGCTGCGGACCACGAACGACTGCACCCCCTGGGGCTCGAGCAACCGGGGCAACTGGATAGTCCAATGCTCCGAGGGATGAGGCCGATCCTCGGTCAATAGCACATTGAAGCGGCCAGGCGCCGGCCTCATGCCATCATCGTGATGTTGACGTACGTTAACCACCGTTGCGTTACCTCTGAGCATGGTAATGGCAAAGGCGATACCGGCCAAAACGCGGCCGCGGCAGGAGGTGTGCAAACTCAAGTGCTTTGATTATAGTGACTTGAGTTCATATCACGCCGGCCATCCAAACCCGGGCCGTCCCAGGAAAGCTGCCAGCGCAGGTTCGCTGCCACCATACAGGTGCCGCTTTGGCAGATGGAAGGCCCCGCATTGGCGGCGGGGCTTCACTGTAACCCCGTCATGCCAATGCGGGCTGTCCGCTCAAAGCGGCGCATTTGTTGCGCCCGGCGGATCGCGATAAACTCAGGGGCTCCAAATAACCCCATAGGATCAGGTCTCATGAGCAATGAAGTGCGGATCGGCGTCATCGGCTGCGGCGGCATGGGCTCCAACCACATGGCGTATTTCGACAAGGTGCCACGACTTAAGTTCACCGCGGCAGCCGATGTCGAGCCAAAACAAGTTCAGAATGCAGTGGACAAATATGGCGTCAAGGGCTTTGACGATGGCGAGGCGCTGATGGACTCGGGTCTGGTGGATGCCGTGCTCATCGCCACCCCCCACTACTTCCACCCACCGCTGTCCATCGCGGCGTTCACCCGTGGCATCCACGTGCTGACCGAGAAGCCCGTGTCGGTCACCGCCAAGGCCGCCCAGGAAGCGATCGAGATGCACCGCAAGCACGGCAAGGACCTCCAGTTTGCCGCTATGTTCCAGATGCGCGCCATCCCCGTGTGGAATCGCGTGCGGCAACTGATCAAGGACGGCGAGCTGGGCGAGATTCGCCGCACCAACTGGATCGTCACCAACTGGCTGCGCAGCCAGCGCTATTACGACTCGGGCGGCTGGCGCGCCACCTGGGCAGGCGAAGGCGGCGGCGTGCTGATGAACCAGTGCCCCCACAACCTGGACCTCTACCAGTGGCTTTGCGGCATGCCCAGTAAAGTCCATGCCCACCTGGGCCTGGGCAAATACCACCACATCGAAGTCGAAGACGATGTCACCGCCGTCCTGCACTACCCCAACGGCGCCACCGGCGTATTCATCACCACCACCGGCGAAGCCCCGGGCACCAACCGCCTGGAAATCGTCGGCGACCACGGCAAGGTCGTCTGCGACGGTTCAGCCAAAATCGAGTTCACCCGCACGCTCCATCCCGTGCAGGAATTCAGCGACAGCACGCCCAATTCCTTCCCGCACATCAAGTGCGACAAGATCATCATCGAAGTGGACAATGCCAACAACGGCCATCGCGACATCACGACCAACTTCGTGGAAGCGATTCTCGACGGCACGCCCTTGATTGCCCCGGCGGCCGATGGCCTGCACGGCGTGGAACTGGCCAACGCCATGATCATGGCGGGCATCACCGGCCAAGCGGTGGACGTGCCCATGGACCGCGAAGCCTACGACCGCTTCCTCAAGGACCTGATCAAGAACAGCACGTTCAAGAAGAAGCAGGCCAAGGAAGCCAAGGCAGACATGACGGCGTCGTTCCGCTGACCACTGCGTCTTGGAGTCTTGGGCCCTGGGTCTTGGGTCTTGGGCCCGGGTCTTACATCGTTGCTTTTCATAGCCGCGGCAAGTGGGTAACAGCTTGACCAATGGACCCTGCGCGTCATAATCATGTCATAGTGGTGATCGAGGAGAAGGCGGCACGCGAGCTCGAACGGCTGCCCCGGCCGATCATCGCGCGGATTCAACGGATCCTGGCCGAGTTAGAGCGCTGGCCGGCGGTCAGCGGGTGCAAGCCCCTGCGCGGCACGCTGGCGGGGCATTACCGCCGGCGCACCGGCGACTACCGAATTTCGTTCCGGGTCCAAGGGCAGCGGGTGATTATCGAGCGGATCGGCCACCGTGACGGGTTTTACGAGGACTAAGTGATGCACACGACGCAGATGTTGCACCTGGCGGGACGGCGATTCGTGGTGATAGAAGAGGGCGAGTATGAGCGGCTGTGCCGGCAGGCGGGGCAGGCTGTGGCCGAGGATGATCTGCCGCCGCTGCCCACCCCGGACGCCGACGGCACGTACCCCGCGCTGGAATACGCACGCATCTCGCTGGCGCGAAGCCTGATCCGTGACCGCCGCGCAGCAAGGCTGTCGCAGCAGCAGTTGGCGGCCTTGGCGGGGGTGCGGCAAGAAACGATTTCACGACTGGAAACGGGAAAGCATTCGGCGTCGGTCCCCACGATCCAGAAGATCGACCGGGTCCTCAAACGCGCCATTAAGCGACGCACCAAACAGCCTTGAGCAATCGGTACAATAGTCGTCTTTCCTCGCCCCAGGAACCCGCCCTTGGCTGATCCCAACACCACCGCCGTCAAGCGCTCCGATGCCACCAACGAGTCGATCAAGGACACGATCGAGTCGATCATCATCGCTTTCGTCCTGGCGTTCGTCTTCCGGGCCTACGTGGTCGAAGCGTTCGTGATCCCCACCGGCTCAATGGCGCCGACGCTGCTGGGCGCGCATGTGGCGGCGACCTGCCCCGAATGCGGCTACCAGTTCTCGATCGATGTGGATGAAAAGTTCCGAACCGAACGACTCAAGGGCGCGGACAAATATGTCATCCGCTCCTTTCTGACGCAACGGCTCGAAGCCCGGTGCCCGATCTGCTCCTCCGCCATCGCGCTGCCCCGCGGCACGCCCATGAAGGCCGGCGACCGCATCCTGGTGCTCAAGTACATCTACAACGTCAGCGAGCCGCGGCGCTGGGACGTGGTGGTGTTCAAAAACCCGCAGAAGCCCGAGGAGAACTACATCAAGCGTCTGGTGGGCCTGCCGCGGGAAGAGTTGTACATCGTGGAAGGGAACATCTACACCCGGCCGCTGGTCCGCGGCGACGAGGAGCCGTGGACCATCGCCCGCAAGAGCGATCGGCCGCAGGTGCAGCGGGCGGTCTGGCAGCCGATCTATCACAGCGACTACCTGCCGCTGGACTCCGACCCGGCACAGGCGCGGCGGCCACGCTGGACCAACCCCTGGGAACCGACTGATTCACCCGACCGCTGGCCGGGACTGACGTACTCGCGAAGCTACCGCCACGAAGGGAGCCAACCCGGCGGCCTCCGCTATCGTTTCGCCACAGCACAGGTGCATCCGGATGAATCGATCGTGGCGACGCGCTATGCCTATAACCAATTTCGCCCCTCGGAGATCGATCGCTTCGCCCTGGAGCCGATCGAGGACATCCGCCTGGCGGTGCGGGTGACGCCGGATCAGCCGGGCCTGTCAGTGACCCTTCAGACCACGGGACGCTGGGAGAGCATGGATGGCAACCAGCGCGTGGTAATCGCAGCGCGGATTGCGGCCGACGGTACGGCGATCCTCGAGGCGCAGCCGTCCCAGGGCGCGGCAGTGGAGTTGGCCAGGGGCGATGTCGGCGCGTTCCTGCCCGGCCAGAGCCGATCGCTGGAACTGTGGTACGTCGATCAAGGCCTGACCCTGTGGGTGGACGGACGCGCGGCCTTGGAAAGCAAGTTCACTGTGTCCAATGAAGACCTGGTGAAACGTCCGCCGCTCCAGGATGGCAGCGTGCCGGAGGTGGAGATTCGAGTCGAGGGCAGCGCGGTGACGCTGTACCACATTGAGTTGGACCGGGACTTGTATTATTCGAGCCGGGGTACGATGTCGGTGGCACGCGGGGGGCTGGTCAAGGGGCAGCACCAGGGCGGAGAGTCTGGCCAGCCGGTGATGCTCGGTGAGGACCAGTTTTTCTGCATGGGCGACAACAGCCCGATGAGCCACGACAGCCGGTATTGGTCGCTGGTCGAGCCGTGGATCCGCGACCGGGTGTTTCATGCGGGCGAGGGCGAACGGGACCAGTCGCTGATTCGGGGCCGAGTGCCGCGCGAGCTGATGATGGGGCGAGCGTTCTTCGTCTACTGGCCGGCGACCTATCCTGCGGCGGGAGGCCTGCCCGTGGTGCCGAATTTCGGCTCGATGCGGATGATCCACTGACCCGTTGACGCAAGAGAGCGAACCTCCGCGCCATCGCGTCATGATTCCATGGCCTTGCAGCAGGGTAACTTACATCAGAAATCGGACGTTATCCACAAGGCCTGTTCGCTTATTCAAGTAGGCCCTTCCAAGGCTTCACAGCCAGCCTTTAACGACCGCTCACGAGCCGCCAACGGCGTTATAACAAGCGTAATATGTTGCAATTACACGGTTAACGTCATTGCATAACGTGCAAACGCCTTTTGCTCACGACCGGCTAACACTCAAGAGACTGCCTACATGAAAATCGCCGGGCCATCAAGCTTGAGGATTTCTACAGATTATCCACAGGCGGCTTGAAAAAAAAGTAAAAAGTCTGTTAATAGCCAGCGCCGGCCGCAATCGCAAGCTGAGCTAATGCAATGAATTGGAAGACCGCACCTGATCGGTAGGCCACCATTGCGCCGCGAACTTGGCGTCCTTCGCCAAGCGGGAAGTCATACCCCAACCGCCTCTGAAGCTCGGGCGGTGCGCGGGACGGACGCCGGCCGCCCCTGGGTTCGCATATGACTCAGCAGATACTGCCCCGTGAATGAGGCCTTGTTGGTCATCACCTCTTCGGGCGTGCCTTGGGCGACGAGCGTACCGCCGCGGTCGCCGCCTTCGGGGCCTAAGTCGATCACCCAGTCGGCACACTTGATCACGTCCATGTTGTGCTCGATGACGACGATGGTGTTGCCGGCATCGCCCAGGCGGTGAAGCACCTCCAGCAGCTTGGCGATATCAGCAAAGTGCAGGCCGGTGGTCGGCTCATCAAGGATGTAGAGCGTGTGGCCGGTGGCGCGTTTGCCCAACTCGGTGGCGAGTTTGACGCGCTGCGCCTCGCCGCCGGAAAGCGTGGTGGACGCCTGCCCAAGCTGCACGTAGGACAGCCCCACATCGTTGAGCGCCGCCATCAACTGCTTGATCTGCGGGTAGTTCTCGAAGAACGCCAGGGCCTCCTCGACAGTCATCGCCAACACGTCCGCAATCGTCTTGCCCTTGTAATGCACCTCCAGCGTCTCGCGGTTATACCGGCTGCCGCGGCACACCTCGCACTCCACGAACACGTCGGGCAGGAAGTGCATCTCGATCTTCTTGGTGCCCTGGCCCTGGCACGCCTCGCACCGCCCGCCCTTGACGTTGAAGGAAAACCGCCCCGGCTTGTAGCCGCGGATCTTGGCTTCCTTGGTCTGGGCAAACAGGTTGCGGATGTGGTCGAACACGCCGACATAGGTTCCCGGATTCGACCGCGGCGTGCGCCCGATGGGCGACTGGTCCACCTCGATCACTCGGTCGATCTTTTCGACGTTGATCACGCTGCTGTGCGCCCCGGGCTTCTCGCCGGTGGTCAACAGGTTGCGCCGCACGGCACGCAGCAGGATCTGGTTGACCAGCGTGCTCTTGCCCGAGCCGCTGACGCCTGTGACGCAGACAATGCCGCCGATCGGAAACGCCACGTCAATCGACTTCAGGTTGTTCTCGCGGGCGCCCTTGATGGTGATGGCGTGCTTGTGGTTGAGCTTGCGCCGCTGCCCCGGCTTGGGCATGGGGATGAAGGCCTGGCCCGTGAGATACTGGGCTGTAAGCGAGTTCGGGTTGGCGATCACTTCTTCGAGGGTGCCCTGGGCGATCACCAGTCCGCCGTGCCGGCCGGGCCCGGGGCCGATGTCGATCAGGTAGTCCGCGGCGCGGATTGTGTCCTCATCGTGCTCGACGACCAGCACGGTGTTGCCGATGTCAGTCAGGTGCCGCAGGGTGGCGATGAGGCGAACGTTGTCGCGTTGGTGCAGGCCGATGGTCGGCTCATCCAGCACGTAGCAGCAACCCACCAGGCCTGAGCCGACCTGCGTCGCCAGGCGAATGCGTTGCCCCTCGCCGCCGGAGAGCGAACCCGTGGTGCGATTGAGCGACAGGTAGCCCAGGCCCACGTTGATCATGAAGCCCAGCCGCGCGCGAACTTCCTTGAGGATCGGCGCAGCGATAGTCTGGTGCTCTTTGCCCAGGCGCAGGTTGGCAAAAAAATCGGCGCCCTGCTCGATGGTCATGCGCGTGACATCGTCGATGTTGAATCGTGCCGGCTGCTCTGCCTGGCCCTTGGCGGCTGGCGCCTGGCCCTCGATAAAGACGTTACGCGCCTCGATGCGCAAGCGCGCCCCCTTGCACCGCTCGCACGGCGCCTCGCTCAAGAACTTGTGCAGCTTCTCCTTGACGAACTCGCTGTCGGTGTTCTGCCAGCGGCGCTGGAGATTGGGAATCACGCCTTCGAAGTGGTCGCCGTATTTGGCTTCGTCACGAGGATTGGTGCCGTGCAGGAGGATGCGTTTGATCGCGGCGGGCAGGGCCTTGTATGGCGTGTGGGAATCGATGCCGAAGCGCCGACAGAAGCGCTTGATCAGCCGAGCGTACCAGATGTTCATGTTGACGCCGTGGTGCCGCCAGGCGTCGATCGCCCCGCCCGAAAGCGTGGCCGTCTCATCCGGCACGATCAGCTCAGGATCGAATTCCTGAATCGTGCCAAGCCCGCCGCACGACGGGCAGGCGCCGTACGGGCTGTTGAACGAGAACAAGCGCGGCTCAAGTTCCTCCAGCGAGCATTCCGGATGCAGCGGGCACGCATACTTCTCGCTGTAAAGCGTGTCGTTCCACCCTTCGCCCGCTTCCCCCGCCGCGGGCAGCTTAGCCTCCCCCTGCACACTGATAATCACCAGCCCCTGTGCCAGCTTCAGCGCCAGCTCCAGCGATTCGACCACGCGCGTCCTGACTCCTCCGCCCGTGCTCCCGGAATCATCCTCCCCTTCTCCCTTGTGCTGTGGCTTCACCACAACCCGGTCCACCACCGCCTCTATGTCGTGCGTCTCGTACCGGGCCATCTCCTTCTGCGCCGCCTTGACCGACTGGGCGTCACGCAGATCGATCACCATACCGTCCACCCGGGCACGCACGAACCCCTGCCGCACCATCGCGTCGAAGACCTCTTTGTGATGCCCCTTCTTGCCGCGCACCAGCGGCGCCAGCACCATCAGCTTCGTCCCTTGGGGCAGCGCCATCACCGCATCGACGATCTGCGTCGCCGACTGGCTGGCGATCGGCCTCCCGCAGGTCCGGCCCTGCTCGTCTTGGTGCCAGCAATACGGCTGGCCGGTGCGGGCAAAGAGCAATCGCAGGTAGTCGTAAATCTCCGTCGTCGTCGCCACTGTCGAGCGCGGATTGGAGCTGGCCGATCGCTGCTCGATGGCGATGGTCGGCGGAAGGCCCTCGATCAACTCGACGTTAGGCTTCTGTAACTGGTCCAGGAACTGCCGGGCATACGCCGACAGGCTCTCCATGTACTTGCGTTGCCCCTCGGCGTAGATGGTGTCGAACGCCAGCGAGCTCTTGCCGCTGCCCGACAGGCCGGTGATCACCACCAGCTTGTCGCGCGGAATGTCCACGTCGATGCCGCGCAGGTTATGCTCGCGCGCGCCGCGGACGGAGATGGTGGTGAGAGCCATGGGGGGGAATTCTAGCGGGCGCGGGCAAGAAAGCAGGAAAACAGTAAAAAGCAGAAAAGACAGAAAATCGAGCGCGGCGTTCGCACGCCTCTCTCTATTCTCTGCGAGTTCTGTTTTTCTGCTTTTCTGCGTTTTCTCTACAGCGTCGCGCTGGTAAAGGGCAGCAGGGCCATGAAGCGGGCACGCTTGATGGCCTGGGCGACGATGCGCTGCTCATGGGCGTTGAGGCCCGTGCGCTTGCGGCTCTGGATCTTGCCGTTGGGCGTCATCAGCCGGCGAAGGTCGTCGGCGTTCTTCCAGTCCACGTACATCGTGCCGTTGCTGGATCGTTGCGTCAGCTTGACGCGGGGCATGGGGGTGAAGCGGGCAAATTCGGCCATGGTGATGCTCCGTCGTGGGTTAGTAGCTCCGGCCAAGCCGGGGCGACGGTGAAACGAGCCGCGAATCATACGCCAGCGGCAGCAAAATGCCAAATGATGAAGAATCCGCGGATGAACGCGGATGGAAGAAGCTTAGCCGAGCCGCTTGCGGCCGGTGAATCATCTGACCACTCCCGGCGGTACATCGGCCTTGCTGACCTGCCACGTCACATCGCGCACCAATTGCCGCAACCTGGCCGCATACACCGGCAGATACGGTCGCTCAGTCTGCGTGTGGCCGGCGAGGATGACCGTCTGACCGCGCTGCACGGCCGCCAGCACTTCGTGATGACGCATTTCACCTGTGATGAACGCCTGCACGTCGCCGGCGTCGGCCAGCAGCGACCCGCCGGCCCCGGCACACAAGCCGAGGCGGGACAGAAGTTCAGTCTTGCCGCCTGCCGCGACCTCCAGCGACTTAACACCCAGATGCTTCTTAAGCCGGGCCGTCAAGGTCGTCAATGCGAGTGGCTTATCCAACGCGATGATCCGGCCCTGGCCCACGCGGCCGTCAACGCCCACCGGCGGCTCCAGGCGAAACACATCAAACGCCGGCTCCTCGTAGGGGTGCGCGGCGACCATCGCCCGCACCGCCGCCGCCAGCTTCGCCGCCGGCACCACCGTCTCGAGGCGCCGCTCGGTGACGGTCTCCAGCCGGCCGGGCTTGCCGATCGTCGGGTTCGTCCCCTCGCCGCCGCGGAACGTGCCCTGCCCTTCGACGCTGAACGAGCATTGGTCATACGCGCCGATGTGCCCCCCACCGGCTTGCCAGATCGCCTGCCGCACCCGCTCCAATTGCTCGGCTGGCACATAGGTGACCAGCTTGAACGGCTGGGCGATTCCCGCCACCGAGCGAATAGGTCGCACTGAACCACCGTTGCTGGCGCCCGTGGGGAACCACCCTGGCAGCACGGCGTCGCACAGCCAGTCGTTGACGCCGCCGACCGCGGAATCCAGCGCCGTATGCGGGCTGTAGAGCGCGATTCGCCGCCGCACCGCTTCCATGATGATTCGCTGCTTCCAGTCGGCCGTCGTCAGCGCCTGTAACGGCTCAAAGATGGGCGGGTGATAGGCGACAATCAGCGAGGCTTTAGCTGCCATCGCCTCGGCCATCACGCCTGGCGTCAGATCGATGCACAACATCGCCCGGCGCACGGGCCAGGCCGGATCCCCCACCGCCAGGCCCACACGGTCCCACGCCTCGGCCAGCCGCTCATCGGCCAGCGATTGCAATGATTCGAGCACACGTGAGAGCTTCATGGCCCGATGGTACCAAGATGACAAGGGGACAAGGTGAGGGGGGATGGCGTGAGAGGATATGTCTTTCACCTTGTCACCCAATCACCTTGTCACCTTGTCAGCGAAACTTACAGCCGGCAGAGGCGATGGGCCGATGCAATCCTGTGACCCACCCCAGGGGTGTTCCTCGCCAATGAGCCAGAGTATGACACCATTACGACTCACCGGCAGCGACGGCGGGGCCCCCGTGTGTGCCCCCGGTCTGATTCAACCTTTGCCCGGCCTGCCGCGCCGTCCGTTGACCCCCCAGGAGCAGCTCGAGGCTCTCCGCCGGCTTCAACTCCAGGCTGAGCACCGCCTGAAGCTGGGCATGCAGCTCTTCAAGGCCGCCGAGGCCCACACCGCGCAGCACCAGTCGACGCTGGAGGAAATCCAGGCCGAGCAGAAGCAATTGCGCGAACAGGTGCAGGCGGACGTGGCACGCAGCCTGCGCGATTACGACCAGTGGGTCGGCAATGTCGAGAAGCACATCACCCAGCGGCTGGACAAGCTCGATGGGCGGCTCTCGGCACTCCAGTCGCACTGGGAGAATACGGAACAGCATCTGACGAGCATGGCCAAACGGGCCGAGACGCTGCTGGATCAATGCCGCTGCCTGATGGATGAGCCGCTGCCCGTCCAGCTTCGGCAGCTTCCGGGGGTTCCCGGGGCGCCGGCGGCCGGCCTTCCGGGGGCGGCAGCGATGGCCGGGGAGCAGACCCCCGCACCGACCACTGACACGAACATGCCCGACACCGCGAGTCCTGCGCCGACGCAGGTAGCTTCCGATCCGGCGATCCCAACGCTCTACACCGACGTGCTGTCCAGG
The DNA here is from genome assembly GCA_040878035.1 of Phycisphaeraceae bacterium. Taxonomy (GTDB): domain Bacteria; phylum Planctomycetota; class Phycisphaerae; order Phycisphaerales; family Phycisphaeraceae; genus JBBDMX01. Next base: position 23,616 of record JBBDMX010000102.1, on the reverse strand, counting down.
CTTCACGTCGCTGATGGCACCTGAAACAACCTGTTCCCCATCACGGGATTTCCACGCCGGACCTGAGTCCGCAAAGGCCCGGATTACAGAAACACCGCGCGACGGTAACCCTAACCTTCGCGGCCTCAGCCCCGGCGTGGCGGCCGTACCTACGGCCGCAAATTGCGTATCCGCAGTGACTCGCCGTAGGCCTTGACCACCCCCGCCAGGTTGGTGCTGTACACCTTCTGCGCCGCGTCCTCCGTGGACAGGCCGTCTTTGACCGCGTTGATGTAATCGACGTAGAACTTCTTGTTGCCCTGGATCATCCAGTTGGTCAGGCTCGCCGCCACGCCGTACTGCCATCCATCGATCTGCTTGGCGGTGAAGAAATTGCCGCCCAGCGTGCTGCCGTGCTGGCGGATGAGCTTGTCAGCCTCGCGCATGCGCGCCGGAGCCCAGCGGGCCTTGGGCACCAGTTGAATCGCGATCCACTCCGCCAGGCCTTCGTTGGCCCAACTGGGTACAAACACCGGCGAACGGTAGCGGTGCAGAAAGCCATGCGTCGATTCGTGGACCAGCACCTCGGCGAAGACCATCTCGTCCGCCTGCCGATAGAACGCGATCACCACCTGCCCTTCACCGCTGCTGTGGCATCGGCCAGCGGTGTTGTCGTCCTTGTTATTGGGGATGCCAAAGACGGCCTCCTCGAATTGGCGGTACTGCTCGGCCTTGTCAAAAACGAAGACGACCGCCTTGCCGTACCAGATATTGACACCGTTGGGGACGCCAAACAGCTCGCATAGCCGGTCGTACATCTTGTCCAGCAGCGCCCCCCACTTCTGGGCCTCGCGCGGGGAGATGTTGGTGTAGAAGAGGAAGAACTTGGTTTCCACCAGTTGTAGAGGAAGTCCCAGCTTGTCCTTCTGCTGGACCGCTTCACCAAAGGCCTTGAGTGAGGCGGTGACCTTGGCGCTTCGCTCCTCGTCGAGCGGGCCCCAGTTGTTCTTCTGCGCCTGGCCCAGCACGTCGGCGACACCCGGCGGCGCCGACGCGACAGGCGCAGCAGCGCCGCCATTGCCCTGCTCAGGCTTGTCCGCCGCGCCAGCCGCGACGGGGTCGGCGGAATTCTCTTTCTTGCCGCGGATCGCCTCGGCCTGATCCTTGACCGTCGCATCAAGCGATATGGCATGGTCCAGCACGCGATTGGCCAGCACCTGGCCGTCGTCCAGTCCGATGAGCGTCTTGCCCAGGTCCAGCCAGGACGCCGCCGCATCGCGATCCATCAGCTTGGTGCGCAGCTCATAGAGCCGCTGGGCCGGGAGCTGCGACCACGCCAGGTTGCCGGGGTGATCTTCCGGAGCGTCGGGGGCGATGTAATCAAAGCCCTCCTGGTCGTAGGCGGTGAGCTTGCCCTTGACCAACGTGCCGTCACGGGTGCGCTCGACGATGGACACGGGGCTCTTGAGCGTCACCTTCTGGGCCATGGCGGAGGCGGCAGCTCCACCAAGGCAAACCATCGCCGCCACAATGATGGTCGGAAAGGCCAGGTGACGACAACTGGTGCGCATCATGCGAACCATCCTATCCCTCGCTATCGCCGGAAGCTATTGCGGGCGATGTCACGCACAGCGTGGACGAGTTGGCCGCCGGCCAGGATGGCGATGGCGACCAGCAAGCCGCCCATCAGGTAAGCCAGGGCGATGCCAAACGGCATTTCCGTACGTGCCACCGCCAGGATAACGCCCAGGACGGTGACGATGGCGGCGAGCAGGGCAAAGCCGATGAGCAGCCAGCCGACGATTTGGAGGCCGAAGTATTGCGGCGCGGTTCCCGCAAAGCCGGCGGTTGCAGGGACGCTGCTCTCGGCGCGGCTGCTGCCGGGCGTCTGTTCGCTCAGCGGGATCGGCTTACCCATGGGGCGATAGGCACTGGGGCGAGAGGTCAAGGGGATCGGCCGAGGCGAGCCCGCCAGGCGTGCGGCCCCGGTGCCGGTGGCGCTACCGGTGGCGGAAGGCGAATCGCTGGGACTGGCCGGCAGCGCGGGCTGCGGCGTTGGGCGGGCAAGGGCAACGCGCGCGGCGGGCGGCTCTTCGGCAGGTTCGGGTAATTCGGCAGCTTCCGCCGGTTGCGGAGCATCAGGGGCCTGCTGGACTTGCCGAACCTCTCCCGGCTCCGGAGATTCCGCGGTACCCGGGGTATCCGGGGTATCCGGGGTTTCCGGGGTATCCGGGGGTGGCGCCACCGATGGCGATACCGACAGTGCAGGGGCTTGGCGCTGGGCCGGCGCCTGCATTTGCTGCGCTGCGGCCGCCAACTCGCTCGCGGCCGAAGGCGGCGCCTCAGTGCCTTCGATTGCCGCCGCCGCCGCCGCCAGCGCCGCCAGCGGATTGTCTGCCGCGGCTTGCGGGGGCGCCGGTTCGACCGGCTCACGCCGGGCCGGTTCGGACGGCTTCTCAGGCTTGACCGGGGCCGCCGCCGGCTCGGCCGACCGGGCACGCGGCTCAACCCTGGGCGTCACACCCGAGGGCAACTCTTCCTCGGACTTCTGCGGAATCGTTTGCGTCGTGCCGCAACGCGGACACTTGACCTTCTTCCCCTCCGATCCATCGGGCACCTTAATCTTGGCTTGGCAGGATCGACAAAGAAATCGGATGGCCATGGTGGGACTCTTGAGGCAAGCGGCGTGGCCCCTAGTGTAAGGAAGCGGGTTGTGTCCGTAAACCGATTGGGCTTCCAAGCCGGGGCTGAGGCTTTGCGAAGTCCCGGATCCACCCCCGGATCCACCCCCGGATCCACCCCCGGATCCACCCCCGGATCC
>JBBDMX010000102.1:11642-20716 GCA_040878035.1 Phycisphaeraceae bacterium | reverse complement strand
CGGATCCACCCCCGGATCCACCCCCGGATCCACCCCCGGATCCACCCCCGGATCCGCACCTTCGAGGACTCAGGTCCGGCTTGGCAATCCTGCCGCTACAACCCCACGATACTGAAGCCCGCGTCCACGTGGATGTTCTCGCCGGTCACCGCGCTGGACAGGTCGCTCACCAGGTAGACCGCCGTGTTGCCGACCTCTTCGCCGCTGATGTTGCGTCGAAGGGCGGACTTCTTCTCCTGGTGGTCGAACATTTCCTGGATGCCGCCGACCGCCGACGCCGCCAGGGTTCGCAGCGGTCCGCCGGAAATCGTGTTGACGCGGATCTTCTTCTCGCCCAGCTCAAACGCCAGATAGCGCGCGGTGTGCTCCAGCGCCGCCTTGGCGACGCCCATGATGTTGTAGCCGGGGATCACCTTCTCGCCGCCGTAGTAGCTCATGGCCAGGATGCTGCCGCCGTCGCTCATCAGCCCCGCCGCACGCTGCGCCATCGCCAGCAGCGAGTAGGCGCTGATGTCCAGCGCCTGCGTCCAGGCCACCCGGCTGGTCTTGTGAAAATTGCCCAGCGCCAGAAACTGCCGGTCGGCAAAGGCGACCGAATGAATCAGGAAATCGATCTTGCCATGGTCCTGCCCCAGCTTGGCGAACACCGCGTCCAAGTCCTCATCCTTGGACACATCGCAAGGCATCAGCCAGGGCTCCTTGACGCCCAGTTCCTCCACCGCCAGCCGGCACCGCCGCTCCATCTTGTCCCCCGGCAGATGCGTAAACGCACACGTCGCCCCCTGCTCCAGCAGACACTTGGTGATGTACCAGGCATAGCTGCGATCATTAGCGATGCCGAACACGATGCCTTTTTTGCCGTCGAGCAGTCCCATCAAAGGGCTCCTTTGCTGAATTCAGGTGAAGCTGCACAGGTTAGCAGCGCAGTGAACATGCCTCAAAGTTGCCGCATCCAAGGGAACCAGGAACGAAGAGCGAAGAACTAAAAGCGAAGAACAATCGAAAGCCCAGCCGCTCCGGCGGCTGGGATCCCACCCGCAGGAGCGAGTGGGCTTTCGGTTGCCTTTCTCCAATTCCGGATATCTGGACACATCCGGGGGATGTCAGCCCCCCCTCCCCTCCCCCCCGAGTGTCATCTTTTGATTTCTCCTTGCTATGGCGAGAGTTAGCGAATGTCAGGGTGCGTGTCAGTCGCGTGTCACCCTGACATTCCAGACAAACCGCTCCATGAGTTGTAATCTTATCCTTGAGCATATCTTACATCGCAAACAGCAAGATTGTGTAAATGTCAGGGACTGACAGTTAATCTGGGAAACCTTGGGAACCGACTGCCAAGACACAAACAACACAGGACGCAAAGGACGCGGGGTCGCTCTGCTGCTCTCCCGCCCTCGCGCTTCGTTCAATGTATATAATACCTACGCCACGCATAAAGTCAAGGCATGCAAATCGCGGCTGACGCCGCCAACTCCCCGTCGCTTCCGGGCGGCGCAATCACAGCCCCACACGACTAATCAGTGATGGCCTGTTTCCGGCCCGGCCCGTTTTCGGCCCCCGGTTTTATCGGCCCCCTGTGTGACCGGCCCGCGCGAGCAAGTCGCTTGCAGTTGCCGCGAAGGGCTGTGTTTAAATGAGAGCGGTTGGTTTCAAGACTAAGCATGCTGGCGGTAGTATATATACTACCGCCAGAAGCCAGTCAGCACCCTGATTTCTCCAGATCGCCAATTGCCTGAGCATTTACCGTTTGGCTCGATCGTCGGGTCGGCTTGCTTAGCGCGCCACCCCTAGCTGACCCTTGGACAGTATATATACTGCCCTCCAAGTGTCAGGAAATCGTGCTTATTCGGGTCCCTTCGCCGGTAAAGAGCGTTGATCCAGGCAACTGGCGGATTATGCTATTGACCGCAGTCTCTGGCAGTATATATACTGCCAGAGACTCCAACAAAAGGCCACCATGAACCGCTCTCGCCTTCAAATCGCCAAGCAGGACATTCTCCGGCATTTCGATCAATTGCCGGCCAGAATTCTCTCGCTCAAAGACATCTCCCGCCACCTCAACGAGCAACGCGACAATTGGCGCTTGGCCCAGTCCGCCAGCACCACGGCATTCATCGAGTTTCTCCAGAACTCCGGGAAACTTAACGTCATCAAATTCCCCTTCCCTTCCCCCTACAAGCAGGTTACCCGCTATGTGTGGAGCGACGCCAGCTTGTACGAGGTCATTCTCAGCATCAAACCCAAGGGTTATTTTTCGCATTACACCGCCATGAAGTTTCATGGGCTCACCGAACAGCTCCCAAAAACCCTTTACCTTAACCACGAGCAGTTTAGTTCAGGCGTATCTGTGGGCAAGATGACCCAGGGCGGCATCGACACCGCGTTCCTTCGTCGACCCCGCGCCACCGCGTACATTGCCGAGACCAAGGATTTCCGTTTGTGCATCCTTAATGGCCGCAACACCGGAAACTTGGGTGTCATCGAGGACGACATCGTCGGCGAGGACGGAAAGCCGCTGGGGAAGCTGCGACTCACCAATGTTGAACGCACCCTCATCGACATTGCCGTGCGCCCCGTCTATGCCGGAGGCGTGTTTGAGGTTGCCAAGGCGTATGGCTTGGCCCAAGGCAGGGTGTCGGTTAACACTCTGTCGGCGATGCTCAAGAAACTCGACTACGCCTACCCCTATCACCAGACCATTGGCTTTTATCTTGAGCGTGCCGGCTACAAACCCGCGTTGCTTGACCTTTTCCGGAGCGTCCCGTTTAAGTTCGATTTTTACCTGGCCCACAACATGGGCAAAACCGACTACGTCAAGAGTTGGCGCCTACACGTCCCGAAGGGCTTTTAGCTGCTCACACAGGCCCACCACGTAATCGAAGTAAAAATCGAACTCGCGCAACCCTACGCCGGGCTTCACTGTATCCTTCACCGCTTGGAAATCGGCGCGATGAAACTCCCGGTAATTATCGACCTGATCCAGGAGGTCCAGGGGCACTCTCTTGGCGAGGAAGATGCTCTTTAACAGCGAGTAATTGTCAGGCGCTGTCAGGTCGAGCTTGAACTTTTCGACGAATCCGTGGATGTCCACAAAGTCCCGCGCTCGTGCTGCGCCCGATCTTTTCCTATCGACCACCGGCCCATATTCCGGCATCTGCTGGCAAATCGCACGGAGTTTCTCGCATACAACCATAGCCGGCGTGTAGACGAAAATCCGATAACCGTCGAAATCCTGCGCGACCTTTCCCCCGCAGAACTCGAACTTGCTGACATCTATCTCAAATTTGCCCTTGGCACCTATCTGAATGGCATTGCGTCGCAGCGCATTTTTGTCATTCTTGAACTCCGCAAAACGGGCCGCCTCGATCAATTTGAAACTGGCGGCATAACCGCCCCAAAACTCTCGGACCCTCGGGCTAAGGCGTTCGGGGCATTCCTCCCAACTCACATCGAAGGCCTCGTACCCTTCCGGACGGAAGGTTTTCTGTAGGACTGCCTCGATCCTTGACCGGATTCCCTCCTTCTCTTCCGCCGTAAAATCGCCCTCCATCGCCAAGTCAATGTCCAGTGAGGCCCGGGATCCGGCGTGGTAAGCCAGATCAATGGCATTCCCGCCCTTGAGCACAAACCGCTCCATCAACTCGTCATCAGAGAACATGGCAATCACCACCAGCGCCTTGATCCGTTCTGTTCGCCGCGCTTCGGCTGTGTCAACATGGGCTTTCCTTTGCTTGGGCATGTTGGCTAAGCCTCTCATCCCGCCCCAGTGTTAAAGGATAAGGGGAAAGGATGAGGGGCCATTACTGATTAAGGCTCGCCGTCGCCGTCGGGCGTTTGTTGAGCACGCGGTCCAATTGCCGCAGGGCCTGCTTGATGCGTTGTTCGTTTTCGACCAGGGCCATGCGGACGCAGCCTTCGCCGCGTTCGCCGAAGGCGGCCCCCGGCGTTAAGGCCACTTCGGCCTTGTCCACCATGGCCATGCAGAACTCGACGCTGTTGCCGCCGAAGGCCGCCATGTGCTCGGGCTTGATTTTGGCCCAGACGAACATCGAGGCCCGCGGCGACTGGACGTCCCAGCCCAGCTTGCGCAGGCCGCGCACCAGCACATCACGCCGGCTCTGGTAAATCCCCGCCTGCTGCACGATGTGCTCATCCCCCTGCCGCATGGCGATGATCGAGGCGATCTGCACCGACTGGAAGATGCCGTAGTCGTAATAGCCCTTGATGGTGGACAGGGCCTTGACCATGTCGGGGTTGCCGCAGCAGAAGCCGATGCGCCAGCCGGCCATGTTGTAGGGCTTGCTGAGCGTGGTGAACTCGACGCCGTAGTCCTTGGCGCCGTCGGCCTGAAGGAACGAGGGCGCCTTGTAGCCGTCGAAGCACGTTTCGCCATAGGCAAAGTCGTGCACGATCATGACCTGGTGCTTCTCGGCCATGCGCACGACCTTGTCGAAGAACGCCGGCTCGACGGTCATGGCGGTGGGGTTGTGCGGGTAGTTGAGCGTCACCATCTTGGGTTTGGGCGTCATGGCATCGAGCACGGCCTCGATGCGGTCGAGAAAGGCCTGATCGTTACCCAGCGGCACGCTGACGACGTTGGCGCCGGCGAGCACCACCGCGTAGGTGTGAATCTGAAACGCCGGGTCGGCGACGACGGCCGTATCACCCGGGCCCAACAGCGCCAGGCACAGGTGCGAGAAGCCTTCCTTGCTGCCGATGGTGGCGATCACTTCGCTGGCGGGGTCGAGTTCGACGCCCCAGCGGCGGCGATACTTCAGCGCCATCTCGCGGCGCAGGTTGAACACGCCGGCCGACACCGAGTAGCGCGAGTTGCGCGGGTCCAGGACCGCTTCGCGCAGCTTCTCCACCACCGCCGCCGGCGGGGCATCGGTCGGGTTGCCCATGTTCATGTCGATCACGTCGGCGCCGGCCTTGCGACGCTCGTAGATCAGCGTCTTGAGACGGTTTAGCACATAAGGCGGGAGGCGCTCGATACGGCTGGCGAATTGAATCTTCATGGCGTGCCTATTCGGCCAGCAGACGGTCCTTCTGCTGGGTGTAGCTTTCCTTGAGGCCCGGGTCGGTGATCACGACGTTGGCGCCCGTGACAATCTCACGGGCCAGGCGCTGCATTTCGATGCGTTGGGCCTGCCGCCGCACATGCAGCGTCAACTCACTCTTTACATCGTCGTATCGTACCGCGCCGCCCGCTATTTTTCGCTCCAGCTTGAGCAGGGCAAAGCCACGGTCCAGCGCCACCGGGTCGCTGACCTGGCCCGGTTGGAGCCTGGCCAGGGCCTCGCGGATGCCGGCGGGAAACGTCGCATCCTGGGGACTGATGGTAGGCAATAGCCCGCCCTGGGCACGGCTGACATCGGTGCTGTGCTGGATCGCCAAGTCGATAAACGACGCTCCCTCGCGCGCCTGCCGCGCCAGGTCGGCGGCCTGGCCCGCGCCTTCGGTCACGATGATGCGTGCCTCGAAGCGCGGGCCGTAGACCAGTTCGTACATCTGCCGGACCGCTGCGTCGCTGACGGCGACCTGGTCCTGCACCAGCACGCGCATGGCGGCGTTGCGCCAGAGCAGCGCGGCAAAGCGCTGCTGGCCCAGCGCCCGCCGTTGGCGCAGCTCATCCAGCAGCCGCTGCGCCTGGTCGCGGTCGGCCGCCAGGGAGTGCAGCAGAATCTGCCGCTCGGCCTCGATCTGCTCCGCGGTGACCTTGAGCCTGGCCTGTTCCAGGCGCTGGCGCAGGCCCTGGTCGATCACCGTCTCGGCCAGGATGCGTCCCCCGGCGGTTTCCACCAGCGCCGGCAGCAGGGCCCCGGCCGTCACCGGCCGGCCATCGACATACGCCAGCGGCTTGGCTGGAAGTGGCGTCGAGCCTCGATCACCGCTAGAGTAAGCGGCAGTCGAATCGCCCGAAACCGGGGATGCCGGTGGCGCCGACTTTGACGACGCTGCCGCTTGTGGCGACTGCCCGGACCCCGCGGCCCCCCCGGCGTTCGACCCCGCCTGGCAGGCCGCCAGTACCAACCCGGTTAATCCGATAAGCATAAAGCGATACGTAGGCATGGCGCCACGCTATGGACGGCCCGCGAGTGTGTCAATCAGCGGGCATAAGCGGGTGGGCGGCGAGCGTTAATCCCTCATGATTCTTTCCCTCAGGGCCAACGAATGGAACGCGACGAAAAGTTGATCCTGTGTCCCTACTGCGGCCATCCCCAGCACGGCGGCGACCGCTGCGTGTCGTGCGGCGGGCTGTTCGACTCCCTGTCGCTCAAGGCGACGCAGGTCGCCATGGGCCCGTGGTATGTCCGCGACAAGGACAACCCGTTTCGCCCGGGTTGCAGCTATGAGACACTGGTGAAGCAGGTCAAGGCCGGCAAGGTCAAGCCCACCACCGTGCTGCGCGGCCCGTCAACGCGGCAGTTCTGGCAGGTGGCACGCAATGTCCCGGGCGTGGCGCACCTGCTGGGCTATTGCCACAGTTGCAACAATCATGTCCAGCCGACCGAATCGCGCTGCCCGTCCTGCGCTTCGCCATTCGTACCGGTCAAGGAACGCAATGAGCTGGGGCTGATGTTTCCCAATGAGACGGCGGTGACGACCGCCAAGCAGATGCTCGAGCGTGAGCTGGCCAGTGCGGCCAGCAGCGGTGCGGCCGGGGGCGCGGGGGTGACCGCCGCCGAGGCGCGTCGCGCCGACGCCGGCAGCCGTCGCCGCAGCGGTGAACGAACGGGCGACGGAGCCGCGGCCGCCATGGGCGCCGACCTGCTGCGCGACGTGCTGGGCACTGCTCCGGCCAGCACCCGCACCGCGCCGCCGAAGCAGAAAGCCGCCTCGGCCACTGACGCCGCGCACGAGGCCGGCGCTGCCGACCGGTTCAACTCCGCCATCACCACCAGCATGTCCGCCAGCGGGCGTGCCACCTCCGCCACCGTGCCGTCGGCGCCCCCGCGCCAGCAGGCCCGTGCCCTGGACTTCGGCCCCAGCGACGATGCGACCGAAGGACGCGACGGTGCAGGGCTTGGCTCCGGGGGCCGCGATGCCCAGCAGATCGACGCCCTGGAGCAACGCAACCGCAAGCTCAGCACCATGACATGGGTGCTGGTGGCATTCAACATCCTGGTGCTCATCGGCGTGGCGTTCCTGATCTGGTACTACACGCGGAATCCCGCACTGCCCGGCAGCACGGCCAAGCCATCGGTCAACCCGATGGTGGCCGCCGCCAGCCCCGAGCTGCGAACCGCGCTGGCGACACCGGCGCCGAAACCGGATGCCGCCGTGTCGCTCTTTGAGTCGGATCCGCCGATTCGCGCCGTCGAGCCGTCCATGCGTGTCGATCTGTCGCCGGCGCCCGAGGTCGAGCCGAACACCGTCGCCCCAGTTGGTACCGCCGCCGCCGAAGCCCAACGTCAAACCAGGCAATTCGCTGCTGAACTCGCCAAGGCGCGGCAACTCGAACAAGCCGGCAATCTCAAGCAATCCCTGGCGACGCTCCAGGCCCTGCTCAAGGACAATCCCCAGGGCCATGAGACGGAGCTTCGCAAGGACATCGACCGCCTCCGCCGGCTGATCACGCAACAGGAAAGGCAGCCGGCCACCTTTTTCGGTATGCCCGTGCCGTAGCAGATGACAAGGTGACAAGGTGAAGGGGTGAAAGACGTCTCCTCACCTTTGCTACCTCGTCACCCCTTCAGCTTTTCATCTGCTAGACTCCTATTGCTGTGAAATCTGATCCCCCGACCGCCGCCCGTCGTCTGTACATGGACAACGCCGCCACGAGCTTTCCCAAGCCGCCGGCGGTGCACCAGGCCATGATGCGCTATGCCACCGAACTAGGCGCCAGCCCCGGGCGCGGCGCCTATGCCGAGGCCCGCGAGGCCGGCCGGCTCATGCAGGTGTGCCGCCAGCGCGTCAACACGCTGCTCCACGGCGACCCCGGCAAGCCCGAACAGGTCATTTTCACCCTCAACACCACCGATTCGCTCAACATCGCCATCCGCGGCATCACCTGGGCCCACTTCGCGCTCACTCATCTGATCACCACCGATCTGGACCACAACTCAGTGCTGCGTCCCTACAACGCGCTGTGCCGGCATGACCACATCCAGCAAACGCGCGTCCCCGTTGACCCCAGCACCGGTTTGGTCGATCCGGACGACATCCGCAAGGCCATTCGGCCCGACACCCGGCTCATCGCCGTGGTGCATGGCTCCAACGTCACCGGCACGCTCCAGCCCATCCGCGAGATCGGCCGCATCGCCCGCGAGCACGATGTGCCCTTCCTGGTAGATGCCGCCCAGACGCTGGGGCACGTGCCCATCGACGTCGAGGCGGACAATATCGACCTGCTGGCGGCGCCGGGTCACAAGGGCCTGCTGGGACCGCTGGGCACGGGCGTGCTTTACATTCGCCCGGGCATCGAGCAGCGCATGACCACCATCCGCGAAGGCGGCACCGGCTCGGTCAGCGAACGCGACACCCAACCCGACTTCCTCCCCGACCGATTCGAGCCCGGCAGCCACAACGCCATCGGCATCATCGGCCTGGCCGAAGGCGTCGCCTGGGTACTCAACAAGGGCGTCGACCAACTCTGGCAGCACGAGCAGGACCTCATCCGCGTTATGATCGACGGCCTGACCGAAACGGGCGAAACACCGGGTCTGTCCTACTTCGGCCCGCAAGGCGTCAAGCACCGCTGCGGCGTCTTCTCCGTCCGCATCGAGGGCGTCCAGCATCCCCAGGCACTGTCCGACATCCTCGAGCAGGAGTACGGCATCCTCACGCGCTCGGGCATCCACTGCGCCCCGCTGGCGCACCAAACGCTGGGCACGCACACCTTGGGCGGCACCACGCGATTCTCCTTCGGGCCATTCCTGAGCAAGCAGGACGTCAAGTACGCCTGCGACGCCCTGGGGCAAATCTGCCACCGCGAGGCATGCTCACTCAAGTGAGCATCGCTCCGCGACAGAGCCGCGCGGCGTAAGCCGCGGTTGCCTTGTCAGAGCCGCGCGGCGTTAGCCCGCGGTTGCTTTGTCAGACCCGCGCGGCGTTAGCCCGCGGTTGCTTTGTCA
>JBBDMX010000102.1:11476-11542 GCA_040878035.1 Phycisphaeraceae bacterium | reverse complement strand
CGGCGTTAGCCCGCGGTTGCTTTGTCAGACCCGCGCGGCGTTAGCCCGCGGTTGCCTTGTCAGAGC
>JBBDMX010000102.1:0-11376 GCA_040878035.1 Phycisphaeraceae bacterium | reverse complement strand
CGCGCGGCGTAAGCCCGCGGTTGCCTTGTCAGAGCCGCGCGGCGTAAGCCCGCGGCTGTCTTGTCAGAGCCGCGCGGCGTAAGCCCGCGGTTGCCTTGTCAGAGCCGCGCGGCGTAAGCCCGCGGTTGCTTTGTCAGACCCGCGCGGCGTTAGCCCGCGGTTGCTTTGTCAGACCCGCGCGGCGTTAGCCCGCGGAACGGTTGTGCAACGACGGCCGAACCCGCGGGCTTACGCCGCGCGGCTCTGTCCCGCAGGCTTACGCCGCGCGGCTCTGACCACTCACACCCTCCGCAGCGCCAGCACCAACTCAACCTTCCCCACCTGCTCGTCCAACTGCTTGGCGATCTGCGCCGGCGTGAATCCTTGATCGGCCAGGGCATAGACCGAGCGTGCCAACGGGCCTTCGGGGAGCGCTGCCTCGGGCTCGACCGCGGCCTCGGGCATGGGCGTGGCGAGGCTGCCGGCGTCAAGCCGGTCGTACGCTGACTTAACCTGCACCGGCACGGGCGCTTCACCGGCCGGCCCCTCGCCCTGAAGGCGGCGAAGCTCGGCGATCCGCTCGTCGGCCTGGCGGATCAACGTCTCAAGCCGATGCGACTTGGCGTCGAGCTGGCTGCCCATGCGCTTGGCCAGTTGCTCGACCTCGACCATCAACTCCTCCAGATTGCCCCGCAGGCCGCGCTGCTGGCGGTTGCGCTCCAGTTGCTCGTGAGCCGTGAGCCGCGGCCCGGTATTCTTCCGCCGCCGCTTGATCCGCGAGATCAGGTAGAACGTGATCAGCGACAGTCCGCCAATCAGAAGCACCTGGGAAAAGAAGCTCTGCTCACCGAAGAGCGAGGCGGCCAATAGCAAGGTGGGTAAGGCAGGCAGTGTCATCGCGTCGGTTGAAGCCACATCCGAAATTCGAAATCCGAAATCCGAAATTCCATCCAAGCTATCATCGGTTCATGTCGCACAAGGGAATGATGCCGCAGCATCGCGGACTGGTCAAAGCGGTGGCCGGGGCGTTGCGGCGCCGCTGCGGCGTTTCCGCGGGGGCGACGACCTCCGGAAGTGCCCCGGGAAGTTCGCCCGACAGCACCCCCGGAAGTTCTCCCGGCAGCGTCCGCCTGGTCGTGGCGGTCAGCGGCGGCGCCGATTCGGTCGCCCTGCTCCGTGCCCTGGCGGCCATCGCACCGCGGCGCGGCAGGCACCTCACGCTGGCGGTCGCACACGTGCAGCATCATCTGCGCCAGCCGCAGGGCGAGGAAGACGCGGCCTTTGTGGCCGAGCTGGCCCAGTCACTGGACCTTCCCTTCCTGCGTGCCGATCTGGATGCCGCGGCCTTGCGGCAACAGGGCAACATCGAGGCCGCCGCCCGGCACGCTCGTTATGCGGCGCTGGCGGAGATGGCGCGGGCCTTCGACGCGCCCTTCCTCGCCACCGCGCATCAGGCCGACGACCAACTCGAAACCTTGCTCATGCGCATGCTGCGCGGCACATCATTGTCCGGCCTGCGCGGCATCGCCTGGCGACGCCGGCTGCGCCTGGCGGATCATGCCGCGCCGATCATGCTGATTCGTCCCATGCTCGGCGTCAGCCGCGCCGACGTGCGAGCCCACTTGCGCGACCTGGGCCAGCCTTGGCGGGAGGACCACACCAACGCCGACCTGTCGCGTCTGCGGGCCCGGCTGCGGCACGATGTCTTGCCCGTGCTGCACGACCTTCGCCCCGATGCGGGCGCTAAGGCCGTAACCCTCGCCCAGCAGATGGCCCAGGCCTGCCGGGTGGTCGATCTTGCCATCGCCGCCGCCGCCGATCACGTGCAACGCGAGGGCGCGACCGCATCATTCGATCGTAGCGATGCACGCACCTGGTCGCCGCTGGTGCTTGCGGGCCTGCTGCGCCGGCTGCTGGCGATCGCCGGCGTGGCGGCGGACCGCCTGGGCACGCGCTGCCTCGAGCCGATCATCCGGGCGATCCGCGACAGCAAAGGCGGCACGCGGCAGTTTCAACCCGGCGACGGCGTGCAAATCACCGTCACGCGCAATGCGGTGCGGGTCGAGGGAGTCACGCTGTGAGAGCACCACTCCGGTCCCCTCTCCCTTCTTAGGGAGAGGGATAGGGTGAGGGTGTCAACGGGTTGCTTGGCGCTCCATTGCGGTCATGTCGTCAGTACGCAATCTTCGTGCTGCTCAGGCACTCGGCATCCGTATGAACCCTCACCCCAGCCCTCTCCCTAAGAAGGGAGAGGGGGTCAGACCGTCTCATTCCGGTGCCTTAGCCGCCGGCTTCTTCACGCGTCGCCAGCGCACCTGGGGCACGTCGCCCCACATCATCTCCAGGTCGTAGTGGCCGCGGGTCACCGGGTCAAAGACGTGCACGATCACGTCCACGTAATCGAGCACGACCCACTTGCCGCTGCCCCCGGGGCTTTTCGTGTACGCCGACAGGCCCATTTCCTTGGCCAACTCCATCACGCGATGACCCACCGAGCGGATCTGCACTTCGCTGGTGCCCGACACAATGACGATGTAGTCGGTCACATCGCTCTTGCCGCGCACGTCCAGGACCAGGGCATCCTCGCAGTGATAGTCGGTCATCATGCGTGCGGCTTCGACGGCGAACTTTCGCGTCTTGCGGGCCGCCGCCAAGGCCGTCGTGCGACCGGTCGAGGCGGTCGAGGGTTTGCCGCGGCGCTTGACACCGGGCAGTTTCGTGGTGGTTTTGCTCATAGGCGAAGGGTAGCCGATTCCATATGGAAAGTCTTAGAAAGAGCTTGGGCGGCGATCTGGGCCGGCGGAAATCCCGGCCAATGGAAATCCCGGCCAAGCGAGAGGACTCGCATGGCCGGGCTTGGGACTCGCATGGCCGGGCTTGGGACTCGCATGGCCGGGCTTGCTTGGGGCTCTTATCCCAGGTTAAGCCACTGGCCGATCATCGGCGAGAACTTGACGATCAGCCCGGCGAACACCACCGAGACGATGCTCACCAGCTTGATAAGGATGTTCAGTGACGGGCCGGAGGTGTCCTTAAAGGGATCACCCACGGTGTCGCCGACGACCGCGGCCTTGTGCGGGTCGCTGCGCTTGCCGCCGTAGTGGCCGGCCTCGATGTACTTCTTGGCGTTGTCCCAGGCGCCGCCCGCGTTGGCCATGAAAATCGCCATGGCAAAGCCGCACACCAGCGCCCCGGCCAGCATGCCCATCACCCCCGCCACGCCCAGGATCAACCCCGCCACGATCGGAATCACCACCGCCAGGATCGACGGCACCACCATCTCCTTCTGCGCCCCGGCGGTCGAAATCGCCACGCAGTTGGCGTAGTCGGGATAACGCTTGCCGTCGACATCAACCTCGAACGGCCACTTCATCGGGTCGGCGATGTCGGCTTCGCTCATGCCTGCCTTCTTAAACGCGCCCTTCATGATGCCAAACTGCCGACGGCACTCCTGCATCATGGCAAAGGCCGCTCGGCCCACCGCGTTCATCGTCATGGCGCAGAACACGAACACCATCATCACACCGATGAACAGGCCGCAAAGCACGCGCGGGTTCATCAGCGTCACGTTGTAGAACTGGAGCAGTTGCGGCAGCGAGGCCTTGCTGGCGGGCGCCACCTCAAACTTCAGGGGCTTGCCATCAGCGGCGGTGAGCACCACTTCGAAAACGCCCAGGTCCATATCGAAAGCGGCCGGCACCGTGTCGCCGTACTTGAGCACCTTGTCGATATCGTCGGTCTTGTCGGGCTGAAGGAGCAGGCCGGCATCGATTTCGGCGCTACCCATGGGAGAGACTTTGAACACGCCGTTGCCGGTGTAAGCCATGGTCGCCGAATCCGCCGAGGCGGTGACCGCCACGTCGGACTGGCGCACCTGGTCGGTCAGCGCCGCCTGCACGGTGATGACATAGGCCGCCAGCAGCGCCAGGGCCGTCAGCGCCGCCGAGCCGATGGCAAAGCCCTTGCCCGTGGCGGCGGTGGTGTTGCCCAGCGAATCGAGCATGTCGGTGCGTTCGCGAACGAAGGAAGGCTGGTGGGTCATCTCGGCGTTGCCGCCGGCGTTGTCGGCGATCGGGCCGTAGGCGTCGGTCGCCAGGGTGATGGCCAGGGTCGAGAGCATGCCCACCGCGGCGATGCCCACGCCGAACACGCCCATCAGGAACGATTCATTGCCGCCGGCAAAAACGAAGGCGACCAGGATCGCCACCACCACGGTCAGCAGCGGGATCCAGGTGGAGGTCATGCCCTCGGCGATACCGCTGATGATGACGGTGGCCGGGCCGGTCTGGGCCTGTTCGCAGATGCGTTGCGTGGGCTTGTGCTCGTAGGAGGTGTAGCGTTCGGTGCCCCAGGCGATGACCAGGCCGGCGATCAGGCCGGCAATGATCGACACCCAGATGCCCCACCAGGAGATGCCCAGGCTCTGCATGGCCGGATCGCCCAGGAGCCAGTAGAGGATGCCGCCGGCGGCGACGATGATCATGGCCGAGGAAAGCCACACGCCCATGTGCAGGGCCTTGAGCAGTTGGCCCATGTTCGCGCCTTCCTTGGTGCGCACGGTGAAGATGCCCACGATGGCCAGGAGGATGCCGATGCCCGCCAGGGCCGGAGCGACGCTGACGAGTTTGATCGCGCTGGGGGCGTCCAGGTTGAGACGGAACGCGGCAGCGGCCGCCAACGCCATCGACGCCAGGATCGACCCGTAATACGACTCGTAGAGATCGGCGCCCATGCCCGCCACGTCGCCGACGTTGTCGCCCACGTTGTCAGCGATGGTCGCCGGGTTACGTGCGTCATCCTCGGGAATGCCCGCTTCGACCTTGCCCACCAGGTCGGCGCCGACGTCGGCGGCCTTGGTGTAGATGCCGCCGCCCACTCGGGCGAACAGCGCCTGGAGCGACGCACCCATCGCAAAGGAGAGCGTCACGGTGGTGATCGCCGTCAGATCGCCGATGTCGAAGATCTGCGTGAGCAGGTAGAACCACACGCTGATGTCCAGGAGGGCAAAGCCGGTGACGCACAGGCCCATGACGGCGCCGGCGCGGAAGGCGATCTTCAGGCCGTCGTTGAGCGACTTCTTGGCGGCGTTGGCGGTGCGTGCCGAGGCGTTGGTCGCCGTCTTCATGCCGAAGTAGCCGCAGATGCCCGAGAGCAGGCCGGCGATGGGCACGCCCAAGGCCGTGAGCAACGGCTGGAGTCCGCCGTAGGCCATCATCAGCAGCACGAGGATCAGGGCGACAAACACCGCGGCGACGATCTTGTACTGGCGGCGTAGGTAGGCGTAGGCGCCTTCGCGCACCGCCTGGGCGATGCGGATCATATTCACATCGCCCTCGTCGGCGGCCATGATCGACTTGTAGAAGAAGTACGCCATGACCAGGGCCGCCAGGGCTCCCAGCGGCGCCAGGAAGAACGCGGCGGGCAGCGCGCCCACGCCGTTTCCGGGCGCATCGGGGGCATCCGGGGTAGCCGCCAGGGCGGACGTTGCGAAAAGAGCCATCGTCAGGAGAGACGATCCGATCAACGGGAGCCTGTGCATCTAGATCCTCGTAAGGGTTTGGGGGGCGGGTCGGGGGTCAATGGGCCAAGGGGGCCGGAGGGTCGTCCGGGCAAAGCAGCGGCATAGCATAAGGACTTTGCGGCGAAAACAAAAGCCCTATTGCTCCGGAATGTGGATTAGCAGAGCCGTGGCCACCCAATGGGTTGTCTGTGGCGAAATGCAAAGGCCTTCTGGGGGACCGGGCGGTAAGTCGGATCGACCATTTGGAGTGTGGCAGCCTCGGGCGCCGCTTGCCTGCTTGTGCAGTGAATGCCGTTGCGCAGCAAGCCGGAATGGTGTTACCGCCAACGCCCGCCAAAGCCGGAAACAGTTGCAGCCGCGGGCGGCTTGGCCTCCATGCGGTCACGGAGATGCTTGGCCACCGGCGGCTGCAAGGTTGTCAAATCACGTGTTGAAGCGCCCAATCAGCGGCGCGGGCCGCCGCGACCGCCCGGGGGCCGCCCAAGGGCGCCACCCGTGGGCCGCCCGCCGCGACCGCCCCGTGGCGGGGGACCGCCCGCGCCGGCGGGACCGCGCCCGGCGAACTTGCCACGCACGGGCATCGGCAACAGGCCGGCCAACTGCTGCGCCCGCTTAATCGCCTTACGCATGGCCCGGCGACGACGCTCGCTGGGCTTCTCGTAATAGGCCTGACGCTTCACGTCCTTGGTCAGACCCTCCTTCTCGCACAGCTTCTTAAAGCGGCGCAACATCTGCTCGGCGGACTCACCACTGCGGGCTTTGATGCGAATGGCCATGAATGATCCTTGGGGGGACTCGTACGTTTAGAGCGGAATATGGTAGCAGATTACCTAACGAAGGCAAATTGGCGAACCACGGTAACCACAGCAAACGCGGTAACCAAAGCCAAGCACACGCCTGAGACCTTTGATTAACCACCAAGACACCAAGGACACCAAGAAGAGGCAGGATGAATATCAACACGAAGACACGAAGGAAGATCCTTATTCATAACTATTTGCAATTCCTGATTTTGCTTGATCCATCTTCTTCGTGCCTTCGTGTCTTCGTGTTCATTTTGCTTTCTTGGTGTTCTTGGTGTCTTGGTGGTTCAATCCGGTTTTTCGAAGGTCTCGCCTGTCTTTCCGATCGTAGCCGCAGCACAAGCACCTTGCCTTTACTTACCGCAGTTACTCCGGTTGCCGCGGCCACTGAGCTTACTGAAGCCCCATCGCGCGCAGGTTGTCCAGGCTGATCTTGAGGCTCTCGAAGGGGTCCAGGTCGCCGCTGTCGCGTTCGACCAGGTACCATTCGACGCCGGCCTTTTTGCACGACTCGAGGATGCGGGGCCAGTTGAGGTTGCCCGAACCGACCTCGCACATCTTCTGCTCGCGCTTGGCGGCGATCGCCATGTCCTTGACGTGCACGCAGGGGATTCGGCCGGCGACGTTGTCGATCCACGCCGCCGGGTCGCCCCCGCCGTGTTGGATCCAGTAGGTGTCGATCTCAAACCACACCGACCGGTCACACTCGTCCAGCAGCAGTTGGAGGGGCAGGGTCTTGGGCGAATCGCTGATGCGGGAGAGCTCGTGGCTGTGATTGTGGTAGCCGACGAACAGGCCCTTGGCGGCCAGGGTGCGGGCCACTTCGCTGAATTCCTTGATGAAGGCCTTCCACTTGGCCAGGTCCGGGCCGTCCCAGCCGAAGCCGCCGATGGCGGTGTACTTGCAGCCCAGCGTCTGGTGGAACTCGAGGACCTGCTCGGTCTTCTTCATGTCGTCCATGCTCTTGTGGGTGACGACGCAGGCCAGGCCTTCGCCGTCTAGGATGCGGCGCATCTCCTTGGCCTCGATGGGGCCGACCGCCGAAACCTGCACGGCCTCGTAACCCATCTGCCGCAGGCGGGCGCAGGTTTTGGCGAAATCTTCAGCGTTCTTGACATAGTCGCGCACGGTGTAGAGCTGTGCGCCGATCACGGACTTGGACATAAGAGGAAACTCCGGGGGTGGGGGTGAGGGAAGGATTCAGAGTGTAGCGGGAATGCTCATTATCGCCAAAGCTGGAGGAAGAGGTAACAGGGATGAACACGGATAAACACGGATTCAAGACAGGAGGAAACAGTGATGGACATGATGGACATGATTTGTCAGCACGGATGCTAAGCCGCAAGCGGCTCAACGCCATCGGCCAATCATTGTGTTCATCATGTCCATCCTGTTCCTTCTTCCAGTCCGTGTTCATCCGTGTTACTTCCTCTCATCAATAACTGTGCTCGCCAAGCTGCACCTTGCCGCGGAAGGTCCAGTAGATCACCGCGGTGTACGCCAGGACGAACGGCATGCCGGCGGCGGCGATGATGGCCATGATGCCCAGCGTTTTCTGCGATGACGCGGCGGTGTAAATCGTCAGACTGTGGTCGGGCAGCGGACTGGACGTCACCAGATTGGGGAACAACGCCAACCCCAGCAGGAATACGAACGCGGCGATGGTCGCACACGACGAGACGAACGCATACAACGGCCTCCGCTCATAGATCGCCCGCGGAATGTTGGCGATCGCCAGCACGTTCAGGAACACCACCGACCAGGCCCAGGGATAGTTCTGGAAATTGCTCACGGCACGGGGCACGTTCACCAGGGTGATGATGGTGGTGAACATGTACATGATCATGAAGAAGCCGAAGGTTCGCCAGATCCAGCCGTGCACGCGTTCCTGAAGGTGGCCTTCGCTCTTGAGGTAAAGATAGATCGACCCATGCATGGCAAAGAGGGAGACGACCAGGACGCCGACAACAACGGGGTAGAAGCCCAGTTGCCCAAGGAAAGTGCCGACGAAGATGCCGCGCTCGTTCAGGGGCACGCCGATCATCGCGTTGCCGACCGCCACGCCAAAGAGCAGGGACGCCAGCAGGCTCGAGCCAAAGAAGCCGTAGTCCCAGATATGGCGCCACGCCGCGGTGTGCATCTTGCTGCGGAATTCGAGCGACACGGCCCGGAAGATCAGGGCGAAGAGCAGCAGCATGAAGGCGATGTAGAAACCGGAAAAGACGGTGGCGTAAGCCTCGGGGAACGCGGCGAAGAGCGCCCCGCCGAAGGTCACCAGCCAGACCTCGTTGCCGTCCCAGATGGGGCCAATGGAATTGAGGATGACGCGCCGCTCGTTGTCGTTGCGGGCGCCCAAGTGCAGGATGCCCACGCCCAGGTCAAAGCCGTCGAGGATGGCGTAGCCGGCCAGCAGCACACCCAGGAGAATGAACCAGAGCAGGTTAAGGTCCATGAGTCATCGCCTCGCTATTCGGATTGGAACACGAAGACACGAAGGCACGAAGAGGAAGTACCAGGCAGGAACATAATTGGCAAGATGAATTGTCAATGCCGCATCCTGCTTTCCATCATCATGTCTATCCTGTCCATCATTGTTCCCTCTTCTTTCCCCATCCGTGTTCATCCCTGTTGCTTCTTCTTCGTGTCCTTCGTGTCTTCGTGTTCATTCCTCCGCTTCCGTCATTGATCCCGCGTGATGATCCACGCGCCCGCTCGCCGCATCCATCAGCTCGCCGAACTTCGTGGTCTGCTCCACGTGTGCCGGTTCGGGGCCCTGCTGAATCTTGTGATTGAGCACGAAGAGCCAGAGGAAGAACAGCAGCGTGTAAATCGCGCCGAACATGATGATCGAGCCGAGCACCTGTTCGCCGCTCACGGCCTCGGACAAGGCGTGGCTGGTGAGCAGGCCGCCCACCACCTGGCCCGCGTCGTTCACCGTCGGATACACGATCCAGGGCTGCCGCCCCACTTCCGCCGCCACCCAGCCCACCTCGTTGGCGACAAACGCCAGCAGCACCGCAAACACGAAGAACCACAGCACCCAGCGTTTCTCAAACAGCCGGCCGCGCCAGCGCAGGAACGTCGCATACAGCGTGGCGACGATATACAGCACGCCGATGCCCACCATCAGGTGGTAACTCTGAAAGGACAGCCACACCGGCGGCGTGCCCCAGGCCGGCGCCAGTTCATCCAGTCCTTTGACCGCCTGAGTTGTGTCGCCGTGCACCAGCCAACTGAGCATGCCCGGCAGCGCCACGCCATATTTCACCTCGCGCGTCTGGTCATCGGGCCAGCCCCACAAGTGCAGCGGCGCATAGGTCTCGGTGTGATACTGGCCTTCAAACGCCGCGAGCTTGGCGGGCTGATAGGTGTAGACGTTCTTGGCCTGCAAGTCACCGGAGATGAACTGCGCCAAGGAGAACATCGTGCCCAGCAAGAGCGCCCCGGTAAATGATCGGCGGGCGAATTCGGTGTGCCTGCCCCGCAAGAGATACCACGCCGAAATGCTCATCACGAAAAACGCGCCCAGGATGAACGCGCCGATCCACACGTGCACCAGCCGGTGCATCGACGAGGGATTGAACACCATGGCCCAGAAGTCGGTGATCTCCGCCCGCATCTGGGTCACGCCCTCGACGACCCAGGGCTGCCCGTCGCGCAGGATGGGCACGATGTGAAAGCCCGTCGGCGTCTGCTGCCAACTGTTGGCCACGGTGATCCACACCGAGGAGAAAATCGACCCCAGGCACACCATGATGGTGGCAAAGAAGTGGAACTTGGGCGACACGCGGTCCCAGCCGAAGACCAGCACCGCCAGGAATCCGGATTCGAGAAAGAAGGCAAAGATGCCCTCGGCCGCCAGCGCCGAGCCGAACACATCGCCGACGAAGCGCGAGTACACCGCCCAGTTGGTGCCGAACTGAAACTCCATGACGATGCCCGTGGCCACGCCGATGGCGAAGTTGAGCGCGAAGATCTTGGTCCAGAACTTGGCAGCGGTCTCGTAGATCGCCTCCTTCTTCCACAGGTACATGCCCTCGAGGTACACCAGCACCACGCCCAACCCAATGGTCAGCGGCGGGAAGATGTAGTGGAACATGATCGTCAGGGCGAACTGGAGACGGGAGAGCAGAAGTACGTCCATGCCACAGGCCTTTGTACGCGACATCAAAGGATGGAATCATCCTGTTTTATGGCATGGTATCGGCATAGCGCTGCGGGCACAAGCGCGCCAGCGTCGGCGCAGGCGCATCAGAGCCGCGCGGCGTAAGCCCGCGCATCGGCGGTGCAACGACGTTCGTTTCCGCGGGCTTACGCCGCGCGGCTCTGAGCGTGCCTACCCCTCCGTGATGTCGTGCAGCGTGCCGGCGATCACGACCTGCACCTGCTTGACCCGCGCCAACGCACGCGCGATTCTGGCCATCCGTGGCCTCCTGTGGTGGGGCATCCAAATGCAACACCATCATCGCAGGAGGGCGCGTTGCGCGCCAGCGCGCATAAGGCGCGGCGCGGCGCGAACTTATGAAGCACCGCTTAAGCCAATGGCATTCGGAACATCAGCCATCATTGCCCCCCAGGCATACAGCGCCGTCCTTGGTCGGTCGGCCGGGGTCGCGCCAGATGAACAGCAGCCCAGACGCCGTGTCGTCGGTCGCAGAGATCATGAATGCCGGAGGTGGGAGTTGAACCCACACGAGGGGTTTAGCCTCAACGGATTTTGAATCCGCCGCGTCTGCCAATTCCGCCACACCGGCGTGTGTCGTGCGGCGCGGCCTTGCGGGGCGGCGCCGGGCGTGATCCTGTCGGCCTACAGTTTACCGCAGAGCGGGGGCAAACTCCAAGTAGCCCCGCCGTGAGACCACGGCAAGCGCGTGCAGCGTGTGGATGTCGGCGACGGGCCGACATTTTGGACTGCGGCGTCGTGGACACCGCTTTGACTTGCCGCGGCCCGTGCGGGACGCGAAAAGCCAAAGCGGCGTCGTTGCTTCCGGGGGCGCCGCGATCCAAAGGGCTATATGCGAATGGCACTTCCTGAAGTCATATCAGCTTGCTAATAAGAGGGTTCGCGCTTGT
>JBBDMX010000101.1:151467-241011 GCA_040878035.1 Phycisphaeraceae bacterium | reverse complement strand
ACCTTCCCCGCCGCTCTACGTTATCCTAAATTGGTCGCGTGACAATGCACTAGTGTAGGGACGGTAAGCGTGCTGATTCAAGCAGCGCGGATGGGGCGCTGGGGCGAGCCAAGGTAGCTCTTTGGAGTGCGGCGCCCCCGGAAGCAACGACGCCGCTTTGGCTTTTCGCGCGAGCGAAGACGGCTTCGCCGCAAGCTAAAGCGGTGTCAAGGCCACCGCAGTCCAGGAATGTCGGCCCGCCGCCGACATCAATAAGCTACATGCGTTTGCCTTGAAGGCAGCGCAAAAGATCTCTTTCCCCGCCGGGTCGGCGCGCCTATCATCGCGCTAGGTAATTGATACGCTTGCATGGTTTGGCCCCTTGGGGGCGCTGAACTGGCAGACAGGCTCTCGGAACGGTGGTGTGTTTCACTCCTTTCACGATGGGAGGTTTGTCATGCGGATTCACGAATCCTGGCGGGAAGAGATCGGCTGGTTCATGGCGGTGCTGGGAGTGGCGGGGGTGCTCTTTGCCTTGGGGGAGATGTTGATCCGCGCCTTTAGCGTGCGGTTCGACGGGACGTGGTGGGTGGCGCTGGTGGCGGCGGCGGTCATCGCCCTGGTGGGCATGGTGCTGCACGCGACCCGGCCGAGCAAGCGCCTCGATCAGGGCGAGCGCCCAGCCAGCCAAGTGCAAAGCTCCAGCACGGGCACGCCCCATCATGTGTGACGCCGTCGCGGCGCTCTCAGGGGTGTGACAACACGGAGTATGGCCCGTTCAAGGCCCGTTCAAGAAGCCCCGCAAGCGGCGCGGTTGTAGTGCGCACAGCGTTTCTGCTATCCGTTGCGCCAAAGATGGAATGGATTAGCTGCGTCGATCGGCGGCTGACTCAGTTCAGCCGCGGGTCGTTGGGGATGACATTGGGGTTAACCTCCATGCCCAGGGTCAGGCGGCAGGTGAGGGTGGACCAGAGGTCGGGGCCGTCGGCAAAGACGTGATCGGGCATGGCGGGTGTGATGAGCCAGCCGCCGGCGGCGATTTCGGCCTCGACCTGGCCCGGGCTCCAGCCGGCATAGCCCACGAAACAGCGCGTCGGGCTGACGCTGCCGGTGACCAGATCCTCGACGTGGGTTTCCTCGGTGCTGAAGAACAGCCCGGGCAGCACCTCGACTTCCCCCGCCTCGGCCTGACTGTGCAACACCATCAGCGGCCCTTGGCATGGTCCGCCCTGGTGCAGAAAACCTTCCGCCAGGCAAGGCAACTCGCTGACCTGTTTCCACCCTTCGCTCACCGTCATGCCGCTGGGGCGGTTGAGGATCAGACCCAAGGCACCTTCGTCGTTGTGCTGGATCATCAGCACAACGGTGCGGGTGAAGTTGGGATCGGCCAGACTCGCGGGAGCGACGAGCAACTGACCCTTGAGTGACTTGATGGCGCTGGCTTCCATAACGTCATTCTACGCCCGGTTTGAGGTAGGCGCGGGCGGCCCCGTTGAGGCGGGGTTGTCCGGACATGCCGAACCGCCCTCCGGGGCGCCGCGGGCGCCGGGGCCGAGACGGCCCGGCTCGCTTGCTGGCTCTGCACAAAAAAAAGCCCCGCGGTGACCGAAGTCACACGCGGGACCTTCCGGGGGCAAATTTGAGTCAGCCAATCGCTCAACTGACAGGATTAATCTAGCATATAGAATCGGCATGTCAAGGGGGTGTGGATAAAAAAAAGAAAGCCCCCGATTTTCACGGAGGCCGCCCCCGAAGCCTGATGTCCCCCCGGATGCCCCGGCTACCCCGGCTACCCCGGCTACCCCGGCTACCCCGGCTACCCCGGCTACCCCCGGATTGCCCCCGGCCACCCCGAACATTTCCCCACCCCTTCGCCAAGTGTTCCCGGAGATACCCCCACCATCTCCAGGAACGCCTGGTAGCTCGGAAAGTGCGGCTACGAACCCGCATTAGCCCGGCCCCCGGAGCACCCCGGGATTACCCGGATCACCCCGGATGCTCCCGGATCGCCTCGGAATCCCTCCAAAATGCCCGAGAAGGTCCCAAGAGCCAGCGCCAACAACCGTCAGGGATCGCTCAGGAGTCGCCCGCTCGCCTCATCCCGACCCCCGATCCCGGACCCCGGACCCCGGACCCCGGCCACCGCATCCCCCGGACTTTTCCACCGGACTTCTCGGACTCCCTGAATCCGCCTTTCAGATCGGATTCGACGGTATCGCTGCCCTATCCCGTTAAGCGGCAACCGCGGCCGGCGCTCACGCGGTAATCCGTTAGCTCCATGTAAATTGCAGTGACTTGCTCAAGGGTTGGCCCGGTAATGCGGAAAAATGGCGGCGCGGGAAAAATGGCTTGGCGAATGCGGTGTCATAAGGTACGCTGGTAGGCGGCCTTTGGTGATTTTTCTAGAAACTCATGGCCTCTGAAGGGAGAGTAGGGGGTGATACCTCGTGCGAACGTTCCCGGCCAGACCCAGGTGGGCAAGTTCGAAGACTCGAATGGCCGGGCCTGCAATCGCACGGCCGATTTCTGTACTCACGCGGCGGGTTTGGTCATCTTTCCCCAGCCTTTCATGACGGGGGCCTTGCTTGTCCAGTGTCGATGAGGAATTACTGATCGCCCAAGCCGTGAAAGGCTCTGCCGAGTCTCTTCAGGGTCTGCTGTTGCGTCACTACGACCGGCTGCTGGGCTTCATTCGCGCCAAGTTGCCTGCGGACATCCGCCGGGTGACGGATCCCGAGGACGTGCTTCAGGAGACGTGCATTGAAGCGTTCAAGCGAATCGGCGCGTTCGAGGCCCAGGGCGCCGACTCGTTTTTCCGCTGGCTGGCGACGATCGCCCGGCACCGCATGCTCGACTTGATCGCCGCGCACCGAGCGGCCAAGCGTGGCGGGCGGGTGGTGGTAATTGGCCAGGACCAGCCGGTGCGTGCGAAGGATGCCTCGCTCTCGGCCCTGCTGGAGCACCTGACGGTGGGCGATCCGCCGCACCGCCGGGCCACCCGCCGCGAGGCCCACGCCGCCCTGCACGTGGCCATGGCGGCACTCAAGGAGGACACCCGCAAGGCCATCACCATGCGCTACCTCGAGCATCAGCCCGTGCCCAGCATCGCCCAAACCCTGCGGCGAACCGATCGCGCGATCCATCAGCTCTGCAACCGCGGCCTGCGGCAACTGGAAGCGGCCCTGGGCCGAGCGTCGCAATACCTCAGCAGTTCCAGCCATTGACCATGAACTCACTGGATCAACAACCTGGCGGCCAGACGGTACAGGAGCGATCGTCGTATATCTACGGCGTGATCGAGTCGGTGCGTCATCGCCGCCGGCTGGGCGAGCCCATGGTGGATGACCAGGTGATCTCCAGCCATCCGGATCTGATGCCCGAGTTGGGGTTGGAGCTGGCTCGTCTGGCGCGCATCGAGGAAGCCCGCCAGGCGGCGATCCAAAGCGATGCGCACCCCCAGACGGACCAGAGCGGGGCAACGGCACCCCCCAGCCAGTTTCAGATCCTCACGCAGAGCCAGCTCGATGCGCCGCTGTCGGGCGAGATTGAAGACGCAGCCGAGTCGTTGCTCCAAGCCCAGGGTGCCGGCGAAGCGGGGGACGACGATGCCCCCGCCGCGCTGCCCCAGTACGCCATCGCCGGCTACGAATTGGTGAACGAGATTGGCCGAGGCGGTCAGGCGGTGGTGTATGAAGCGGTACAGCAGTCCACCGGCCAGCGCGTCGCCGTCAAGGTGATGCGCGCCGGGCCCTTCGCCAGCGCCCGCGAAAGGGCCATGGTCGATCGTGAGGTCAACATCCTGGCGTCGGTGCGCCATGCCAGCCTGGTGGGCATCATCGACCGCGGCCTCAGCACCGACGGCTCGATGTATTTGGTCATGCCGTTCATCATCGGCAAGCCGCTGGACCAGTATGTTCGCCTCACCGGCCTGCGCGACACCAACCACGGCCGGCGCCGGCTCCTCGAACTGTTCATCCGTGTCGCCCAGGGCGTGCAAGCGGCCCATCAGGTGGGCGTGATCCATCGCGACCTAAAGCCCTCCAACATTCTCGTGGACGACTTCGCCCAGCCGCGCCTCCTGGACTTCGGCCTGGCGCGCATCATGCATCCGGGAACTGAAGGTGGTACCCCAGGCGGCAATGTGCATACCGTCACCGGGGTTTTCGTCGGCTCGCTGCCTTACGCCAGTCCCGAGCAGGCCGCCGGCCAGCACCAGGCACTGGACCCGCGCACCGACGTCTATGCCCTGGGCGTGATGCTTTACCAGTTGCTCACGCGCGAGTATCCCTATTCGGTGACCGGTCCGATGCGTGACGTGATGAACACCATTACGACGGTGCAGCCGCCGCCGCCCAGCCGGCTGCTCCTGCGCGGCGCCGCGGGGCGGTCGGACCGGGTGCTCGACGCGATCGTGCTTAAGGCGCTGGCCAAGTCGCCGGCCAAGCGCTACGCCAACGCCGGGGAGCTGGCGGCCGACTTGGAACATCTCCTGGCGGGCAAGCCGACCGTCGCCTGGAAGCAGCGCCGCCACGCCGGCCGACACCGGGTGATGACCCTGGCTGTCGCCGCGATGCTGGTAATGGTGGTCGGGAGCGTGTCGGGGCTCCTGGCGGTCAACGCCCAGCGGCAGGAGGCCGACCAGTGGTCCGCCGTCGTCGTGCCCATGCTCGACGTCGCGGTGATTCCCCAGGACGCGGTGACGTTCAACGGCCACAGCTACCGCATGTACGATGGCCGGTGGACCTGGGAAGAGGCCCGTGCCAAGGCCGGCAGTATGGGCGGCTATCTCATGGTCGTCAATGACGAAAGCGAAGCCGCTTTCATGGGCGACCTGGTCCGCTTCGGCAAGAACGGCAAGGGGCTGTACTACTGGTGGCTGGGCCTGGAAAGCGACGGGATGAACAAACATCGCGCCCAGGACGGCGGGGCGGTGACCTTCACCCGTTTCAGCCCCACCCTCGAGCCTGACGGGGCGATCTATGGCGTCTGCACCCGCGGCGACTTCTGGAACCTGCGTGACAAGGCCCTGGCCGGCGGCTTTGTCGTCGAGTGGAACGGCCTGCGCCAGCACCGCCCGCTCCAGACGCGATTCATCCCCGCCGACGCCCTCATGTTCAACGGCCACCGCTACCACCTCTACGACACGCCCATGACCCAGCGCGACGCGATCAAGGCCTGCGTGGCGGCGGGGGGACGGCTGGTCACGGTGGAGTCGGCGGAGGAAAACCGCTTCATCGCCGACCTGATCGGCCGCCACGCGACGCCGCCGGCCCAGGTGTGGATCGGCGCGTATTTCTTCCACGACAAGCTGTTCTGGAGCGGCGGGTCGACCGTGAAGTTCGCGGCCTTCGCGCCCGATGGCAAGCGGCACAACAACGAGCGCGTGTACTGGACGCCGCAAGGCTGGTCGGTCACCAACGGCGACGCCGACACACATCTGGCGCCGTACATCTGCGAGTGGGTCGAGCCTTAACCAGAGCCGCGCGGCGTAAGCCCGCGGACGTCTTAATCAGAACCGCGCGGCTCTGTCTTCACGGCGTCACTGGCGGCGCAGGGCGTGCTTTTCCGACTCGAACAGGTCCACCGCCTCATCTTCGGTCATGCCTGACGTGGCGAACGCCTCGCGCACGGGCGCCAGCAGGTCGTCATGGCCCTTCATGCCCAACCGCTGGCGGATGGCGTCCAGGGCGACCTGCGCTGGGGCCGTCCCGGCGGCTTCGGCTTCGACACGCAGCCGCCGCACCACGTCGTCAGGAATATTCAGCGTCAGGCCGATGCCTTTGTTATCGCATGAATGCCGGGGCGGGTCGAGTGGGTCCGGCAAGGCGCAGGATATGCTTTGTGAGGGCTGATTCTGGCGACGGTTCAACTCATCTTCATCGGTGTATCTGCCCGCGCCGTTGGCATGCGCCCGCACGGTTGGCTACGCCCGTAGGGTGCCTGGGCTAACGGGATGTGCGTTTGGCGCTGCGGCAAAAAAAAACGCGGCCGGCAGTTGGGGGGTGCTGCCAGCGCGCGTTGAGGGAGGGGGCTGAGTTGCGATCCGCTTGTTTTTTTCTCGGGCCGATCGAGTCGGAGCATTCGTGCCAGCGGGTCGATTTCGGGGATCAAATTATCCGGTAGTCCGAATACGCAGGGGAGTGTAACCGCAGTTGGGTTCTTCCGCAAGATAGTTGCCGGTGTCGGCAAAAGCGCGGGCGCGGCAGCCCATGCAGACCTTCTTGTACTCGCAGAGACCGCACTTGCCTTCGAGCTGACTGTCGTCGCGCAGGTCGGCGAAAATGTGACTTTCCCGCCAGATATTGGGGAACGGCGTGTCCTTGACGTTGCCGCTGGTCACCGGCAGGTAGCCGCAGGGGAAAACTTCGCCGGTGTGGGAAACGAAGCAGACAGCTTGGCCGGCGAGGCAGCCTTTGGTGATGGCGCTCATGTCGCCATGGGGGTGGGCGCCGCTGTGAGGGTGGGCAGACCTGACGTTTCGCGGAGCCTCAGCGTCGGCGTGGGGGGCATGGGGTGCCTGGGCGCTGTGGGGCGACGCACTGTGACTGACGGGCATGGCGCGGCCGTCGGCTTTGGCGCGCTGGCGCATCACGCGGTGGTAGTGCGGGGCGCAGGTGGCCTTGAGATGGATGCGGCCTTCGAGGCTGCGGTCGTAGATCCAGTTCAGCGCGGTTTCGTACTCGGCGTCGTCGAGTTTGATGTCGTCGGACAGCGTCATGCCGCAGCCGACGGGCACGAGCATGAACAGGTGCAGGGCATCGGCGCCCAGTTCCAGGGCCATGGCGTACATCTGGTCGAGGTAAGGATAGTTGTGCTTGGTGATGGTGGTGTTGATCTGCATCGAGATGCCCTGCTGGCGCAGGGTTTTGAAGCCGTTTACCGAGGCGTCAAAGGCGCCGTCGATGCCGCGGAACTTGTCGTGGGTCTGCGGGTTGGGTCCGTCGAAGCTGATCGAGACACGTCGGAAGCCGACGTGGGCGACGCGGGCGGCGATGGTGGGGTCCATAATGGTGCCGTTGGTCGCCAGGGCGATGGGCAGGCCGATGCGGGTGGCTTCGGCGGCGAGGTCGAAAACATCGGGTCGCATGAGCGGCTCGCCGCCGGAGAATACGAGGATGGGCTGGCCGGTGTCGGGCAGGCTGCGGATCATCGTCAGTGCCTGCTCGGTGGTCATGTCGTCGTGGCAGAGTTGGCGGGAGACGTCCAGGCGGCGGCAATGGACGCAGGCGAGATTACAGCCGGCGGTGGTTTCCCAGAAGAGCAGGCGCAGGGGTGGGGCGGGGGAGTTGGGGGAGGCGAATCCGGGGGCGATCCCCGGCAAGCCCCCAGGGCGGGGGGGGGGCTTGCCGGGGCTTGTGACGCCGGGGGTGCCGGCGTTTTGGTGGGTCGTCGAGTGGGTGAGTTGCACAGGTTGGCTGACCATGATCCTTCCTCACGAGTGACTGATCGAACGGTTCTAATTCAACTGGCGTGCCAACGCAGGGGCTCGATCAGGGCCTGCCAATGGGCCTTACGTGACGCGGCCTTCTCAGCGCTGAGAAACCCGGTCCGCGGGGCTTGTCAGAACAGCAAATGCAGGAGGTAGTCCAGTCGGCCGTGCAACATGATTTTCTTGCCTGAGTGGCGCATGACTTCCTTGATCTGGGCACGGTAGGTGGGGTGGTAGCAGTGGTTAGGGCAGTGCTTGCACATGGGCTTGGGGTTCATGGGGCAGACGCTGCGTTTGACCAGGGCGTGGGTGAGGAGTCTGGTGCAGTCCGGGCAGAGCGTGACTTGGCGCCCGGCCAGGGCGGCGACATCGTGGGTAGCGATTTTCGCCGGTGTACGGGACTGATCGGCGTGCAGATCATCGCAATAGACGGACACAAAGCGGATAAGGACGCGCAGGTCGCGCTGGCACTTGGGGTCGCTTTGAGCTTGGGCGAATGAGGGCATGGTTGTTGGGCTCAGTTTCGAGTTTCGCGTTGCCGAGGTCCGGGTTCGGGGTCGTAACCGTAGCGTCTTGCCCGGCGACTTATCCCCAGCTACTTGGAAGTATACCAAAGACACAGGACAAATCCATCCTATTTATTTACTTGGCGCGGTATTTGTATGAATGTCGGTGGCCAAGCCCCGGCATGGCCGCCTTGAGCCTTGCCGGTGGTCGCCGCGGTTTTCTGTCAGTAACCCTCATTGCCGGGGTATTTGTTGTGTTTAAAGCCCGCTCCATCCTGATCTCGCGGCTACTGCTGGCGTCCCTGCTGGTGCTGGCGGTAGGCGTAGTGGTCTGGGGCCTGGCGTGCCCGGGGCCCAAGGTCGGTGACGGCGCCGGCGCCGTGCCCCCGGCGGACAACCCCCCCCTGCGCCTGGCACTGATCCCCGAACGCGATGTCTTTATCCAGCGCCAACGCTACCAGGCCCTGGCGGCCTACCTTTCCCAGAAACTGGACCGGCCCGTCCAACTCGTCACCCTCAACACCTACAGCAGCGTTCTGGACGAATTGGCCCATAAGACGATCGACGGCGGGTTCCTGGGTTCGATGGTCGCGGTGCTGGCGCATGACCGCCTGGACGCACAGGTGCTGGTCAAGCCCCAACACGCCGGACACCCCGGACACCCCGGATCCCCCGCGCAGGCCGGCGGCCTGTCCACCTACCGCGGCGTGCTCATCGTTCGCGACGATTCACCCATTCAGAGCGTCGCCGACCTCCGCGGGCGATCGCTGGCCATGGTGCGCACCACCACGGCGGGCAATCTGTTTCCACTGGCGCTGTTGGCCGAGCACCAACTGCTGGGCGATGGCCGGCCGGCGTTCCGCTGGGTTGGCACGCACGACGACGTGGCGCAGGCGGTGATGGATGGGCAAGTGGACGCCGGGGCGATGAAGGACTTGCGACTGGACGCTTTTGAGAAGGATCACCCGCAGGCGAAGCTGCGCCGTGTGGCCGTCAGCGCGGCCATGCCGGACAACGCCTTGGTCGTGCGCGGCGATCTGGACGCGGCGCTGGTGGCGCAGTTGCGGCAGGCGATGCTGGGGATGGACAGTAACGCGGACGGTAAGGCCGTGCTGGCGGGACTGGATAACCAGCGCTTCGTGGCTTGTGAAATGGCGGAATATCAGGCGGTGTACGACATGACCAGGACGATCGGCTCGGCGTGGGATCAGGTGGGCGTGGAAGGGCCGCCTCCGGGGCCCTAAGTCAGAAGAGGTAACAGGGATGGACACGGATTGAAGATGAAGCAGCAGAAGAAGCAACAGGGATGGACATGATCGACAGGATGCCAAAAGGATCCGAGCGGTGACAAACGAGCATCATGTCCATCCTTGTTTTCTCCCCCTGCTTTATCCGTGTTCATCCGTGTTCATCCCTGTTCCTTCCTTGGATTGACCCATGCTGCGACGCAAACTCATGCTGCTGATGGTCACGCTCACCGCGCTGTTGATGGTGCTGGCGGTGGCGGCGCTGTGGTCGCTTCAGTCGATCCTGGCGGACCTGGACCACATCAACACGCATTCCCAGTCGCTGGTGGACCAGACCAATCAGATCAGCGCCGCCATCGCGCGGGTGGAACTGACCCTCAACCAGTTGCGCTCGGGCCAGACCCGCCGGCTCGATGATCTGATCCAGACGGTCAACGACATGCAGGCCAATGTCACCGCCATTGGCGGCCATTACTGCCTGGACGCGACCGAGATCGAGCCGGTGTGTGAGCAGATGGCGGCGGGGATGGTGGTGTTCCAGAAGCATGTGGCCGCCCTGGCGACGACGGAAGACCCGGGCCTGTCATCCGGGCACAGTCTGCGCGCCCTGGACGCGGCCGTGCAGTTGCGCCAGGCCATCTTCGAGATCAGCCGCCACGCTCATCAGCAAGCCCAGCGCGAGCAGGAGGCGATGAGCTTTCGCTTCCGCTGGCTGGTGATCGGCATCGGCCTGGGCTTCTTGCTGGTGATCAACCTCTCGGTGCTCCTGCTGATGCGCTGGGCCAGCATGATCCTGGCGCCGGTGGATCGTCTGGTGCAAGCCAGCCGGGAGCTGGGGCAGGAGCATTTCGCCTTTCGCGTGCAATTGCGTCAGAACGATGAGTTTGACGAGCTGGCGCGGGCCTACAACCAGTTGGCTGCGGCGCTGGAGGAGAACGAGGAGCGCAAGATCGAGATGCTGGGCCAGGTGGCGCGGACGCTCAATCACGAGCTCAACAACGCCGGGGCGATCATCGAGCTTCAGTTGAGCCTGTTGCGCCGCCGCGCCGACCCCGCCTCGACGGAAAAGTGCCTCCGGCAGATCCGCGAAAACCTGGCACGCATGACCCGCGTGGTCGAAGCCCTCAAGCACGTCCGCCGCATCGTGCTGACCGACTATGTCGAAGGCGTGAAGATGCTGGATCTGGAGCGTTCGATCCAGGCCGACGAGCCGGCCAAGCCCGAATCAGTCGCCGCGGATGAACGCGGATAGACGCGGATGAGAAGTATGACGTATTCGCAAGACGCTTAAAATTAGCAGTCCGCCGTACGCCAGAGGGGGGAGGTGCAGGCGCCCGTGAAATATCCCGTCACCCTGTCTGCTTCGGCACCTGATTTCGGTATTGTGGAGTGAGGTCTTTGAAAAACCTTCCTGCAAGCCCCGGCATGCCCCGCTTTGGGGGCTAGCCGGGGATTGCAGGCGGGTTTTTCGAAGGTCCCGAGTGTGATTAGGAGCATCCTCCATGCCACTGGCCGACTATCTTCACGGCTGGGATTCCGAGCAGCGCAGCAATGCCCGCTGGACGCGCGGTGCGATTGCGCTGCTGCTCCTGTTTGTACTCTCGGGCATCTACTCATGGAGCGAACTGCGCTATGTGATCTGGGGTCGCGCCACCCAGGCGCAGGTTACCACGAGCCGGCCGGCCCCATCCGTGGGCCGCGACGCGGTCACGCTGCGCTACGCCTATCAGGATCAAGACCAGACACGCCAAGGCGAATACACTTTTACACAGGGCTTGGAGATTGCCTCCCAGGTGGAGGTGATGGACATCCTCTACATCCCCGGCTCCCCCAGCGACAGCAAACCGGCCGGCCAGCGTCGCTGGTGGGCGGTGATCGTATTTGCCACGATGACCACGCTGCTGGCGGGCGCGGGGACCGTGCTCTACCTGCACGTTCGCCGCGAACTCAACCCATCGCCCGCCGCAACCAGCCGGCGGCCAAGGAGGCCCAAGTGATCAAGAAGCCGAAAGGGTGGCATCGCTGATGATGAACGCATCGAGATGCGTCGAGTAGGTCATCGCGAGGACCCGCATCGTGCGATGCGCCCTTCTTGTGGGTATCTTCGTGTGGTCAGTCTCGCGCCCCTCATGGAGTTTCCCCCATGGCCGCCGACCCTTCTGGTTTTGTCTACTTCTTCACCGTCGTCATGTTTCTGCTCGGGGGCGGGGAGGGTGACTTGCTCGACTACGTGTCCACCGAAGGCTATTGGCAGGCCAAGTCGGTGCAGGTCAGCCCCGCGGCGATGCTCAAGGAGCTTGGCCCGCCCGGCGCCGCACCGGATTTCAAGCGGCAGATCGACAACCTCGGCTCGGATTTCGACAAAGTGCGGCAGATGTCGGCGGCGCAGATCGCGGCGGCGGGGGCCGCGGCGCTGGAGCAGTTGGAAGTGGCGGCGCAGTCGTCCAACGCCGTGCAGGCCGCCGAGGCGCGGCGGTTGATCGAGCAGATCAAGGCCGCCGGTCAGGCCGGGCCGGTGCGTAAGTTGATGGCGATCCGCACGCTGGGCGAAATGCGTCACCGCGTCGCGCTGCCGGCGCTCAACGAGCTGGCGGGCAGCGCCACGCCCTTCGTGGGCGCCTACGCCCGACGCGCCATCGCCGCGATGGACGGCGCAGCGCCCAAGCCCGATGAGCAGCTTGCAGCCAAGCTCGAAAGCGACTTGGCGGTGCTGCCGGCGTCGTCAGGCATGGTCGCGCAGTACCGTCCCGGGGCGCTGCGGCACCTGTCGCTGAAGGAGCTTGCCAAATACGGCGGCCGGCGACTGCCACAGGACCCCGAGGTGCGCCGCCAGAAGATCGAACTGAAGCTGATCGACATCGCCGAGCGCGTGGGCAACGCCCGGCTCGATGGCATCACGCTGAGTCTGTCGGACGACTTGGCGAATCGCAGCGGCCATGTGGTGATCATTGGCAGGGGGCAGTTCGACATGGAACTGGTCAGGGCGTTTGCTCGTGCGGGGCGCTTGACCGAAAGCCGCGTGGGCAACCTCGACGTGTTCCGAAGCAATGGCCAAGAGGGGGCCGTTATCGTGCCGTCGAACCAGTGCATGGTGTTCGTCGCCGGCATTGACCGGCCGAACGCGGCCCCCATCGATGAACTGATCGCCGCGGTACAGGCGGGCAAGGGGAAGATCGGCGAGAACAAGGAGATGGCGGCCATGATCCAGGCCGCGGACAAGAGCGGGCCGATCTGGGGCGTGACCAAGGTCAGCGAGGGCTATCGCGGCCTGTTCCCGGGAGGCGTGTTGACCGGCGTCGAGTCGGGCGTGCTGTCGAGCACGGTCAAGGACGGCAAGGTGCAACTGGCGCTACGCGCCAAGGCCAAGGACGCCGACAGCGCCAAGGCCGCGATGGCGGCGTTTGGCGCGCTGTGGCAACAGTTCCTGGCCGAGGGCCAGCGTGAGGCGGCGCGCGAGCCGGGGCTCACCCCGCTGATCGATGCCCTGCGCGGCATCACCTACAAGGCCGACGGCGACTCGCTCCACGCCGACGCGCAGACGGCCGACCTGATGCCCGGCCGCTTCATGCTGCCGATCTTCCTCATCGAGATCGCGCACGAACTGGGATTGCGGGATTAGTCACTGCCGCAGTTCCTGGGCTCTCTGGTGGTTCGCCAAAGCTACGGCTTAGCTACCGCAAGGCCGAGAGGTGCCTGCGCGAGCTGGAGGTCGGCGCGTAGCAGCCCTCATCGTTGCTTCCGGGTGAGAAGTAGACGGTGCCCTGGCCGTAGGCGGCGTTGCTGACGCTGGGCCTTGGCCTGCTGGGCGTTGCGCTCAAGAGTCGGAAGCTGCGGCAAAGGGGTCGGGAGTCATTATTATGCCTTTAGCGGCCGAACCTCGCGTGGGCGTCTGGGCATACCGTCAGTCTACCCGAATCGCGCCGACGCGTCAATCAAAGACTCCCGACCCCTTTTACCGCCTCATCTTGTAGTGGTCCTGATCGGCGGCGTCGAAGAAGAAGCCCAACTGGTCCTGGGTGCTTGCGCCCTGCCGATAGACCGCGAAGGTCGCCTCGAAGCGGTCGGCTCGCACCCCGCGCAGCAGCATGGGCGATGCCCCCGGCACTGCCTCGTCGTTCACGGCGCTAAAGGCGTTCTCGCTGTAGTTGTTGTTCCAGGCCGTGCCGTAGTTGTCCCAGCGGGCGCTGGAGGCGATGGCCCGGCCCTTGTCCGCCACCGTCACCTTGTCGAACTT
This sequence comes from Phycisphaeraceae bacterium, assembly GCA_040878035.1. Lineage (GTDB taxonomy): Bacteria > Planctomycetota > Phycisphaerae > Phycisphaerales > Phycisphaeraceae > JBBDMX01. The sequence continues at coordinate 227,616 of JBBDMX010000101.1, read as the reverse complement.
GACGTTGGCGCTGTTGCTGTAGAGGCCCCAGCCCCCCGAGGGGAAGCCCTCGGGGAAGTCGTAGGAGGGCAGCCAGCCCGACTGACTGTTGCGCTTGGGGTCGAGGTTAAGGCGATCACCAATCATCCTGACACCTATCCCATCTGGAAGGAACATGCCTATTTGACTCCCGACCCCTTTTCCTCGCCGCCGCCGACGCGTTATTCAAAGACTCCCGACCCCTGTTCTTCCCCGCCTTCAATAATAGCGGCGTCTGGTTCCCACAGGGTGACATCCTCTTCCCACGGACGCGACACTCCGTTGAGCCCCACATCCTCTCCTGCAAACGGGCCATTGATTAACTGCCCATGTACGTAAACCGTACTATAAGTGGTCGTACTATACATATACAACGCTGTTGTTCTAAATTTCTGTCCAGCTTCCGCAACCCCCCTAACTGCCGGCCACCTATTGGTAGCACGTCTATACTCGTCAACTGTCTCCGGAACATTCTCAAATGTCGCAGATCGCGATCGAACAGAACTTGGCGCAACCAAGGCCATATGTCCATCACGGCCAGCGATAATGAATACCGGCTGAACTGTTCGATACTTCCTATCGACACCATAGCCACCCCACAGATCATCTCGATGGGTAACATTGGCAATACCGTCATTACTGCTCTTGCAGCACGGCAGGCATAGCGCCCACCAGAATGCAATCGTGATAATAGCACACTTCCTCATGGTTGCGGCCTCTCATTTTCATGCCTTACTCGTGCCCTATATAATGACGCTATTGCTCAGTGCAACTGTGCCCAAGCACATGCATGGCGATATTACAGCCTTGGCTATGGCATACAAATATATAGTCGACCGTTGGATCACTTCGCCAGCGTTTGTAGATATCTAACGGGTTTGCCACAGTCTTCCCTGTACCACGGTAGCCACTATCCTCTCTGCTCACATCCTCATAGTAATCCAATTCAGGATTTTCATGGAGAAAGCCGTCGAGTCGGTGCCGCGCTGTTATACCTCTAGGGTCGGCTGGGTTGCTCTGAACGGTATTCACATGGCCCCACTTTTCCCAGAATGGCTGAGTCTCCCTCCGATTCAAATTCAGCCCCTGATTCGGAACACCATCATACGGATCCCAGTAGAGTTCGATCTCTATATCGCAGCAGCACGCATCGCCTTTTGGAGGCTTCGTCGCAGTCTTAGGTGAAATCATGAGAACTCGGATGACGGTCTTAGAGCCATCATAGTTGCAGAATTCTCCCCGCGTCCGGAGAGCCGCCAGCGTCGAGGCCTCCTCGTCCAATCGACGCCGTGAGTTTTGCGCATTCAGTTTGACTCCGTGGTAATCGTATCCCTTTTCTGTACCCGCTTGGCTCCACCAGTGCTTCTCGCTATCTGTAAACACGTCTCCTACATAGTCATTAAAGCGCTCAGGTTGGCTCTTATCACCCCGTGGAGGGCCATAGTTGTTAATGCCGGAAAAGGTCCATGTGCTAGGCACTAAGCCAGAGGGATCCCGCGCCGTAGTAGGTGCGCCATTGATATATTGATACAATTGTATACCACCAGCATATCCGAATGGATCCTGTTGCACGAACCGTTCCAGTCGTGCATGCAACACGCGGTGCCGGTTCTGAATCAGTTCGCCGTTACTCAGTTCCTCCTCATGCATGAGCCCCTGATGACCGAACTCGCACAGGCCGTAGGGGCCGCCGGAAGGGCCGAGGGCCCCGCTTCCGGAATCGGGTTGCCACCTACGTGAGATCGACGTGGGGGCATAGCCGTCCGGATCGTTGCTGCCGGGGGAGAAGTAGACGGCGCGCTGGCCGTAGGGGGTGTATTCGTAGCGCTCCACCAGCACCCCGTCGGAGTCCACGATCCCCAGGACGTTGAAGTTGGCGTCGTGCATGGCGTAGAACAGGCTCTCGCATGCTTGCTCGCCCTCATCGGCCGGGTCGTCGTTCATGGCGATCTGCACCAGTTCATCGATGTAGGTCAGGCCCCACACCTGCTGCTTGAGCGTGTTGGCGCTGTTGTCGCGGGTCTCGATCATGCTCCAGCCGTTGTAGTAGTGGTAGTAGCCGGCCAGATCGGAGGCGGGGATGTAGTCGCCGTTGCCGTCCACCACCAGGGCGCCGTTGCCGTCGCGGGCCAGATCGACGATCTTGACGATGCGCCGTCCCAGGCCATCATATCGGCTCTCCTGCACCACGCTGCCGGTCTGGATGGCCTGGAGGTCGATGCCCCAGGTGCCCGTGCCGTTATCCTGCCGCCAGGCCTTGGTCACCTTGATCAGGCGGTTCCAGGCGTCGAAGGTGAACTTGAACGTGCCGTCGTAGGTCAGGTTGCCGTTAGCGTCGTAGCCTCCGGTGAGGCTGGCGGAGTTCATGCCCACGCGGGCCAAGGCCTCGGTGTACGGGCCGCCCCAGGTGCAGAACTGGTCCACGTGCTCGGTGGTCTCGGAGGAGCCGTTGGGATGATGCCGTGCCCCGCGGTGCATGGCGGTGGATTATACCCCCAACCGGGGACTCTCGCCCTCCCGGACCCTCGCCCCCGGGGCAATCGCATAGACGGGAGTTGGAGTTGGGAGGGCGCTGCGTTCCGGCTGCGGGAGCGGCCGGGCATTCGGTGGTCGTTCTATGTCCTTACTCCCTCGTTCATGGTTCCTCGTTCCTCGTTCTTCACTCCTCGATCTTTGTGCGCGCGCGATGGTCACGGCTTTACAGCGTTCCTGATCCGTGTTCATCTGTGTTATTCTGTGGCCACACGTATGCGTGAGGATCTCCCCTTCCATCAGGATCGCCTGCTGGTCAGCCAATTGCGTTGGGTGGTGCGCCTGCGCTGGCTGGCGGGCCTGGCGGTGGTGGTCGGCGCCCTGGCCGATGCGCTGGGCATGCGCTGGTATGACCACGACGGGCAGATGATGGTCATCGGCGGGTTGATCCTGGCGTACAACGCGGGCTTTCGCGTCTGGCTCCGCCGCCTGCCGCGCGATCCCCGCGCGCCCCTGGCGCTGGCGTGGCTTCAGATCGTGCTGGACTTAGGCGCCCTGTCCCTGCTGACGCTGTGGACCGGCGATGTGCATAGCCCGCTCTTGGGGTTCTTTGTCTTTCACATGGTGTTCGCCAGCCTGCTCCTGCCGCGGCTGATGGCCTTTGCCGGCGCGGTGCTGGCGATCGGACTGGTGCTGTTGACGCTGGTGGTCAGTGGCCGGCTGCCGGGGGTCGATGCAGCGTTGCGGCCGCGGCTGATCTTTGCCGGCTGGGGCCTGACCCTGCTCTTGACCGTGTACCTGGCCAATCATGTCACGCGCCACCTGCGTCGCCATCGCCGCCGGCTGCAGATGAGCAATCGCCGCATCCGCGCCCTGTCGCGCCGGCTCCAGCAGCAGCAGCAGGCGATGATCCAGCACGAAAAGTCGGTGGCCATGGGGCGCATGGCGGCGGGACTGTCGCACGAGATCGCCAATCCGCTGGCGAACATGGACAGCATGCTGCAACTGGCGCAGCGGAGTGAGCGGGCCCTGTCGCCGCAGGCGGTGGCGTCGCTGCGGCAGCAGATCGAGCGGATCAGCCAGATCATTCGCCAGATGACCAGCTTCGCCCATCCGACGGAGTACACGTGGGAGACGATGGCGATCAACGACGTGGTGGAGCTGGGTTTGCGCATGCTGCACTTTGACCGCCGGCAGAGGCAGGTGACGATCGACAAGCAGTTGGCGGCCGAGCCGGTGTTGGTGCGTGTGCAGCCGCACGCGATGCAGCAGGTGCTGATCAACGTGTTGATCAACGCGATGGACGCGGTGTCGGAGCAGGCCGAGGCGCGGGTGGTGGTACGCACCCAGGCGTGGGCCGGCGGCGGGCGGATCGTGGTGCAGGACAACGGCCCGGGGATAGACGCGGCGAATCTGCCGCACCTCTTTGAGCCGTTCTTCACGACCAAGCCGGTGGGCAAGGGGACGGGCCTGGGGCTGGCGATCAGCTACACGCTGATGCGCAACCAGGGCGGGGACATCAGCATCACTAGTGAACCGGGACGGTCGACGACGGTGACGCTGACGCTGGCGGGTACGGGCGCGGGCGCGGATCAGCCGATGACCACAGAGAAAGCGCGGGCAAGCTGACGACGAATATAATCACGCTGGAGTGTGCTGGCATGACCTACAAAGGACACATCAAGAACGGGGCGGTGGTGTTGGACGATGACGTGATGCTGCCCGAGGGCAGCCAGGTGTTGATCCAGCCGGTGCCATCGTCGACGTTGCTGAGTCAGTTGCTGGATGAGGTGGCGGGCAAGGGTAAGGACCTTCCCTCCGACGGGTCCCTTCAGCATGACCATTACATTTATGGAACGCCCAAGCGATGAACCGGGTCTTTGCAGACACTTCCTATTTCATTGCCGTGATCGCTCCCAATGATTCGCGGCATGCCGCTGCCCAAGCGTGGTCGAGCCACCTGCCGCCCATTGTCACTACCGCCTGGGTGATGACGGAACTGGCAGCGTATCTGTCCTCGCCGGCCAACCGCCCTTTGTTCAACATCCTGCTTGCATCGATGCGCGATAACCCTGCGGTGCAGTTCATTCCTGCCACCCAGGAGTTGTTCGATCGGGGCGCCGAGTTGTACGCGGCGCGTCCGGACAAAGGATGGAGTCTGGTTGACTGCATTTCCTTTGTGGTCATGCAGCGTGAGGGGCTCAGCGACGCCCTGACCGCCGATCAGCATTTTGTGCAAGCCGGGTTCAACGCACTGCTGGCGTAAGCGCCATGACTGGGGGAATGACAAGCTGCAAATGCCGCAGCCTCTTATCTGCGGGAAGTGGCGCGCCCCGTCACTTCCCAGCACTGAGAATCGCCATCGCTGTCGGGGTCGTTTACTCGCGACTTACCGCCATCGGGCCGTGGCACAGCATGTGCCAAAGGCAGGGGAGGGGTCACTACGCACCCTGGCGGAGTCAGACTTGGCCCGTAACCTGCTATGTCATTCGATGCTTGTCCTGCTGGCGTGCCTGGCCGTGTGTGTGCCGGCCGGGTCCGCCGGCGCGGTCGAGGTGCAGCAGGCGCAGATTGACAACCGGCGCTGCTTTGGCTGTCACGGTCAATCGGACATCGCCCAGTACACGCCGGCGCAGCGCGGCATGATGGTCGCCTCGCCGCGCGATCCGGCCCAGGCGCCGGCGGCCCGGCCCGAGTTGTTCACCCCGCCCACCGCGCTGTCCACGAGCGTCCACAAGGACCTGGCCTGCGTGTCCTGTCACGCGCAGGCGGCCACCTTGCCCCACGCCGCGGAGATGGGCCCGGCCGACTGCGCCACCTCCTGCCACAACGATCAGGCGGCCACCTTCCGCCGCAGTGCCCACGCTGATGCCCTGGCCAAAGGCCTGGCTGACGCGCCCACCTGTGCGACTTGCCACGGCGGGCACGACATTCGCGCCAAGGCCGACCGCCAGTCCATGGTCTACCCGCTCAATATCGTCAAGACCTGTGCCGGCTGCCACGAGAAGCATGGCAACGGCGGCGACGACAAGAGCGGGGCGGTGCGCGTAGGTGACTACTTGGGGAGCGTGCACGGCAAGGCGATCGCCAAGGGGGGCCTGGTGGTGGCGGCGACGTGCGCCGACTGCCACCGCGCCCATGAGGTGCTGCCGGCGTCGAATCCGCAGTCGTCGGTGTTCCGCGACCACGTGCCGGCAACCTGTGGTCAGTGTCACGTGGGCGTGCAGGAGGTCTACGATACGAGCGTGCATGGCCGGAAGCTGGCGGCGGGGGACGCCGACGCGCCGGTGTGCACCAACTGCCACACGGCCCACCGCATTTCCGCCGCCGACACCCCGCGCTTCATGCTGGACATCGTCAACGAATGCGGCGCCTGCCACGACAAGCCGCTCAAGGGCGGCGGCGACGGGCGATCGCTCTACGCCACCTATCGCCGCAGCTATCACGGCCAGGTGACGCAACTGGGCTTCGACCGCGCCGCCCGATGCAGCAGTTGCCACGGCGCGCACGATGTCATGGAACTGGACAACCCCGCCTCGCGGCTCTTTGGCGACAACCGCGTGCGGACCTGTGCCCAGGCCAACTGCCACGCCGGCGCCAGCGCCAGCTTCGCCAAGTTCGAGCCCCACGCCGACTTCCACGACGCCAAGCGCTTTCCGCTCTTCCACGCCGTCTGGCTTTACTTCATGCTGGTCATGAGCGCGACCTTCGGCTTCTTCGGGCTGCACACGCTCCTGTGGTTCGTCCGCGCCATGATCCATCGCTTCCGCCATCCGCCGGTTCACCACGAGCGGCCCAAGCACGGCATCAAGCGCTTCAACCGCGTCGATCGCACCAACCACGCCCTGATCATCGTCAGCTTCTTCGGCTTGACGCTAACCGGCATGCCCCTGTTCTTCTCCGATCAGGCCTGGGCCATGTCCCTGGCGACGATGTTCGGCGGGGTCAACGGCACGGGCGTCCTGCACCGCTTCTTCGCTCTCATGCTCATCGGTAACTTCATCGTCCACGGCGTGGGCGTCGTCCGTCGCATCCGTCAGCACTCGATCAAGAATGTCCTCTTCGGCCCCAACTCGCTCTTGCCGCGATGGAAGGACGCCAAGGACATGCTGGGCATGATCCGCTGGTTCTTCGGCGGCAAGAAAATGCCGCGCTTCGACCACTGGACCTACTGGGAAAAATTCGACTACTGGGCGGAAATCTTCGGCACCAGCGTCATCGGCTTCACCGGCCTGATGCTCTGGTTCCCCCTCTTCTTCTCCAACTTCATGCCCGGATGGTTCTTCAACATCGCCACCATCATCCACGGATACGAGGCCCTGCTGGCGGTGGGCTTCATCTTCACCATCCACTTCTTCAACGCCCATCTGCGCCCCGAAAAGTTCCCCGTCGATGACGTGATGTTCACCGGCAGCATGCCCGAGGAAGAGTTCAAGCACGAGCGGCCTGACGAGTACGAGCGGTTGGTGAAAGAGGGCAAGCTCGAGTCGATGCGCGTGCCTGCCGCCCCGCGCTGGCAACGCTACGTCGCCGTCGCCGCCGGCATCCTGGCCATGCTCATCGGCACCACCATGGTCGTGCTGATCATCCTCGCCGGGTTGGAGGCCTTACGATGAGTGATGACCTGCAACATACGGAAACCGGGCAAGCCGTGCCGCCCATCGCCAAGCCTCGCCGGCCCTGGTGGTGGCGGGTCATCGGCATTCGCCGCCGCCGGCGCGCCCGCTGGATCCCCGCGCTGGGCGTTGTCCCCTCGCTCTGGGGCTGGTGCCTGATTCTGGGGGTTGGCATGCTCGCCGGGGCCACGGCCTTTGCCGATTATTCCATGCAGCCCGAGTTCTGCCGCTCCTGCCACGTCATGGAGCCGTACTACCAGGCTTGGCACGACTCGACGCACAAGGGCGTCGCCTGCCCGCTGTGCCACTTTGAGCCGGGGTTGGAGAACACGCTCAAGGGCAAGTGGCAGGCCAGCAGCCAGGCGGTGAAGTTCATCACCAAGACCTATGGCTCCAAGCCGCACGCTGAGGTGCGCGACAGCTCGTGCCTGCGTTCGGGCTGTCACGAACGCCGGGTGCTCGAGGGCAAGGTGGATTGGGAGATCACCAACAAGCGTGGCGTGGCGGTGACGATCCGCTTCGATCACACGCCGCATCTGACCGAAACGCGCCGCGGCCAGGAGCTTCGCTGCGTCTCCTGCCATTCGCAGATGGTGCAGGGCAAACACATCGTCGTGACGCTCGAATCCTGCTTCCTCTGCCACATGAAAGGCGTGACGCACGGCCGGGACGACCAGACGCTGGGCGGATGCCGATCATGCCACGAAGCGCCCAAGGAGCAAATTCGCCTGAGCACGGGGCTGTTCGATCACGCCCAGTACATCGACCGGGGTGTGTCGTGCCTCAACTGCCACTCTGACTCGGTGGCGGGCGACGGCGCGGTGCCGCGGCAGATGTGCTGGAACTGCCACAACCAGCCGGCGCAGATGGCGCGCTACAGCGAAACCGCCTTCCTCCACCGCGAGCACATCAACGTACACAAGGTCGAATGCTCCAGTTGCCACGTGCAGATCACCCATGAACTGGGGGCCGTGCCCATGGGCGGCGCCGAACTGCTCGCGACATCGTCGGGGCGCGGCCCGGACCACGGGAGCTGCGGCCAGTGTCACGAGCGGCTGCACAATAGCGCCCTGTCGCTTTACCAGGGCAAGGGCGGTCGCGGCGTGCCGGACATGCCCAGTCCCATGTTCACCACGCAAGTGGACTGTATCGCCTGCCACCGTGTTTCCCACGAGGAAGGGGTGTCGCCGGAGATGGGCGGCAAGACCTGGGGCGCCGCTCGCAGCGCCTGCGTGACCTGCCACGGCGAGAAGTATGGCCCGATGCTCGACGATTGGAAGCTGGCGCTGGATAAGCGCATGACCGTGGCGGAGGAAGCGCTGGTCGCCGCCGAGGCGCGGATGAAGGGAGCGGCGCTCGATCCGCAGGCATTACTGATGGCGCAGCGGCGGCTGGATGATGCCCGGCACAACATCGCCATGGTGCGCCAGGGACCGGGCGTGCACAATGTGCCCTATGCCATGGCGCTGCTCAGCTACGCCAGCGATGCCGCCAATGCCGTGGCGCCATCCGATGCCCCGTCGCCGGACGCGCCCCAACCATCATTCCATGGACCTGGGCCATGACCACCGCCAGTCACCAACCTCGCTCGGGGAGCTTGGGCACTTGGCGCACCGTGCTGTGGGTCGCCGGCATCGTCGCATTTGTGCTCGTGGTGTTCCTGCTGACGCGCATGCTCAGTCGCGGGCCTGCCGGTGATCAGGCGGCGCCGGTCCCAAGCCGTTCGGGCGCCGACTCGATGGCGCGCTACACGCGCGACACGGCTTTTTCGGCGCGGGTGGAGCAGGTGATCGTCCTGCCCCCGCCTGCGCCTCGGCCCAGCGGCGCTTTGCCCGCCGACGCCAGTTGCGTCACCCCCGAATGCCACGGCCAGTTCACCGTCGCCCGCGTCGTACACGGCCCCGTCGCTGTGCAGGCCTGCTCGACCTGCCATGAATCGGATCAGGGCGAGCACACTTATCCGCTCAAGAAACCCAACGACGGCGTGTGCCAGACCTGTCACGATGTTACCGGCACGCGCAGCCACGAGCATAAGGCCGTATCGGTCAACGGCTGCCTGGCGTGCCACGACCCGCACATTTCGGCGACCAAGCACCTGCTCAAGGCGGATTCCGTCGGCCAGCTTTGCCAGAAGTGCCACATCATGCCGCTGGAGAAATACGCGCACACCCCGTTCATCGCCGGCCAGTGCACCGCTTGTCACAACCCGCACCAGGCGGACAACGCCAAGCTGTTGCGCGGAGGCGATGGGCCGGAGCATTGCTTTGCCTGTCACGATCAGATCAAGCTGCGTCTGGCCAACTCACCGGCGACGCACGACCCGGCCAAGAAGGACTGTCTCACCTGCCATGCGGCGCACACCTCAGCGAACCCGCATCAACTCAAGGCCGACGTGACCCAGACGTGCCTGTCCTGTCACGAGCAGATCGCCAGGACGATTGAGGGCGCGACGGTGAGTCACGACGCGATGTTCATGAAGGAAAGCTGCGCCAACTGTCATGAGCCTCACGCCGGGGAGACGCGCGTGCTGCTGCGTGATCGCCAGGACAAACTGTGCCTGACCTGCCACGACCAGGAGCTCAAGACGTCCGACGGCAGGATGATCGCCAGTATGAAGCCGACGCTGGCGCGCAAGTTCCTGCACGGGCCGATCCGCTCGGGCGACTGTAGCTCGTGTCACAACGTGCACGGCGCCACGCAGGCCAACCTGCTGCGCGAAAAGTTCCCCAAGACGTTCTACGCCTCATTCGACCTGGGCAACTACGCATTGTGCTTTGGCTGCCACAGTCAGGACCTGGTGCTGCTGGAGAAAACGAAAAGTCTCACGGGCTTCCGCGATGGGGACAGGAACCTGCACTACGCGCACGTGCACCGCGATGAGAAGGGCCGCACGTGCAAGACCTGTCACAGCCTGCACGGCAGCGATCAGCCCAACCATATGGCCCAGGACGTGCCCTTCGAAGGCTCGCAGTGGGCCATGCCCATCCGCTTCGAGAAGGCAGACGACGGCGGCCGCTGCGCCCCGGGCTGCCACGAAGCCAAGGCTTACTCCCGGACACCGGAAGCGAAGAACGAAGTACGAGGAACGAAGAACGAGCAGACTGTGCCAGCGACGCAGCCGGCTGCGGATGATTTACGAGGTGTACCATGACCCGACTCTCCACGAACTGGCGGACGCATTACCCCCTCTCCCTTCTTAGGGAGACCCCGGAGGCTGGGGTGAGGGCACGACCATGCGATGGCGCCAAGAAGCGCGGCAAAGCCGCGGCGCTTTCTATGCGAAGCATCTCGCTGCTATTGATGCTCGCACTGACGTTCGCGCTCGTGTCAAGGGCGCACGCTCAGCAGTCCGTGACAACCGCCCCCACCACCCAACCGGCCGCGCAACCGGGGGCCAAAGTGCAGCGCCCCACCATCGAGATCAAGCCCGCCAACTGCGTCACCGATCAGTGCCACGCCTCGGTCAAGCAGTACAAGAAGCTGCATGGCCCGGTCAACGTCAACGCCTGCGATGCCTGCCACACGCCCGTGAGCGCCGAGAAGCACACCTTCAAGCTCACGCGCGAAAAGGACAAGCTCTGTGGTTTCTGCCACCAGATCGACACCACCGGCGCCAAGGTGGTTCACAAGCCGCTGGAGCGCGGCGAATGCCTGTCGTGCCACAATCCGCACGGCGGCGCCGACCAGACTTACTTCCGCGGCAAGACCATGGGTGAGACGTGCAACACATGCCACCAGAGCGTCACCGGCGACAAGAAGAACATCCACGGCCCGGTGGCGGCCGGCGCCTGCGGCGTGTGCCATCAATCGCACACATCCGAGCTGCCCAAGCTGCTGGTCAAGCAAGGCCGCGAGCTGTGCATCAGTTGCCACCAGGAGCTGGATCAGCAATTGGCGACGATGCAGTTCAAGCACAAGCCCGTCGAAGGCGACTGCCTGGTCTGTCACGATTCGCATGCCTCGAATCATCTGCACATCACCCGCGCCGAGCCCCTGGCGCTCTGCACCACCGAATGCCACACCGACGTGCGCAAGGCCGTGCAGGACGCCAAGTACAAGCACTCGGCGGTGACCCAGGACAACGCTTGCGCCAACTGTCACACGCCCCACGGCGGCGACCTGGCCACGCTGATGAAAGATAAGCCCGTCAAAATCTGCCTCACCTGCCACGACAAGGAGGTCAAGGATCCACAGGGCAAGGTCATCGCCTCGGTGGCGCTGATCACCGATCCCAAGCTGAGCATGCACGGCCCGCTGCGTGAGGGAAGCTGCGGCGGATGCCACAACGTGCACGGGTCGGACGTCTCACGCCTGCTGGCCAAGCCCTATCCCACCGGGTTCTATGAGTCGTTCAACGTCGAGAAGTACGACCTGTGCTTTGCCTGCCACGACAAGCAACTGGTGCTCAAGCCGCAGGCCGACGGCTTGACCGGCTTCCGCAACGGCCAGGAGAACCTGCACTTTGCCCACGTGAACAAGGACAAGCGCGGACGAAGCTGCCGGGCCTGTCACAGCACGCATGCCAGCACCCAGCCCCAGCATGTGCGCGAAAGCGTGCCCTACGGCAACTGGGAGTTGCCCATCAACTTTAAGAAAACCGAGACCGGCGGATCGTGCTCGCCCGGCTGCCACCAGGCGATGGGCTACGACCGCAAGCAAGCGGTGATGAATGAAACAGATGGCGCCGCGGCGCCCAAGGAGACTCTGCCATGATTGCGACGCGAATAGTTTGGTGGTGGATGGTGCTGGCGACAGCCGGCGTGATCGGGGCCGTGACGCTGGCGGCGCGCGCCGAGGAAGCGGCGGCGCCGGCGGCATCCGCGAAGGTGCAATGGTCCGCCGTGGACACCAAGGGCGACAAGGTGACCGTGCCTGACAGCGGGCGCGTCACGCTGTTGCTGTTCATCATGCCGGCGCAGGATCACAGTCAGCAGGTGATCAAGGAGTTGCGTCAGGTCGTGGGTCAGCGTGAGGACCTGCGCGTGATCGCACTGGTCAGCGGCGAGCAGGCCGACCAGCGTGCCCGTGATCTGGCGGCCGGCGACGGCTGGACCTGGCCCGTGGTCAGCGACCCGGGCTATGAAGCGTCGGGCAAGCTGGGCGTGCGCGTCTGGCCCACCACGCTGGTCATCGCCGCCGATGGTGCGGAGGCCGCGCATGTCGCCGGGGCTCCCGCGTCCTACGCCAAGGATGTCGCCGCTTACGTCGAGTTCGCCCAGGGCAAGCTTGATGGCGCCGCGCTCAAGGAGCGCTTGTCCACGCATGCCGTGGTCAGCAGCACATCGTCTGACAAGGCCAACCGCCACCTCCAACTGGCCGAGCGGCTGCTGGCACAAGGTCAGCGCGATGCGGCCCGCACGGAACTGGCGCAGGGCTTGAAACTCCAGCCCGATGAAGCGGCGTTGCACCTGGCGCTGGCGCGGGTGGACCTGCTCGACGGCAAGGCGCGTGAGGCGATGCAGCGGCTCGATGCCCTGCCGAAAAACGCCGCCCCTGCCGGCCGATTGCTGACCCTGCGCGGCGCCGCCCTGGTGCAGATGCAGGAATGGGACAAGGCCGCCGCCGTGCTCACTGACGCCTTGAAACTCAACCCCGACCCGGCCGAGGCCCACTACCTGCTGGCACGCGTGCTGGAACACAAGGGCGACGCCAAGGGCGCTATGCAGCACTACCGCGCCGCCTACGAGCACACCCCGCAGGGCCGGCAAACCGCGGTCACGACGGGAAAGTAGGTTCGGCCCCCTCTCCCTTTGGGAGAGGGCAATGTGCCTTCCATGACCGTGACCTCAAAGCAATAACCGACCCCACGCCCCGGCATCCGTGTCGGGGCGGCAAATCAGTTCCTGCTTTGATTATCGACCGCGAGAGGTGGGTAACAGCAAGCCCCGGGGGGGAGGGGATCAACCATGTTTGGCGCCGGGTCTGGCGCCGGGTCTGGCGCCGCGGCGGCGGGCGCCATGCATGAAGGCGACCACGTTGATCTGCCGGTGGTCGTCGTCAATCTGGTAGAAGACCAGGTAATCACCGACATTCAACTTGCGTGTTTCTTGGCCGGTGGCTTGGGTCTGCAAGTCTTCGACGGGGAAACGCAGCGGCCATTCGTTGAGGCTATCCACCAGATCAAACAGCTTGTCGAACCACTGTTCGATGGTCGCGGCGGGCACTTTTTCGCCAAGCAAATAGGCGACATGGCTGTCCACATCAGCGATAAACGCATCCGTGTAAACCACGCGATAGGTCATGGTTTGAGTTTGAGGCCGTGCTTGTCCGCGATCAACTGTCTCGCTTGGTAGCTGTCGCGCACCCTGCCGGCGGCCACGTCGGACATGCCGCATTTGATCCGAGCGGTGATCTCGGCCTGCATCGCCTTTTCCGCCAACTCATCGAAGGTCTGCGGCGCCATCACCACGCCCCTGGCTTGACCATTGACGGTGAGCACTTCCACGCCGCGGCTCTTGGCCAGGCGATCCAAGTGCTTCCTGGCATGCTGCCGAAATTCGGTCAGCGAGCGAATATCATCGGTGCGGATCACAGCGGGCTCCATACTTAATTCGTACCGAAGGGATTATCGTCTGGATGAGCCCTTCAGTCAAGGATTTCGAGAAACACGGCCCCTTTTCGGCGCGTACGTATTCAAATTGGTGATTCTGGCGCCTTGTCATCCCCGCGCTCCTCCGGCGGGTTGCGCTGCACGTCCAGCTCCTCCATCTTGCGGTACAGGCTCGACAGGCCGATGCCCAGTTGTTTGGCGGTCTCGGCCTTGTCGTGCTCGCAGCGCTGCAGCGTGTAGACGATGTGCTGCCGCTCGAACTGCCGCAGCGCGTCGCGCAGGTTGGCGCTTTCGTCCACCGGCGTCTGATCGGTGGTAAAGGGCAGGTCGCTCACCTCGATGTGCCGGTCCTCGGAGAAAATCACGGCCCGCTCGATCACGTTTTCCAGCTCGCGCACGTTGCCGCGCCAGGGGTGCGACAGCATCGCCCGCATGGCGGCATTCGACACACCCAGTACCTTCTTGTTCAGATGCTTGGTGTAACGGCGGAGGAAATGGTGCACCAACAGCGGGATGTCCTCGATCCGCTGGCGCAGCGAGGGCAGCTCGATCTTGACCACGTTGAGCCGGTAGAGCACGTCCTCGCGGAACTCGCCGCGCTTGACCATGCCGTCCAGGTCGCGGTTGGAGGCGGCGATGATGCGCACATCCACCGGGCGCGACTTGGTGTCGCCCACCGGCGTCACCGTGCGATCCTCCAACACGCGCAGGAGCGAGCTCTGCACGCTCACCGGCAGCGTGGAGATTTCATCGAGAAACAGCGTGCCACGGTTGGCGGCCTCGAAGTAGCCCATCTTGTCGCGGATGGCGCCAGTGAACGCGCCGCGGCGGTGGCCGAATAATTCCGACTCGATCAGGCTTTCAGGAATGGCGCCGCAGTTGACCGCCACGAACGGCTTGTCGCGGGTGATGCCGTTGAAGTGAATCGCCCGCGCGAAAAGCTCCTTGCCCGTGCCCGATTCGCCCACGATCAGCACGCTGCTCTTGACCGTCGAGAGCTTGCGCACCATGTCGAAGAGCTTGCCCATGGCCCGCGACTCGCCGACCAGGTCGTGGAACGTGCTCTGCGACGCGAGTTGCTCGGTCATGACCTCCTTGGTCCGGGCCATCTCGCTGTGATCTAGAGCACGCTGAACCTTGAGCAGCAGGTCATCGAAGTTGACCGGCTTGAGCAGGTAGTCGTAGGCGCCCTGGCGCATGGCGGCCACAGCGCTTTCGACGGTGCCGTAGGCGGTGACCACGATCACCGGCATCTGCGGCGCCAGCTTCTTCAAGTCCGCCAACAGCGCCAGGCCGTCCATCTCGGGCATGCGCACATCGCTGATGACCAGATCGAACGGGCGTTCCAGCACGGCCTGATAAGCCTGCCGGCCATTGGCGGCCTGGCTGACGGCAAAGCCCTCGCTCTCAAGCAGTTCCGCCATGGACTGGCGCAGAATGTCCTCGTCTTCCACGAGGAGTATCGATTGCGGAGTATCGGGGTTGGCGGCATCAGTCATGAGTGTCAAACCTGAAGAACTAGCCGCGGATAATTGCGGGAAAACGCGGATATTGAACACGAAGACACGAAGGCACGAAGAAGAAGAGGAAAAAGGAAGGAACAGGGATAGACATGATGGACAGGATAGATCAGAGATTGGAAATCATGTGCATCATATCTATCTTCTTTGCTTCTTCTTCGTGCCTTCGTGTCTTCGTGTTCATTATCCCCTCCGCGTTCATCCGCGTGTATCCGCGGCTGCTTCCTCTTCAACCGGCTGGGCGATTTCCGCGTCGGTCAGGTAGCAGCCCGGGTCGGCGGCCCAGGGGTCGCCGGTGGTGATCTCGGCGCGGGCGCGCAGGCCGCCGGCACAGGCGTCCTTGAACCGGCAGGTGGCGCAGCGGCCTTTGAGCAGCCCCAGGCGGTCCTTCAAGCCCGCCATGATCGGGTTGCTCGTGTCCTGCCAGATCTCGCTGAACTTGCGCTCTTTGACGTTACCAAAGGTGCGGAACATGGAAAACTGGTCGGCGTGGACGTTGCCGTAGAAATCGATGTTGCCGATGCCCACGCCGCTGGAGTAGCGTCCGCCGCCGTTCCAGCGCAGCATGTCCATCACCTGGCCCGCGCGGGGGTGATCCTCGGCCAGCATCTTCAGATACAGGTACGGCCCGTCGCAGTGGTTGTCCACGGTGAGGATCTCGATGTTCTTGCCGCGATCGATGAAGTCCCTGGTGCGTCTGAAAATGGTGTCGGCGGCGGTGCGGCTCTCGGCGGGGGTCAAGGCCGCCAGGCTCAGGCCGCGACCCGCGGGGCAGAGGTGATAGAAGCAGGCGCGGTTAATGTCCTCCGCCTCAATAAAGTCGAAAATCCTGTCCAGGTCCTGCACCGTCTGGCGGGTCAGGGTCAGGCGCAGGCCGACCTTCTGGCCCACCGCCACGCAATGACGAAAGCCCTGCATGGTCTTCTGAAAGGCGCCCTTCATGCCACGGAATTCATCGTGCACCGCGGGCGTGGCGCTGTCGAGGCTGATGCCGATGTAGGCGAACTTGAGGTCGGCAAAGCGCTGGGCGATGGCGCGGTCGATCAGGGTGCCATTGGTCGAGAGCACGACGTGCAGACCCAGGCTCCGCGCGTAGGCTGCCAGCTCGAAGAGGTCGTGGCGGACCAGCGGCTCACCGCCGGAGAAGAGCACGGCTGGGACCTTGAACGCCGCCAGGTCGTCGAGCACTGCCTTGCACTGCTCGGTGCTCAGTTCATCGGGGTACTTGCGGGCTTCAGAGTCGGTGTAGCAGTGGACGCATTTGAGGTTGCAGGTGCGGGTGATGTTCCAGACAACGATGGGTCGGCGTTCGCGGGCGCTCTTGGCCACGGCCATGCGCTGATGTTCGGGCGGGTCGATCTGGGTGATGGCCCGGCCGTAGCGGTGGGGGGTGCTTGGCGTTTCCAGCCCGCCGTAGAGTACGCTGATGTCGATCATGACTTGATCCTGTGGTTGGCCCGGTTACAGCCCGCTCTATCCTCAGCCCCGCTGAAGAGGGGCAGCCTTGGGATTGTCAACAAATCGCGTGCCGAAAATAGGACTTCTTGATCTTTAAGTGGTACATGATACCCTTTAATGCGAATGATTCAACTTTAAGCCAATAGCCCTATGACGGTAGCATGCAGCCTTGGGCCGCGGGAACCAGCACGAATTGGCGCCATGAAACAGGACCATGAATCCCAAACCTTGGACGAGCTCGACGCCCGCCTGCTGGACCATGTGCAGCGTGGCGTGCCGCTGGAGCCGCGCCCCTTTGCCGCCTTGGGCCAAGCCGTGGGCATCAGCGAAGACGTCTGCCTCCAAAGGTTAGGCCGGCTACGCCGGGAGCAGGGCGTTATTCGCCAGATTTCCGCGATTTTCGACACCCATGCCCTGGGCTACGCCTCGTCGCTGGTGGCGGCACGGATCGACCCGGCTCATATCGACCAAGCCGCAGTGATCATCAGCGGGCATCCGGGCGTTTCGCATAACTACCGCCGCAGCCACGCTTTCAACCTGTGGTATACGCTGGCGGTGCCGCCGCCCCCGGTTAGCCGGCTGGGGCTGGAAAAAACCATCCAACGCCTGCACGAGCTAAGCGGGGCGATTTCGACCCGCGCGTTGCCGACGCTGCGGCTGTTCAAGATTGGTGTGAACTTCAAGATGACCCCCGGCAGTGGCACCGATGCTGAGTCCGAGTCTTCTGCACCAGCGCAAGGCTTTTCCCAGGCCGACCGCGAAGCCGCTGCGGGCTACACGCTGAGCGACTTGGACAAGCGGATGATCCTGGTGCTCCAGCAGGACCTGCCCCTGGTGGAGCAGCCGTTCGATGATTGGGCGACCCAGGCCGGCTGCACCGTCGATGAGCTACTGGCCGCTTGCCAGCGTTTCCAGGAACGCCGCCAGATGCGCCGCTTCAGTGCCGTGTTGCGCCATCGCCAGGCCGGCTACGGCGCCAATGTCATGACCGTCTGGCGGGTCGCCGAGGCTGATATCGAGCGCTGCGGGCAGATCATGGCCCAATGTGCCGCGGTGAGCCATTGCTATCGCCGGCCGACCTACGACGACTGGCCCTATAGCCTTTACACCATGGTGCACGGCCAGAGCAAGGATCAATGCCTGGCGACGCTGGAGACGATCAAGGCGCAGACGGGGGCGGAGGAATACCTGCCGCTGTGGAGCCTGCACGAGTACAAGAAGGTGCGGGTGAAGTATTTCACGCCTGAGACGGCGGCGTGGGAAGCGACGCACTGATCTCGGATTTCAGATTCGTCACAGCCGCATGCGGCTTCGCGCTGGCGTCCGATCAACCGGGACCATCGCATGATCGACCGTTGCGCGAAGCCGCAAGCGGCTAAAAAAACCGCGGCGACCCTTTCGGATCGCCGCGATTGCTGTCTGTCACCGCAAGGGCATTCTTAGAGTTGGACTGCCCTATTTGTTGTGGCAGTGCATGCAGAAGGGGCCGGCGTTGGCGCTGATCGTGCTGGTGGTGCCGTCACCGTTATCGATCACGCTGGGGTACGCCCAACGCAGGTTGTTGACATCCTGCCGGCTGTCGGTGTCGTGGACCTCGTGGCAGGAGGTGCACTGCACCTGGCTCATGCCATCGAGAACGCCTTCAGTCTTGAGGGCGGTGGGATCCTTCAGACCAGTACCACCGTCAGCCGCGACCAGGGCTGCGTCATAGACGAAGGAAATCGGGTGGCTGTTGGCCAAGCCGCCCATGCTACCGACCTCGCCCGTGAAGGAGTGGGCAGCGCTGACGTGATCGTAGCTGCCGTCATGGCAGGACAGGCACAGCTTGCTGGCGCCGTTGGGGCCGCTCAGCGTGGCGTTGAGGGTGCCACCTTCAGCGGCGTTGTAGTTTCCGTCCAGCGTCGTGGTCGTGTGCGCGGGGTTCCACAACGGAACTTCGCTGTTGTCGCCGGCCGCATTATGCGGGACGTGACAACTGTTGCAGCGGCTGCCGCCGTGGGCCATGGCAGTCTGGGCGCTATAGCCCAGCAGCATGGTCACGCCGACGGCGGCCATCAAAAAGAGTTTGCGATTCATGAGATTCTCCAAGGTAGGGGTTCGTGATACTCTTTGTAGCGGCGTCCCCGGTTCGGGCGGTTCTCTCTTTTGTGGAGTTGATCGTGACCGGCCGGGGCGCCCTTTTCGATCTTGGGAAAGCAAGGGGTCGGCGACTCTCAGAGCTGAGTCGCTAAGGAAGCCAATCGAGCCGGGATCTTTTTTCTCTTCCGGCTCTGGGCGCCTATGGGCGGCGCCCGTTCCCAACTCGCAAATGGTTTCGGTGACAGCATTTGGTGCCTGATCCTTTCTGACCGCCGGTCCGCGCCGACCCGAAAGGGCCGGCTGATGAACTTCCGGGGGCGGCATGTGGCGTCAGGACAACAAAGCAAGGGCTGTACCGCGGTTGGTTTCAGAGCTGCGCGGCGCCCCGGATAAGCCCGCGGATTCAGAGCCGCGCGGCGTCAGCCCGCGGATTCGCACGTCGTTGCACCACCGATCCGCGGGCTTACGCCGCGCGGCTCAGGCACGCCATGGCCGATTCCCGAATGCAAGAACCGCTTGGCGCGGCGATGTCCAGCCCTGAGAGCCGCAGCGGCACGGCCACCCTGTCGAGACTTCAAATCACTCTAACTTTCCGCAATTTTCCGCGATATTGAGGGCTGTTTCATCGCTGGCACCGGGTTTGTCATAGTCCCCAGGTGTGCCACCATGGAACTATCCGCAGATGACACAGATGGAAACGAGATCAGCGCGAGATGCCTGACGCTTCGCGGACTCAGCGTCGGTGTGACATCCGATATTCGAAATCTGAAATCCATCTGTGGCTAATGACTTTTGGAATCGACCCATGACCGCCATGAAAGTAAAAATGCTGATTGCCGGGGCCGTGCTGGTCGGCACGCTGACCTATCTGGCGTACTCCGGCGTGGCCAAGGGCTGGGTCTACTACGTGGATGTGGACCAGTATGTCACCGACGCCTCGATCCAGACCTCGCGCGTTCGGCTGTGCGGCCGGGTGGCGGAGGAAGGGCTGGAGTCCCATCCTGCAAAGCTCATCGCCCATTTCATCCTGCTGGGCAACGAGCATGAGCTGGCGGTGAGCTACCGCGGCGTGATCCCCGACCTGTTCAAGGCCGGCGCGGATGTGGTGATCGAAGGCGCCAAGGGCGACGACGGCGTGTTCCACGCGGATGTGCTCCTGACCAAGTGTGCCAGCAAGTATCAGGCGGAAGAACACGGTAAGCGGCTGGAGACCAAGTAATGACCGATCAAATGGGCGAATTCGCATTGAGTACAGCGGTATTGGCCGCGGGCGGGACGGTGGTGGCGCTGTTGGCCTACCTGCGCCTGAACTGGCACGTGGGCCTGCGCGTGGCGCGGGGGCTGACCGTCCTGTTTGCCGGCATGATCATGCTGGCGGGCGTTTGCCTGCTGGCGGCGTTTCTGGGCAATGACTTCCGCCTGGATTACGTGACGCGCTACAGCGAAAAGGCGCTGCCCTTTGGCTACAAGATCGCCGCCTTCTGGGCCGGGCAGGAAGGCAGCCTTCTCCTTTGGGCCTGTATCCTGGCGGTGCTGTCGGCCATGGTGGTGGCGATCTATCGCAAGCGCGATGGCGTCGAACCGGCGGTAACGCTGATGGTCATGGCGATCGTCACCGGCTTCTTCGCCGCGATCATGGTCTTTGCCAAAGGCGCCAATCCTTTTGCATTGCTCGGTTACGCAGTGGCGGATGGGCAAGGGCTAAACCCCATGCTCCAGGACCCCGGCATGATCGCCCATCCGCCCCTGCTCTTTCTGGGCTATGCCGGCTACACCGTGCCGTTTGCCATACTCGCAGGCGCCCTGGCGGCGGGCCGGCGCGATGACGGGTGGCTCGCCGACACACGCCGCTGGCTGCTGGCGTCCTGGCTGTTCCTCTCGGTGGGCATCATCCTGGGCGCGCAGTGGGCCTATGTCGAGTTGGGCTGGGGCGGCTACTGGGCGTGGGACCCGGTTGAGAATGCGTCGCTGCTGCCCTGGCTGACGGGTACGGCCCTGATGCACTCGATCATGATCCGCAGCGCCCCCGGAAAACCAACCTTCCGCATCTGGAACGCTGCCCTCATCGCTGCCACCTTTCTGCTGTGCATCTTCGGCACCTACCTGACCCGCAGCGGCGTCATTCAGTCGGTCCATGCGTTCCCCGAATCCTCCATCGGCCAGTTCTTCCTGACCTTCATCGTGGTGACGCTGCTGGTGAGCGTGGCCCTCATCGCCTGGCGCTACCAACTCCTGCGCAGCCGCAAGCCGCTGGACGGCTTCTTCACCCGCGAAGGCGCATTCCTGGCGACCAATATCCTGCTGGTGATCATCACGCTCACGACGCTGGTTGGCACGGTGTTCCCCATTCTCAGCGGGTTGGTGGCCAGGCAGCCCATCAGCGTCGGGCCGGAGTTCTACAACCGCGTGGTGGCGCCGATGGCGGTGTTGCTGTTGGCGATTATGGCGATCGGGCCGTTCCTGGGCTACACGCGGACCGGCATGTCGAAACTGCCGCATCCGGTGCTGATCCCGGTGGTGGCCGCCATCGTGGGCGTGGGCATCGCTGGGGCGATGGGTCTGACCGGCATCTGGGCCTTGGTATGCGTGGCCATCATCGTCTTTGCCCTGGTGGCCCTGGTGGGTGACTTGGTTCGGCTGACGGTCCAGCGCATGCGCGAGCACGGCGAGAACCTGCTGGCGGCGCTGATCGGCCAGATCGACGCCAATCACCGCCGCTACGGCGGGCAGATCGTCCACCTTGGCATGCTCATGATCCTGGCGGGCGTCGCCGGATCGAGCCTGTTCGGGCAGACCCACGAGATCAAGATGGAAACCGGCAATACCACCGAGGTCGCCGGCTACCAGGTGATGGTGAGCAACGTGCAGGAAGTCCGCGGGCCCAACTTCACGGCCGTGGAGGCCCAGGTGCAATTGACTTCGCCCGACGGCGCCGTCAAGCAGCTTTCGCCCCAGGTACGCTTCTATGATAAGAGCCGGCAACAGGCCAACACCGAGGTCTCGATGGACACCTCCCTGCGCCGCGATGTGTACCTGAGCCTGGCGGGCTGGGAACAGCATGGCGACCACGCGGATGTGGCCCTGAAGCTGCTGGTCAACCCGCTGGTGGTGTGGATCTGGATCGGCGGGATCGTGCTGACGGCCGGGGCGCTGCTGGGCCTGCTGCCGCGGATCCTGCCCCATGCCGCGGCGGCGACGGCCACCGCCGACGTGCAACTCACCCCGGCGCATGTCCGGCCGCTTGCCGATCTTCGCACCGCTCGTGAAGCAGACCGCAAGACTCGCCCCAAAGGCCCACCGGCACGATTGGCCTCGGCTAACCGGTGAAACCAGAGGAAGTAGCCGCGGACGAATGCGGATCAGACCGGAACAGTGAACCACCAAGACACCAAGGACACCAAGAAGAACAGCAATTTGCTCTTATGAATTCCTTGGTGTTCTTGGTGTCTTGGTGGTTCAATTCGGATTTTCGTAGGCCCAATTCATGAACAGGATGCCCCCCATGCTCGTTCGACAGATCAAACACTGGCTCATGCCCCTGACCATCTTGGCGCTGTTGCTCGCCGCGGCCGTGCTGACCGCGCGGGCCGAGGAGCCGGCCAAGGATCAAGCGAAGCCGGCGGCTGCGTCCCCGGCCCCGGCACCGGAATTGCCCGCGGGTCATCCGCCTATTGGCGGGGGCGCTGCCGGCCCCGCGGGTACCGGGGATGGTGCGGCGTTGCCGCCGGGCCATCCACCTATGCCCGGTGGTCAAGCGGAGTTGCCGCCGGGGCATCCTTCCATGCCTAATGCTAATCCCGACATGCCCGCCGGCCATCCGCCCATGGCTGGACCGGCCAAACTCAAGGATGAGCCCTTCCTGGCCAACCTGGCGATCAAGGTGTCGCACGGTACCGCCGGTGGCAAGTTGCCCCAGAATATGGTCGCCAAGATCAAGTTCGTCGCCGGCGACAAGGTGATCAAGGAAACCGAGGCCCAGATCGACAGCCATGGCGTGTCGATTCTGGCGGATGTGCAGTTGCCTGGCCCGGCGCAGCCGTATGTGACCGTGCAGCACGGCGACCTGAAGTTTCTTGCGGTGGGCAAGGCCATGGGCTCGACCGCCGCCGACCAGATGCTCAGGCTGACGATCTACGATGCCGCCGCCGAGGCACCCCAATGGTCGGTCACCATGCGGCACGTTATGGTTCGCCGCGACGCCAGGGGCTTGTTCGTGACTGAGGTGCTGGTGCTCAACTGCCCGGGCGACCGGGTCTGGGTGGGCCAGCCGCTGGATCAGATCGTGAAGGATGCAGCCGCGGCCCGCAAGACGGCGGCGGATTCGAGGGGTACGGCCACGCTGGTGCTGCCGCTGCCCGTCGGGGCGACCGAGGCCCGCGCCGTCACTGGGCTCAATCCCGATGCGACGATCATCGATTCTGGCCGGCTGATCAGCACCGATCCGCTGATGCCCGGCACCGCCAAGATTCAGATCGCCTACCTGGTGCCGATCCGTAAGGGCATCGCAGTGCTGGACATCACGGCGCCGGCGGCGGTCAAGGCCACGATGGTGATGGTGCCCGACGACGGCACGGTGGTGCACGCGATGGGCCTGGAACAGGGGGAAACGGCCCAGGGCGGCAAGACGCCGATCCGGCTGTATCACGCTGCGGATCAGGCGGCGCAGAGCAAAATCAGCCTGACAATTTCGGGCTTGGAGTCCGCGGCGCGGGCATCGGCGGGGCAGGGCGCCGGCCAGGCTGCGGCCGGCACCGTGCCGGTCCAGCCCGAAAAGCGATCCTCAGCCAAGCTGATTGCCGGCCTGGGCGCCGGGGCGCTGGTGACGGCCGCGGTCGCGGTCATGCTGATCAAGGCGCCAGTAAAGAAAGTGGAAAGCAAAAAGTGAAAAGTGGAAAGTAACATGAAAGACCCACGACGCTGAGTCCGCGAAGCGTCTGGTATGCGAGCGTATTCCTCACTTGACACTTTAACTTTTTACGCCAGTGCCCCATGTCCCTCTTCGCCGCCACGCCTGACTTTGCCCTGCCGGTCGATGCTGCCGCGGCGTCGGGGCCGGCTGTGCAGGCAACGGATTTGGCGAAGGAAATCGATGACCGGTTGATCCTGCGGGGGCTGAATTTCTCGATTCCGCGCGGGCAGAGCGTGGCGCTTTTGGGGCCAAACGGGGCGGGCAAGAGCACGCTGTTGCACTTGCTGGCGACATTGACGGCGCCCACGGCCGGGCAACTGACGCTATTGGGCCAGCCGGTCAAACGCAGCGACGCATCCCTGCGGCGGCGCATCGGCATGATCGGCCATCAGCCCATGCTCTATCGCGACCTGACGGCGCTGGAAAACCTGCTCTTCTTCGGCCGGCTCTACGGCGTCAAGAACGTCGCGGCGCGGGCCGCGATGTTGCTGGAGCAGGTGCGCCTGGCGGACCGCGCCAATGATGCCGTCAAGGCCTTCTCCCGCGGCATGGTGCAACGCCTGGCCATCGCCCGCGCCCTGATGCACGACCCCGAACTCATCCTCGCCGATGAGCCATTCTCAGGTTTGGATATTCCCTCGATCCAGCAACTCCAGCTTCTGCTTGGGTCGCTGGACGCCGCCGGTAAGACGCTGATCGTCACTAATCACAACATCGAGCAGAGCCTGGAGTTATGTCGGCGCGTGATGGTGCTGCGCCAGGGGAACATCGTGCTGGACCAAGCCGCGCGTGGCACGCCGGTTGCTTTGGTTATGCACGAGGTCACCCGGACATGAACCTGGCGCTAACTCAGATTGGACTGCTTCTGGCCAAGGATTTGCGGATCGAAGCCCGCACGCGCCAGACCTTGGGACTGGTGATTGTGCTGGGATTGCTGATTGTGGTTGTTTTGGGGTTGGGGCTGGGGCCGGAGCAACTGGGCAAGGGCGGGGTGGCCACGGCTACGTTATGGGTCGCCTACCTCTTCGGCGGCGTCCTCGTTTTTGAGAAAACCATGGCCGTGGAACGCCAGGATGGGGCACTGGCCAGCCTGCTATTGGCGCCGGTGGACCGCACGGTCATCTACCTGGCCAAGCTGCTGGCGAATCTGGCGCTGATCGGGGTGCTGGCGCTGGTGGTGACGCCGGCGGCGGTGATCCTGCTGGGCTTTGACCTGTCAGCAGCGCCGCTGGGGTTTGTCGGCATCATGGGGCTGGGCATGCTGGGTTTCGCGGCCGTGGGAACCCTTTTTGCCGCCGCCGTCAGCTCCACCCGCCTTCAGGGCGGCCTCCTGGCCATGGTGATCTTCCCCATCTGCCTGCCCCTGGTGATCACCTCGACGCAACTGACCCAGGCGCTGTTTCGCGAAAACCAACCCATCGGCCAGGGCATCGCCCTGCTGGTGGCGATCGACCTGATTTACCTGGCCGTGAGTTGGATTGTTTTCGAACTGGTGCTCGAACCGTAGGAGGTCGTCCGATGTCACGCACGCTCATCCGTCTGTACTGGTTATTGACCGCGGCTCTCTTTGCCGGCGGGATCGCGATGCTGATCGCCTGGACGCCCACCGAGGTGACCATGGGCCCGGTGCAGAAGATTTTCTACATCCACCTGCCCGCGGCTATCTGCACCTTCTTCGCGTGCCTCCTGACCTTCATTGCCAGCATCGGCTATCTGCTCCAGCGTCAGCGCCGCTGGGATGACCTGGCGTCGGCCTCCGCCAGCGTCGCGGTGGTGCTGGCGTCGGTGGTGCTCATCACCGGCATCATCTGGGGCAAGAGCGCCTGGGGTCAGTGGTGGACCTGGAGCCCGCGTCTGACCTTCAGCCTCATCCTCTGGCTGCTCTACGTCGTGTATCTGCTCATCCGCCCGTCGATCGCCGGCTCGCAACGCCGGGCCGTGGTGTCTGCGGTCTATGGCGTGATCGCTTTCCTCGACGTGCCCCTGGTGTATCTGTCGGTGCGACTGATGCCCGACATTCACCCCAGCTCGATCCAGCTCGCTCCGGCCATGCAGTGGACGCTGGCGTACTGGTTCCTCCCGGTGACGATGCTGGCCGTCGGCCTGGTGGTCGCTCAATATCGCCTGCAACGGCGGGCCACGCTGCATAGCGCCGCGCATCTGTCGGACTACACCGCTACCGGCGCCGCGCCCGCGGGGATCGTATGAGTCAAGAAGAGACTTTTGGCATCCTGGGTTACGCCGCGGCCCTGGGCCTGATGTGGGGCTACGCTGCCTGGATCTGGCTCGCCGGCCGCAAACTCGGGCGATCAAATTCAGCCACAGATGAACACAGATGAACACAGATACAGAAAAAACAGAAAAGCAAAAAAAGCAGAAAACGCAGGAAAGCAAGCGCCGCGCCAGGTGGTCGCCCTATTCGGCCTTTCCGGCCTTCACCGCCCTGCCCGCCTCGCCTGAATCGCTTATCTGTGTTCATCTGTGTTCATCTGTGGCTATTCCTCTTGGCCACGCGAGGAGAATGTCATGAACATCCACCTGATCGGCATGAACCATCGCACCGCGCCGATCGACGTGCGCGAGCAATTGGCGTTCTCCCGCGAGGGCGTGTCCACGGCCCTGATGCTCTTCCACCAGCGCTACCCGCGCAGCGAGGCCGCCATCGTCAGCACCTGCAACCGCGTCGAGATGCTCGTCGTCAGTCCCGATGAGCATCCCAACAGCGACGATCTGATCAGCTTCATAGCCCAGGCGCGCGACCTGCCCGTGCCGCAGTTCAAGCCGCACCTCTATCAGTACCAGGGCGAGCAGGCGGTACGGCACCTCTTCCGCGTGGCGGCCAGCCTCGACTCCATGGTCGTCGGCGAATACCAGATCGTGAACCAGCTCAAAGCCGCCTTTGCCCAGACCAGCGAAGAGGGCACGACCGGGCGCGTGCTCAATCGCCTGTTCCACAGTGCTTTTGGCGTGAGCAAGCGCATCCGCAGCGAGACGCAGATCGCCGCCCGCAAGGTGTCCATCCCGTCGATCGCGGTGGACGTGGCGCAGAGCATTTTTTCGGATTTGTCGGATAAGCGCGTGCTGGTGGTGGGCGCCGGGGAGATGGCGCAGTTGATCTGCACGCACCTGCGCAAGGCCCAAGCCAGGCAGTTCGTCGTCACCAGCCGGACGCTCAACAACGCGCGCACGCTGGCGCAGGCGTGCCAGGGCCAGGCGGTGCCCTACAGCGAGCTTGATGCCCAACTGGCGCAGGCGGACCTGGTGATCGCCGCCACCAGTTGCCCCAAGCCCATCATCACCACGGCACGCATCCGCGAGGCCCAGAAGCATCGTCATGGCCGGCCGATGTTCGTCATCGACCTGGCGGTGCCGCGCAACGTCGAGCCCGAAGTCGAGCGGGTCAACCAGGTGTACGTGTACGACGTGGACGCCCTGGGGCGCATCGCCGCGGAGAACCAGCAGCATCGCCAGGCCCAGCTTCCCTTGTGCGAGACGATCCTGGATGAAGAGATCGCTGCGTTCCAGACCTGGCTCCAGCAGACGGCTTCGACGCCGATGATCGAGCAGGTCTTCACCGATGCCCGGCAACTGCGCGATGTCGAGATCGCCCGGTTGCTTGCCGCTTGTCCCGATCTGACCGAGCAGGAACGCAAGGCTGTGAATCAACTGGCGGATCGGTTGATCAATAAGCTGATGCATCCCTGCGTGGTGACCATGCGCGAGCACGGGCAGTCCAGCCCGGTCACCATGCTCGCCGACGCGATTCACGACGTGACAGTCAAGGCGTGCCAGACGTGGACGAGCTGGCGCGCGCCCGAAACCACACGTGGTTCAACCGCGTCATAATCCTTCCTATATGAAGCGCCGCGGCTTGCCGCGAATGAGCGCTTCGGTTGTTCAGCGCGGCAAGGCGCGGCGCTTCATAATCGGAAAACCTTCGGTTTTTCTGCGCGCCCCGCTATAATGCGGGTGTTGGTTGTCCCCTCACGATTATTCATTCCTTTTTTCAGAGGAAGGACGCCATGGATACCTCTCTTTCTCATCGGTCGGTATGGTTCCGTTCTCTTGCCATGGGCGCCAGCCTGATCTACTTGATCAGCGCCGCCCTGATTCTGCTGGGGTTAGGGGAGGTGCTTGACCCCATCTACGATGATCCCAGCGTCGCCGGCGAGAAGTTTCTCGCGCTGGCGACGCTGTCGGGCTACGAACTGCTCCTGCTGGGGGTCGCACTTCTCATCGTTCTCTGGAAACAGGTCACCGACGACGCGGTTTCGCTGACTATCCTGGTCGCGGCATTCCTGGTCGGTTGTGCCACCGCCATCGACGTGGTCGCGCCGGACTATTCACGCTCGGCATTATTCATTGGCTTTGCCGGCATCGTCATGGCGGCCTTCAACCTCTTCTCGCTGCGCCGCTGGCTCATCGACCGATTCACGCCCCTCCAGTGGGCGGTCCTGGGCGTGCTGCTGGGCTGGAACTTCCTCATGCCCGGCATCATCGGCCTGTCCATGGGCACCCGCCGGATCGGACCGGAGCTTGTGCCCCTGTGGTACGTCGGCTTCTACATGACGCTGGCGGGCGCCGCGTTACTCTGGTTCGCAGCGTTGCGCCAGCGGCTGGGACACATCAGCATGCGCGACTTCGGCAAGGTGTTTCTGCGCAGCGCCTCGATGCGCTGGCTGTTCGTCACGGTTGTGATGCTGGCGACCTTCGGGCATCAATACGCCTTGATCTGGGCGTTCAACCTGCCCCTGCTCGTCGGTGATTTCCTGCCCGCGATGGTGCTGACCACGCTGATCGGGCTGGA
Organism: Phycisphaeraceae bacterium; assembly: GCA_040878035.1. GTDB lineage: Bacteria > Planctomycetota > Phycisphaerae > Phycisphaerales > Phycisphaeraceae > JBBDMX01. The sequence goes on along the minus strand of JBBDMX010000101.1, from coordinate 199,187 downwards.
GATCACCTTCGGCTACGGACGACGTCGCTGGTGGCTCATGGCGCTGATCATCGTCGTGCCCATGGTGGCCGGCGCATGGATCTGGGGCGCCCAGGCCTTGTCGCAGAGGTGGGCCTGGACCTGGGGTTTGGTCGGCCAACCGGCGGTCGCGATGCTGCTCTTAACCATCGGGCTGACGGTGACGGCATGGCGACGGCGGTCGCTGATGGTCGCCGCCATGTCAGCCGCGGCACTGGTCGAAAGCGCCACGTTCTTGCTGTGGGACACGCGCGTGATCGTCGAGATCAACCGCGGCTGGCTGTGGGTCGCCGCCAGCTTCCTGGTGTTGGCGCTGGGCGCTGCGGTGAGCCTGACCAAGGACCGCTGGCTGACCCGCCCGCGCCCCGAGACACCGCAGGTGATCGTTTCGTGATGCGTAGTAAAGCCCTGGGACCCGCCGCGGGGTCCCAGGGCTTTAGCGTGCGCCGACTCCGTGTCTACGCCGCTTTTGCGAGGTGCATTCATCCTGTATCATGCCCGCTCCTTTGCCAGGGATGAATCCTCCAAGGAGCCTGCGAATGCCTATCGATACAGGCACCACCGCCTGGATGCTCACCTCCACCGCCCTGGTCCTCCTGATGGTCCCGGGCTTGGCCATGTTCTATGGCGGCCTGGTGCGGACCAAGAACGTGCTGGGCACCATGATGCACAGCTTCGCCGCCATGGCGATCATCGGCGTGCTCTGGGCGGTATGCGGCTACGCCCTGACCTTCGGCGCCAGCTTGCCCGGCGGCATCCTGGGCTTTGATTGGGGCAAGCTCTTCCTGATCAGTGCTGATGAGGCTCGTTACGTGGTGCAGGTCAACGGAGAATCCCGGGCCATTCCGGAGCTGGTTTTCGTCATGTTCCAGGGCAAATTCGCCATCATCACCCCGGCCCTGATCGCCGGCGCCTTTGCCGAACGCGTGCGTTTCCGCGGCTACTGCGTCTTCATCGCCCTGTGGAGCCTCCTGGTCTACAACCCGCTGGCGCACATCATCTGGGGCGGCGGCTTTCTCACCGGCGAGGCGATCGATTTTGCCGGCGGCACGGTGATCCACATCAGCGCCGGCGTGTCGGGCCTGGTCGCGGCGCTGTACCTGGGCTCGCGGCGGGGCTACCCGGCCACCGCCATGTCGCCCAACAACCTGGTCATGACCATGATGGGCGCGGGCCTGTTGTGGGTCGGTTGGTTCGGCTTCAACGCCGGGTCGTCGGTGGCGTCGGGGATGCAGACGGCCCAGGCGCTGGCGGTGACGCAGATCGCCGCCGCCGCGGGCGCTCTGATGTGGATGCTCATCGAGGGCCTGGTGCACAAAAAGGCCACCAGTCTGGGCCTGGTGTCGGGCATTCTCGCCGGCCTGGTCGCCATCACGCCCGCCGCCGGCGACGTCGTGCCCTGGGGCGCCATGGTGTTGGGCGCCCTGGCGTCGATCATCTGCTACGGCGCCATCCTCCTGAAGAACAAGATGGGTTACGACGATTCGCTGGACGTCTTTGGCATCCACGGCATCGCGGGCATCGTCGGCGCCCTGTGCCTGGTCTGCTTCCTGCGCGGCGATCGCGAAGTCAGCGCGCTGACTCAACTCTGGTACCAACTCAAGGGCGTGGGCGTGTCCATCGCCACGGCGGCGGTGATCACGCTGATCCTGCTGGTGGTCATCGAAAAAACGCTGGGCCTGCGCCTGGACGACGCCGGTGAAAAGGCAGGCATGGACCACACCCTGCACGGCGAGCACGGCTACGGCCTGCTGAACCTGAACTAAGTAAGCCACCAAGACACGAAGCAAAGAAGAAGAGGTACTACGGGGAGCGGTTTATAGTTGACACCAGAATATTAAACAAACTTCTGGAAACACCGTTACGTCTGACACGACGCCCGACTTCTATGTGTCGCCTATAAACCGCTCCCCTTAGTAACACGGATGAACACGGATGGGAAAAAGAGAGAGAAGAAGGAGCAAGGATGGACATGATGGACATGATTTCCGAATCCGGATTTCGAACTCATCATGTCGATCATGTCCATCGCTGTTCCTTCTTTTCCTATCCGTGTTCATCCGTGTTCATCCCTGTTACCTCTTCTTCGTGGCCAATCCTGATCGGACATTGACATGAAACTCATCACCGCGATCATCCAATCGGACAAGCTCGACCAGGTGCGTGAAGCGTTGATCAAGGCGGAGATCACCCGCATCACGGTGAGCCGGTGTACGGGACATGGGCGGGCGCAAGGCGATTTCGATCTGTACCGCGGTGCCGAGGTGACGCCCAACCTGTTGCCCAAGGTCCGGCTGGACATCGCCTGCAATGATGAATTCGTGGAGATCGCCGTGGACGCGATTCTCAAGGCCGCCAAGCACGGCGCCGGCGAGATCGGCGACGGCAAAATCTTTATCACGCCGCTGGAAGAATGCATTCGCATCCGCACGGAAGAGCGCGGCGGCCAAGCCATCTGAGGAAAAGCAGAAAAGACAGAAAAGCAGAAAAGTCAGAAAATCGGAAGCCGGAATGTCGGCCTGCCTTGATTTTCTGCGTTTTCTGGTTTTCTGCTTTTCTGCATTTTCTGCCTTTTCCCCAACTATGATCAGGAGTCACGGGAGGGCACCGATCATGTCACGCGATATTCATACGCTGCTGGAACGACTGTGGAACGACTACACCGCCATCAATCCGCAGGCGGGGCGGATTCACGAGCTTCTGGCCTCGCGCGGCGAAACCATCGTCAGCGACCACATCGCCCTGCGCACGTTCGACGATCCGCGCGTTTCCGTTGCCGCCCTGTCCCGCTCGTTTGTGGCCGGCGGCTACGAAGCTCGCGGCGAATACACCTTCCCGGAGAAGAAGCTCTTTGCCCGGCACTTTGAGCACGCCTCTGGGGAGGCCGGCTTGCCGCGCGTGTTCATCAGTGAACTGAAGCTGGGCGATTTCTCTCCGGCCTTGCGCAAGCGCGTGGCGGCGCTGCTGGACCAGATGCCCGCCGACCTGCCCAAGCGCGATGACTTCCCCGTCGCCGGCCGGCCCTGGAACCTGGCGGTTGCCGAGTACGAGCATCTGCGCCAGGAGAGCGAATACGCCGCATGGATGTCCGCTTTTGGCTTTCGCGCCAATCACTTCACCGTGCTGGTCAACGCCCTCAAATCTTTCGACACCCTTGAGGCGCTCAATGTGTTTCTCAAGCAGAGGGGCTTTGCCCTCAACGCCACCGGCGGCGAGATCAAAGGTTCGCCCGGCGAATACCTCCAGCAGTCGTCCACGCTCGCCAGCCAGGTGCCCGTGGCCTTCACCGACAGCAAGCAGACGATCCCCGGCTGCTACTACGAGTTTGCCCGGCGGTATCCGCTGCCCGACGGCACGCTTTTCTCCGGCTTCGTCGCCAAGTCGGCGGACAAGATTTTTCAGAGCACGGACAGGCGCTGACGCGGCAAGCCGCGGCGCTTCGTAGGGAGGATTCAATCGCCACCCTTTAGGTCCATTAGTCTCTTTGTCGCCTTTCTCGTAGCGCTTTCTATTATGCGCTGTGACTCGGGAGCATGGGGTCCATCTTAAGCCTTTGGCGAATCCGGCCGACGTTGGTGAAGTGTCGGGGAGGAAGGCATCATCGTCATCGGTCGCGCTCCTCATGGGGTGGGGGCGGCGTCGTCAATTTGGCCGGGGCCTCCAGGGAACCACGATTGGCGTGGTGCTGGGGGCATGGATCGCGACCGGGGCGGTCTTTCATCCCGCGGCTCCGCCGCTGGCCACTGCCGGCGCCCAGGACATCACCAACGGCGGCACGGTGCTGATGTTGTCCGGCGGGCAAAGCTGCGCCGGATGCCACGCCTTCACGTCCGGGCTGTCGCATCCGGTGGACATTCGTCCCAAGGCGGGCATGACCATCCCCGCCACGCTGCCGCTGCATGGCGGGCGCGTCACCTGCACCACCTGCCACGCCGACGCCAGGGGAAACGCCCACTCGCTGGCGATGGACACCCACGACCCGATGCTGCGCGGCACGGCGCGGGGTGCGGCCTTTTGCGGGCAATGCCATCAGGACCAGCAGCCGGGCAAGCAAAGCCACGCCCAGGCCCTGGCCGTCGCCCATTTGCAGACGGCCGTCCAGAGCGACTTCAATGCGGGGCGTGGCACAAGTCGTACCGCAACCGGGACGAGCATGGACGGCATCACGTCCCTGTGCCTCTCCTGCCACGACGGCGCCACCGGCCAGGCCAAGAGTCTGGGCAACAGCCATCCGGTGGGCATCCGTTATGACAATCCCGCGCGCGATTTCCGCCGGGCGGTGCGGCGAATGGTGCCCCAGTCGGCCGTGGACCCCCGCGTCCGCCTCTTCGACGGCACCGTCGGCTGCGCCTCCTGCCACGAACCTTTCAGCGACGGCAAGATGCTGGTAATGGCCAACGATCAAGGCCAGCTCTGCACAAGCTGCCACGACCTGCGATAAGTCACCGGCAGCGTCGCCAATCACTTGAAACCGCCCAGCCTCACGTCCGGGTCGCGCCCACTGGTGCCCGGCGGTGGTTATTTCCCAATTCTTCTTCTTTTATCGGGCCTGTTTGGTTATACTCGTTCCAGGATCGGGATGGACTACCGTGCCAGACACCCTCACGCTTACAAGGCGGTGGGGCAGAGGTCTTTACGCAGGTCGCGGCAAGCGGCCTCGCGGGCAGGTGATGTTTTACAGGGATGACGGAGAGAGGATGACCGTAGTTGCGGTAGTTACTGACCAGGGCACGCGTGGTGCGGCCGCAGGTTGTTGTTGTGACGTTTGATGCTTTGGAGAAACGTTATGAGGAGTCGGAGCACGGTAGGGGGCGGGACGACGAGCCGCCGCAAGGTCAAGGCTGGCGGCGGCGCGTCTCTGCGGGGCAAACACGGGGCGGGCAGTGACATAGATGGCGCGGGCATGCCGTGGGTGGGCCTGGAGGGTTTGGAGCCGCGCCTGTTGCTCTCGGGTGTGACGCCAGGCGGCCAGGATGACCCCGCGCCTGGGTCGCCGACCCTTGTGATTGCAGCGGTGCCCGATCTTCCCGCCGGCGTTGCGTCGGCCATCTATTCCATCGAGCTGGATGCCTTAGCGCCCGAAGGCGGCGACATCGGCAATCCGTACTCGGTCAACTTCACCACCCAGGGGTTGACCGACTGGGCGCAGTACGGGCCGCTCTCCTTCACCGGGGGGCTGGAGCCCCCGCCACCTTATAACCACAAGGCGGGTGTGGCCAACCCGATCAGCAACGTCAGCGACATCACCGGCAGCGGCGAGCTACGCGGCTACAACGTCACCACCCCGCCCAACGCCCTGGTCCGGCTCCAAGTCAACTATTCCGACGGCACGCCCAATTCGTTCGCCAGCGAGAACGAGGGATTTGTCTTTGACAAGATTCCCGATCTGAAGGGCCAGGGCCTGAAGTTCACGGTGACCATTCCCGCCAATGTCAGCGGCGTCTTGCGCGTCTATGCCAACACCTACAACGGCAAAGCCATGGACGCGTCGGGCAATGCGCGGCACGTGCCGGTCAACCTTCGCGCCGTCTTCGACGACGCCACCAGCCTGGACCGCTCCGACATTCTGCCCATCAGCCCGTATGACCCCGGCGGGGCTCCGGGCACGGAAAAGGAAGGCAGCGCGCACGGTCTGGGGGTTTACACCATTGCCTTTGCCAACGGCGAAACGGCCCAGACCCTGACCGTTTACTACACGCAGGATGTCACCGGCTTTGGCAGCGACCGCAACGTGGGCCTTTATGGCGTGACGCTGGATATTCCGAATCTGCCCACCGCGCCGGCCAAGCAGATCATCGACGACCGCGACGCCGGATTCACCACCACGGGCGCGTGGGGTTTTACCGTTGAGCCGGGGCGCTATTTCCAGGACGACCACAGCTTCGCCAACGGCGGCCAGGGCGCCAACACGGCGACTTACACCTTCACGGATCTGGCGCCGGGGCAGTATCGCGTGTCCGCCACTTGGCGCGCCGATGCCAACCGAGCCACGAATTCGCCTTTCTCCATCTACGACGGCAGCATGCTGCTGGGCACCATCCGCCTCAACCAGGAACTGGCGCCTGGCAGCCTGACGGACGAGGGTTTTTCCTTCGGCGACATTGGGACGACCTGGACCATCACCGGCACGTCGCTGATCGTCCGCGTCAGCGACGATGCCAACGATTATGTGGACCTGGACGCCATTCGCATCGAACGGGTGGGCGAGTTGCCCCCGCCGGCGCCGGACGTGGCGGTGACGGTCAACGGCCAGCAACTGATTTCGGGATCAAGCACGGTGGACTTCGGCGCCACGCCCTCCGGCACGCCGGTGACGCGCTCACTCATCATCAGCAACACGGGCCAGTTGGACCTGCACCTGGGCGCCATCGATCCGATGCCCAGCGGCTACATTCTGACGTCCACGTTCGGCACGACCACGCTGGCGCCCGGCGCCAGCACAACGTTGGTCATCACCATGGCCGCCGCCACGCCCGGGCCGTACATCGGCACATGGCGTTTCTTCAGCGACGATCCGGACGAAGGCACGTTCACGCTGTCGCTCAGCGGGAATGCCACCGCCACGCCCTCGCCGCTGCTGCCGGGCTTCACGCAGACGCGCCTTGCCACGGGCCTGGGCAGCGCCACCGCCATGGGGGGGGCCCCCCGACGGACGGATCTTCGTCACCGACCAGGGCGGCTTTGTTCGCGTCATCGAAAACGACCAGCTTCTGTCCACGCCGTTCCTCCAGCTCAACGTCACCTCGGCGGGCGAGCGCGGACTGCTGGGCATCGCCTTTGACCCCGACTTTGCGAACAACCACTACGTCTATCTGTACTACACGGTTCCGCCTGACGCCGCAGGCCACAACCGCATCAGCCGCTTCACTGCCGATGGCAATGTCGCCATGGCGGGCAGCGAAGTGGTGATGGTGGACCTGCCGCAGGTCGGCTACATCCACAACGGCGGGGCGATGCACTTCGGCGCCGACGGCATGCTCTACGTGGGCGTGGGCGATGGCTCGGTGCCCAACAACTCGCAGTCGCTCAGTTCGCCCTTCGGCAAGATCCTGCGCTTTGATGTGCGCGGCTACAACCCGGCCGACAGCACCACCAATCCCGTGGGCATGATCCCCACCGACAACCCGTTCTACAACCAGGCGACGGGCATCAACCGCGCCATCTGGGCCCGGGGCCTGCGCAATCCCTTCACGCTGGCGATCGACCCGGCCACTGGCCGGCTCTATGCCAACGACGTCGGCCAGGACTCGTGGGAGGAGATCAACGAGATCGTCAAGGGCGCCAACTACGGCTGGCCCGGCGCCGAAGGGGTATCGGGCAATGTGAATTTCACCAACCCCATCTACGCCTACAACCACTTCACCGGCGTGGCGATCATCGGCGGGGCCTTCTACCAGCCCGAGGAGACCCAGTTCCCCAGCGGCTACGTCGGCGGCTATTTCTTCGCCGACTTGGGCGCCGGCTGGCTCCGCTGGCTCAACCCCGTCGACAACTCCATCAGCGACTTTGCCGTGGGACTCAAGATGCCCGTGAGCATCCTGATGGACAGCGACGGCAGCCTGCTCTATCTCCAGCGCGGCGCCAGCGGGCACGACGGCGAGGTCTACCGCATCGAATACCCCGCTTCCGTCAATGCTCCGCACATCACGACAGGCCCGGCCGACTACTTAGCGCCCCAAGGCGGGTCAGCGACCTTCAGCGTCGTGGCCAGCGGCGAAACGCCGCTCAACTATCAGTGGTATCGCGATGATCAGCCCATCAGCGGCGCCAATGCCGCCAGCTATACGCTCGACAACATCACGCTCAGCGATGCCGGCGCCCAGTTCCGCGTCCAGGTGAGCAACATCTACGGCCAGGTGATGTCCGACCCCGCGACGCTGTCGGTCACCGGTAATCATGCGCCTGTCGCCACCATTCTCACGCCCAACCACGGCTCGCTCTATCAGGGCGGCCAGACCGTCAGCTTCTCCGGCGATGCCTTCGACGATGAGGACGGCGTCCTGCCCGACTCGGCGTTCACCTGGCAGGTGGACTGGTATACCGGCAGCATCGTCCGGCCCGAATTGCTGGCCACCACCGGCATTCGCAGCGGATCATTCACCATCCCCGACACCGTTCCTTACCTGCTGACCAATGTCTTCTATCGTATTACGCTTACGGTCATTGACTCTAATGGCTTGACCGACACCGTCACCAGCGATCTGTTGCCGATGACCGCCACGATCGCGCTGGCGAGCAACGTCAACGGCGTGAGCCTGCTCTTGGACGGCACGAGCGTGGTGACGCCGCACAGCGTCCTGGGCGTGACCGGCATCAAGCGCAATCTCGAAGCGCCCGCCACCGTAGGGATCAACGGCGTGCAGTACGTCTTTACGGGCTGGTCCGATGGCGGGGCGCGTAGCCACGACATCACCACCCCCGCCAGCGACACGACTTACACCGCCAGTTACGTTCAATCCGTGGTCCAACCTGTGCTCGTCGTCGACGACCGCGGCGGGGGCTTTAGTTCGGTGGGCACCTGGGGCTTCACCCACGAGCCGGGGGCGTACTGGGAGAACGACCACAGCTTCGCCATCAACGGTGGCGGTGCCAACGTGGCGACGTACACGTTCACGGGGCTGACGCCTGGGGTCTACCGCGTGTCGGCGACGTGGCGCGGCGACAGCAACCGCGCCACTAACACGCCCGTTAGCGTCTACGACGGCGCGGCCCTGCTGGGCACCGTGCGCATCAACCAGGAGTTGGCGCCCAACAGCCTGTTGCATGCGGGATTTGCCTTTGGCGACATTGGCGACACCTGGAACATCACGGGCGCGACGCTGGTGGTGACGATCAGCGACGACGCCGACCAATACGTTGACGCCGACGCCATTCGCATCGAGCGTATCGGCGACCTGCCCGCGCCGGGCCCGGAGATCGCCATCGCCCTAGACGGCGCCGATCTGGTGAGCGGGCAGAGCGTGGTGGACTTTGGCAGCACGGCACCGGGTTCCCCCCAGCGCCGCACGCTGACCCTGCGCAATACCGGTCAGACTATGCTGAACCTCGGCGCGATCGATCCGCTGCCGGCAGGGTTCGTCATCGAGTCAGGCTTCGGCGCTACGCAACTGGCGCCGGGCGAATCCACCTCCATGATCATCCGGCTGACAGCGGTGAATCTCGGCGCCTTTGGTGGGACCCTGGCGCTCCACAACAACGACGCCAACGAAGACCCGTTTACGATTGCCCTCCGCGGCGAGGTCACCACCGAACCCAACCCGCTGCTGCCGGGCTTTACGCAGACTCTCCTGGCCAGCGGCTTGAGCGGACCCACCGCCATGACGCAGGCGCCCGACGGGCGCATCTTCATCGCCAATCAGGACGGCACGGTCAACGTGGTCAAGGACGGCCAGCTCATGGCGCAGCCGTTCCTGGTCATCAACACCACCACGTTCGGCGAGCGCGGCCTGCTAGGCATCGCCCTGGATCCCAACTTCAGCAGCAACCATTACGTCTACGTCTACTACACCGTGCCCGGCAGCGGGCAGGAGCACAATCGCATCAGCCGATTTGTCGCTAACGGCGATGTCGTTCTGCCCGGTAGCGAGACGGTGCTGGTCGACTTCCCGCAGATGGGGTCGGTGCACAACGGCGGGGCGCTGGGCTTTGGCCCCGACGGTAAGCTGTACGTCGGCATCGGCGACAACTCCACGCCCAGCAACGCGCAGTCGCTGGCCAACATCTTTGGCAAGATCCTGCGCTTCAACGCCGACGGTTCGATTCCCACGGACAACCCGTTCTACAACCAGTTGCAGGGGCTCAACCGGTCGATCTATGCCCTGGGCTTCCGCAACCCGTTTACTTTCACCTTCCAGCCCGGCACCGGCCGGTTCTTCGTCAACGACGTCGGTCAGTCGTCGTGGGAAGAAATCGACGACGTGGTGGCCGGCAACAACTACGGCTGGCCCACGATCGAAGGGCCTGGCGGCTCGCCCACTTTCACGCCGCCGTTCTACGCCTACACCCACGCCGACGGCGCCATCGCCATCACCGGTGGGGCGTTCTACAGCCCGACGCAGACGCAGTTCCCCGAGTTCTTCGTCGGCGGCTACTTCTTTGCCGACCTGGGCGCCGGCTGGATCCACTGGCTCGACTTGGCGGATCAGTCGGTCTCCAGCTTCGCCGTCGATGCCTCCTTCCCCGTTAGCCTGCTGGTCGAGGACAGCGGCACGCTGCTGTACCTGGAACGCGGCCACGGCGGACAACTCCACCGCATCCAGTACGCGCCGGCGGCCGTGGCGCCGGTCATCGACAGCCAGCCGGTCGATCAGACCGTCGGCCTGGACGGGTCGGCGACATTCAGCGTCGCCGTCACCGGCACTGCGCCGCTCACCTACCAGTGGCGCCGCAACGGCGACGACATTGACGGCGCCAACGGTCCCAGCTACACCCTCGGCTCCGTCACGCTTGCCGACAGCGGCGCCATCTTCACCGTGTTCGTCAGCAACAGCGAAGGCTTTGTGCTCAGCGATGAAGCCGTCCTTACGGTCATCGACGAACACGCGCCCACCACCACCATCCTCACCCCCGCCATCGACACGCTTTACCAGGGCGGTCAGACCATCAGCTTCTCCGGCGAGGGCTTTGACCAGGAAGACGGCGCCCTGTCGGCTGCGGCGTTTACCTGGAAGGTCGAGTGGTACACCGGCAGTGTCGTGAGACCTCACCTGGGCCCAGTCAGCGGCGTCACCAGCGGTTCCTTCGACATCCCCGACCGCGTGCCCTATACCGCCACGGACGTCTTCTATCGCATCACCCTGACCGTGGCCGACTCGGCGGGCCTGGTTACCAGCGTCTACCGCGATGTGGCGCCGCAGACGGCCAGCATCACCCTCACCAGCAACCTGCCCAACGTCACGCTGACGCTCGACGGGCAGGGCCACGCCACGCCCTACAGCGTCCATGGGGTGACGGGCATTATCCGCAGCCTGGGCGCCCCGGCCACCGTGCAGCACAACGGTCTGGCGTACTCGTTCGTCGGCTGGTCCGACAGCGGCGCTCTGGTGCACGATATCTCGACGCCCGCCGTGGATACGATTTACACCGCCATCTATGCTCCGCCCAGCGTGCTCATCGTGGACGACCGCAGCGCCGCTTTCAGCACCGGGGGCACGTGGGGCTTCACCACCGAAGCGATCTACTACGGCAGCGACCATAGCTTCGCCATCAACGGCGGCGGCGCCAACGTGGCGACCTACACCTTCACCGGCCTGGCGCCGGGCGTCTACCGCGTGTCGGCCACCTGGCGCGGCGACACCAACCGCGCTACCAACACGCCCTTTGGCGTCCACGACGGCGCGACCCTGCTGGGCACCGTGCGCATCAACCAGCGCAACGCGCCAAACAGCCTCACCGACCAGGGCTTTGCCTTTGGCGACATCGGCACAAGCTGGTCCATCTTGGGCGACACTCTGGTGGTCCGGATCAGCGACGACGTGGCGGCGGGGGTGTATGTCGACGCCGATGCGATTCGCATCGAACGCATCGGCGACCTGCCCAGCGGGCCGGAGATCGCCCTGCTCGATGGCACAGCCAGCATCGCCCACAACACCGGCGTGGTGGACTTGGGCGTCACGGCGCCCGGCGTGCCCGTGACACGCACCATCACCGTGCAGAACACCGGTGTCGCCCCGCTGACGCTGGGCGCCTTTGCCCCGCTGCCGGCAGGCTTCAGCATGGCCTCGGGTTTTGCCACGACCACGCTGGCGCCAGGGGCCTCGACGACCTTTGCGATCCGCTTTGACGCCCCGGCAACGGGAAGCTTCAGCGGCACGGTCAGTTTTGCCAACAACGACGCGGATGAAGGCCCGTTTGCCTTCACCGTGCAGGGCAGCGCCGCCGCGGCGCCGATGGTACGGATCATCGACGACCGCGACGCGGGCTTTAGCACCGTGGGCGCCTGGGGCTCGACCACCGAGTCGTTCTACTACGGCAATGACCACAGCTTCGCCATCAACGGCGGCGGCGCCAACGTGGCGACCTACACCTTCACCGGCCTGGCGCCGGGCGTCTACCGCGTGTCGGCGACGTGGCGCGGCGACAGCAACCGCGCCACCAATACGCCCTTTAGGGTCTACGACGGTACGACCCTGCTGGGCACCGTGCGCGTCAACCAGCAGAACGCGCCGGCCGGCCTGACCGAACAGGGCAAGGTCTTTGGCGACATCGGCACAAGCTGGAACATCACCGGCGGCACGCTGGTAGTCAAGCTCAGCGACGACGCCGCTGCCGGTCTTTACGTCGACGCCGACGCCATCCGCATCGAGCGCCTCGGCGATCTGCCCGCTGGCCCCGAAATCCAGGTGCTCGTGGACACGACCGACCTGGTCAGCGGCAGCACGACCGTGGATTTTGGCGTCACGCCGCCGGGCACGCCGGTGCAGCGCACCTTTACCGTGCGCAACCTGGGCACGCAGACTCTGACGCTGGGCGCCTTTGACCCCTTGCCCGCCGGCTATAGCGTGGCCGCCGGCTTTGCGACCAGCAGCCTGGCGCCGAACCAGTCCACCACGTTCACGCTCCAGTTCGACGCCGCCTCGGCAGGCACTTTCGACGGCATGGTGCGCTTCGCCAACAATGACGGCAACGAAGGCAGCTTCGCCATCAACGTCCATGCGGTGGCGATCGTCCAGCCGGTGGTGCGCATCATCGACGATCGCGATGCGGGTTTCTCGACCAACAACGTGTGGGGCTTCACGCTCGAGCCGTACTACTACGGCGGCGATCACAGCTTCGCGCGCGATGGGCAGGGCGCCAACGTGGCGACCTACACCTTCACGAACCTGCCGCCTGGCGAGTACCGTATCTCGGCCACCTGGCGGTCGGATCTCAATCGCGCGACCAACACGCCCTATGCGATCTATGACGGCTCGACCCTGCTGGATACCGTGCGTGTCAATCAGGAACTGGCGCCCGACGATCGAACCGACCAGGAGACGATCTTCAAAGACCTCGGCACGTCCTGGACCATCAGCAGCGGCACGCTGATCATCCGTATCAGCGACGACGCCAATGATTTCGTGGACGCCGACGCGATTCGCATTGAACGCATCGGATGATGCGGCCTTACCGTCCGTCGGCGACGGCGGGTTTGCGTAGTGTGACTACCACCTGCGTGCCGGCGGGCAGGGCGGCGGGATTGGCCAACTCCAGGCGCACGTTGCGCGTGTCGCTGGCGGGGTCGGCCACTGCCGCAAGGTGGATGATCCGCGCCGTCATGGGCTGATCATGCCCCGGCAGCGCCGAGTGCACCGTCACTGAGTCGCCCACTATCAGGCCCAGCGTGTCGGCGGTCGCCACCGGCACGTCAATCCACAGCGGATCGGTCGCCACCAGACGCAGCACCGGCTTGAGTTGCTCGACCGTCTGACCTTCCTCAACCGCGACCGCCTCGACCACCCCGGCGACCCCCGGGGGCGCCTTGAGCAGGTACTGATCGTGCCGCGCCCGGCTCTGCTCGTACTGGAGCTTTGCTTGTTCCTGGTCCTGGCGCGTCTGCTGTTCCTCGATCTCGGCGACCTTGCGCGTGGCCACGGCCTTGTCATATTCAAACGGCGCCGCGGCGTTCTGCGCCAGCAGTCCCTTGAGCCGGTCCTCCTCCAGGCGCGCGATGACGACTTTGAGATGGGCCGCCTGGATCGCCAGATCGCTTTCGGCGCGGAGCTTGTAGATCGCCACCAGGGTCTGGCCCTCGATGTCTTCCAGTTCCACCAGCACCTGGCCGGGCGCGACGCGATCACCCGGCTTGACCTTCACCGCGGCGACCTTGCCCGCCACCGTGAAGCCCAGCGGCAGATCGTGCCGGGCCATGGCGATAGCTTTGATTGACGGCGGTGCATCTGGGGCCGCGGCGGGGGGCGCATCCGGGGGCGCTGCCGCGGCAGCGCCCAGCAGCAGCGCGCCCGTAAGTGTCAGCAGGATCAGTGCGAATGACCGGGAGCATGTCATGGTCAGATTCCTCACTAAAAGAAGTGCGAAGTACGAAGGTCGAAGTACGAAGTAAGAGGGGTCCTCGCACTTCTTACTTCTTACTTCTTACTTCGTACTTTGCACTTCGTACTTCGCACCTCGCACCTCATTCCTCAGCGCCTGCAAAGCCCAGAAACTCCTCGAGCCAGTCGTCGTTGCGCAGCACCGCGGCGCGTTGGCCGCGCGCCATGCGTCCGGCCCGGGCCTGGGCCCAGCGGATGATACGACGGAGCAGAGGTCGGTGCAGTTCGCCGCCGGCGGCGCCGTGACGGGGCAGCAGGGCAGCGCTAGCCAGGGGCGGGGCATAGCGACGCAAAATCTCATCATCGAGGCTCATGTACAGGATGGCGCTGCCCGGGTCGCCCTGCCGCGCCGCGCGGCCGAAGAGCTGGCGGTCGATGCGATGCGATTCATTGGGCTCGGCGGCGATGACGTGCAGACCACCCAGCTCCGCCACGCCGCGCCCCAGGCGAATGTCCGTGCCGCGCCCCGCCATGTTCGTCGCCACCGTGATCGTGCCGCGCTGCCCCGCCTGGGCGATGATGTTGGCCTCCTCCTCGTGGCGCACGGCGTTGAGCACCTGGTGCGGCATGCCCTCGTGCCCGAGCAGCTCACTCAGGCGCTCGCTGGCGGCGACGCTGCGCGTGCCGATGAGCACGGGCCTGCCGTGCTGGTGCATCTGCCGCACATCCTGCACGATCGCGCCCCAGCGTGACGCGGCGTCGGCAAAGACGCGCGTGCCCAGGTGCCGGCGGATGCAGGGCCGATGCGTGGGCATGACCGCCACGGGCAGGTGGTAGACGCGCCACAGTTCCATCGTCGCCTCGCGGCCGGTGCCCGTCATGCCGCAGAGTGTGCGATAGCTGCGGAAAAAGCGCTGGAAGCTGATGCGCGCCAGTGTGTCCTTCATGGGCGTGACGTCGAGCAGTTCCCGCGCCTCGACGGCTTGGTGCAGCCCGTCGCGCCAGGTGCGGTCGGGCATGAGCCGGCCGGTGAATTCATCGACAATGACCACCTTGCCCTCGCGCACGACGTACTGCTTGCCGGGCAGAAACAGTTCGCGCGCGGTGATCGCCTGCGTGACCAGTTCCTCGGCGCGGCGGGCGCCGGCCCACACGCCGCCCATCGCAGCGCCGCGCTGGCGCAGGTGTCCGCGGCCCGCGTTGGTCAGGCGCACCTCGCGGTACTTGTGGTTCACCGTGTAGTGCCGCGCGGCCTCGAAATCTCCCGCCAGCGTCGCCGCCTGCTGGTAGGCCTCGACCAGTTCGGCATTGGGCGCTTCGCCGGAGATGATCAGCGGGGTGACGGCTTCGTCGATGAGGATGGAGTCGGCCTCGTCGATGATGGCGCGCTCCAGACCGCGCATCACCAGCGATTCGACGCGCGGGTCGCCGCCGGCCAGTTGCGCTGAAAGGGCGGCGACCAGACCGCGCTGCCGGCCCAGGATCAGCCGATCACGCAGATGGTCGGCGGTGACTTCCTTGTTGGTGCAGTAGGTGATGTCGGCGCGATACGCCTGGCGGCGCTGGACGGGCGGCATGTCCGCCTGAATCGCGGCGACGCTGACATTGCAGAAGCGGTACAGCGGCCCCATGTTCTGCGCGTCACGCGCCGCCAGATAGTCGTTGACCGTGATGACGTGACAGCCGCGTCCGCGCCACCCGGCGAGAACCGCCGGCAGCGTGGCGGTGAGCGTCTTGCCCTCGCCCGTGGCCATCTCGATCAGGCAGCCGTCGTACAGCGCCAGCGCTGCGGCGACCTGCACGGGATATGGCCGCTGCCCCAGTTGCCGCTGGGCGGTCTCACGGACTAGCGCCATGGCGCGGTCCACGTCGCTGCTGCGCTGGCGATTGAGGCGAAACGCGACGCGCAGCTCCACCAGTTCCTGCCGCAGCCGCGCGTCGCTGACCGTCTGGAGCGTGTCACTGATCGCCACGATCCGCTGCGCCCGGTGCAGATAGCGCCGGGTTCGCGGCATGAAAGCGTACACCGCGCCCAGGCCGGCGT
The DNA here is from genome assembly GCA_040878035.1 of Phycisphaeraceae bacterium. Classification (GTDB taxonomy): domain Bacteria; phylum Planctomycetota; class Phycisphaerae; order Phycisphaerales; family Phycisphaeraceae; genus JBBDMX01. The sequence goes on along the minus strand of JBBDMX010000101.1, from coordinate 183,155 downwards.
CCCAGGCGGCGTCCAGACCCTTGGGCAGCTTGCGATCGGCGGCAGCTTTGCCCGAAGCGTCGCCCAGGTGCCGCCACATCGCCCCCAGGTGCGCGATCGATACCGCCGGAGTCACCCGCGCGATTGCCTGCGTCGTCAGCACATCACTGCGCGGCTGGTCGAAGTTGCCGGGATGGATCAGCTCAATCGCCATGGGGCTGTCTTACGAACGGGGCGTAGCGTGCAGGTCGCCCACCTGGAAGCGTCGTTGAATCGCCTGGCGAAGCATGCGCCACAACTGAGCGCCCAGCGGACGCGGCGGCATGGAGAATCGCACGATGACGCGCTGTTCCGGATAGAGCACCGCGGGTCGATCCGACGTGGCCGCGGTCGGCTGCACCTGCACCTCGAACATGGGCTCGAGCGCGCGCACGTCGTCGCGCTGTTGCAGGTCCACCGGCGTCGATCCGCCCGCCACGGTCGCCAGCGCCGCCGAGGGCAGCGATTGCTGTCCCGCCGGCGCGATGCGAATGATGCGTCCGTTCCACGCCAGGTCCGGCCTGCCCTTGACGCGCATCTCCACCACGCCGTCCATCCCCACCTCCGGCGCCACGCGCGGTCCCAGCGTCTGATCGGTGATGACCTTCACCACCAGGTTCGACATGTCGGCTACCACGCCCAGGCGTTCGCCGCGACGCACATACGCGCCGGGCAGGCGATCGACATCCGGGGCGATCCATTGACCCGTCAGCGGCGACCGCACGTGCAGTGACGCACGCTGCGCGGAAACTTGCGCCAGTTGCTGCTCAAGGCCACGCACCTGCTTTTCCAGCGTCTGTGCCTCGGCCTGTTCTTTAGCGCGGGCGGCACGTAAACGCAGAGATGCCTCCTCCAGTCGCGCCGCCAGCTCCTTCTCCCTCGCCGTCAGCAGCGGGTTGTGCGCCTCGATCAGCACCCCGTCATCCGCCTGCACCGTGGTGCCCGATGGCAGCACCGCATCGACAAACCCGTCGGCGGGCATATACAGCTCGCTCCGCATCACCGGTTGGACGATGCCCTCGGCCCGGGCGCGATCGGGCACCGGCACCAGCCCGACGCCCACGACGATCACCGTCAGTGTCACCGCCGTCGCCAGCACTGCGCGCCCGCGCGTGCGCAACAGTTCCGGGCTCGTCAGCAGGTAGTGCACGAACTTACCCGCGGGGATGACCAGCCAGCCTACCAGCGTGACCACGGCGAAGATCGCGCCCAGCAGGAAGAACTTGTCGGCCACATACCAGAGAATCACGATGCTGATGAACACGCGATAGATGCCCGAGGTCACGGCATAGAGGAGCAGCCAGAAGCGTTCGCTCATGCTGCGGGCAATTTCCTTCGCCTGGCGCACGCCGAAGATCCATCGCCGCACCAAGTAGTGCAGTTGATCCTTGCCGCGTTGGGAGAGGTTGGGGATTTCCAGCAGGTCCGAGAGGATGTAGTAGCCGTCGTAGCGGAGCAGGGGGTTGCCGTTGAAGAGGATGGTCGAGATGCCGGCGATGAACATCATGTTGTACGCCAGGGCGTGGACGGCGGTGCCGAGACTGCTGGAGGTGTTGGAGGTCTGCGCCCAGATGATGGCGGCGACGGCGGCAACCGCCAGCTCGACGTACATGCCCGCGGCGCCGACCACCGCGCGTTGCCAGCGGCTGCGCAACAGCCAGGCGCTGGAGGCATCGACATACGGCACGGGCACGAACACCAGCAGCATGATGCCGATGGTGTGCACGTCCCCGCCGGTGTGCCCCAGTTGGCCAAAGTGCTTGGCGGCAAAGCCGTGGCCTAATTCGTGCATGGCCTTGATCAACACCATGGCCACGTAGAGCCACAGCAGATTGTCGGGATTGAGCATCGTCTGCGGATCGGCGGCGGCAAAGAGCTGCCCCCAGCGTCCCACCAGAAAATATCCGGCGACAGCCAGCAGCAGGCACCAGAGCACCAGGCCGACCTTGGTAAACACCCAACCCGCGACGCGCACCCAGCGGTCCAGAAAATCGTTGGGGTCCCCCAGGGGAATGCGGGCAAAGAGCACGTTGAGCAGATAGCCGCGCACCTCCTTGCGCACGCGCTTGCGGTAACGCTCAAAGAGCCCCTGTGCATCGGGCGGCAGGTCCGACGCCAGCAGGTTGCCGGCGTAGAGTTGGCCCAACAATTGGATGACCTCGCCTTGCGTGGGCGCCGCGTCGCCCAGCTTCTGGTTGCACAGTGCCCAGACTTCGCCCACGCGCCGCTTGCCGTCGAGCAGGCCGACGAAAAAGTAGCCCTCGGCGCCAAGCTGGAAAAACTGATGACCTGAAGGGTCCTGCACGACGTGCCAGACGCGCCCGCGGCGCTCCTGCCGGCCGATCTGCACCGCCCCGCGCAGCGTCGGACGCAAGTCCGCCACGCGGTGCCAGGATTCGTGAAAGGTGGGTCGGTCGGTCGCCATGTCACATCCACAGCTTCATACGGATGAAGTTGATCATGTCGCGGGTCCACAGGTAGCCGATGCTGTGCCGGCCCGCGTCGAGGCGGGCGGCGCCTTGCATGCCCGGCAACAGCGCCGCCTTGGCCGGGCCATTCGCCGGCTTTGCTTGGCCCATCAGCTTCACCTGCACGCGGTAGACGTTGGCGTCCTCGATCACCTCGGCCATCGGGTTGATACGTTCGACCTCGACCGGCAGGTACACGCCCGGCTGCGCCGCCGTCGCCAGGTCGCCGCGCTGACCCACGCGCACATCGCTGATCCGCGCCTCGGGCACCATCACCTGCGCCCGCATCTCATCCAGCGGCGCAATCTCGAAGAGCGCCTGCCCGGTCTTCACCGGCTCGCCCGGATGCTGCTTCCAATCGCCCGACAGCACGACCCCATCGATCGGCGCCACGATCCGCGCCTGGTTTAGCTGCTGCTGCAACAGATCGGTGGTGGCGGTGACGCGGCGAGCCTGGGCCTCGGCGATCTGCCGTTCGGCCGTCTTGCCGTCCCGCCGCGCCAGCTCGGCCTGCCCCTGGTGTTCGGCCAGTTCGCCCTGCGCCTCGGCCAGCCGGCCCTCCAGTTCCCAAGTCTGCATCCGCGCCAGCACCGCACCGGCCACGATCCGGTCGCCCGGCTCCACCATCGCCACGGCCAGGAACCCGTCATACGGCGCGGGCATCACCCGCCGGGTCACCGGCTCGATGACGAAGGAACCGTCCACGTGATCAGTGCCGGGGATGAAGACCAGCGCCAGCACCGCCAGGACGACGCTCACGGCTGTGAGCTTGGCCCAGGTATGCCGCGGGCCCACGAGCGTGGTGCCGCTGCGGTGCAGGGCATCGAGCGTCTTGGCGCCCAGCCAGCGGTCGTGGCGCGACAAGGTCAGCAGCGTGGGCGTGACCAGTTCGCACGCCAGGCGCAGCGTGGTCAATTCCTGTGCGGACAAGGGTCGATCCAGGCCGCGCTCGACGACCAGCACGCCTTGCACTTTGCTCTCGCGCCGCACGGGCATCGCAAGCACGCCGCCGCCGTCATACTGGCGGGCAAAGTCGGCGGTGGCGCGGCTGATATAGGGCGGCGCGGCGGCGTCACTCTCTGCCTCACTTTGCGCCACGATCACATCGTCGCCCCCGGTCGCTTCGCCCCCGGTTGCTCCCCCCTCGGTTGCGCCCGCGGCGCCCGGCGCCGCCGGTAACGGATGGAGAATCTCCACATCCTGGTCGGCGCATTCCTCCATCACCGCCACCAAGTCGCGCACCAGGCGCGTCTTGCGGACGATCTTTTCCGTGTGGCTCATGGCCTCGATGCGCATCTGGCCGCGGCGGACCACGCCCAGGCTCACCCGTGCGGCACCGTACATGGCCGCCAGCGTGTTGGCCGTCGCCATCGCCGCCGCGGCAAAGCGGTCGTGCCCCCCGACCTGTGCCAGCACCTCCATGCCGCGTGACAGGGCGTCGATACTCACCGCCTGTTTGGCCGTGGTCGCCCGCGCTTGATAGAGGTCGAGCATGACCGCGCTGATGCGCAGCGCCTCGACGACGCTTGCGCGATCGGCGCCATTATCGCGCGGGCTGAGCAAGGCGCAAACCAGTCGCGCGGGGCCGGTCTGCAAGAGCGGCACGACCAGCAGGCTCATCTCCGGCAGGGGCGGATAGGTCTGGGTGGCGCTGAGCGTGGCGCCGACGGGCTGGGCCGGGTCAGCCGCCTGCCGCAAGAGTTCGACAGCGCGGTTGAGCCACGGGGGCATGGCGGCCCCGGGCCGAATCGCCGGCCGGGCCGCTACCGGTTGTGCCGCCTGCTGGCTCACACTGAGGATCGCCCCGGCCTGGGCCCGCGCCAGGCGCATCTGCCAGACCAGCAGCCGTTCGAGCACCTGCTGCGGCGACCCCTCGCCACGGCGCAGCGCTTCGACAAGGTCGGCGCGCGGCCATGCTGCCTCCTCCTGTGTGATTGTCGCCTGCTCGATGGCCATAGGTTGCCAAACTCCCGAAAGTTGAAGAGCTTAGAACTTCAAATATACCCGCGATTTGCGCCCAGGGGAAGAGTTATGCGCTGTCGGCAACCCCGTAGACCGGCGGCTGGGAATGGATTTTGCCGCAGTTGCCCGCCATGGGGTCGATAGGTTAGTCTGGGCACTATGTCCCGCAGTGGGCGCCATACCGCAATTGGGGAGCCATCATGACGCAGATCAATGAGCCGCAACGTTTTGGACACTTTGACATGGCCGCCGAGGCGCCCGCGCAGACGCGCGCTGATTTCATTCGCCGGGTGTACTTGCACCTGGCGGGTGCGGTGGGCTTTTTCATCCTGCTCGAAACGCTGATTTTTTCCTATGCCGATGTGGAGGCCATCACCAGGTTAATGTTTGGCAGTGGGCATATGGGTTGGATTGTGGTGTTGGCAGCATTCATGGGTGTGAGCTGGTTGGCACGCTGGTGGGCCAACTCGGACGCCTCGCCGGCGCTCCAGTACGCCGGCCTGGGGCTTTACGTCGTCGCCCAGTCCATCCTCTTCGTCCCGCTGCTGGCGATCGCCGCGGCCTTCTATCCCGGCGCCATCCTCACCGCCGGCCTGTCCACCGTCGCCATCTTCTCCGGCCTGACCGCCTTCGTCCTTATCAGCGGCAAGAACTTTTCCTAGATGGGCGGCATCCTGGCGGTCCTGGGCATGGCCGCCCTGGTGCTGCTCCTGGCCGGGGCGATCTTCGGCTTCGAACTGGGCCTGGTCTTCACAGTCGCCATGATCGCCCTGGCCGGCGGTTACATCATCTATGACACGTCCAACATCCTGCACCAGTACCGCGTCGATCAGCACGTGGCCGCGTCACTGGCGCTGTTCGCCTCCGTCGCCCTGCTCTTCTGGTACGTGCTGCGGCTGGTGATGGCACTCCAGCGGCGCTAAGGCTGCGTCCGTTGTGCGATGAAGCCGCCGCTTGCGGCTTCGCGGTGGCGCATGACTGACCCGGACCCCGGTATGTCGCACCGCTGCGCGAAGCCGCAAGCGGCTCAACGCCGGCGGCGCAGCAGTGCCGCGCCGCCCAGCGCCAACAGCGCCAGGCTCGCCGGCTCGGGCGCGAGGTTACCCTGCACCCAGTCGATCGCTGCGTCGTGGACGTTTTCGTCCAGGCCGTTGTTGTAGACGACCCAGAAGGGCAGCGACGCAAGCGGGTTGGTCAGCACGTTGTTGTCGACGTCGACTGCGGCAAGCTGGAGTTGGAGAAGGTAGATGCCATCAGCGGGGGTGCCGGGGAAGCCGGGGGTGCCGGGGGCCTGAAGCTCGCTGGAGACATGCACGTGCATGCTGCCATCCCCGGGCGCGATGACGAAGAGTCGTGGGGGCAGGACGCCGGTGCCGTCGCCCACCACGCGTGGGTTGCCGCCCAGGCTCATGGCCAGTTGCGTGCCGGCGGGTACGGCCCCGAAGGCGACGTCGTCCGAGCCGTCCCAATAGAGCAAATCGTCCAGCACGACATACGCCAGGCGGGTGCCGGCGGGGAGGTAGCTCAGGCCCGCCAGCGTCCCCAGGTCGCCGTATTCGAGGTAGCCCGGATCATCGGTGCCGAAGTCGGCGGGCGCCAGGTCGAAGTCGTAGCCGAACACGCGCACATCCTGCGTGAGCACGGCGCCGGCGCCTTCCGGCAAGGCTCCAGTGTGAATCTGTCCGTCCTGGACGTAAGGCGACAGGTCGCTGTGCTGCGCTTGCGCTGTAGTCAAAAACGTCAGGGTGACGATGCCGGTAAGAAGCGTTACGAATGGTCGAGGCATGTTGATGATTCCTTGTTGATGCGGTTGATGGAGTTTGTGAAGCGGTTCGCATTGGGCTCATCGAGCCTTCTGCGGGTCGAAACGGTTGGACGTTGTCAGGTCGGTAAACACCTGGCGAAAGTCTTGCGTGGCGGCGTGGCCGTCGAGGTAGCCCCAATTCGATCGGGAGTCCCATGACGCCTTGGCGCCGCCGGCGGCGTTGATCTGCACCTGCTGCTGAGCTTTGAGCGGCGGGTTGGATCCCGTCCACAAGTCCACGTGCGGATGATCAGCGCCGGCGAAGTCGCCTTCGAAGGCCATGATCAGGAAATGCACGGTGGCGGAGGGGCGGGGCACGTTGGTCAGGCGGTAGGGTCCGCCGGGATAGTCGATCACCAGGGACTGGTTGTAGAGGCCGGCGTCGAGGAAGTTATTGACGCCGTAGCTGGTTCGCCGGTACTGCCCGCCGCTGGACGGCACTGGCGTGCCGCCCGGCCAGTGCGGACTGGCGTCCAAGGGGGAGCGAGACTGAAGCTGATGGCGAACCTGGCCGTCCACCGGCGACGCGCCGCTCTGGCTGGTCGACCAATACGCCGCCAGCGTGGTGATCCACGCCGCCTCTTCATCGCTGTCCACTCCGCCATGCCCCAGCCCCACCTCGATGAACTGGTCGTGATGGTCGGCCATGTACAGCCAGTGCGCCTGTTCCAGGCCGCGCAGGTTGGTCAGGTCGGACATCACCTTGGCGGCATGTTTGGCCGCACCCAGCGCCGGCAACAAAATGCCGATGAGAATCGCGATGATGGCGATGACCACCAGCAGTTCCACAAGCGTGAATGCGCAACGTCGCAACATCATGGCCGACTCCCGGCTGGCGCGAACCAGCGTGAATGCACAAAGGGCCGTATCCCGGGGGGCCACGGGTACGGCGACTAACAGGGCAGGGATGGCAGGGCAACGGTCAGCAGACAGGAGTGGGCGGGGCGCGGCCGGGCGGCTGGGGGGCGAAGGTGAGCGCCGCTGGGGCGGCGGCGGAAATGGTCAGGCGTTGCCCGACGGCATCGTGCGTGACGGCGGGCGCGGGCCGGGGCGGCGCGGTGTTCAGCGGTGCGGCCAGCAGTTGGCAGGTCGGGCAATCGTCGGGATCATCGTGATCGGGTTGGGGGATCGGCACCGGATGCGCCGAGCCAACGTCGCCGGCCGCGATCGCTGCCCCGTGGTGTTGCTGATCGAGATGCAGGTGCAGGGCGGTCGTAAAGCCGGTGAACCACGCCAGCAGGATCGCCAGAAGCAGCACGGCCACTGCGCAGTGGGTGCCGTGCGTGGCGGGTGGTGTTGCTCCAGGTTGTGTCGTTGGTCTGCCGGTCACGGTGTGCATCGCCCCATGGATGATAATCGGTTCTCATTATATCGGTGGCGGGTCGTTTGGCAGGAGTTCCACGGGTTTCGAGAGGTGTACTCTCCAGTCCTCTGAAGCGGGGCCGCCCGGGGCGGGAACCGGGACCGTATCATCTTGGCATGATCGCCTCACGGGATTGGTCGCGGTTGGGGGGGTTGATGTTCGTGGCGCGGCGCCTCGTGCAGGGGTTGTATGCCGGGCGGCACCCGGCGGCGGCGCATGGGCCGGGGCTGGAGTTCCATGACTACCGCAGCTATGTGCCGGGCGATGACCTGGCAGCGGTGGATTGGAAGCTCTATGGTCGGACCGATCGCTACTTCATTCGCCGGCATCGGCAGTACACCGACCTGAACCTGTACCTGATGGTGGATGCGACGGCGTCGATGAATTTTGCGGGGGTGCAGCAGCAGCGGTGGGGCGGCATAAGGGCAAAGACCCTCACCCCAGCCCTTCCGAGGGTCTCCCTCGGAAGGGAGAGGGGGTCAGACCGGGTCGCGTTGCCGACCAAGTTTGAGTATGCGGCGACGCTGGCGGCGGCGATCGCGTTTCTGGCGATTCGCCGCGCCGATCGTGCCGGCGTGGGCGTCTTTGCCGATCGACTGCTTGAGCATGTGCAGCCGGGTGGAACCTGGGCGCATCTCCAACGCTTGTGTCACACCCTCGAACACGTCGAGCCGGTGGCGGGCGAGGGCAACATGGCGGCGAGCCTGGCGCAAGGCCGGACGATGCTGCGCCGCCGCGGCGTGCTGTTGCTCATCAGCGACCTGCTCGATCCGCCGGCCGCGCTGTTCGATGGCCTGGCACGCTTCCGCCACGATCGCTTTGAGGTCATCGTGTTCCAGGTGCTGACACGCGAGGAATTGGCGCTGGCGGGGCTGGAGCGGGCATCGCTGCGGATGATCGACGCCGAGACGCGGATGACCGTATCGGCCGACCTGGCCCGCGTGCGTGGTGCGTACCGGGAGGCGCTGGGGGCGCACCTGACGGCGATCCGTCGAGGCTGTGCCGCGCGTGACGTTGACTACAACCTGCTGACGACGAATCAATCGATCGTGCCGGCGCTGCGGCGGTACCTGGCGCGGCGACGGAGGAATTTTTAATTTCTGATTTCTGATTTGATCGAACCAAGCCCGGCCATGCGAGTCCGCGAGCTTGGCCGGGATTGCTCCCGTATGATCCCCGGCAAGCCCCAAAGTGGGCATGCCGGGGCTTGAAAAATCAGAAATCAGAAATCAGAAATCAGCAATCAGACATTAGAAATCACCGCCGTTTGCGCCGCTCCGCCCTGCGTTGTTGCTTGAGGCGTAGCGTCTCCTGATGGGCCTTGCGTGCACCGGCGGATTGCTTGCGCTGGCGCGGCTGCGGTTCCACGCCGACGCGGCTGACGATCACCAGTTCCATGTGCCGCCGCTCGGGGTTCACTTTGGCGATGCGCACGGTGTAGCGATCGCCGATCTGCATGGTCTTGCCCGAGCGTTGCGCCACCAGGGCGCCGGTGGTGCGGTTGAGCCGCCAGACGTCGCCGGGCTGTCCGGGCAGGTCGCTGGTGCGCACGAATCCGTCGATGAGGTAGCGGTCGATCTGCACGTACGCGCCGTCGTTGGACACGCCGGTGACGGTGCCGTCGTAGTCGTCGCCCAGGTGTTGCCGCAAGAGGTCGAGCACCAGGTAAGTGCGCAGGTTGCCCTCGGCTGCGGCGCTGTTGCGCTCGGTGGTGGACGTGTGTTTGCCGATCTCGAAGAGCTTCTCCTCGCTTGGCACGCGCGGGTCGTCGCGCATGGCCTGGGCGAGTTTGCGGCGATTGCCGCTGTCGGCCTTGGCGTCCAGAAATGCCGCCAGCCCGCGATGCACGACCAGGTCCGGGTAGCGGCGGATGGGACTGGTGAAATGGGTGTAATGCTCGCTGGCCAGGGCATAGTGGCCGACCAGTTCGGGCGAGTATACGGCGCGGGACAACGTCTGAAGCACCGCCAGGTGCACCGCGTGCTGCGCCGGCTTGCCGCGCACCGAATCGAGCAGTTGCTGGAGCTCCTGCCGTGACGGCTTTTCGGGAATGTTGAATCCCGCCACCCGGCAGAAGCTGCGCAGCTCGTCAATGTCGAAACTGGGCGGGTCGGGATGGATGCGGCGGATCATGGGAATGCTCAGCCCGTCGAACAGCCGCGCCGCCGCCTCGTTGGCCTCGACCATGAACATCTCGATGATCGTGTGCGTGAACGAGTCGTCCTCGGGCATGGCATCGATGACGCGACCAGAGTCGTCGAACACCAGCTCCACCTTGGGCAGGCCCAGCACCACCATGCCCTGCTTGAGTCGCCGAGTGCGGATGAGCTTGGCCAGCTCGTCCATCAGCTTGAGCGTGGGGATCGTCTGCCGGGGATACTTGGGTTCGCTCTTGGTGTGCTTGATCGCTTCGCGCAGGTTGTCGTCGATCAGGAGTTGCGCCTCGATGTAGGTCAGCCGCTTGGCGGAGCGGATGACGCTGCGGCTGATGCGCTGGTCCTGCACGTTGCCTTGGGCGTCGTAGCGCATGAACGCCGAGAGGGTGAAGCGATTGACGCCTTCCTGAAGGGAACACACGCCGTTGGACAGCACTTCGGGCAGCATGGGCACGACGCGGCGGGGCAGATACGTGCTGTTGCCGCGGGTATAGCCCTCGGTGTCCAGCGGCGAACCGGGGCGAACGAAATAGGCGACATCCGCGATGTGCACGCCCAGCTCGTAGACGGCGTCACCTTCTCGCTCCAGGCGGCGAATGCTGATCGCGTCGTCGTAGTCCTTGGCGTCCGGCGGATCGATGGTCAAGATGAACTGGCCCGTCAGATCCTCGCGGTCGGCGGGCACGGCGGCGTCATCGAAGCCCAGCACCGCGGCGCGGGCGTTTTCCACCACCTCGCTGGGAAACCCCTCTCTCAGTCCATGTGCCCGCATCACCGCCAGGGTTTCGACATCTGGCTCACCCTGCTCGCCCAGCACCTCGGTAATGACGCCTTGCGCGGGCTTGTCTTCCTTGGGATACTCGATCAGCTCGACGACAACTTTGTCGCCGGACTTGGCATTCTTGGCATGGGGATCGCGCACGATCACCGGGTCGCGCAGGGCCTTGCCGTCCACTTCGACGACCCACTGCGAGCCGAGCTTGCGCAGGTTGCCGACGTACTTGCGGTCGGCGCGTTGGATGATCTCGACGATGTGGCCGACGTAGGGCGACTTGCCGGTGTCCTTGCCGCGGCGGGGTTCGTGGACGACCTTGGCGCGCACGTGGTCGCCGGTCATGGCGCCGGCGGTGTAGGGCGCCGGGACGAACAAGTCACCGTGGCCCACGGGCGAATCGGGGACGATGAACCCGTAGCCGCGCTCCGCTTTGCGGAAGCTGCCGATGAGCTCCCCGCCCATGGGCGGCAGCACGACCGTTTCGGACCGGCCGATGACCAGTTGGCCGTCGTCAATGAGCTTCTGCACCGACCGGCCAAACTCCTCGAGTTCGTCGGCCTGGATGCCCAGGTCCTCGGCCAGCTCCTCCATGCGCGTGGGCCGATAGCGCCGGTCCTTCAAGTGCGACAGAAGACGATGTTCAAACGGTTCGGCCATAGGTTCTTTCTGATTTGGTGATCTTGACAAGAGGTAACAGGGATGAACACGGATGAACACTAATAAAGAACGGCAGCAAAAGGAACAGGGATGGACATGATGGACAAGTGATTCAGCAATTGAAAATCATGCCTATCCTGTCCATCCCTGTTGCCTCCTTCTTCAATCCGTGTTCATCCGTGTTCATCCCTGCTACCTCTTATCCAATTGTTGTTACGATAGCCTTATGGCAAGCACAGAGGAAATCCTGAAGGACGCCCGCGAGCTGGGCAAGAAGGTCGCCACCCACGATGCCGCCCAGAAACTGGAGCGGGCGATCAAGTCGCTCCAGGGCGACACCGAGGCGCAGCGGCTGCTGACCGACTTCAACCGCGCGGTGCAGGCGATCGGTGAGAAAGAGGCGCAGGGCAAGCCCATCGAGGTCGCAGACAAGCACAAGATTGAGGAGCTCCAGAACAAGGTGGTGCGCAATCTGGTGCTGCGGAATTTCCAATTGGCGCAGATGGATTACCTGGATCTGATGCGCAAGGTGGACGAAGCAATGGCGGGGCAGGCGCCCGGTGCGACAGCGCCCGAAGCCGGGCCGGTGATCGGCGGCGGCGGGCCGCGGTTGGTCAGTTGAGATTAGAATAAAAAGTAAAGAGTGTAAAGTGAAAAGTTCAGAGTGAGCTCTGCGAACTTTTCTGTTGCATACCAGACGCTTGGCGGACTCAGCGTCGGCGTCAAGCGCCCGTTTTTCCCTCTTCAACTCTCAACTCTCCACTTTTCACTTCCGCTCAATCCAGCCCCAGCAGCAGGCGCGCATCCTCGCTCATTTTGCTTTTGTCCCAGGGCGGGTCCCAGACGATGTTGACATGGGCTTCCTTGATCCGCGGGACCGATTCGACCTCGGCGCGGACGCGGCCGGGGATGGACTCGGCTTCGGGGCAATTGGGCGTCGTGAGTGTCATGTCGATCACCACGCGGCCGGACTCTTCATTCACGTCGAGCTTGTAGATTAGCCCCAAGTCGTAGATGTTGACCGGAATCTCCGGGTCATACACGCGGCGAATGGCGGCCTCGACCTTCGCGCGCAAGGGGGCGTCGTCGGGTAGTGGTGCGGATGTCGGACGTTTGGGGCCGCCCACCGGCCTGCCACCAACTCTGAATTCGGTGTTGCTCATATACGATCACTGTAGAAAGAAGAAGTAACACGAACGAACACGGATGAACACGGATTAGGAATAAGGAACAGAGATGGACAGGATGGATAGGATGGAAGAAGAGGCTAAGCCGCAAGCGGCTCGGTCAAGCATCATCATGTTTATCATGTCCATCCTGTTCCCTCTTCTGCTTTTCTTATCCGTGTTCATCCGTGTTCATCCCTGTTACCTCTTTGATTCATGCCCGCGCTCCTTCGCCGGCGTGTTGCGCGGCGTAGGTGCGGATGCGCTTGACCATTTCGTGCAGACCGTTACGCCGCGTGGGGCTTAGGTGCTGGTTCAGGCCCAATTGCTTGAGGAACGGCTCCATCTCGAACGCCAGGATGTCGTGCGGCGTGCGGCCGGAGTAGATCTTCTCCAGAATCGCGATCAGGCCGTTGACAATCGCCGCATCGCTCTCGGCGTGGAACACCACCGTCGGCGGGTCGCCCCCGGATTCACCCGGCTCCACCCGCGCCACCATGAATACCGTGGACTGGCAACCATACACGCGATTGGACTCGACCTTGGCCTCCTGCGGCAAGGGCTTAAGCTTGCGACCCATGTCCATGATGAAGCGATAGCGATCCTCCCAGTCCTCGAGAAACTCGAAGGCCTCGACGAGGTTGCGCGCTTCTTCATGGTCAACGTAATTCATGCAAACGCGCGCACCTTTTCGATCGCGGTCACCAGGGCGTCGATTTCTTCTTTCGTATTGTACGGGGCCAGCGAAGCGCGGAGCGTGGCCGGAACGCCGAAGTGGTCCATCACCGGCTGGGCGCAGTGGTGGCCCGTGCGGACGGCGATGCCCTGGCGATCGAGGATGGTGCCGGCATCGAGCGGATGGGCGAAGTCGAGCACGAACGAGAGCACAGCGGCCTTGTGCTCGGCGGTGCCGATCAGGCGCAGGCCCTTAACGCAGGACAGGGCGGCGGTGGCGTATTCGAGCAGTTCATGCTCCCACGCGGCGATGTGCGGCATGCCGATGGACCCGATGAAATCCACGGCGACACCCAGGCCGACGCCCCCGGCGATGTGCGGCGTGCCGGCCTCGAAACGGTAGGGCGCGTCGTTGTAGATCGTTTTGGCGAACGTCACGTTCTTGATCATGTCGCCCCCGCCTTGCCAGGGCGGCATGGCGTCGAGCAACTCGAGCTTGCCGTAGAGCACGCCGATGCCCGTCGGGCCGTACATCTTGTGGCCGCTGAAGGCCAAAAAATCGCAGTCCAGGTCCTGCACGTCCACGGGCATGTGCGGCACGGCCTGGGCCGCGTCCAGCAGCACCTTGGCGCCGACGGCATGAGCTTTGTCGATGATCAGCTTCACGGGGTTGACCGTACCCAGGGCGTTGGAGACATAGCCCAGCGCGACGATGCGTGTGCGCGGCGTGAGGTACTCATTCAGCTTGTCGAGCACGAGCTGGCCGCGGTCGTCGATGGGCAGTACGCGCAGGGTTGCGCCGGTTTGCTCACAGACAAGCTGCCAGGGCACGATGTTGGAGTGGTGCTCCATGTGCGTCAGCAGGACTTGGTCGCCGCTCTTGAGCAGCGGCCGGGCGTAGGCCTGGGCGACGAGGTTGATCGCTTCGGTCGTGCCGCGGGTGAAGACGATTTCGCGTTCACTCTGGGCGCCGATGAACTGCTGCACCTTGATACGGGCGTTCTCGTAGGCCTCAGTCGCCTCCTCGGCCAGCACGTGGATGCCGCGGTGGATGTTGGCGTTGTAGCGCTCGTAGTAGTCGCGCAGGGCGTCGATGACGACCTGCGGCTTCTGGCTCGTGGCGGCGTTATCGAGATAGATCAGCGGCTTGCCATGCACCAGGCGCGATAGCACCGGGAACTGCTGCCTCAGGGCGGCCACATCCAGCGGCATGTGCGAGATCGAGGTTGTGGCGGTGGTGGTCATCGCAATCCGCAAAAGCAGGAAGAGGTAACAGGGATGAACACGGATGAACACGGATGAAGAAGAAGGAACAGTGATAGACAGGATAGACATGATGTGTTGGATGCGTCTGCTTCTCTCACCATCATGCTTATCATGTTCATCCTGTTACATTCCGATCTTAAGCCAATCGTTCCGCCAGGACGCGCTCCAATAGCTCGCGCACGGGGGTGACGGTCATGCGTCCCAGGCTCTCGGCGGCGAAGGCGTGGATGAGCAGTTGCCGCGCCTCGGCGGTGGGGATGCCGCGTGCCTGGAGGTAGAACAAAGCCTCTTCATCAAGCTGCCCGGTCGTGGCGCCATGTGTGCATTTCACGTCGTCGGCGTAGATCTCCAACTGCGGCTGCGTGTTGATCCGCGCTTCGTCCGAGAGCAGCAGGTTGCGGTTGGTCTGCTTGGCGTCGGTTTTCTGGGCGTCCTTATTGACGACGATGCGGCCGGAGAACACGCCGTGCGACTTATCCGCCAGCACGCCCTTGTAGAACTGCCGGCTGTCACAATGGGGCGCGGCGTGGACGATGCGCATGTGGTTGTCCAGGTGCTGACGATCCCGGCCGACAAACAGGCCGTTGACCAGCGAGTTGCAGCCTTCACCGGTCAACTCCACGTGAATGTTATTGCGCACCAGGGCGCCGCCCAGCAGCGCGGTGTGCGATTCAAAGCGACTGTCGCGGCCTTGATCGACGCGCAGCGTCTGGATGTTGAAGGCATCCTGGCTTTCCAACTCCAGCACATAGTGCGCCAGGTGTGCATTGGCGCCCACAACCGCTTCGGTCACCGTGTTGCTCCATGATGGCCCGTCGCCCAGCGAGACGTAATGCTCGATGACGCAGGCGCTGGCGTGGTCTTGGACGATGACGAGGTTGCGCGGGTGGCAGACCAGGGGCTGCGTGCCGCCGGCACTACCGGAAGCGCCCCCGGAAGTGGCGACGTAGAGCGCGTGAATCGGCTTGTCGAGCGTGACGCCCGCGGGCACCAGCACGAAGAGGCCCTGAGTGAGAAACGCGGTGTTGAGGGCGGTAAAGGCATCCTGCTCGAAGTCGGCGTATTGCCCCAGGTGGCGGCGGGTCGCGTCGGCGCGGTCCTGGATCGCATCCGCCAGGCTCTGCACGATCACGCCTTCGGGCAGGTGACCCAGGCTCGACAGGTCGTCACGATACTGGCCATCGACGAAGACGAGCTGCGCGGCGGCGGCGTCGCCGAGTGAGAAGGGCGCCACGGCGTCGGCACCCACGTCAGCCGTGGCCTCGGCTAACACGAACGGCGTTTGCGTGATCGGCCGCACATCGGTGAATCGCCACGCCTCATCGCGCAGGGTCGGCCAGCCCAAGTCCAGAAAGCGCTGCATCGCGCGATCGCGCAGCGGCGCCAGCCAGGCCTGGCCGTTCTGGCGAAACTGCCCGACCAGCCGGTGGTAGTCGGCAGCGTAGGTCGGCGTGGCGGATTGGGTCGCGAGTTCTTCCATCAGTTGTGGCATCGTAGGCATCTCAAGGAGTCAGGAGGGACGCGGCGCGGCGTAAACCCGCGGGCGATCCACCGCGGGCTTACGCCGCGCGGCTCTGTCTGGTCTGGTCACGCTCCGGCGCTGGTCAGTTCCTCGACCGCGGTGTAGCCCTTTTCTTCCAACTCCAGCGCCAGCTCCTTGCGGCCTGATTTGACGATCTGGCCGTTGACCAGCACGTGCACGAAGTCGGGCACGATGTAGTTGAGCAGCCGCTGGTAGTGAGTGATCACGAGGAACGCGCGGCTGGGATCGCGCATGGCGTTGACGCCGTTGGCGACGATGCGCAGGGCGTCGATGTCCAGGCCCGAGTCGGTCTCGTCGAGGATCGCCAGTCGCGGGTCCAAAGCGGCAAGCTGGAAGATTTCGTTGCGCTTCTTCTCCCCGCCGGAGAACCCTTCGTTGACCGCACGCTTGAGCAGGTCCGGGTCCATGTCCACCAGGCTGGCACGCTGGCGGAGGAACTTGATCATCTCCATGGCGTCGAGCTCTTCCAGGCCGTGGTGCTTGCGGCGGGCGTTGAGCGCCGAGCGCATGAACTGCATGCCGCTGACCCCCGGAATCTCGACGGGATACTGGAACGCGAGGAACACGCCTTCGCAGGCGCGTTCGTGCGGTGGCATGTCCAGCAGGTCCTTGCCGTCAAAGAGCACCTGGCCCTGGGTGACCTCGTAAGCGGGGCGACCGGCGAGCACCCCGGCCAGCGTGCTCTTGCCCGAGCCGTTGGGGCCCATGATCGAATGCACTTCCCCGGCGTCGATAGTCAGATCGACGCCCTTGAGGATGTCCTGGCCGGCGACACGGGCGTGGAGGTTTTTGATTTCGAGTAGGGGCATGATCGTTCCTGATTTCGGATTTCGGATTTCGGATATCGGATTTCTTGTAGCCGCGGCGTCTTCGCCGCGCGTCCCTTTCGGATGCTAAACCGCAAGCGGTTATCCCACTGAGCCTTCGAGGCTCACCGCCAGCAGTTTGTTGGCTTCGACGGCGAACTCCATGGGCAGCTCCTTGAACACCTGTTTGCAGAAGCCGTTGATGATCAGCGATACGGCGTTCTCGGGGTCCATGCCGCGCTGCTGGCAGTAGAACAACTGGTCCTCGGCGATCTTGCTCGTCGAGGCCTCGTGTTCGACGGCGGAACTGGTGTTCTGCACGTCGATGTAGGGGAACGTGTGCGCCCCGCACTTGTCGCCGATGAGCAGCGAGTCGCACTGCGTGTAGTTGCGGCTGTTGGCGGCGCCTTTGAGCACCTTCACCTGCCCGCGATACACGTTCTGCCCGCGCCCGGCGCTGATGCCCTTGCTCACGATCGTGCTGCTGGTGTTCTTGCCGATGTGGATCATCTTCGTGCCGGTGTCGGCCTGCTGATAATTGTTGGTCAGCGCCACCGAGTAGAACTCGCCGACGCTCTGGTCACCCTGGAGGATCACCGAGGGGTACTTCCAGGTGATGGCCGAGCCGGTTTCGACCTGCGTCCAACTGATGTGGCTCTTGTCGCCGCGGCAGGCGCCGCGCTTGGTCACGAAGTTATAGATACCGCCCTTGCCGTGCTCGTCGCCCGGGTACCAGTTCTGGATCGTCGAATACTTGATCGTCGCATCCTTCATGGCGATCAACTCGACCACCGCGGCGTGAAGCTGGTTCTCATCGCGCATCGGCGCGGTGCAGCCTTCCAGGTAGCTCACGTAGCTGCCTTCGTCGGCGATGATCAGCGTGCGCTCGAACTGCCCGGTGTTCTGGGCGTTGATGCGGAAGTAGGTGGAAAGCTCCATCGGGCAGCGCACGCCCTTGGGCACGTAGACGAACGAGCCGTCGGTGAACACCGCGCTGTTGAGCGTGGCGAAAAAATTGTCCGAATAAGGCACCACCGAGCCCAGGTACTTCTTCACCAGCTCGGGATGCTCGCGCACCGCTTCGCTGATGGGGCAGAAGATGATGCCCAGTTCGGCGAGCTTTTCCTTGAAGGTGGTGGCTACCGAGACGCTGTCGAACACAGCGTCCACCGCCACGCCGGCGAGCTTCATCTGCTCGTCGAGCGGGATGCCCAGCTTGTTGTAGGTTTCGCGGATTTTGGGGTCGATCTCATCGAGGCTGGCGGGCCCTGCTTTCTTGCGGGGCGCCGAGTAGTAGCTGATGGCCTGGTAGTCGATCGGGCCGTAGCCGTAGGGGAGGAACTGCCACTTGGGTTCTTCCATGGTCTGCCAGTGGCGGTAGGCCTTGAGACGCCAGTCCAGCAGCCACTGCGGCTCACCCTTGCGCAGGGAGATGCCGCGGATGGTGTCTTGGCTCAGGCCGGGCGGGACCGTATCGGTCTCGATGTCGGTGACAAAACCGTATTTGTACTCGCGCTTGGCGAGGGTTTCGATGTCGGTTTGTACTGCGGTCATGGTGCGGCTCCACTTATCTGGAGGGTGATGTTGCGCGGTCGGGTCGGAGCCGCGCGGCGTAAGCCCGCGGAGTGGGCGGCGGTGGCGCCGGCGATCTCGGCCAAGCTCACCTCCGGAGAGGACTCGCATGGCCGGGCTTGCGCCAGAGAAAGCGGCCGGCCCGCCAGCAGGTCGGCAATGCTCACGCTGCGCAGCAGGTCCACGATGGCAGTGTTGACCTGGTGCATCGACTCGCTGATGGGGCAGAGGCGCTGGATGCGGCAGGCGACGCAGAGCGGGTCGCTACCGGGGGCGTCAGGCTCCTCGTCGCAGCAGGGCGCCATATTGATCGGGCCGTCGATGGCTTCAATGACGTCGGCGATGGTGATCTGGTCTGCCGGTCGCGCCAGCCAGTATCCCCCCGCGGCGCCGCGCCGCGAGACGATGATCCCCGCCTGGTGCAGCCGTTTGAGCAGGTTCATCAGCACGCTGCGAGGCAGACCCTGGCGCTGGGCGATGTCCTGCGCGCTGAGGGGCCGATTCGCACCGGTCTTGCCTTGCGCCAAGGCCGCCAGGGCGACAAGTGAGTAGTCGGCTTTTCGTGTGAATCGCAGGCTCATGGTTGCGTTGACCTGGTTAAAAACGCACCCCGCGCAGACGGTGCGGCTACAATTCCCAACCCTCATCTAAAGCACGTCAGGTTGGGCTGATCATATTAGCCCTAATACGGGACTATATCAATTCCAATCGAGAATGCATCTCAACGACTTGAGAAGAATGTAGGCGATGATTTGGTGCCTTTCCGAGTTTATGTGCACTTAAGTTACTTATCTGTAAATGCTTGGAGCTAGTTCTGCTTTGAAGCAGCCGTGGGATTTCACTCGCGCATTCTGATGCAGAGCCAACAGGCCCCCGCCTGCAAGCGCCAGCACATCGCGTCGCCACCGCCCAAGTGGCCCAGCCTTGGATCCTCTCGTGTTGAACCATTACCACAATTCGCCAACGCTTCCCATGCCGCGCTACCGGCGTTGCGGTACCCTTGGCGGCGGAGATTCCACCATGCCTGACACCGCCACGCTTGGCACCACGGACACCACCACGCTCACGCCGCGTCAGCGCTTCATCGCTGCCCTGGAGCGCCGGCCCCTGCCCGGCCGGGTGCCGCATTTCGAGCTGGTGTTCTACCTGACCATGGAAGCCTTCGGCAAGGTCCATCCCGGCCATCGCGCCTACGGGCAGTGGATGCAGATGAGCGAGTCCGAACGCCGGCTGCAGCGCCAGGACATGGCCCAGCTCCACATCGACACCGCCCAACGCTATGGGCACGACGCGATCTACTATCGGCCCAACCCCGATTCGGTCGAGGAGGCGATCCGTCAGGTCGAGGCCATCCGCCAACTGAGCGGCGATCGTTACTGCATCCTCCTCCCCGGCGACTCGACCTTCTCTATTCCGGATGGCAACGGCATGGAGGAAATGAGCCTCCGCATGGCTGAAGAACCCGACAAGGTCGAGGACGAAGCCAAACGCAGGCTCGACCAAATGATCCAACGCGCCCAGCGCATCAAGGATCACTTTGGCAGCGGCGTGGGCGCCGACGGCTTTGCCCTCTGTGCCGACTATTGCTTCAACAGCGGCTCGTTCCTTCCGCCCCAATGGTTCGACCGCTTTGTCACGCCGTACCTGCATCAGCTCACCCGCGCCTGCAAGGACATGGGCTTCTACGTCCTCAAGCACACCGATGGCAATATTCTGCCCATCCTTGATCGCCTGGTGCCGGACGACGAAGCGTGCCGGCCGCACGCCCTGCACTCGCTGGACCCGCAGGGCGGCATCGACATGGCGGACATCGTCCGCCGCGTCGGCGACAAGGTCGCCCTCTGCGGCAACGTCAACTGCGGGCTGTTGCAGACCGGCACGGATGAACAGTGCATCGAGTCGGCGCGCTATGCGCTGCGCGAAGGCATGAAGGCGCCGGGCTACGTCTTCAGCACGTCAAATTGTGTCTACACGGGGATGGAACTGCGGCGATACGAGCTGATCCTGGAAGTGTGGCAGCGCGAAGGCGTGCGGCGATCAGAGAGTTTCTGAATTCTGATTTCTGACTGGTAGGAAGCGCCGCGGCTGGCCGCGTTTTCACCGCACTCACGCCCCCGCGATCCGCGGCATCCGCGTCGGCTCGCGCGCGATTTCCGCCAACGCCTGGCGGTGCAGCATCTCGCACTTGATCGCCGCCGCCGCCGGGGCGTCCCACAGGTTGCGCCGCTCATCAGGGTCCTCGACCAGGTCAAACAACTCGCCATAGGTCTGCCCGCGATACAGCGTAATCTTGTACCGCTCGTTCACATACGTCCGCAGGTGCACCTTGGTCGGCTGGTGGCGGTTCTCCACCATCACGTGGTCGCGTGCCGACTCGCTCTGGCCGGTCCACACCGGCATCTGGTTGACGCCCTGCATCTGGCCCGGCACCGTCCCGCCCGCCGCCGCCAGAAACGTCGGCGCCAGGTCGATCAGCGATTGCATGGCCGTGCTGGATCGCCCCGCCGGCACCTGGCCGGGCCAACGCACCAGCATGGGGATGCGGATCAGGTCTTCATAGTGGAAGGCGCCCTTCATGTGCAGCCCGTGTTGTCCCAGGAAGTCGCCATGGTCGGTGCTGTAGATGACGATGGTGTTGTCCGCCACGCCCAGGCGGTCCAGTGCCGTCAGGATGTGGCCCACCGAGTCGTCCATGAAGCTGACCATGCCGTAGTACGCCGCCATCGTCCGGCGCAGCCAATCGCGGTCGCGCGACTTGGTGTGGCTGTGATAGCCGTGGTTGGCGAAGCTCTCGGCCCACGCGGAGAAGTCCGCCTTCTCCTTCACCGTCTGACGATGGGCGGGGGGCATGCGCTCCATCTCGCCCTCCTCCAGCGTGCCCGGCTCCATGTCCGCCGGGTCGTACATCGAGTACCACGGATCGGGCGTCACTTGCGGATAGTGCGGATCGAAAAAGCTCGCCCAGGAGAAGAACGGCTGACCCTGCTTGATCGACGCTTCGATGTTGGCGATCGTCCGCTCCTGGATCCAGCGGTTGTAGTGATACTCATCCGGCAACTCCCACACGCCGGGCGACGGGCGCTTCTTAACGCTGGGGTCCGGCGGCCAGGGATCGAAAAAGTCCCTCCAGTTCGTCAGCCCTTTCTCCTCCATCCACAGCGCGTAATGCTGGCCGGCGTGCGACTCGCAGGTGTGCATGCGGGCCGTCTCGACATGATCGAATCCGTACCACGGCCCGTGGAACTGCCGCCAAAAGTCCAGGTCGCGCAGGAGCGGCTGGCACTCGATCGACTCGCTGCCCGGTTGACTCGCCAACGGCTGAAAGTGTGCCTTGCCGATCAGGCTCGACTGGTAGCCGAGCTTGTGCAGATGCTGGCCGACGGTCGGCACGTCCTCGGGGAGCTTGACACCGATGGTCCAGCAACCGTGCTGTGACGGGTACATGCCGGTGATAATCGACGAGCGCGACGGCGAGGAAAGCGGGTTGGGACAGTAGGCCCGGTCAAAGCGCGTGCCCTGGGCCGCCAGCCGATCCAGTGCCGGCGTCTTGATCTTCGGATTCACCGACCCCAGGGTGCTGTAGTGTTGCTGGTCGGAGGTGATAAGCAGAATGTTGGGGGGCATGACCGAGCTTTCTACCAAGCAAGAAGTGAAAAGTAAAAAGTGCAAAGCAAAGGATCAACGGCATGACGAAAGCCCAGCCGCTCCCGCGGCTGGGAGTGCCGTCTCCGTCTCGGCCCTGGCGTCGTTTTTCATAAGGGGCCGAGACGGCCCGGCTCACGACTGATCGACCTGATGACGCCGCGCCGATCCTGCTGTATGATCCAGCCGTCGGGTGCCGTCATCCGATGCTAAGAGCGTCGTGGTGTGAGGTGGGCTAATCATGGAGAACTTTTATGCAGCGCATGTGGGTGATTCTTGCAGCGGTGTTGGCTTGGGGGATTGCCGGCGGCGTGGGGGCGACGGCCCAGGCCCAGACGGTGATCGACGATGACGCCGATCAGCCGGGGCAGCCGGTCAACGGCATGGCCGTTGATGCCGACCCCTTTGCCCAAGGCAAGTGGACGCTGGATATTTTCGCCACCGTACTGGTTGATCTGGATAACAACCGTGACGCGACGTTCTACGGCGGGGGGGTGGGCGTGAACTACTACGCTCTGCACGGTATCGCGATCCGCGGCGAGTTCGTCGGGCTGGGCGTCGATCAGCAGCCCGGCAGCGACGCGGCCGGCGGCGGCTTCAACCTCCTGGGCCGCTGGCACTTTTTCCAGCAGCGGCGCTTCAGCCTCTTTTTCGAGGGCGGCGCCGGCATCTTCCAGGCCGACGTGAGCGTGCCCGACGGCCCGCGCGCCAGCCGCCTTGACGGCACGCATTTTAACTTCACCCTGCACGCCGGCGTCGGCGCGACCTGCCAACTGATGTCCAATGTCCACCTGGTCGCCGCGTTTCGCTACATGCACCTGTCCAACGCGGCGATCGAAGGCATCCGCCGCAACCCGGGCTTTGACTCGATCGGCGGCTACGTGGGCGTGATGTTCGGGTTCTAGCAGCGCGGCCCAAAGGGAACCCGGCATAGAAACCGGGCTATGCCAAGATCCGGCGCCGGCTTGCTGCCCCAGGTCCTCGCCCCATTCCAACTTGCCAAAGCAGGCGCGTTCCGCGTTCGCACTGGCGGGAGATGACCTGCACGCATGGATACTGATCCCAGGGCTGCTATCATCTCGCTATGGGGTGGAAGGTACGTCGCTGGTGCCGTTGCGATCCGGCTTGAATTGGGTGGAATCATAAAATATCGTGTTCGGGTTTCCCGAGGAGTCTAACCACCGGCAAAGGAGTTAGTGCCATGGCCAACCTGCCTAACGGACCGAGTTACGAAGCGATCGCCAAGCGGGCCTATGAGATTTATGTGGCGCAGGGGCGTCCGGAGGGTCGTGCCGCCGAGCACTGGAAGCAGGCCGAGGCGGAGTTGCGTCGCTCGCCAGGGGCCTTGTACCGCGGCGCGGCAGTAGCGCCGGCCGCGAGCGTGACGGCGCCCACGGCGCCGGCGGCACAGGCGCCCCGGCCCGCGGCGCGACGCGCCCGAGCCTGACGCCCGGCCGATATTAATGCCTACTCAGATCGTTGTGCCCGCGCACCCTGGCATTGCGACCGCGTATGCCACGTTACTGCCGCTCCAGGCGTCTTCCGATGTCGATGGTTTCCTGGAGGATGTCGGTTTCGGCCTGGTAGGTGTCACGGCCTATAGCCATGATGATCAACAGGCGTTGACCCGATCCGGGCAGGGGCAGGAAGGCGGCGGCGGTCTGGTAGCCGGCTTTGCGGGCGACGACTTGGATTTCATATTCGAGGAATCCGGCCCCGCCGGCATCGATGGGAAAGCTGAAGCGGCCTTGATCGTCGGCGGGGCGCGTCCCCAGGTTCCGCGGATGCATTTCCTTGGGATCGAGCGTCACCGTGACGGCGGTTTCGCCAACGACTGGGCCCTTGAGGCGCGGATCGTCGGCGTCCACGAACAGGACGGCGGGGGCGGCGCCTTCGACGGTGACGCCTTGAAGTCGGCATGCCGAGCAGGCGGGCAACAGGAGCGCCGTCGCGATCAGGGTGAGTGCCGCCAGAGCGGGTTCAAGCCGAAGGCGCGTCATGTTCGTCGCTCCGTTGTTCCTGGGGTTGGTCGGTCGTGCCGTTTTGTTGGACATCGCTACTGGCGGCCAGGGGCTTCTTCGCCTCCGGGGCTTTGAATTCGTCGGCCTTGGGCAGGTCCTTGAGCGACGCCAAGCCGAAGACTTCCAGGAACGTGCGCGTGGTGCCGTAGAGCATGGGCCGGCCGATTTCCTCGGCCCGGCCGACGATCTTCACCAGCCGTCGCTCCATCAGGCTGCGCACCACCTCGCCGCTGGCGACGCCGCGGATCGCCTCGATATCGGCACGCAGAACCGGCTGTTTGTAGGCGATGATCGCCAGCGTTTCCATGCCTGCGGGACTGAGCTTGGCCTGCGCCCGGCTCTTGTGCAGGCTGGCCAGTACTTCCGCATGATCCGCCAGCGTCATGATCTGCCAGCCCCCAGCGACTTCCTCGATGCGGAAGGCCCGGCCGGTCTGCTCGTAATGCTGATTGAGCGAATCCACGGCGGCATGGACGGCCTTGGCGCCGGCGCCGGCCACCAGCTCCGCCAGCCTGGCGGAAGTCAGCGGCTTGTCGCTGCTGATCAGCGCGGCTTCGACCGTCGCCGCCAGCTTTGCCGAGTCGAGGGTCGCCGCCGCGGCCGCGGGCTGCGCCTGGCTTTCCTGCTCTGTTGAGGGGCTGTCACTCATGCGGGCATTGTAGCTCAAGGATGCCGGTGGGTAGGCACACCGGGGCGGCATCCGTGAGGGTGATTTTCGGATTCCTATAGAAGAGCACGCGGGCCATGGGTCGCGCCGCGTGCCCGCTGGTTTGATGCCGACGCCGAGCCCCTTCACGCATGCATATGCGAACTCCTGGCGGACTGTGCCGGGTGTCGCGCTATAATTCCAGTTATGCCCAAGCAGGTTGTGAACCCTCCCGATCGCACGCCCGCGCAGTGGTGGCACGCCGATGCGGCCGCCGGGGCGCCCGGCGAATCCGGGAGTTCCCGGGGGAAGGTTGTGTGCACGCTTTGCCCGCGCGAGTGTCACATACCCGAAGGGGGTCGCGGCTTCTGCTTCGTCCGCGCCAACGTCGGCGGCCGACTGGAGCTGACCACCTGGGGGCGCAGCTCGGGCTTCTGCATCGACCCGATCGAGAAGAAGCCGCTCAACCATTTTCTGCCCGGCACGCCGGTGCTGTCGTTTGGTACCGCGGGCTGCAACCTGGGCTGCAAGTTCTGTCAGAACCACGACATTTCCAAATCGCGCGAGATGGACACACTGGCCTCCGATGACGCGACGCCGGAGGCGATCGTGGCGACGGCGCTGCGCACCGGTTGCCGCAGCCTGGCGTTCACCTACAACGACCCGGTGATCTGGGCCGAGTACGCCATCGATGTCGCCAGGGTCGCGCACGAATATGGCTTGAAGACTGTGGCCGTGACCGCCGGCTACATTAGCGACGAGGCCCGCCCCGAGTTCTACCGCCACATGGACGCCGCCAACGTCGATCTCAAAGGCTTCACCGAGACCTTCTACCGCAAGCTCACGCAGACGGCGCTCCAGCCGGTGCTCGACACGCTGGCGTACCTCAAGCACGAGACAGACGTGTGGTTCGAGATCACCAACCTGGTGATTCCGGGGCAGAACGATTCGACGGATGAGACGCAACGGATGTGCGAGTGGATCGTGCGCGAAGTGGGGCAGGATGTGCCGGTGCACTTCACGGCGTTTCATCCGGACTTCAAGATGATGGACACGCCGCGAACCCCGGCGGCGACGCTGATCCGCGCCCGGCAGATCGCGATGGAGCAGGGCCTCCGCTACGCCTACATCGGCAACGTGCACGACAAGTCCAACGAGAGCACGTACTGCCCCCGGTGCCGCGCGTGCGTGATCGGGCGCGATTGGTTTGAGCTGTCGGATTGGAATCTGCGCGGCAATCGTTGTGCCGGTTGCGGCGCGGTGATACCGGGGGTGTTCGAGGATCGGCCCGGCACGTGGGGCGCGCGACGGATGCCGGTGCGCCTGGGCGAGTCGAGCGAGTTGGTGAATCTGCGCGTGGCGGGGAATTGAGGCACGCCAAACCGCAAGCGGGTTACGGCGACTCGATGGTTTCCCAGGGTGGGTCGATGATCATCCTCACCGGGAGGGCGACTAAGTCAAAGGCGAACTTGAGGGGTTGGAGGGGCACGGCCAGGGCGTTGTCGGCGCTCCAGTTTTCCGGCTCGTGGCCGGTGAGGGCGGCGTTGAACTGGGATACGGTGTCGCCGGTGAACGGCTGGAGGTCGTCGGCGTTGCCGAGCCTCACATCGTGGAAGTAGACGGGCTGGTGGCCCACTTTGCCGGAATATGGGCTAAGGGTGATGCGCGGCCAGTCGCGGCGGTCGATGATGGTGCCCGCGTTATTTCGGATTTCGGATTTCGGATTGCGGATTTCTGCGGCCTGGGTGGTGGAGGTGATCACGATGTCCGCGGGCAGGGCAGCGGCGACGGAGAGGGCCGCCGGTTGGGCCGCGTCGTTGGCGCTGCCGGGCTGCGTTGACTTCTGCGGCGCCGGCTCAGGCGGCGAGGCCTCCTTCACGGGCGGCTTCTCGATCATCGGGCCTTGGCCGTTGGCGCCGACGTGCGGGCCTTCGGACGGCTCGGTGGAGAACATCGGGCGATCTTCCTCGAGCACCTTGTAGTTTTCGTTGCGCTGGCCCGACCCGGCGCAGCCGGTCATAAGGCCGCCAAGCCAGAGGGAGATCGTGGTCCAGAAAGTGATCCAGATGATTTTGTTTCGCATGGGTCGGCTCGCTGTATTGCCTCGCTCCATGCGGCAGTATATCGCGCTTCAGAGCCGCGCGGCATCAGCCTCAGAGCCGCGCGGCGTCAGCCCGCGGATTCGCACGTCGTTGCAGCCCGATCCGCGGGCTTATCCGGGGCGCCGCGCGGCTCTGATCATCTGATCAGTCCGGCAGGCGACCTTGAAGTGAATCCAGCAATGGGCGCTGTTGGGCGTTAATCTTCCGCCGTGCCTCATCGAGGTCGAAAAACTCGGCGCGATCCACTTCCGGGTAGGTGACGCGCTTGCCCGAGTGCGGCGGCCATTCCATTTCGAAGGTGCTGCTGCGGCATTTGCTGATGTCGCAATCGCCCTCGAAGGCCCAGATGTAAACGGTCTTGCCGCCGCGGGTTTTGAAGGTGCCCAGCACCTGGAACGGGCCGCGCGGCACGACGCCGGTCTCTTCCTCGAATTCGCGGCGTGCGGCGTCGAGCAGTTCCTCGTCGTCATCCACGCCGCCCTTGGGGATCGACCACACCCCGCGGTCCTTCCTGGCCCAGTATGGCCCGCCCGGATGCACCAGCAGCACTTCGAGGCGGCTGCTACGGCGGCGATACATCAAGAGGCCGGCACTGATGCGGGGCATAGGGCAGTGTAGAAGAGGTAACAGGGATGAGCACGGATGAACACGGATTCAAAACAGAAGTCGAAACAGAGATGGACATGATAAACATGATTGAAGAGAAAAGATGCTAAGCCGCAAGCGGCTTGAATCTCATCCTGTCCATCATGTCCATCCCTGTCCCTTCCCCTCTGCTAATCCGTGTTCATCCGTGTTACTTCTTCCGGCTCAGATCCCCAGCGCCTTGGCCATGGTGGTGCCCATTTCCGCGGGGCTCTGGGCGATGTGGCAGTTGGCGTCGCGCAGGGCGGTGATTTTGGCGTCGGCGCCGCCTTCGCCGCCGCTGATGATCGCCCCGGCGTGGCCCATGCGTCGCCCGGGCGGGGCGGTGCGCCCTGCGATGAAGGCGGTCACCGGCTTGCGTACGTGGTTCTTGATGAAGCGTGCGGCCTCTTCCTCGTCGCTGCCGCCGATCTCCCCGATGAGCACGATGCCGTCGCACTGCGGATCGGCGTTCATCATGACCAGGACATCGACAAAGCTGGTGCCGCGCACGGGATCGCCGCCGATGCCCACGCAGGTGGTCTGGCCGATCCCCAGGCTCGAGGTCTGCCAGACAGCCTCGTAGGTGAGCGTGCCCGAGCGGCTGATGATGCCCACGGCCCGGCCGCTTTCGGCGTCTTCGGCTGACTTGTGGATGTAGCCGGGCATGATGCCGATCTTGCAGCCGCTTCCGGGGGTGCCGTTGGCGCCGGGGGTGATCACGCCGGGGCAGTTGGGGCCGATGAGGCGCACGGTTTTGTTGATGCGGCCCATCAGGTTACGACGGACGCGGGTCATGTCCACCACCGGAATGCCTTCGGTGATGCAGACGATGAGCTTGATGCCTGCGTCGGCGGCTTCGAGAATGGCGTCGGCGGCGAAGGCGGGGGGGACGAAGATCATTGTCGCGTCGGCGCCGGTGTCCTGCACGGCTTCGTAGCAGGTGTTGAACACGGGCAAGCCGTTGGCGTCTTTGCTGCCGCCCTTGTTGGGCGTGACGCCGCCGACCATTTTGGTGCCGTATTCGAGGCACTTTTGCGTGTGAAAAGCGCCCGCCGAGCCGGTGATGCCCTGGCAGATGACCTTGGTGTTGCCGTCAACGAGAATACTCATAAGGCGGTCCGTAGCAGGGGGTGATAAAGAGGGGACAGGATAGCAGAATGAGGGGCGGATGCTAAACCGCAAGCGATTACAGCCGTGCAACATTGGACATGGGGCGTTGGACATTGGACACTGGATCGCGTCATGTCTGACCTTGTGCTCACAGCCGCGCGGATCACCAAGCGATTTGACGGCGTTACGGCGCTGGACGGAGTAAGCTTTGACCTGCGCGCGGGGGAGATTCACGCGATCTGCGGCGAGAACGGGGCGGGCAAGAGCACGCTGATCAAGGTGCTGTCGGGAATGCATGCGCACGGGAGCTACCAGGGCCAGTTGCAGGTGGCGGGTCGGCCGGCACACTTTCGCGGAATCAAGGATGCGCAGGCGACGGGCATCGCGGTGATCCACCAGGAACTGGCGCTGGTGCCCGAGATGACGGTGGCGGAGAACATTTTTCTGGGGCAGGAGCCGACGCGGGCCGGGCTGATCGACTGGCTGGCGGTGTACGATCGTTCGCGGCGATTGCTGAAGCGTTACGAGCTGGACCTGGATCCGGCGGCGCGGGTGGGTGATTTGGGCGTGGGCCGGCAGCAGTTGGTGGAGATCGTTAAGGCGCTGGCGCTGCAGGCGGAAACGCCGATCAGAGCCGCGCGGCGTCAGCCCGCGGAGGGCGCGGCGAATATCCCGGCCAAGCGAGAGGACTCGCATGGCCGGGCTTGGGTTGAGGACTCGCATGGCCGGGCTTGGGTTGAGGACTCGCATGGCCGGGCTTGGGTTGAGGACTCGCATGGCCGGGCTTCGGGCCGGGGCTCGCGCATTCTGATTCTGGACGAGCCGACCGCGGCGCTGTCGGAAGGCGAAGTGGTCACTCTCTTGGAGATTCTGCGCGGGCTGCGGCGGGCGGGCATCGCATGCATCTATGTGTCGCACAAGTTGAATGAGGTGTTCGCCATCGCCGACCGCATCACGGTGCTGCGCGATGGGCGCAGCATTGTGACCAGCGATGCCAAAGCGACCGATCCGGGGGCGGTGATTCGGCACATGGTGGGCCGGGAGATCAGGGAACTGTATCCGCGGAAGGCTTCGCCGGTGGGTGACGTGATGTTGCGCGTGGCCGACTTGACCGTGGTGCGCGAGCGTGACGGCAAGACGATGCTGGAGGAGGTGAGCTTTGAGGCGCGTGGCGGCGAGGTGCTGGGCATTGGCGGGTTGATGGGGGCGGGCCGCACGGAGTTGCTCATGCACCTGTTTGGGGCGTCGGGGAGCGGGAGGGGTGTGGGGGGGACAGTGGAGGTCATGGCTTTGCGCGGGGATACCGGACGCTTCGCCCCGAGCGGCTCAGCGTCGGCGTGGGGGTCGCGCCAGCTTACGCCGCGGCGGGCGATTGATGCCGGGCTGGTGCTGGTCACTGAGGACCGCAAGCGCTACGGCCTGCTGCTCGAGCAATCGGTGGGGTTCAACCTGTCGCTGTCGGCGTTGCGGCGCATAAGCCCCGGCGGGTTCGTGCAGGCCAACCGCGAATATCACCAGAACCGCGGCATGTTCGATGCGCTGCGCATCAGGGCGCCATCGCTGGAAACCCAGGCCGCGCAGCTATCCGGAGGCAATCAGCAGAAGGTGGTGTTGGGCAAGGCACTGCTGACCGAGCCGCGGGTGGTGTTTCTCGATGAGCCGACGCGGGGGATCGACGTGGGCGCCAAGGTGGAGGTGTATGAACTGATCAATCGCTTAACTGACCGAGGTTGTGCCGTGGTGCTGGTGTCGAGTGAGTTGGCGGAGCTGATGGGCATGAGCGATCGCATCATGATGCTGCACCAAGGCACGGTAGGCGGCACGTTCGCACGCGCCGAGGCGACGCAGGAAAAGCTGATGGCGGCGGCGATGGGAGCAGGCGAACATAGCCACAGATGACCACAGATGGACACAGATGAATCAGATTTCTGATTTCTGATCTCCGATTTCTGATTTGATTCAAACTTCGGATTTGGCGGTTCGAGCTTTCTTCCATCTGTGTTCATCTGCGGCTAATTCAGGAAGACGATTCATGCAGAAGACCCTGAACGTTCGTGACTTTACGCTGCTGATAGCCGTGGTGGTGATCGGTTTGTTTTTCGCCTGGCGATCGGACTTCAACTTCGTCAGCGCGCGGAATCTGTCCAACCTTTCCGTCGAGCTGTCGATCACGGCGGTGCTGGCGCTGGGCATGCTGCTGATCATTGTGCCCGGCGAGATCGACCTGTCGGTGGGCAGCGGTGTGGGACTGTTTGGCGGGGTGGCGGCGGTGCTGGTGTTTTGGCATGACTGGCCGGCGCCGCTGGCGATGGCGCTGGCGGCGGCGACCGCCGTCGCGGTGTGGGCCGGCATGGGGGCGCTGATTGTCACCCAGCGCATCCCCTCGTTCATCATCACGCTCGCCGGACTGCTGGTCTTCCGCGGCGTGCAATGGATGGTCATTGAGAATGCGACGATTCCCGTGCGTGCCGGCGGCCAGGACAATCTGTACTCGCTGCTGACGACCTGGCATTTGCCGCCGCGAGGCGGATACTTGCTGGTTCTGGCGGTGATGGCGGCGCTGGTTTACGCGGGCATCGTGGCGCGGCGGCGACGCCGGGCCTTTGGCTTCCCACTCGAATCGGCGGAACTGGCGTTTCTCAAGCTCTTCATCATCGGGCAACTGCTGCTCATGCTCGTGCTGGTGTGCAATCAGCATCGCGGCGTGCCGCTTTCGGCGCTGATCCTGGGCGCGGTGGCCCTGGCCGTGTGGGTGCTCACCCAGCACACCCGCTTCGGACGCTATCTCTACGCCATCGGCGGCAACCGCGAAGCGGCGGTGATCTCCGGCGTGCCTGTGCCACGCGTCGTCATCGGCGCCTTCGCACTCATGGGACTGATCGTGGCGCTCGACGGCCTGATGCAGACGGCCTACGGCGGCTACTCGACCACCGGCGTGGGTGAATACATGGAACTCGACGCCATCGCCGCCTGCGTCATCGGCGGCACCAGCTTGAAGGGCGGCCGCGGCTCGGTCGTGGGCGTCATCTTCGGCGCCCTGCTCATGGCCGTGCTGCTCAACGGCATGAACCTGCTGGCCTACGCGCCGGAAACGAAACTGATCGTGCGCGGCAGCGTGCTGGCGCTGGCGGTGTGGGTGGATATGCGATTCGCCAGGCGGTGAGACGGGGTTCTGAGCCGCTTGCGGCTTCGCGCTGGCGCATGAGCCAACGGGGTGCATCGGTAGATTCATGCCGCTGCGCGAAACCGCAAGCGGCGGGGCAAGTGCCGGGGGGGGGGGGGGGGGGGGGGGGGGGGGGGGGGGGGGGG
>JBBDMX010000101.1:113009-151457 GCA_040878035.1 Phycisphaeraceae bacterium | reverse complement strand
CGCCGACTTTCGTCGGCGCCGGCGTGTCTTTCGCGGTTGACCCTCGTCAGAGGGCGTTGTTGTCGGCTTCGCCGGTGCGGATGCGCACCACCTTCTGTAACGGGTAGACGAAGAGCTTGCCGTCGCCGACCTTGCCAGTGCGCGCCGAGGTGACGATGGCGTCCAGGGCCTTGTCCAAGTCTTCGCTCTTGACGGCGACCTTGATGAGGACCTTGGGCACGAAGCCCACATCCATGCGGGCGCCGCGGTAGCGCTCCGTGTGGCCCTTCTGTTTGCCGAAGCCTTTGACCTCGATGGCGGTGCAGCCCAGGATGCCCAGCGACGCGAGTTTCGCTTTAATCGCGTCCAGAGCGTAAGGGCGAATGACGCATTCAATCATGTGCACGGTGGCATCTCCTTAGTGGAGGTTGTAAGTTTCGAGTTCCGAGTTTCGTAGCCGCTGCGTCCAAGCCCGGCCATGCGAGTCGTCGAGCTTGGCCGGGATCTGTTCCGGGAATTACGCCTCGCGAATGTGGTAGCTCTTGATATAGGTCTGCTGGAAGTCGGGGTACGCCGCCTGATCGTGTTCACCCAGGTCCAGGCCTTCGAGCTGTTCGGCATCGCTGACGCGCAGGCCCAGGGTGGCCTTGATGATCAGGAAGAGCACGCCGGCGAAGATGGCGGTAAAGGCGCCGATGCTGACGATGCCGGTGATCTGCCACTTGAGCTGCTCCATGCCCGCCTTGGCGCCCAAGAGTCCCACCGCCAGGGTACCCCAGATGCCGCAGACCAGGTGCACCGAGATGGCGCCGACCGGGTCGTCGATCTTGAGGATGCGGTCGATGAAGAGCACGGCGAAGACGACCAGCACGCCGGCGATCAGGCCGATGACCGACGAGGACATGGCGTTCATCTGATCGGCGCCGGCGGTGATGCCGACCAGTCCCGCCAGGATGCCGTTGAGCACCATGGATAGGTCAGGCTTGTGGGCGGTGATCCAGGTGGTGAGCATGGCGCCGACGGCGCCGGCGGCGGCGGCGAGGCAGGTGGTGACCAGGGTCAGGGACACCAGCGCCGGATCGGCGCTGAGGACCGACCCGCCGTTGAAGCCGAACCAGCCCAGCCACAGCAGGAACACACCGATGGTCGCCAGGGGAAAGCTGTGCCCCGGAATCGCGTTGCTCGTGCCGTCCTTGCTGTACTTGCCCAGTCGTGGCCCCAGGATGATCGCGCCCATCAGCGCGCCCCAACCGCCCACCGAGTGCACCAGCGTCGAGCCGGCAAAGTCATAGAAGCCCAGGTCGTGCAGCCAGCCGTAGCCCCACTTCCACGAGCCGACGATCGGATAGCAGATGGCCACGAAGATCGTCGAGAAAATCAGGAACGAGTGCAGTTTGATACGCTCGGCCACGGCGCCTGAGACGATGGTGGCGGCGGTGGCGGCGAACATGCCCTGAAAGAGGAAGTCGGTCCAGTAGGTGTAGCCGGGCATGTACGCGCGGGTGAGCTTGGAGGCGGCCTCGGCTTCATCGAAGCCGATCCCGAAGCCCGCGAAGCCAAACCACTCGTAGCCCGTCCCGTCGGCAAAGCCGGGATACATCAGGTTGAACCCGCAAATCGCGTAGGTCAACAGGCCGATGCCGGGAATCAGCGTGTTCTTGAACAGGATGTTGACCGTGTTCTTGCTGCGCGTCAGGCCCGTCTCCACGGTGGCAAAGCCCAGGTGCATGATGAACACCAGCCCGGCGCTCAACATCATCCAGACGTTGTTGGTCATGAAGTTGGCGTCGGCGATCGCCGCCTGTAGTTCGGCGATGGTCGGCTCTGCCGCCACCACGGTCACCTCCTGCGCCAAGGCGCTGCCCTGCACCAGCACCAGCGCCAGGCCGAAGACTGCCACCATCACCGCCCCGGTCTTCCATCGATCCCATCGTTTGCGAACCATCGAACACTCCTTGTGTTGGTCGTTACCGCCGGATTCGTTGGACATCTCTAGACACGCTCTGGCCAGGGTGGACTTGGCTTGCCATCCCTGCATAGACCTCCGAAACCCTCGGCCCTTGGCGACCAACTATTGGCAACGTGAATGCCACGTCCGATCGACCAAGCCGATCCGGCATTCCGCGCCGGGTGCTTTCCGTTTTCCCACCCCCGCATAACCAACGTTGAAATAACTGATTAGCAGGGCCGGGGACCATGGGAGGCCTTAAGGAAAAACAGAGAGGGGCCCGCCTCAGTCCGAGGCGGGGCCCCAACCCTGTGCCTGTTAAATGGGCATTGCCGAATCCTGATTTCCGCCTATCGCCGCATTGTTGGACATCACAAGGCCTCATTACTGTTCTCGTTCGTGCGAGCTTCCGAGCCGGCGCTCTTTACGAGCGCACCGTCTGCGGCGCGCGTCATCAATCCGGGCGGCCGCTGCGGCCTGGCATACGCCAGGCCGCAAGCGGGCCCGGTGGAGGTTCACATGTCCAACTCGAGATCCAACCGCATCGTCCTGATCGGCGCGGCCTCGGTCGCCCCCGGTCACCCCCGGTCACCCCCGGTCACCCCCGGTCACCCCCGGATTCTGCACCCCGGCGCCACCGAGATCTCCCCCATTGCTGGCACGCCCTCGCGATGGTCAACACTCGCTTCTATCGCAAGAGTGATGCCACGGCGATGGGACGCCGGGCCTCGGTCTCATGCAGACTGGGAAAACAGGTCGTTTAGACCGTTGCATCGCCCGTCGGCCCCTTCGCGCCGCCGCGCGAGTGTTGACCAGAGCGGTTACCTTTCCCGGTGCGCCATCGATCCCGTCGCCCAAAAAACGCGCAGCACGCTACGAACGTTTCAAAAGGGCGCGACGCAGAGGCTGGCCCCGTCCAGGGCGCCGCTTGGGGAGGGTGCGTGACGCCTGGGGCAAGGACCGGAAGCTCGACGGAGCATGCCGGGGGTTTTAGTGGACAGTTTTTTCAGAGATCCCTTTACTTTTCGCACCGGGCTGGATACCATGTTAAAGATATGAGAAACTACTAAACAAGACGAGTTCACAAGAGACGTCTAGATCATTGTCAGGGCATGGCCGCGCCAGTATGCGAAAATCGTCCAGGGTTGACAAGGAACACCACTGACATTAACGAAATCTTGCTATTCGCAGGCAAGGAACTGCCATGACAGGTGTTACGAGACAAAGACCCCAATCGCCGGAATGTCAGGGTGACACAGTACTGACAAGGGGTATGACATTTTGTAAGTTTCGTATTTATAATAGGTTGTGTGAAACTGGCCACCAAGGTGGAGGGGAGGGGGGGATGACATGTCCAGATATCCGATTTTCATGCGAAGATTGTCCATCAGTTGCCGGATGCAATTTGAGTCGGGCCGTCGCTGCCACCCGCAAGTTCCATGCGTTTGCCCTGGCTTCCATGCCCACGCGGCGCTGCTATGCACATGACTTGGTAGACTGGGCAGCGCCAGGCGGGTTACCATGCGTGACAGGGGCATTCCGCAAACCGGTTTCGGCGGGTTCTGCGGCTCCGGGATGTTCGGGGCTCCGGGGGCTCCTGGGGTCGGGGATTTCGTGGGAACCCCCGGGGGGAGGCCGGGGGCGGCGCCTCCTTTTTTTGTACCTCATCAGGACCGTGACATGCGTCATTTTTATTTGATTTTCGCCGCCGTTTTCATGTTGCTGGCCGGTGCTTCGCTGCGGGCACAGGACGATGTTACAGCTCCGCCCCTCCAGCCGGCGCAGGAGCCTGCCGCCAGGACCGAGGATGCCGCAGGCGCCGAAGATGCCGCCAAGCCCGGCGTCGCGTCCATCCCTCGCATCGACCTTGACCTCAAGACATTACTCGACACCGCCGAACTACTGCCGGCCACAGTGGACGACACGATCTGGCTCATCGAGCCGACGATCAACCGCAAGCTGGTGCAGATCCCCTTTATCGTCGAGCCTGGCAGCGAGCCGGTGGCCGCGGACAACAACACGCTGAAGCTGCGCGGCGGGCGGTTCCTGGCGTGGCGGCTGGACCGCGAGGCGGCGCCCAAGCCCAAGCGGGAAGAGCCGGCGGCCGTGGCCGCGCCGCAACGTCCCGGCGTGGTCGCGCTGCCCTCCATCGAGGCGCCGCCTCCCTCCTCCAGTTCACCTGCCGCCAACCTCAGCGATGAGCGCCCCCGCGTGACCCGCGGCTTCGTGGTCGCACCCGACTACACCATCGCCTGGGAAATGGACCGCGTCATCTTCAATGGCAAGGTGAAGGAGTCCGAGCAGCTCTACGCCCTGAAGCTCAACAACGATCTGCTGCGCAAGAAGGAGCCGGAGCGGTCCAAGTTCGAGCCGCCTCCCAAGGGCGAGGACCCCAAGGCGGGGATCGAGCGGCGCAAGCGCCTCGCCGAGGCGCAGGCCAAATACAACGAGGAAATGCGCAACTACACGGAACTGCGCAAGCGTGTCAACGATGCGCCCCGGGATTTCCAGGCGGACCTGCCCGTGCGGGTCTGGGCGGTCTTCGACATTCGCTCCAACGCCGAGGACCTGGAGTTCACCGGCCCCCAGCCACTGCCGTGGTCCATCACGCTGATGCAACTTGACGCGGTGCGTGGCCTGGCGAAACAGCGCGTGACCGTGCAGCCGGGCGAATCGGTGCCGCGCGAAGTACTGGGGCACCTGGGCCAGGTCAAGGCCCTGGTGCAGAACGGCGAGCACCCCTGGAGCCTGCGTGCCGCGGCCTACAGCCTGTCGGGCTCGGGTCTGCTGGCGCTGTCCCGCCCCGGCGACGACGTGGCGACTCTGGCGCAAAAGGTGCTCGACGGCCCCGACGCCAAGGCCCGACTCTTGCTCGTCGAGGGCCTGGCGCAGGTGAACCCGCCTTCACAGGCGTCACTGACGCTGCTCAAACACGCGGCGCAGAATCCCGACGCCGACACCCAGGCCGCCGCGCTGGCGTCCATCCTCAAGGTGCAGACCAACGATCCGGAGTTGCTGACCATCGTGGTGGACACGACCAACAAGGTGCTCGCCGCGCCCGATGCGCCGGCGCCGGCGCAACTGCTGGCGGGTATCCTCGAAGCGACGCGCAGCCGCGCTGACCTCGCCGATGCCATGCGCAGCCGGGCGTCGTTTGTGATCAAGGACAACGCCCGTCGCCAGGCCGTGCTGCGCGCCGTCATCGCCGCGGCGCCGGCGGAAACGGTGGCGGCGGCGTGGCTGGATGAACGCCTCTTGGGCGGCGACGATACCGCCCTGGTCAAAGAGACTCTTGGCCTGCTGGGCAAAGTGGTGATCGTGCCCATGGACGCTTCGGGCGCGGCGACCGGCGCCGCGTCGCTGGGCTATCAGCCGCCGCCGGGCGTCACATTGCCCGGATCGTTCACCGGCGCCGCCTTGCCGACGTCCGGGGGCGCCGACGCCGTCCCCGCCGATGCTCTGGTGCTGGACAAGCCCATCGTGGTCGCCGCCTCGACGCACCACCTGATCAACCTCATCGCCAGCAAGGACGAGGCGATCCGCCAAGCGGCGTGGCCGGCTCTGGCGGCCTTCGCGCTCAGCGAGCAGGTGCCCCCGCCGGATCCCGCGAATCCCACGCCAGACCTGTACCAGGCCGTCGTGGATGCGGGGCTGGGGAAAGAGGCCACGCCGCAATCGCTTGTCCCGTTCCTCAAGCGCCAGCCCAGTAAGCCGCATGCGACCCGCAGCCTGGTGAGCGTGGTGCTCCAAGGCGACGATAAAGCATCCAAGGCGGCCGTCGAGGCGCTGACGGGTTCGGGCCTGCCCATCGATACCGCCATGCGCGACTTGACGCCGGCGCAGCGGCAGCAATTCGGTCAGAAGGTTTACCGCGCCAACGGAATGGATCAGACACTGGTGGCCAATCTGCTGGCGCTGAATGTGCAGGACAACACGCTGGCGACGTGGTTTGCTCAGAAGGTGTCCGCCGGTCAGGTGCCCGACGCCGCCGGTTGGGCGCAGGGCGTCGGCAACGAGCAGAGCCTGATGGCGTACATCGCCTCAGGTGATCCGGAGCTGGCCAAGGGCGCCGCGGCGGCGCTGGTCGCCTCCGCTGGCGGCGACGACGCCATGGCCGACGCCTTCGTGCGGAGAATTTATGGCCAGACCAACCGCGCTCCCGAATACGCCCAGCAGCAGTGGACCCTCCTGCGCAAGGAGATCAACTTGAAGCGGCTCAACGCCGCCGCCGGCGCTTATCGCCTGATCGTGCGCATCTATGCGACCGTGCCCGGGGGGATCACCGCCATCGATCCGCACATGCCCCCCCCACCGCATGGCGGCGATCCTGCTATGCCGCAAGGAACGCCTGTTGCCAAGCCCGCCAGCGAAGACGTCGTGGGCACCGTCCAGCTTCAGGTCGACAACAACACCGTGCGCTTCGCCAACGAGGCGCTGACCATCAGCCTGCCCGACACGCACCTGGCGATCCGCATCGACAAGCCCGCGGAACTCAAGAACCTGCCCAACGACGCCGTGGCGCGCATGACCTGGGACCAGGTCGCCACCCCCATCGACCTCTACCCGCAGAACGACGGCTCGTGGCGCGGCCAAGCCAGCTTCCCCGACGGCCGCATGGCGGAACTCGTGCTCGAACCGGTGAAGAAGTAAAGAACGAGGCATACTCACTCCAGTGAGCAGGTACGCGTCCAAAATTGGAAATCAGAAAATCAGAAATCAGAAATCAAAAATCAGAAATTCGTACTGACCCCCGCGCCCGCGTTATCCCCCCGCGTCACGATCACCTCCCCCGCCTTGTCCAGCTTGAACCGTCGCATCACCGCGTCCGCCAAGTGTACTGCGCGCTCTTCACTCTCCAGCACCGCATACAACGTCGGCCCCCACGAACTCTGACCGATGCCGGGGATGCCTTGCTCGCGCACGAATCCGACGATCTGGGCCAGCAGCGGGTCGGCATAGATGCCGCCCTGGAACGGCGCGAACACCTCGCCGACGCGCTGCTGGAGTTCGTAGAGCGCCTCGCCGAAGCGCTGCACATCGCGCTCGACCAGGGCGGGCAGCAGACCCAGCATGACCAGCCGGCACATGCGCGCCGTCAGGTCGTCGGGGATGGCGGGCAGTTCGACGAAG
This sequence comes from Phycisphaeraceae bacterium, assembly GCA_040878035.1. GTDB lineage: Bacteria > Planctomycetota > Phycisphaerae > Phycisphaerales > Phycisphaeraceae > JBBDMX01. Next base: position 144,400 of record JBBDMX010000101.1, on the reverse strand, counting down.
GCCTGCGTTTCGCGTTCGCCCGCCAGGCCTTCAAGCGGGCGCGGGCGGATGAGCACCAGCCGCCAGTCGTCGGGAAAATCGTGGCGGGCGATCAGGGGCGAGAGCGAGGCCGCGTGGGTCTTACCGCCTTCGACCAGCAGCCCGCCGATGTAGGAACCCCAGGTGCCGATGGCGGAGCGCTTGCCGCGCTGCATGATGCGCGCCAGAGCCGCGGGGTCGGGCTGGTCGTGACCCAGCAGCTTCGCCAGGCCCCGGCCGATCGCCATGGCCAGTTGCGTGCCGCTGCCCAGGCCGGTGTGCGGCCGGGCCACGCGCACGACTTCGATGCGGGCGCCGGCGTCGGCGCCGACATGCTCCAGGTACCGTCGGGCATAGATCGCCGCCTTATCGCCCATCGGCCCCTCGGCCGTCACTTCCTTGGCCGGCGCCAAGCGCACCAGCGTCCGCGGCTCACTGGCCATCAGCCCCACGCCGCCGTATTGCCGGCTGTCGTCCCGGCTGTACGCCAGGAGTCCGAAATGCAGGCGACAGGGTGTGTGGACTTCGATCATTTCGGATTGCGAATTTCGGATTTCGGATTTGGATTCCGCCGCGTGCGGTTTAGCCGCCTGTCCACTGGTTCACCAGCTTTCGCAGCATCGCCATCGCCTCATGCTCCGCCGCCGCGCCGGTCTTGTCCACGAGGGTCTGTAGCTTCTCGTATTCGGCCAGCACCGGCGCCGCGCCGGTCAGGTGCAGGCGTGTCGCCAGGATCGCCGCCTCGATCACCGCGTGCTTGGCGCGGTTCAAGCCCAGGTAATCGCGCAAGCGTTCGGCATGCACCGCCTGCATCGTGATCGTCGTGCGCTCCTGGCGGTCGTCCAGCTCCGTCACCGCCAGTTCATAGTATCGGCAGGCGCCGCCGAGCACGACGCCGCGCACGTGCTGGGCTGCCTGCGTGGGCACGCCATCGCCGACATCGACCTGGCCGATCGCCGCTCGCGCGATCAGCAGCACGTCGTCGGTCACGTGGAACACGCCCTGGCCCGTGGCTTTGAGGTTGCGGTAGGTGACCGCCGTCTTGAAGGGGCGCAGCACGAAGCGCTGCCAGTTCGCATCGACGATGGGGCCCATGGGCGCGAGGTTCACGCGCCCGGGTTCATCCAGCGTGGTCATCAAGCCTTCAATGACGCGTTCGCCTTCGCCCAGCTTCATGCGCATCACTACTCCATGCTCACTAAAGTGAGCATGCCTCATTGTGCGTGCCTCGACTGTTCCTCGCGCGTTAGCATGCCCCAGCGCAGCGCCTCGTCCTGGGTGTAATTCTTCCCCAGCGCCAGCGCGGTCATCGCCTTGGCGGCTTCGTAGCCCAGGTAATACGCATGCGACGCATCGAGATCAATCCCCGCAGCGATCATGCGATCCAAGAGCGTCATGGCGTCGTCGGCCGACACGTGAAAGTCGCGATTTATGGCGTGAACCCGGCCGTCGCAAACGAAGAGCCGCAGGTTGCGATCAGTGAGTTTGCCCGCCAGGTCGGTCAACTCCGCCGCCGCAGGCCCCTTGAGCCGGGGGTCGCGCAGCATGACTAGGCGGCGGTCACCGTGCTTGGGCGGCATGCGGCGGCGCACCGCGCGGCGCATCATCCGCCGCGCCACGTCGATCTCGCGCACGGAAGACCGTGCCCAGTTAATCACCTCGGTCGTCAGTACGCTGGCGATGCCCAGCTCCTGGCAGAAGCCGATGAGCAGCGCGTTGACCCCCGCCGAGTCCACCTGCGTCAGCTCGGTGAGATTGCCCACGCCCATCATCATCGCGGCGTCGGGATAGCGGCGGCGGACTTCCAGGTAGCGACCCAGCGACGCGGCAAAGCCCAGGCCGATCGGCTCAAGGATCGGGTCGATGCGATAGCGCACGTTGTGTTTCGCAAGATGCGCGATCGTCTCCTCCAGCCCCGCCAGCGTCGAGGGGTCGTCCGGCATCGCCACCACCTCGGCGCCCCAGTCGGCGGCATGCTCGCGATTCGACGAGTTGACCGACAGCACCAGTTCCGCCCCCGCGCCCGTCGCCGCGCGAATCTCGCCCGGATGCAGCGAATCGATCGACACGCGAAAGCCCTCGTCGCGCAAGGCACGCACCGCATCGGCCACGCCCGGCCAGGCGTCGCGCCCGCCCGTCGGCGGCATCGGGTCGCAGCCCAGGTCGATCACCTCCGCGCCGTCGCCGCGATAACGCTGCGCCAGCGCCAGGATCGCCGGCCACGCCAGCCGCGGCGCCTCGTTGATCTCCGCCAGAATTTCGATGTCGTACCGCCCCTCCTCCTCCGGCCGAGCCTCCGCCGCCTGGCCGAACAACTCCGGCAGATCATGCAGATCGCGCGGCCCAAGCTCGACCGGCACCCCCACCTTCGCCGACACCGCCGACACATCCCCCCGGCAATAGCCGGGCAAAATCACCCGGCTCACCACCTGCCCCGGCGGTTCCGGGGGCAGCTCCAGCTTCCGCGCCACCCAATCAGCGGTCATCAACGCCGCCACCTGAATGTTGAGCACAATCACCCGCGACTCGATGCCCGCCCGATCGCGCAAGCGCCCCGCCACGTCGCGCAACGCCGGCTCGGCGAAGGTGCCGGTGACCAGCGCCACCAGCGATTTCGGTTTTCGGATTTCGGATTTCGGATTTGGCATACCGCGATATCGTTACCGGTGTGGTTTGCTCCCTCAAATCCGAACTCCGCAATCCGAAATCCGAAATTCCTCACCGGGTCCATTTCTTCTTCATCATCGCTTCGTACCCGCCCAAGGGCGAGCCTTCTCCGGGCAGCCAGGTCAGGTGCTTTTCGATCATGCCCGCCAGCTCGAAATCCTTGTCCGTCACGCCCTTGGCCGAATGGGTCATGAGCTTGACGTGAAGCTCGGCCCAGGACACCGACAGGTCGGGATGGTGGCACGCGGCCTCGGCGATGTAGGCGATGGCGTTGACCGCCAGCATGGTGTGCTGCCACCCGCCGGTCTTGTATTTGCGGCGAATCCAGCCGTCCTTGAGCTCCCAGTGCGGCAACTCCCCGCGCAAACGCGACTCGATTTCCTGCTCGTTGTAAGTCTTTTCACTCTGCTCAGCCATGGTGTGCTCCCTCTTGGTGATTGGCTCATCATCGAGTTCCCAGCCGCTTGCGGCTTCGCGCCGGCGCACGAACTTGCGCAACGCTCGTGCTGACCGTGCGCCTGCGCGAAGCCGCAAGCGGCTGCGAGGACATTGGACATCGGACATTGGACATTGGACACTGGATTGGGGATGCAGATACAAGGCGTACAGATTGACGACACCTTCGCCGAGGCGTTTCGCACCTGGGCGTGCCGGCTCATCGTCACCGCGGTGGACCGGTCGTGGGTCGATGTGGCGGCGCGTACGGTCACGGGCTATGCCACCAGCGTGATCGGCTGCGATGCGGAGGCGGGGCTGGAGCGCTACCTGGAGAGCGCGGAAACGCCCGATGGCCGGCCGGGGGCGGCGCTGCTGTTTTTCAGCTTCAAGCCCGAGCCGCTGGGCAAGGCCGTGGCCAACCGCGTGGGCCAGTGCCTGCTGACCTGCCCGACCACGGCGGTGTACGACGGCTTGCCGGGCGTGACCAAGACGGACGACTCGGCCCGGCTGGACGTGGGCAAGCAGCTTCGCTTCTTCGGCGACGGGTTTCAGAAGAGCAAAGTCATGGCGCGATCCCGGCCAAGCTCGCCCCCCGGTTGGACTCACATGGCCGGGCTTGTGTCAGAACGCTACTGGCGCATCCCGGTGATGGACGGCGAATTCGTCGTGTCGGAAAACTGCGGCGCGATCAAGGCGATCGCCGGCGGCAACTTTCTGGTGTGCGGCAGCGATCAGCGCACGACCCTGGCGGCCACGCAACGCGCCGTCGAGGCCATCGCCCCCCTGCCCGAGGTGATCACCCCTTTTCCGGGGGGCATCGTGCGCAGCGGCTCGAAAGTCGGCTCACGCCACAAGAAGCTCGTGGCCTCGACCAATGAAGCTTACTGCCCGACCCTGCGCGGGCGGCGCGGCGTCACCTCGCGCCTGCCTGATGCGGCCGGCTGCGTGTACGAAATCGTCATCAACGGCCTGAACGAAGCCGCCATCGCCGCCGCCATGTGCACCGGCATTCGCGCCGCATGCGTGGACGGCATCGCCGCGATCAGTGCCGGCAACTACGGCGGCAAACTCGGCAAGTTTCACTTCCACCTGCGCAAGGTCATGAGCGAGGCTGCGACATGAGCGGATACACACTGACCTATCGATCAGATTGTGTCGCCTGCGCCGATGGCTCGCATCTGCGGCCGGACACGCTGGGTCAAATGCCGCCCGACGAGCTGCGCCGCGCCGTGGGTGATGCCTTCGATATCACTGGCGAACCGGGTGATCGGCTGACGCTGCGCGGTCTGCCGCCGCTGCCGCGCCTCGGCGCCCGCATGGCCGGCGGCGAGTTGATCGTCCAAGGCGATGCCGGCGACGACCTGGGCGCGTCGATGGCCGGCGGCATCATTCGCGTCGCCGGCAGCGTCGGTCATCGCGTCGGCGGGCTGGATGTCGGCCGCGATCGCGGCATGACCGGCGGGGAAATTGTAATCGACAGCGATGCGGGCGACTACGCCGGCTTCATGATGCGCCGCGGCCTGATCGCCATCGCGGGCAAGGCCGGCGCCAGTCCCGGCTATCGCATGCTCGCTGGCACACTGGTCATCGGCCAGGGGCCGCTGGATCATCCCGGCCTGGAAATGCGCCGCGGCAGCATTCTGTCTATGGACTGCGGCGGCCGCGACGCCGCTTTAGCTCCTCGCGGAGCGACGGCGGCTCCGCCGCAAGCTAAAGCGGTGTCGATGCCACCGCAGTCCATATTGGGCCTGCATCTGACCCACGCCGGCGTATTCGATGCGACGTCGCTGGCGGGCGTGGGCCTGATCGTGCGACGCCTGCGCGAGTTGGGTTGGCCCTTCTTCTCCGCGGATCCCCTCACCCCATCCCTCTCCCCGGGGGAGAGGGGGTCAGAGCTCGCCGCGCCGTCGCGCCTGAGCCTCTATCATGCCGATCAGTTCGAGCTGCATCGCGGGGAGGTGATTCAATGGGCAAAGTGACACTCAATGCCAGGGCGATGCGTGTTGCCGATGAGCTGGCGGGCAGTGCCGACGAATTGGGCGTGACCGTGGGCAGCGCCGGCAAGGCGCGGCTGATCGACGCGGGCGTGAAGCAGACGGGCAGCCTCCAGGCCGGCGTGATGGTGGCGCGGGCGTGCCTGGCGGACTTGGCGCATGTGTGCCTCGTGCCGGGGTGGATCGGCGATCGGCCGCACATCGACGTGGTGGTGGACGTCGCCAAGCCGGTCGAAGCATGCATGGCCAGTCAATATGCCGGCTGGCAGATCAACCTTCCGGGGGTGCCGCCGGCGTCGGGTAAGTCGTACTTCGCGATGGGCTCAGGCCCGATGCGCGCGGCCTACGGCAAGGAGGAGTTGTTCGACGATACCGGAGGCCGCGAGTCGCCCGATAGCGTGGTGGGCGTGCTGGAGACGGGCAAGCTGCCGCTGGCGGAGGTGGCGTGCTACATCGCCCAGCGCTGCCGCGTGGACGAGCGGCACGTGACGCTGATCGCCGCGCGCACCGCCAGTCTCGTCGGCAGCGTGCAGATTGCCGCGCGCTCAGTGGAGACGGCCCTGCACAAGCTCCATGCGCTGGAGTTCGACCTGTCGCGCGTGGTCGCCGGCTTCGGGGCCGCGCCGCTGCCGCCGGTGGCCAAGGACGACATGGCCGCCATCGGCCGCACCAACGATGCCGTGCTCTACGGCGCGCGGGTCACGCTGATGTGCACCGGCGATGACGAATCGCTCCAGACCGCGGGCCAACAGCTCCCCGCCGGCGCCTCGCGCGACTACGGCCAACCGTTCGCCCAGATCTTCGCCCGCTACGACCACGACTTCTACAAGATCGACCCGCTGCTCTTCTCGCCGGCGCTAATCACGCTACAAAACATCACCACCGGCCGGTCGTTCACCTTCGGCAAGGTCGATGCGAAGGTGCTGGCGGAGTCGTTTGGATTCGCCGCGGCTAACTCTCTTTGACTAATCACCCATGCGTATCGTGGCACTTTCATCGGGTAACGGCTGGCACGTCGAGGATCTGCGCCGCGCCGCGGCGCTGCGCGGCATCGAGCTGGCCGCGTGTTCGTGGAAGCAGGTGAGTGCGACCGTGGGCGATGCTTCGGCGGCGATCACCTGCGGCCCGGTGTCGCTGCACGACGCCGACGCCGTGCTCTTGCGGACCATGCCGGCCGGGAGCCTGGAGCAGATCGTCTTCCGCATGGACGCCATGCATCGACTGATGGCGGCCGGCGTGCCGGTGATCAACCCGCCCCGCGCCATCGAGACGGCGGTGGACAAATACCTGGCCATCGCCCGCATGCGCGAGGCCGGCCTGCCCGTGCCGGCGACGGCGGCGTGCCAGCGCCTCGACGACGCCATGACGGCGTTCGATCGGCTCGGCGGCGATGTGGTGGTCAAGCCGCTGTTCGGCAGCGAGGGTTTCGGCATCACGCGCCTGGATGACCGCGATCTGGCGGCACGCGTGCTGGCCACGCTCGAACGCCTGGGCGCCGTGCTCTATCTCCAGCGCTTCATCCCCCACGACGGCTCGGACCTGCGCCTGCTGGTGGTGGGCGACCGCGTGCTCACCGCCATGCGCCGCCGCAGCACCGACTGGCGCACCAACATCGCTCGCGGCGGCGTGGGTGAACCTTTTGAGCCTGACGATCACCTGCGTGACTTGGCGCTGCGTGCCGCCCGGGCGTGCGAGGCACTCATCGCCGGCGTGGATATCGTGATCGACCCCCGGGAGGGCCAGCCGTATCTGCTGGAGGTCAACGCCGTGCCGGGTTGGCGCGAGCTTCAGCGCGTCACCGGCGTAGACATCGCGACGGCGGTGCTGGCATATATGCAAACCGTGGTGGCAAGCTCTGCCCCCCTCTCCCCCGGGGAGAGGGCTGGGGTGAGGGGATCTACGGATGACCATCGCGCAGATATCTCGAATGCGTCCATCGGTTAAGAAGATGCACACGCTACGCTCCTCTGCGGCTCCCCTCACCCGGCCTCGCGGACTCGGCCACCCTCTCCCCGAGGGAGAGGGATTGAATCGTAACCGGCCAACCCCATGACCCGATCACACCTCACCACCGGACAGCTTGCGACGCTGGCGTGCGTCATCGAGGTCGCCGCGCCCAAGGCGGGGAACGTGCGCCCGGGGGCGGCGGCGCGGGCCGCTTTCGCCGACGCCGACTGGCTCGATTTTGTCGCCAGCGGCATGGCGATCGGGCCGGTGATGGATCGTGCGGTCGAAGCCGGTGTGGGCGCGACCGTGCTGGCCGCGGTACGGGCGACGCAAGCGGTGACCGGGTCCAATACCAACCTGGGCATGATTCTGCTATTGGCGCCGCTGTGTGCCGTGCCGCCGCATGAAGCGATCGATACCGGCGTGGCTGGTGTGCTGGCTGGGCTGACCGAGGTCGATGCGCCGCTGGTTTATGAAGCGATTCGCCTGGCGAAGCCCGGCGGACTGGGCCGGGTCGCAGAGGGCGACGTGCAGCAGCCGCCGACGATGAGGCTCATTGATGCGATGCGATCGGCGGCGCCGCGCGACGGCGTGGCACGTCAGTATGCCACTGATTTTCACGAAGTGATCGCGGAGATCGCTCCATCGTTGCCGCGATTGGTCAACGACGGGCTGTCGTTGAGCGACGCGGTGGTGCATGCTCATCTGTCGCTCGTCGCACACGGCGACACGCTGATCGGTCGCAAGTGCGGACAGGCGACCATGCTTGAAGCAGGCGAGCGAGCCCGGGCGGTGCTCGACGCCGACTGGCCGCACACGGCCGCATCGCGCCAGGCGTTTGCCCAACTCGACCAGTGGCTGCGCGGGGACGGCAATCGCCGCAATCCCGGCACAAGCGCCGACCTGGTCACCGCCGGGCTGTTCGTCGCGTTGCGCGCGGGATGGCTCGGCGCCGGTCAGAGCCGCAAGGCGTAAGCCTGCGGTGGTCTGCGGCCGAGCATCCGCGGGCTTACGCCGCGCGGCTCTGAACGATGCCCCGCGGGCTTATCCGGGGCGCCGCGCGGCTCCGAGTCGTTATGATTCCCACCATGCGCGTGCTGGCGATTGAACATCTATGCGCTGGCGCCTTGCTGGGCCAGGTCTTCGAGGAATCGCTGGTGCGACAGGGGCGGGCGATGCTCAGCGCCGTTCTGACTGATCTTCGCGCCGCCGATCATGAGGTGGTGACCATTCTCGATGGCCGGCTTGAACTGACGATCGGCAACGTCGAGGTTCACACGGTTTATCCCGCCGATGAGCCGACGGTCATCTTTGACCGGATGGTGGGCGAGGTGGACACCACGCTGGTGATCGCGCCGGAGACCGGTGACGTGCTGCGTGACTGGATGCTGCGCCTGGAGCGTCGCAACGCGCCGTCTCTCAACAGCTCATCCGCGGCGGTGCTGCTCTGCGGCGACAAGCTGGCCACCTCGCGCCATTTGACGGCCGCCGGAGTCCCAACGCCGATGACGGTCGCCGCCGATGGCTGGCACACGCTGGGCGATCAGGAGCGTTACGTGATCAAGCCGCGTCAGGGCGCCGGATGCGAGCACACGTTCGTGTGCTTGCGCCAAGACGTGGAACCGTTGCTGGCGGCCGGTGGGGATCCGCGCTGCACGATCGTGCAGCCTTGGGTTGCGGGCCTGGCGGCAAGTGTTTCGGCGATCGTCGGCCGCGACGGGCCGCGCCTTTTGCCGGCAGGCGAGCAGACGGTGACCGTGGACGGTCAGAAGATGAACTATCGCGGCGGGCGCCTGCCCTTGGAGGCCGCGCTTTCCCGCCGGGCGCACGATCTGGCGGCTCGCGCCGTCGCCGCCGTGCCGGGCCTGGCGGGCTGGGTGGGCGTGGACCTGGTGCTGGGCGATGAACCGGCCCACGATGCGGTGATCGAGATCAACACCCGCATGACGCTGTCGTACATCGGCCTGCGGCAACTGCTCGAACCGGGGGGCAACCTGGCGCAGGCGCTGCTTGACCCGGCGGCGCCGCTCTCCTTCGCGCCCGGAACCGTGAGGTTCGACGCGATGGGTCGTTGCCAACTTGAGAGCTGCGCATGACCACGCTGGCGCTGGACATCGGCGGAGCCAATCTCAAGGCGGCGCACAGCGATGGCCGGTGTGTCGCGAGGTCGTTTGCCTTGTGGAAGCACCCCGAAGCACTGGCGGAGCAGTTGCGGGCAATGGCGAGCGACTGGCCCGTGTGCCAGCGCGTTGCGATCACCATGACCGCCGAGTTGTGCGATTGCTTTGCGACCAAGCGCCAAGGGGTCGAGCATGTGCTCGACGCGGTGTGGCAAGCCTTCCCACACAGCGGCATCGGCGTGTGGTCCACCGAGGGACGTTTTGTGCATCCGGACGAGGCGCGGCAGCGCGTGCTGCGCGTCGCCGCCGCCAACTGGCACGCCCTGGCGACTTGGCTGGCGCCGCAATTTCCCGTGGGACTTTCCCTGTTGATCGACACCGGCTCGACGACCACTGACATCCTGCGCCTGGACATGGGGCAACTCCACGCCGCGGGCTGGACTGATACGCAACGGCTGGTCTCCGGCGAGTTGGTGTATGTCGGCGTCCGGCGGACGCCGCTGATGGCGCTGGGGCCCACGATCGAGTTCCATGGCTATGAGTACGGTCTGATGAGCGAATACTTCGCCTCGACGGCGGACGTGTTCCTGCTCACCGGTCAACTGGAGGAGAACGCCGAGGATCGCGACACCGCCGACGGGCGGCCCTTCACACGGCCGTTTGCCATGGCCCGGCTGCTGCGCATGATCGGCGCCGATATCGACATGATTTCGCCCGACGATGCCATGCTGCTGGCGCAGGCAATGGCGGCACGGGCACGCGACCGGGTGACCAGCGGTCTGACCAGAGTGCTTGGCGATGAGCGGCCGCGGCGCATCATCCTCAGCGGCAGCGGGGCGTTCCTGGCCCAGGCGGCGGTGGAGGAGGCGCTGCCCAAGGCGGACGTGATCAAGCTCAGCGACCGTATCGGCGCGGCTGCCTCGCAGGCAGCATGCGCGCATGCGCTGCTGCACCTGGCGGATGAATCCGCCGCGAGTCGACCTTGACATGTCCGTATAACCGGCTTCCCTCTTGGCGCTGCTGCGGTCTGGGGACTCAGCGTCGCCTTGGCGGCGCGGTATACTTTCGGATTCGGGCTTTTGTCCACGAGGTGACGCATGAAACGCTGGTCCAGACGGGTGTTGGCGGTGATCGTGGGGCTGAGCCTGGGGTGGTACGCCGCCGGCTGGATGCCCGCGGCGATTCGCGCCGAGGCGGTGACGCCGCACGCCGAACGTCAGGCGGGCGGCCACGGTACGGCTGGCGGCGATGCCCATGCCACCGCGCCGGCGAAGGAATTGGTGCCCCAGACCGAGCACGCGGCTTGGTTTGGCACGCTTCTGATAGCGATCATCGGCTTGTTTGGCGCGGCGGTCGTACTGGGCATCCCGGCGATGAAGTTGCGCACGCCGGAGGCCCCGGAGCCCATGGATACGGCGCCCGCCCACGACGCGGGGGGACATGAGCATTAGCGAGGCGCCAGAGCGCCTCCATTGATCCCGGCCAAGCTCGCCCCCCGGAATGACTCGCATGGCCGGGCTTGATTAGGTACCCAACCGGCCACGGTCGCAGACTCACATGGCCGGGCTTGACGGGGAGTCATCAGTAAGAAAGTCAATTATGCCCAAGATCACCATCGACGGTCAGCAATTCGAGTTTGAAGGCAAGAAGATGATCCTTCAGGTGGCGCAGGACAACGGCGCCGCCATTCCGCACTATTGCTACCACCCGGGGCTGTCCATCGTCGCCTCGTGCCGGATATGTCTGGCGGAAGTGGCGCAGGCCAACCCCAAGACCGCGGCCGTCGAGATGATCCCCAAGCTCATGCCCACCTGCCAGACCCCCGCCGCCGACGGCATGGTGGTCCACACCAACAGCCCCAAGTCCCTCGCCAATCAGAAAGCGGTGATGGAATACCTGCTGATCAATCACCCGCTGGACTGCCCGGTGTGCGACCAGGCGGGCGAGTGCTATTTGCAGGACTACAGTTACCAGTACGGCCGGGCCGGCTCGCGTTTCGAGGAAATGAAGATCAAGCAACCGACCAAGGACATCGGCCCACACGTCAAACTCTATTCGGACCGCTGCATCATGTGCTCGCGCTGCGTGCGTTTTACGCGCGAGGTGACGGGCACGAGCGAACTGGGCGTGTTTGGCCGGGGCAATCGCGAGCAGATCGACGTTTTTCCGGGCAAGCCGCTGGATAACGAGCTGTCGGGCAACGTGGTGGACATCTGCCCCGTGGGGGCGCTGCTGGACAAGGATTTTCTTTTCAGCCAGCGCGTGTGGTTTCTGAGCAAGACGCCGTCGATCGACGGCATCACCGCCAGCGGCGACAACATTTTCCTGGAGTGGAACGAAGGGCGGATGTACCGCATCAAGCCGCGCACCAACCACAGCGTGAACAAGTGGTGGATCAGCGACGAGATCCGCTACGGCTGGAAATTCGTGCACAGTGAGGATCGGCTGGGCACGCCGAGGCGGATGCAGTACGGCACGCAGGTCGAGTGCGAATGGAAGCGGGCGTACCAGGATGCGGTCGAGGGGCTGCGCAAAGTCGCCACGGAGAAGGGGGCCGGGGCGATCGCGTTGCTGGTGAGTCCGATGCTCTCGTGCGAGGAAGCCTACCTGCTCGCGAAATTCGTGCGCGAGTTGGACGCCGCGGCGGTGCTGGGCGTCGGGCCGATCCCGCGTCAGGGCGAGGATAAAGAGTTCCCCGGCGGCTACAAGGTGTACGCGGAAAAATGCCCCAATGCACGCGGCGTGCGGCGGGCGCTGGAACTGGTGGCAGGGGACGGTAACGCCCAGCAGGTGCTGGCCTACGAGGATTTCGTCAAGAAGCTTTCTGACAAGGCGACCAAGGTCGGCGCGGTGGTGGTCACCGGCAATTACCCAAGCAAATGGACGACCAAGGAATCCACGGCCGCCACGTCACGCAAGTTCGTGGTGCTCATCGACACGCTGCCCAACGACCTGTCGCCCAAGGCGGACGTGATCCTTCCAGGGGCGACATGGGCGGAGAAGGCGGGCACCTTCGAGAACGCCGGCGGACTGCTCCAAACCTTCCAGCAGGCGATCCCCGTGAGCGAACTGGCCAAGAGCGAAGGGCAGATCGCCCTGGACCTGCACGCGGTGGCGACGCAAAGCGGTGCCAGGCGCTATGACGCGGCGGAGGTCCGCGCGGCGATGGGCGGCGTGTTCGCCAGCGACGTGCAGCACCCGGTGAGCCATGGCGCAGAAACGTTGGATATGGAATATGTGGAGCTTTGAGGAAGAGGATTAACCACCAAGACACCAAGGACACCAAGAAGAGGAGGAGGATTGAACACGAAGGCACGAAGTGAAGACAGAAGAACGAAGAACGAGGAACGAGGAACGACCGGCCGGGGGCACGGCTTCTTTCCTGTTTCCTCGTTCTTCGTTCTTCATTCCTCTCTCCTTCGTGCCTTCGTGTTCAACCTTTCTTCTTGGTGTCCTTGGTGTCTTGGTGGTTACTGCTGGAACTGTTTGCGCATCGCCCAGGACTTGGCGAGATAGAACACCGTGGGGTAGACCAGCAGTTCCATGATGACGCTGGTGGACAGGCCGCCGATCATGGGCACCGCCAGTCGGCGCATGGTGTCGGCGCCGGCGCCCTGGGCCCACAGGAGCGGCACCAGGCCGATGAAGGTCGTCGCCACGGTCATGATCTTGGGACGGATGCGCTTGACCGCGCCGTCGTGAACTGCGTGCCAGAGGTCGTCGCGGTTGCGCATGCGGCCTTCGCTGGTGAAGCGATCGAAGCTGGTGTCGAGGTAGAGCAGCATGACCATGCCGGTCTCGGCGTCGAGTCCCGCCAGGGCGATCAAGCCCACGATCACCGCCACCGACATGTTGTAATCCAGCAGGTACACCAGCCAGAACGCGCCGACGAGGCTGAAGGGCACCGCGGTGAGCACCAGCGCCACGCGCAGCCAACTGTTCATTGACAAGTAAAGAAGCAGGACGACCAGCACGCCCGCCAGGGGCACGACGACCTTCAGGCGGGCCCGTGCCGCCTGCATGTACTCATACTGGCCCGACCAAACGATGCTGTAACCGGGGGGCAGCGTCACCTGACTCGCCACCGCCTTCTGCGCGTTGGCGACGTAGGTGCCCACGTCGATGCCGGCGATGTCCACGAAGACCCAACTGGTCAGGCGCGCGTTTTCGCTCTTGACCATGGGCGGCCCCTTGTGGACGTCGAAGTCCGCCAGTTGCCCCAACGGCACCTGCGCGCCGCCCCCGGAAGTCGGCGTGGCCACCAGCGTCTGCTTGAGCGCCTCGATGTTGTCACGCAACTCCTGCGGGTAGCGCAGGTTGATCGGATAGCGTTCCAGGCCTTCGACGGTCTGGCTGATGTTCATGCCGCCCATGGCGGTCATGATCACGTCCTGCACGTCGCCGATGGTCAGGCCGTAGCGGGCGATTTCTTCGCGGTTGAGGCGCACGTCCAGATAGTTGCCGCCCACGCTTTTTTCGGGGAACGCGCTGGTGGTGTAAGAGCCGGTGCCCTGGGCGGTCTTGATCACCTGGGCGATCTGGTTGGCCAGGTCGGCGAGCGTTTTCAAGTCCGGGCCCATGACCTTGATGCCCACGGGCGTCTTGATGCCGGTCGAGAGCATGTCGATGCGGGTGCGGATGGGCATGGTCCAGGAGTTGGTCAGGCCGGGGATCTGCACCGTGTCGTTCAAGCCTGGGACGCGGATGGGTTCGTCACTGCCGTTGGGCAGGTCGTAGCCGTAGAGCAGTTGATCGACGGTGATCGGCCGGGTGGAAGACCAGACCATCTCGGGCACCGAGCGCAGCCACCCGGGCCAGTTGCGGTAGAAGCGTTCGACCGGCACGTGCCGCCACTTGTGCTTGTCGCGCTGGAGTGTGATGGTGGTCTCGAACATGCTCGGCGGCGCCGGATCGGTGGCGGTCTCGGCCCGGCCGATCTTGCCGAAGACGCTTTGCACCTCGGGAAACTGCTTGATCAAGAGATCCGTCTGCGACAGCAGTTCACGGGCCTTGGTGACGCTGATGCCCGGGTCGGTGGTGGGCATGTAGAGCAGGTCGCCTTCCTCCAGCGGGGGCATGAACTCGCTGCCCATTCTCAAGAACGGATAGGCGATGCTCAGCACCGCCAGGGTCGCGCCGATGAGTACCAGCCAGCGGAAGCGCATGGCCAGCACGAAGAGCGGGTGATAGATTCCCTGGAGCACCCAGGAGATGGGGTTGGCGTTCTCGTGAATGATCTTCTGGGGCACCAGCAGCATGGCCATGAGCACGGCCCAGGCCAGGGCGACCCAGGGGCGATAGGCTTCCAGGGGTCCCAACGGGATCGCCACGTGTGCCGGGCCCTGGGCCGTCTGCACGCGCACGTCCACCAGCAAGAGAGCCGCGGGCAGCAGCATCGCCGCCAGCGTGATCGCCAGATTCGCCGGCCAGCCCCAGCGCTTGGGCAGGACGCGGGCGCTGATGAGCAGGGTCATGAGCACGGGGATGACGGTGACCGCCAGGAAGGCCGCGGCGCCCATGGCGAAGGTCTTGGTGAACGCCAGGGGGCGGAACAGCCGGCCGGATTGCTCGCCCAGCACGAAGATGGGCAGGAAGCTCACGGTGATGATGAGCAGGGCGAAGAACAGGCTGGGGCCGACTTCCTTGGCGGCCTCGGCGATGACGGTGGTGCGCGGGCGCGGTTCGGCCGTCTGCCCGGCCTTGGCCAACTCGTGCAGACGCTCCTCCTCGCGGTCCAGGTGCTTGTGCGAGTTCTCCACCATGATGATCGAGCTATCCACCATCACGCCGATGGCGATGGCGATGCCGCCCAGGCTCATCACGTTGGCGTTGATGCCTAAGAGGCGCATGAGCAGGATGCTCGCCAGCACGCCGGTGGGCACGACGAACACCGCCACCAGTTCGCTGCGGGCGTGCAGCAGGAAGAGGATGCACACCAGGCCCACGACGATGATTTCCTCGATCAGCGTGTGCGAGAGGGTTTGCACGGCCCGGTCGATCAGGTCGCTGCGGTCGTAGGCGATCTCGATGCCGACGCCTGGGGGCAGGCCCTTTTCCAATTCGGCGAGTTTGGTCTTGACGCTGTGAATGGTGGTGCGGGCGTTCTCGCCGAAACGCATGACGATGATGCCGCCGACGGTTTCCCCCTGGCCGTTCCAGTCGGCGACGCCGCGGCGAATGTCGGGCCCGATGCGCACCTCCGCCACGTCGCCCAAGTAGATCGGGCTGCCCGTACCGCTGACGCCCAGCGCCACCTGGCGCAGTTCGGATAGCGCCTTGTTGGTGCGCAGCTCGCCGATGGACTTGTGCGCCGCCCGCGCCTCGTCGAGCTCCTGGTCGGTCAGCGCGCCTAGGTACCCCAGGCCGCGCACCATGTACTCGGTCTCGCTCTGCTCGATGAGCCGGCCGCCCACGTCGAGGTTGGAGCGTGCGATGGCGCTCCTGACCTTGGCCAGGGGCAGCTTGTACGCCAGCAGCTTCACGGGATCGACAGTGACCTGGTACTGCTTGACCATGCCGCCGATGGGCGCCACCTCGCTCACGCCGTTGACCGCCGTCAGCTCGTAGCGCAGGTACCAGTCCTGGATGCTGCGCAGTTCCGCCAGGGTCACGGCACTGTCCACCAGCGGTTTGCCGTCCAGCGGACAAGCCGCTTGCGGCTTAGCATCCGCCTGAGCATTCGTGAACACGCGATGCCGCACCAACCGCGCGCGCACGTCCTCCTCCTCGGGCGCCTCCGCCGGATCCGCATACCACTTCTCCGTCAGCGGATCCTGCCACAACCCATTGGGATGATCCGCACAGTATTTCCCTGTAATCAAGGCATATTGGTAGACCCAGCCGACGCCCGTCGCATCCGGCCCAAGCTGCGGGCTTATGTCCTGCGGCAAGCGAGCGCTGACGAAGTTGAGCTGCTCCAGCACTCTGCTCCGCGCCCAGTACAGGTCCGTGCCGTCCTCGAAGATCACGTACACGAAGCTGGTGCCGAACATGCTGTAGCCACGCACCACCTTGGCGTAGGGCACCTGGAGCATGGCCGTGGTCAGCGGATAGGTGACCTGGTCCTCGACGATTTGCGGCGCCTGCCCCGGATACTCGGTGCGAATCACCACCTGCACGTCCGACAGGTCGGGAATGGCGTCGAGCTTGATGGTAAAGACCGCCCACATGCTCGCGGCGACCAGGAACAGGGTCAGCAGCAGCACCATGGCGCGGTTGTGGATACACCAGTCTATGAGCTTGCTGATCATGGCCGTTGTGGGAGTCCTTGACTATCGAATTGAACCACCAAGACACCAAGGACACCAAGAAGAGGTAACACGGATGAACACGGATTGGGGATGAGGTTCGAAGTCAGAAGCTCGAAGTCAGAATCAAATTCAAATTTGTGAATGTCGAATTTGATTCGACTTTCGCGTTCATCCGTGTTACTCTCTTCCTTCTTCTTGGTGTCCTTGGTGTCTTGGTGGTTAATCAGTGTTCCTTGCCTGTCCCGCCACGGGCAGCGCCACGCGCTTGTCAAAGCACCCCAGCATCACCGCGCCGAAGTAGGGGTTGCGCACTTTGCCGGCGGGCTGGAGCCAGATCGTGCCGCCTTGGCCTTGGCGGTACATGGGGCAGTGCAGTTCCTGGAGTTCCTGGCCATAGGATGCCGGCACGCCGGTGCCGCGCAGCAGCGTGCTCAAGGCCACGCTCAGGTCCGCCAGCGCCAGCCGCGCTTGTTCCAGGTCCTTGGTGCTCGCTAACTCCAGCGCTTTGCCCCGTACCGTGGCGACTTCCTCGTGCTGGTGCCAGAAGTGCGGGTCGTCGGGCAAGTCGATTTTCAGCAGGGCATCGACCTGCTGGGCGATACGGCGCGCCGGAGCGTCGATGCCCGCCAGCGTGTCGCCGGCCAGGGCGTCCTGGATCGCCACATAGTCCTTGATGATCGCGCTAAGCAGCGTCGCCGCCTGTTGGGGCAGGCTCACGGTGGCGCCGGCCTCGGCCGCCGCCACGGTCGTCGGCTGCTCGGCCGCCAGGTCGCCCTTGATCATCTTCGCCAGCGCCTCCCGCGCGTTGGCTTCGCTGTCGAGCAGGAACTGGCCGCTGGTCACCACCTGCTCCCCGGGCTTGAGGCCGCGGAGCACTTCGACCAGGCCGTCCTGTGCCTGCACGCCCAGACGCACGTCACGCGGCTCGAAGCGCCCTTCGCCCAGGCTCACGAAGGCCACCTGCCGCTGACCCGTGTCGATCACCGCCGAGCGCGGCGCCAGCGTGCGGTCTTGGGCCAGCGTGCTGTGCAGATCGACCGTGGCGTACATGCCCGGCTTGAGCAGGCCCTGCGAATTGTCGAACTCCAGGCGCATGTCCACCTGCCGTGTCTTCTCGTTCACGTACGGATAGAGGTAGATCACCTTGCCTTCGAATTCCTGCCCCGGCACGTAGCTCAGGCTCATCACCGCGCTCTGGCCCACCTGCACGAACGGCAACTGGTACTCGTAGAGCGTGACCATCACCCACACTTTGGACAGGTCGGCGATACGGTAGGCGCGCATGCCCGGATCCACCTTCATGCCTTGGAAGGCCATCTTGTCGGTGACGATGCCGTCGTGCGGGCTGGCGATGGTCATGGTCTTGGCCGGTTGGCCGCGCCGCTCAAGCTCGTCGATCTGCTCCCGCGTGATGTCGAAGTACTCGAGCTTGATGCGCGCCGAGGTCAGCAACTGCTGACCGGCGCGGGCGGCCTCGGGCAGAGAGTCGCCGCCCACGCCCTGGCGATTCCGCCATGCCAGCAGGTACTCCTGCTGCGCCGCGTACAACTCGGGTGAATACAGCTCAAAGAGCGGCTGACCCTTTTTGACCGGGGCGCCCAGGTAGTCCACGTGCAGCTTCTCGATCCAGCCGTCAACCTTGATATTGACGTCGCGCACGCGCGTCTCGTCATAGGTCACCGTGCCCACCGTGCGCAGGCTGCGGGTCACCGCCCCGGTGGTCACCGGCGCCACGCGGATGCCGATGTTCTGGGCGATCACCGGGTTGATGGCGACGTCGCCGGTGAACTTGGCGGGGTCCAGGGGGACCAGCTTCATGCCGCAGATCGGGCAGTCGCCGGGTTTGGGCAGGATGACCCAGGGGTGCATGCCGCAGGTGTAGTACTGGGTGGCGCCGGCCTGCGCGTCGTCGTGTTCGCCGCCGTGCACGGTGCGATGCCAGGCTTGGGCGGTCACCCTGTATACGTAGGGTCCGGTGACGGCGCCGAGCCAGAAGATCAGCACCAGCACGATCAGGGCGATGAGGATGATCCACAGCGCCGGTCCGCGCGGCGGCTTGGCGCTGGGCGGCGGCGGGGCGCTGGGCGTTGGTGAGGATGACGTGGGTTGATGCTCGGTCATGTTTCTGTCCCTGTCTCCCTGTCTCCGCTGCTACTCGCCCGCACCGTTTCCGGGGGTGGTGCTTGGGCTAACCGCGTTCTTCGTTCCTCGTTCTTCGTTCTTCGATTCCGACGGCTCCATGCCCACTGAAGTGGGCATGCCTCGCGCCACGTCCCGTCCCACCGCCTGCTGAAGCGCCGCGAAGCTCTTCTCCAGTTCTGACAGGCTCTGGTGGTAGAGCAGTTGGTAGTTGAGCAGGTTTCGCCAGTTGTCGACGAGCGTGAGAAAGTCGATGCTGCCGGCCTGGTAGCCGCTGGTGGATGCTTCGACCGTCTGTCGGGCCTGCGGCAGGATCACGTCGCGGAAGAGCACCACCAGGCGCTCCTGGGTCTGGACTTTCACCAAGGCGTCCTGCACGCGGAAAGCCACGCGATTGCGCGCCCCGGTCAACTCGGCGATCGCCTCGCCCAGGCCGTGATAGGCCTCGCGTTCGCCGGCGGCAAGCTTGTCGGCCCAGATCGGCAGGCTGAAGCCGAAGGTCACCCACCACTGGTCCTGACCGTTGGCGATGGGCGACAGTCCCTCGTCGTCGACTGCGGCGTAGGCCACGCCCACGGAGAAATCGGGCAGCCGCGCCAGCCGCGCCAGCTTCATACGCTGCCGCTCGCCTTCGAGGCGCTGCGTGAGTTTGCCCAGTTCCGGACTGGCCTCTGCCGCCTGCCGCAGCAGGTCGTCCAGCGCCAGGCTGACCTTTTCCAGTTCCACCGGCTTGGGCGCCGGCAGCGCCGCGGTCACCGCACGGTCCATCAGGCTATTGAGCATGGCGGCCGCTGTGCTGCGCTGCTGCTCGAGCGTGATCAGCTCGTTCTCCAGTTCACTTAGCTCGACCGAAGCGCGCAGCACATCCTGTTGCGATGCGAGATTGGCGCGATAGCGTGCATCGGCAGCGTCACGGAACTGAGCAAACAGCGCGCGGTTCTGCCGCATCACCTCCAGGGCTTGCGTGGCGAAGTAGTAGCTCCAGTAGGCCTGCCGGGTGTCCGCCACGACGTCGAGGCGCATCTGCGCCAGCTCCTGTTCCGCCATGGCGACGTCCTGTTGGGCGATCTTGCCGCGGGTGGCGAGCTTGCCTGGGAAGGGCACTTTCTGGCTCACGCCGGTCATCAGGCCCACCATGCCCGCCGCCGTTTCCGCCATGTCGCCCACCGGCGTGATCTCGAACATCGGGTCGTCCAGGCTCGTCTCCTGCGGGATGCGTGCCGCAAGGCGCTGCACCTTGGATTGGGCGGCACGGATCAAGGGGTTACGCGCCAGGGCGAGTCGCACGTACGCTTCGGCGCCGGCCCGGTCGGGCAGTTCGTTGGCGTCGGCGGATGGCGTCGTCAGCAACGTGTGCTGGGCGTGAATCGCGCCCTGTTCACCCAGTTGCCAGGTGTCGGGATCACGCTCGATCCAAGCGTCAAACGGCCCGGGCTCAGCGGCGCAGCCTGCCAGGAGGATCACGGACAGCAGTGTGGCGCGGGAATAGGTCATGAGGGTGATGGTACACGCCGGACCTGAGGCCTGGCGAAGGTCCGGGTTTCTTGGCGCGTTCACGGATTTACGGAAATCCGGGGGCAATTCCGGGGAATCCGGGGGGAAATCCGGGGCTTCGAAGACTCAGCCCCGGCGTGGCGATCCTTTGATTTCAATGCTGATGCCCCGCGTGCGGATCTTGGGGCGCCTTGGCCGGCGCCGCGGTCTGGGTCTTGGCATCATCGAGTTTCTTCAGATGCTTCGCCGGGTCCTTGCGGAACCCCTTGTCGCAACCCGTGCAGCACATGCGAACCAGACGGGTCGCGTACACCCGGTCTACCGGCTCACCCATGTCGCCGCCCATCGCCTCGTCCGACACCACGCAGGTCGTCAGGGGATACGCAGCCTTTTGCGCCTCGATCACCGCCGCGTCGATCTTGCTCAGATACGTACCGGGATCCTTGAGAAATGGGTCTTGGCACATCGCGCAGCAAAAGCGCACCAGGCGATTCTTGTAGACGAAGTTGATCGGCTCACCCATGCCGCCGAGCTTGCCGCCCGACACCACGCAGGTCTCCAGCGGATAGTACGGCAGTTGCTGCTTGACGATCGCTTCGTCCAGTGCCTTGGTGTAACGCTCGGGTTCCTTCTTGAAAGCGTCGAGACTCTCCTGACTGGCGAAGCGCACCTCCCGTCCGTCGATCTGCGTGATCACCTGCTCCTTGACGGGGGGAAGGGGCTTGCCGGTGACGATGTCGATCGCCAGGGGATAGGGGTCGCCGACGGGCTGGGCCGCGGCTTGGGCATGATCGGCGTCGCGGCCGCCATGCTGTGCCAGCGCTATCGCAGACCCCCCGAATACCGGGCCCAGCCCAACAGCGACCAGGAGAAGGCAGAAGAATCGCGAGAAAGCGGTCAGGTGGCGCATGGCAAGTCTCCGCGTGGTTTCGTAGGGTCGAGGATTGCTCCTACCCCTCTAACGAGGCGGTGGCCGCGAAAGGTTCAATGATGGGTCCGCCGTTTAGCGGGTGACGCGAAGCGTCCCAGCGTCGTGATCCCGGCCAAGCTCGAAGACTCGCATGGCGGGGCTTGCCCAGGCGGTCAATACGCTGCCAAGATGCTCGCTCCAGGATAGTAGAAAGCCAGGATCGCCTCGGGACTGTGGCCCGCCTGCGCCATGGCTTGGGCGCCCCATTGGTCCAGGCCCACGCCGTGACCATGGCCGCGGCCCGCAAAATGCACGGTGTTGCCCTCCAGGCGCACCTCCACGTGGCTGCTGTAGAGCTGCGCATTGGCGGCAAGCGGCGGCAGGCCGGCGCCGCCATGATTGGCCGCAAAGCGGAAGTCCTCCGGTCCCATCACATAGCGGCTTCCCGAAGCATCGCTGAGCGTGAACCGCGTCGGTCGGCCGGCGCTGTTGCTACTGGTTACGGCAATGCCCGTCAGGTCACGCAGCCCCGCCACTGCATGACGATTGCTCTGCCCCCAGGCGGCCAGGCGGCGCGACAGGTCCTGGCGATCACGCACGATCGTCCAGCGGTACCGCGGGCTGGCGGCGCTCCATCCGCCATGGTACTTGCCGCGCAAGGGGGGGATGTCCATGGCGTCCTTCATGGCCAGGATCGCATCCTGTCCTGTGCCGCCGCTGCTGCTGGAGAAGTAGGCGGGGAAGACCAGTCCGTCCCACGCCAGCACTTTGCCGCGCGTCGCCGCCACCGCCGCCAGCGCCTTGGCGTTGCGCGTCGTCCCGCCGTAGACCTGACTGGCGGTGGTGGCCTGCATGTCGTACGCCCGCTGCCGCGTCTTGCCCATCTGGGCGATGGCGTACGAGCGCGCGGCGATGGCCTGGGCCTCGAACATCCGCGGATGCCACGAGGCATACAGCTCCTTGTCCAGCACGCCGGGAAGATACCGCTCCATGGCGACGTGGTTGATCACGTCAAAGCGGACGTCAGTTGTGTTAGCGTGCAACACGACGGTGCCAGGTAGGTCCTGATCGTTGACGGAGAGGCTGTCGCCCGCGGCCGGCTCGATCACCAGCGAGTCAGCGCTCACCGCCAGCCAACCCGAGTCGGGCGGATGCAGCAGGAACTTGCCGGCCTGGCGAACGATAGTGACCGGCGATGTGTAGTTGTAGCCGGCGATGCGCAGTTGCGCGGCCCCGGCGAGGCGCACGGTCGCCGCCCCCGAAATGATGCGCACGCGCACGACCGGCTCGCGCCGCAGCGACGATAACGGCATGCCGGCGACTTCCACCCCCGGCCGTGAAGTCGCGGCACTCTGGCAGCCAAGCAGCAGGGTCAGCGTCAGTAGCAACAGCAGCAGTCGGCGCGGCACAGCAACACGGACCATCCCTGATCCTCCACAAGAAAAGAAACATCACGAGCCGACATCATATCGGCACAGCGACGGGTGATTGCTGATTTCTGACGATGAAGTCCGCGGAAAAGCAGAATGAACCACCAAGACACCCAGGACACCAAGGAATTTGGGGAAAGAACAATGACCCTCTTCTTGGTGTCCCTGGTGTCTTGGTGGTTAACCGGATTCTCTGATCACTGATGCTAGGCCGCAAGCGGCTGGGAGATCAGCAATCAGAAGGTAGAGATTCCTAATACGTCCGCGACTCGGCTGAGTCATTGGCGCGGAACTCGCCCGTGGATTGGTTGTAGTACCAGTCGCTGGTACCCACCGCGCCGTCACCGATGGTGTGTCCACCGCTCATCGGGTTCTCCGGCAAGCTGCGCAGGTACGGCCCGTGCGGGTAGCCCGCCGTGCCCGCCTCCGCGGTTGCCCCCGTCGCTCTGCTCGACTTGGTCATCTGATCCTCGAAAGCCGCCAGTGTGGGGAACTTGTCCAGGTGCTGACCGCGGTAGATCTCCAACTGGATGCGGATGCGGTGTACATCCTGCTTGATCGTGTTGATCTTGGCCTCTTCAGTGGCATTGGCGAATTGCGGAATGACGATGGCCGCCAGAATGCCCAGGATCACCACGACGATGAGAATCTCCACCAGGGTGAATCCGGGGGTGAATCCGGGGCGATGCGTGCGAGCGGAGACATGATCGGGTCGCATAGTGTGATTCCTTGAATGCCCGATGTCCAACTTCCAACATCCCAACTCCGTCGCGAAGCTGGACGTTGGACATTGGACCTTGGACAGCATCGTCCATCAGACTCTTACCGCTTTATCGGAGGATTGTGGGGGCCGATTAATCGGCTGGGGTTATTCGGGCAATTCCTCCAGCGTCCGATATCACTGGTGTTGGACGTGCAGCGGTTATGATGGTGTGATGGATGTGGCAGGGATGCTCAAACGCTGGCGGCCCAGGGAAGGGGCGTGCGCCTCTTCGGAGGATGCCCAGGCCGGGGCATGCCAGACGCTGTCGCGCGAGCTGCACCTGCCCGCCATCACCGCCCGATTGCTCGTGCAGCGCGGCCTCACCGATCCGCCGCACGCCCGCCAATTCCTCGATCCCAAGCTCACCGATCTGGATGACCCGATCTCGCTGCCCGGCGTCGAGCAGGCTGCCGCCCGCCTCGAACAGGCCGTCCGCGACGGCCAGCCCATCGTGATCTACGGCGACTACGACGTCGACGGCATCACCGCCAGCGCCATCCTCTGGCACACGCTGACCGCCGCGGGGGCCGTACCCGGAAGTGTGAGCACCTATGTGCCCCACCGATTGGAAGAGGGCTATGGCCTGAACGATGAAGCGATTCGGCAGATCGCTATTCACGCCGGCGCTGAGTCCCTTCCGGGGGCGAAGCGTCAGGTATCCGAGACATTGGACAAGGTCTCGCCCCCCCTGATTATCACCGTCGACTGCGGCATCACCGCCGTCGCACCGGCGAAAATCGCCCGCGAACTGGGCATCGACCTGATCATCACCGACCACCACGAACTCGACCCCGCGAATCTCCCCGCCGCGCACACGCTGGTGCACCCGCGCTTGCCGACCCACGCCGACGCTGAGTCCGCGAAGCGTCTGGTATCTTCAAAAAATCCGAAATCCGAAATCCGAAATCCGAAATCTTCCGAGGGTCTCTGCGGCGCCGGCGTCGCCTTCAAACTCGCCTGGCACTTTGCCCGCGTCCACTGCGGTTCGCAACGCTTGCCGGCGGACTTCCGCCGCGTGCTGCTCGATCTGGTCAGCCTCGCCGCCCTGGGCACCATCGCCGACGTTGTGCCCCTCCTGGGCGAGAACCGCATCATCACCGCCATCGGCCTGGGGCAGATCAAGCGCACCAGCATCACGGGTCTAAACGCCCTGATCGACGCCGCCCGATTGCGTGACGAGAAGATCGACGCCTACCACGTGGGCTTCGTGCTAGGGCCGCGTTTGAACGCCTGCGGGCGCATGGGTCACGCCAGGGAAGCGGTGAAGCTGCTGACCGACGCGACGCCGGCGGA
Source organism: Phycisphaeraceae bacterium (assembly GCA_040878035.1). GTDB lineage: Bacteria > Planctomycetota > Phycisphaerae > Phycisphaerales > Phycisphaeraceae > JBBDMX01. The sequence goes on along the minus strand of JBBDMX010000101.1, from coordinate 119,937 downwards.
GGCCAGGACCATCGCCGCCGAGTTGACGCAGGAGAACGATCGGCGGCGCACCACGGAGCGCAGCATCTTCGCCGAGGCCGCCGAAATGGTGCGGGCCCAGGGCTACGACCGCGCCGATTGCCGCGCCATCGTCGTGGGCAAGGAAGGCTGGCACGCCGGCGTGGTGGGCATCGTCGCCAGCCGGCTCGTCGACGCCTTCTGCCGGCCGGCGGTCGTGCTCAACTTCGACAACGGCCAGGCCCACGGCTCAGCACGCAGCGTCGACGGCCTGTCCATTCACGAGGCTTTTGCCCATTGCCAGGAGCACCTGACCACCTGGGGCGGCCACGCCATGGCCGCGGGCCTGCGCATGGAAACCGCGCGCGTCGAAGTCTTCCGCCAGGCCCTGGTCGCCTTCGTCAACGCCCGCCTGGAGCCGCGGCACATGGTCGGCTGCCTCGACATCGACGCCGACTGCACGCTGGCGGAGTTGAACGAGAGCCTGTACGAATCCATCCGTCACCTGGCCCCCTTCGGCCGCGCCAACCCCACGCCGGTGTTCCGCCTGTGCAATATCACCCTCGCCCGCCCACCGTTGCGCATCGGCAAGCAGGGCGCCCATCTGTCGTTGACGTTGGAGGAAAGGAGAAAGGAGAAAGGAGACAGGAGACAGGAGACAGAAGTCAGGAGTAAGGAGTCAGCATCCCCGCGTTTAGCGGGTGACGCGCAGCGTCCCTCCGGGGACGCCCGCAGCAACCGCCTCATGCGCGCCATCTGGTTCAACGCCGGCACAAAAGCCGACCAACTCGCCGTCGGCATGCGCCTCGACGTGGCCGCCCAACTCAAGACCTCCACCTGGCAAGGGCGCACGCAACTGGACATCGTCGTGCAGGATGTGCGTGTGCTGGATTGACTGCCCCGAAGAGGCAAAAGGCTGTGGCCACGCCCCCGGAAGGTGGAGCGGCGCGACGGCGCAGCCGGCAGCCGCGCAACCCGTGGAAGAGATTGAGAGTGATTGACCGCCCCGGCAGGGGCGGCAGGAGCGTGCGAGTATGCCAAGTTCCTGTCGCCCCTGCCGGGGCGAAAAAGCGCAGTACGTCCACTACCACGGATTGCGCCCTTCGACTCGCTACCGCTCGCTCAGGGCTCCACCCGTGGCTACATCCTGCGACCCCTCCGGGGTCAAGAAGCATCCGCTCATCCGCCGCCGCTCAGAACCGATACCCCTTCTTATCCGCATCCGTCGGCCCGATAAACAGCAGGATCAAGCCGACGGCGAACAACCCGCCGACGAGCAACGCCGGCATGGGGTTGGCGAACAGGAAGAGCAGTACCGCAATAGCCATCATGCCCAGGGCGAGGGGGTAACGAATCCACCATGGTAAGAAGCGCCAGGTATCCATAAGGGTTGCCAAAAACTAACACAGGCTTTGCACTGGTTCACTTGAGCATTTCGTATGCTTGTCGAAGTTGAGCGGCGGTTACTCTCGCCTGCCCGGCTTTGGCAGCAAGCTCATCACGTTTCTCCCGGTAGCTATTCACCGTAGTTTCATCAACCGGCCCGATTTGGGCCAATTCGATTTCTAAGTTTGCGATAAGCAGCGCAATATCCCTTTTGTCTCGCGCCGCTGCATACATTTTGAGTTTGGATGTCGCCTCAATATATCTATCAACGCGACGATTCGCCTCCACTAGAGTCGCTAAATCGCTTGCCAGTTGTTCGGCTTCTGCTTTTGCGGTTTGCCAAGTTGCATAAGCGGCTTCTTTTCGGCGGCGCAGTTCCTCTGCTTTCTGCGTCTCGATTTCGCTTCTCGCCCACGCCAGCATCGTGTCAGATAGCGCTTCTACGTGGTACACGGTATTGGTGCCGCCGCGGATAGTGTCGTATGTAGAGGTGCCGAGTTCCAAAAAGTAGCCCGAAAACGACACGGTCTTTCCTGTAACAGCCCGTTCAGTACTAATGTTGTCAATCAGAATGCCGTAATCAGGAATATCGTACTGGCCGAGATGGTGTAACAGCAATCTACCGGCGGATGGGAAGACTTGAACAATGTCGAAGTTCCCAGGTAGCTTAACGAGTGCGCCTCCTTCGCCAGTCAACTTCCCAACCCCGTCACTTTCCAATCGGGTAACCATGACCAAGTATCGCAGTTGCTCCGCAGAATAGCTCGGTAGTTCATTGTCAGATAAGTCACGTCGCGCTTCGGCTGCCGCCCCGTTCGGTTGCTCGACTGGTTTAGAGGTGCTGGCCTCATGCGGCTTCCCTGCCTCGCTGCCAGCAGGATCAGTTGTAGGGCTCGGCGTCGCGACCGCCGGGGAACGGGAGGTAGGCGTTGGGGAGGAACCTGAGTTGAACAGTCCGGAGCATACAAGAACAAGCACGGTAACGAAGACAACTGTCAAACAACCGGTAGCGACTCTCGTGCGTTTCTTTACGGGTACACCACAGGTTGGGCAGATCAGCGCTTTGGTGCTAACCGCGTTGCCGCACTCCTTGCACTTGCGTAAGGCCATATTGCCCCCGTTTCGAGAAGGCTGCTAATGGTGTTCGCACATGAACTGCCACAATCATCCTCGAAGCAGTGCCGTGCGTCAACATCTTGCGGGACATCGCGTGATCGATTGCTCCATTCATCCGCAGATCCCCTTACTCCAGCCCTTCCGGGGTCTCCCGGGGGAGAGGGAGCAGGGAATCCGGGCCTTCTCCCCGCAAAGCCTCAGGCCCGGCTTGGCGGCCCTTGTTTCAGTCCCGTCCGTGTTCATCCGTGTTCATCCCTGTTACTTCACCTTGCTTATCGTCGCCGTCGCCGCGGCTTTCTGGCGTTGCATTCTGGCCGTCTGTTTATCCTTCATCCAGTGCAGGTCGCGCGGCGTGGTGCGGGTCACCGCGGGTAGGCCGCCCATGAGGATCAGGGCGCGGCGGGGGATGTCGGAGATGTTGGGGCCGGTGTAGTGGAGCATGTAGCCGCCGTGGAGGGTGCAGCCCCCGGCAGGGAGGGGGCAGGCGACGGCGTTTTTCACGCGCGGCATTTCATCGGGGTGCAGTTCCAGGGCGTGGATGCGCGGGTCGTTGCCGATGCTTTGATGCCGCCAGATGTCGCGCGCGGTGTGGCTGCCGGGGGTGAACCACATGCAGCCGTTCTCGACCTTCACATCCTGGAGCGGTACCCAGATGCTCACCTGCGATGGGTAGTCCTTGTCGGCGGCCCAGTAAGCGGCGTCCTGATGCCAGGGCGTGGCGGGGCTGATGTGCGGCGGCTTGTAGATCGCGTGCGCGAAGGCGCAGGTGGCCTGATCGCCAAAGAGTTGCTTGCAGATCGCGGTGGCGTTAGCCAGCAGCAGCGACTGGTTCATCTCCGGCGCGTAGCGCGCGGGGCCGAGGATCTGCGGCATGACCGCTTCCTTGCCTTCCTCATCGGTGCCCGCCAGGTCGAACTGGTTGCCGTCAGCCCGGCCGGCGCGTTCGCTAAAGATGCGGTCGTAGGATTGCCGCAGGGCGGCGACGTCCTGGGGCGTTGTGAGGGCGTCGATCGAGAGGTAACCCTCGCGATGGAAGAACTCGATCTGGTCCTTGCTGAGACTGACTTGCGATTTGGTCGTAGGCATGGGGGACTCCAATTTCCGTTCGCTTGAGCCGCTTGCGGCTTCGCGCAACGGTCAGAAGGCAGTCGATGCCAGTTGATTGTGCGCCTGCGCGAAGCCGCAAGCGGCCAGGACTTTGGAAGGACTCTAAATACGATAGCGGGTCACTTTGGGCGCGGCGTTCGCTCCGTTGCGTCGTAGAATATTGAACATGGGCAAGAACGTCGCACGCACGATCATCGAGCACTACCAAGGCGACAGGCTGGTGTTGCCGGAGCTCGCCGTCTTTGGCTGGGACCGCCACCCGCGCACCAGCGTCCGGCTGCGCCCCCACGCGCATCAGTCGGCGTGGGAGGTGTGCTATCTGGTGCGTGGCAGCGTCGAGTGGTGGTGCGGGCCCGCGGACTCCCCCCCGGACTCCCCGGAAGTGTTTCAGGTGGGCCGCGGCGATGTGTACCTCACTCGACCGGGCGAGGAGCACGGCGGCGTCGACTCGATGATGCACCCGTGCGAGCTGTATTTCTTTCAGCTTCGGTTCCCGCCGCGGCGGGCGCTGCCGGGGTTGACCGCGGGGCAGACGGCGACGATTGCCGACGGGTTTGCGGCGATTCGCCGGCGCTGCTTTGTCGGTTCGCCTTCGCTGCTCACACACTTCCGCACGATTCACGAAGCGCATCGTCATCCGGGGGCGGGGGCCGGTGAGCTGGCGGCAATCGCGGCGCGGGCGGCGCTGCACGAAATCCTGGTGCGCGTGCTGGCGGATCATGATCAGGCGGTGGCGGGCCGCGATGACGATCACCCGCAGCGCATCGCCGGGGCCTTGCGCTGGATGGATGCGCACGATCACGAGGAGTACCGCGTGGCGGACGTGGCGGCGGCGGTGGGGCTGGGCGTGAGCCGGTTTCACGAGTTGTTCGTGCAGGAGACGGGCTTCACACCCAAGGACTACCGGGCGCGGCGCAAGATCGCGCGGGCGCGGCAACTGCTGCGCACGACGGATCGCGACGTGACGGATTTGGCCTTTGCCCTGGGGTTTAGCAGCAGCCAGTATTTTGCGACGGTGTTCAAGAAGTTGAGTGGGATGACCCCGGGGGAGTATCGAAGGCGGGTGCGGGGGTAGTTCTTGTGAAGAAAAAAAGGATACCAGACGCTTCGCCCCCCGGAAGAGCCTCAGCGTCGGCGTTGGGGGCATTTGTTGGTTGCGCGCTCCCTCACGCCGACGCTGAGTCTGCCAAGCGTCTGGTATTGAACTTGCGCAGGAACACTCAATCCCACTTGCCCAGGACCATGTCGTCCACGCCTTTGCCCGCGGGGATCATGGGCAGCACGTGCTCGTGCTTTTCGACGATGGCGTCGAGCACGGCCGGGCCGTCGTGGGCGAGGAACTCCTTCATCACCCCGGGCAGTTCGGCCTTGCTTCCGCAGCGGAAGCCCTTGCAGCGCATCGCGTCCGCCAAGGCCTTGAAGTCCGGGTTGTGCATCACCGTGTGGCTGTAGCGTTCCTGGTAGAACAGGTCCTGCCACTGCTTGACCATGCCCTGGAAGTCGTTGTTGAGGATGATGGTCTTGGCGGGGATCTTGTACTGCGCGGCGGTGATCATCTCCATGGCGGTCATGCAGAACGAGCCGTCGCCGTCGATGTTGATCACTCGCAGGTCGGGTGTGTCGGATTGCATGAGGGCCAGTTGCGCGCCGATAGACGCGGGCACGCCGTAGCCCATGGTGCCCAGGCCGCCGGAGGTGATCCACTGGCGTGGGCGGGAGAAGCGGAAGAACTGCGCGGCCCACATCTGGTGCTGGCCCACGCCGGTGGTGATCAGCGCCTCGCCGCCGGTCTGCTTGTAGAGCTCTTCGATCACGGCCTGGGGCTTGGTGTGGCCGGGGCGGTCGTCATCCTTGTAGCGGAACGGGTGCTCGCGTTTCCACTTGGTGATCAGCTCGATCCAGGCTTGGCGCGGGCGATGCTCGAGCATGGGCAGGAGCAGTTCGAGGTTCTTGCGAGCGTCGCCCTCGACGCCGATGGTCACCGGCACCGCCTTGTTGATGTTCTCGGGGGCGATGTCGAAGTGAATGAGACCGCCGCGGCCTTCGCGTTCGGCGGCGCGGGCGGCGGGGGCGAAGCGGCCGATGTTGCCTGTCACGCGATCGTCGAAGCGTGCTCCCACGGCGATGATGCAGTCGCTCTGGTGCACGGCCCAGTTGGCGTACGCCGAGCCGTGCATGCCCAGCATGTGCAGCGCCAGCGGATCGTTCTCATCGAATGAGCCTAAGCCCTGGAGCGTGGTGGTCACGGGGATATTGGCCTTGCGCACGCACTCGCGCAGCACCTGGTAGGCGCCGGACAACAGTGCGCCCTGGCCCACGTAAAACACCGGCTGCTTGGCGCGGTTGATCATCTCCGCGGCCCGCGCGATCTCGCTGCTGGTGCCCAGCTCGCGAATGTGATAGCCCGGCAGGTTGGGCTCGCAGTGCACCGGCTCGGTGAGCTTGGCGGCGGTCACGTCCTTGGGCAGGTCCACCAGCACCGGTCCGGGCCGCCCGGTGGTGGCGATGTGGAAGGCCTCGTTGATGCGGCGGGGTAGGTCGCGCAGGTCCTTGACCAGTACGTTCCACTTGGTGCAGGGGCGGGTGATGCCGGTCACGTCGGCTTCCTGGAAGGCGTCGGTGCCGATGGCGCCGGTGGCGACCTGTCCGGAGAAGACGATCAGGGGCGTGCCGTCCATGAGGGCGTCCTGGAGGGGCGTGACGGTGTTGGTCGCGCCGGGTCCGGACGTCACCAGCACGACGCCGGGCTTGCCGCTGGCGCGGGCATAGCCCTCGGCCATGTGGCCGGCGCCTTGCTCGTGGCGGGTGAGGATGAACTGGAATTGCTTGGATTCGTGAATAGCGTCGAACACGGGCAGGATGGCGCCGCCGGGGTAGCCGAACATGGCCTTGACGTCGTGCTGGCGCATCATTTCGTGGAAGATCTGGGCACCGGTCATGCCGGCGTATTGGTCGGTGAGGGGGCCGGCGCCGGTGGAGGCGTAGTCGCGGGTGCTGAGGCTGGATTTGAGTCGGGGCATGGGAATCGTCCTTGTGTGACGGTGGTAGCGTGGTGACCGTGGACCCGGGGCGTCGCAAAGCCTCTGCCCAAGCTTGGGATCACAGTTGTACAAAGTCTGGCAATTAACGGAAGGAAGCGCGCGGCGGGAAAGGTGCGGGTCGTCCGCTCAGCTAACGACGACCACAACCACACCGATCCGGCCGGTGGGTAGGGCGAGGGCAAGCAGGCTGGCGCGAAGGGAGGTCATGGGGTGGATAGTATATCGGCTCAATGGGTGGGGCGTCAATGGGGGTATCAGTCGGAGCCGCGCGGCGTAAGCCC
>JBBDMX010000101.1:0-112999 GCA_040878035.1 Phycisphaeraceae bacterium | reverse complement strand
CCCCCCCCCCCCCCCCCCCCCCCCCCCCCCCCCCCGCGGCTCTGATGGGAGCGTTATGACACGCGTTTACATTGGCATGGGTAGTAATGTGGGCGACCGGGCGGGACACCTGGCGTATGCGCGCGATGCGCTGGCGGCGTTGCCGGGGACGGCGCTGGCGGCGATGAGCCGGGTGATCCAGACGCCGCCGTTGGGGCCGGTGGAGCAGGGGGATTACCTCAATGCCGCCGCGGCGTTGGATACCGAGTTGGAGCCGGCGGCATTGCTGGATCACCTGCGGCGGATCGAGCGCGTGCGTGGCCGACCACCGGAAGAACAGCGCGTCAAGTGGGGGCCGCGGACGTTGGACCTGGATATCCTTCTCTATGGCGATCGTGTGTTGACGACCCAACGGTTGACCGTGCCGCACCCGCACATGCACGAGCGGCGATTCGTGCTCGAACCGCTGGCGGAGATCGGTGCGACGGCGGTGCATCCGGTGTTGCACAAGGAGGTGGGGACGTTGTTGAAGGAGTTGGAGGAGAAGAGTTGAGCGGAGATACCAGACGCTTCGCCCCCCGGAAGAGCCTCAGCGTCGGCGTGGAATCGTGATGATGACGACATTGATGGTCAACGAGATCTTCTACTCGATCCAGGGCGAAAGCACGTGGGCGGGGTTGCCTTGCATGTTCGTAAGGCTGACCGGTTGCCACTTGCGATGTCACTACTGCGATACCGAGTATGCGTTTCATGAGGGCCGGCGATGGACGATCGATGAGATCGTGGCGGAGGTCGAGCGGATTTCGCACGGGTATGAACTGGTTGAGATCACCGGCGGCGAGCCGTTGCTTCAGCCGGGCGTGCATCCACTGATGTCGCGCCTGTGCGAGGCGGGTAAGACGGTGCTGCTGGAAACCAGCGGGGCCTGCGACATCAGCCCGTGCGACCCGCGCGTGATCCGTATCATGGACTTAAAGACGCCCGACAGCGGCGAAGCCTCCCGGAACTTGTGGTCGAACATCGCACAATTGAACGCGCGGGACGAAGTGAAGTTTGTACTCTGCTCGCGGCGGGATTACGAGTGGATGCGGGCGGTGTTGCAGGAGCACGACATTGCCGGGCGGGTCAAGGCGGTGCTGGTCGGCGCCGCGGCCGAAATGCCGGCGGGCCGGGAATTGCAGGGAACGCCCGGGCTGTCGCTGCGCGAGTTGGCGGAATGGGTGCTAGCCGATCGGGCTTCCGGGGGGCTTCCGCCCGTGCGGATGCAGACCCAGCTTCATAAACTCATCTGGGACCCGATGACGCGAGGCGTGTGAGGAATTTCGGATTTCGGCTTTCGGATTTAGCGAAGCGCTGTCGAAGCCGTCGGATTTGAGATTTCAGATTTGGGATTTGATTCATCCGTGTTCATCTGTGTTCAACTGTGGCTAGGCAATGAAGATCGCATTGACCAAGACATTTCGGTTTGAGGCGGCGCACTGGCTGCCGACGTTTCCCGAGTCGCACAAGTGCCGGCGGCTGCATGGGCATTCGTTCTACTTTGACGTGGTCATTCGCGGCGAGGTGGATCAGGCCAAGGGATACTTGCAGGATTTTGGCGAGCTCAAGCAGGCGGTGCAGCCGCTGATGGATCAGCTTGATCATCGGTTGCTCAATGACATCGCGGGATTGGAGAATCCGACGGCCGAGATGCTCGCGACGTGGTTGTTCGAGCGCATCAAGCCGAACCTGCCGTTGCTGGAGGCGGTGCGCGTGCGCGAGACGTGTACGACCGAGGCCGAGTACCGCGGGGAGTGATACCGCTTATGCAGCTTGCCCTTCAGGTTCTTGTTTCGCTGTTGATTGTGCTGGCGGTGTTGTGGGTGATGTGGCGCCTGCCGTGGCGTGGCGAGGCGTTGTATGGGTGGGGTCCGCCGCTGGCGCTGTTCGCCGCGTGGGCCGGGTTGCTGGCGGTCGTGTTGGCGGCGCTGTTGTGGGTGCTGCCGGCGCCGGATTTCTGGATCAGCGTGTCGTTCCTGCTGCTGGACCCGGCGGCGCTGGCCAGCGCGGTGCTGGTGCTGTGGCTCTATCGCGGCGATGCGACGGCCGGCCAGACGATTCACCTGCAACGTGTGCAGGCCCGCGCCGCCATCGTCATGGGTCTGATCGCGGTGACGCTGGGGTACCTTTTTGTGATGACGCACAAGACGCCGTTCACGCCGGTGGGGACGGGCTGAGGCATGCTCACTTCAGTGGGCATGTAGGCATTACGCGGTCATCGCGGCATCGACGCGGTCGATGATGCGGTTGAATTGTGTGTTACCGAGCACCGGCGTTGCGGCGGTGTCGTCCACCGCGTCGTCGCGGCTCAGCGGCACCCAGCTTCGGCACCCGCCGTAGGTCGCCGTGTTGGCGATCGTGTGCGGCGCCGGCAGGCGATAGATGCGCAGCGCCAGCAGGTAGAGGGGGTTGTCCGGCCGATAGCCGAAACGCATGTCGATCTGGTCCTTGGTCCAGCAGTGCAGATCATCGAGTTGATCGAACGCGGCGCGGGAAGGCACCTGCCAGATCTTCGCCGCTTCGCCCAGGCCATGGAATGTCAGTGTCGTCGGCTCGCTGCCGAAGGTCTGCACGCGGTCGCGGAACTCTTCCTTGATCATGGCCGGCTTCTGGTGCAGCCAGGACGGGAAGAGGAGGAATCGCTCGTATTCGAGGTCGAAGATGCCCGGCCCGGAGGACTCGTGAATCCCGCCCTTGCGGAGCAGGATCGCCAGGCGGCCCTCCAGCAGAAGCTCGGTGACGACGGCCCACTCTTTTAGCGCGATGGCGAGCATGAAGCAAGTCTATCACGGAAGGGATGAACACGAAGACACGAAGACACGAAGGAAAAGCAGAAGAATGAGGAACGAGGCTGGAGGCCTCTGCTTTCCTCGTTCTTCGTTGTTCTTTCCTCTTTCTTCGTGTCTTCGTGCCTTCGTGTTCAGTTCTTCCTACATCTGCTCGACGACGTCGATGCCCAATAGCAGCAGGCCGGTGCGCAGGGTGCGGGCGGTCAGGTCGCACAGCGCCAGGCGGCTTTGGCGGGTGGCGGCGTCGGGGGCCGCCAGCACGGGGCATTGCTCGTAGAAGCTGTGGAAGAGGGATGCCAGCTCGTAGAGATAGTTGCACAGGCGGTGCGGTTCGAGTGCGTCGGCGACGGCGGCGACGACGCCGGGGAATTGCAGGAGCTTGAGCGCCAGGGCGCGTTCGGCGGGGTCGGCGATGGCAATCGAAGAATGAGAAACGAGAAACGAAGAACGAACGGATGCGGTCGTTCCTCGTTCCTCGTTCTTCGTTCTTCGTTCTTCGTTCTTCATTCCTCGTTCCTCGCCCGCACCGCTGGTGCTTAGGCTAACGGCTGTCGCAGACGCTCCCGCCTTGCGGAAGATCGAGCGGATGCGGACGTAGGCGTTCTGGAGGTAGGGCGCGGTGTTGCCGTCGAAGGCGAGCATGCGCTCCCAGGAAAAGACGTAGTCCTTGACGCGGTCGTTGGCCAGGTCGGCGTACTTGATGGCGCCGATGCCCACGGCCCGCGCCACCGCCTGGCGCTGGGTCGCATCCAGCTCGGGGTTCTTCTCGGTGACGACCTTCAGGGCGCGTTCCTTGGCCTCGTTGAGCAGGTCGGCGAGCTTGACGGTTTCGCCCGAGCGGGTTTTGAAGGGCCGGTTGTCTTCGCCCAGCACGGTGCCGAAGGCGACGTGCTCGACGCGCCGGCCGAGGGTCCAGCCCGCCATGTGCGCGGTCTGGAACACCATGGCCAGGTGGTCCTTTTGCCGGGAGTCGACGACGTAAATGATGCGGTTGGCGTCGAGGTCGAAGACGCGGAAGCGGACGCCCGCCAGATCGGTCGTGCCGTAGCCGTAGCCGCCGTCAGACTTGCGGATGATCAGCGGGCGCGGCTTGCCGTCGGCATCGGTGAAGCCGGGCGGAAAGACGCACAGGGCGCCCTGGCTTTCCTTCGCCAGGCCACTGTTAACCAGCTCCTCGACGACGGTGCCGAGCGTCGGATTGTAGAAGCTCTCGGCACGAATGTGATCGTCAGTCAGCAGCACGTCCAACTGCTGATAGATGGCGTTGAAGTGATGCTTGGATTCCTCGATCAGCGCCTGCCAGAGCGCGCGTGTCTGCGGGTCGCCGCCTTGGAGCGCGACGACACGCTGGCGGGCGCGCTGGGCGAAGGCCGGGTCATCGTCGAAGCGCTTTTTGGCGGCCTTGTAGAGCGCGTTTAGGTCGGCGATGTGCAGCAGATGGTGGCTGTCAGCAGCTTGGTGTTGCTCGACCAAGTGCTCGATCAACATGCCGAACTGAGTGCCCCAGTCGCCCAAGTGGTTCTGGCGGATCACGTCGTGGCCCAGGTATTCCAGCACCCGCGCCAGGCTGTCGCCGATGACCGTCGAGCGCAGGTGGCCGACGTGCATTTCCTTGGCGACGTTGGGGCCGGAGTAGTCGATCACCACCTTCTGCGGCGGGTCGGCTTTGCTGATGCCCAGCAACTCGTCGGCGGCGACGGCGTGCAGTTGCGCGGCAATGAAATCAGTCCGCAGGCCAAGGTTGATGAAGCCGGGGCCGGCGATTTCCACCTTGTCGCAGAGGTCGGCCAGGTCGAGTGCGGCCTTGATCTTCTCGGCCACCTCGCGCGGCTTGGCGCCCAGCGTCTTGCCCAGGCTCATGGCGACATTGGCCTGGTAGTCGCCGAACTTGAGGTTGCCTGAGGGGCGGATCAGCGGGTCCGTGGCGGCGTGTTGCGGGCCGAAGGCCTGGGTAATGGCGCTGGAGAAGCGGTGGGCGAGGGTGGTCTGGAGGTCACTCATGGAAAATACAGGAAGGAACAGGGATGAACAGGGATTATAAATAGAAAGAAGGAACAGGGATGGACATGATGGACATGATTTCTGATCTCAAACTTCAAATTTCGAATTTCTAATCTCAAATCTTACATTTCGAATCTCTGATTCCTGATTTCTGATTCATCATGTCCATCATGTCCATCCCGGTTTCCTCTTGCTGTATTTGTTCCCATCCGTGTTCATCCGTGTTCATCCCTGTTACTTCTTCAATGCGGCCGCGGCGACGGCGGCGACTACGCGGTGGTGCAGCGCGCTGTTGGTGGCGATGATGCCCTGGTTGTTGGCGAGTGTGCGGCCGATGGAGAAGTCCAGCGGTTGGCCATGCACGTCGGTCACGCGGCCGCCGGCTTCCGCGACGATGATCGCCCCGGCGGCGTGGTCCCAGATCTTCTCGCGATACTTGGCTGACACCGGCAGACGCAGGTAGATCGACGCATCGCCCCGCGCCACCGCGGCGTACTTGGCCTGGCTGTCCATGCGCAACGGCTCGTGCGTGATGCCCAGTAATGCGGCGAGGGTCGCGGAGGCGGATTGGTCGGAGTGGCCCGACTCGACGGATTCGCAGAAGCGAGCGGCCGGATCGGCGGGATCGGAGAGTTGGTCCACGTGTGCCTGAAGTTCCGCCCGCACCACCCCCGGGGGTGGTGCTTGGGCTAACAGGGGTTGCATTTGTACGCCTTGGCCGCGAACCGCGATCATCAGTGTGCCGATGGTTTGGCCGTTGGCGTTGGGGAACGGCAGGTTCGGGCAGCCCAGCACGCCCAGCACTACCTGGCCGCGCTCGAGCAGCGCCAGGGCGATGGCATATTGGTCGCCGCGCCCCCGGAGGAAGCCCTTGGTGCCGTCGATGGGGTCGAGTGTCCAGCATCTTTCCGCCGAGGCGCCGCCTGAGGCGCCGCCGCGGTCGATCCACCCCAGCACCTGGTCGTCGTCGATGTGGGCGCCCAAGTCGTTGCGCACGTGGTCCACGACGATGTTGCGCAGGGCCGCCTGGTCGGATTGCCGCAGCTCGTGAGCGTCTTCCTCCCCGACGACCGGATCGTCGGGGAACGCCTTCTCAAGCGCGGCACAGACCACCGCCTGGGAGGCGAAGTCGGCGACGGTGACGGGGCTCTTGTCTTTCTTTGCGAGGGTTTCGGGGCGCACGAGGCGCTGCTGCACGGCCTGGCAGACGGCGGCGGCCTGTCGCACCGCCGCCAGGGCGGTCTGACTTTCGAGGTCGTAGGGCATGAGTCAATGGTATCATCGCCGGCTAAGCTCGAAGCCCGCAGCTCGAAGTCCGAATGAAAGCCGAAATTCGAAATTCGAAATCCGAAATCGCGGCATCCCAGCGTCGTCCACCCTTACTCTGGCCGATCGTCATTGCCGCCGTTGCATTTGCCGTGCTGTTGCCCTTTGATGCCGCGATCAGCAAGGCCGTCGAACAGATCAGACCCACCGGCGGCGACATCAAGCGCCTGATGGAAACGGTCCAGCAGTTTGGCGACATTGTCTCCATCATCCTGGTGTCCACCGTCATCTGGCTGCTGGACCCGCCGAATCGTCGGCGATTGCTCGACCTGGTGCTGGCGACGGTGCTGGCGGCGATCGTGTACAACGCGCTGAAGATGGGCATCGGCCGGCCGCGGCCGGTCCTGGGTGACCCCTACGGCTTCACCTGGCCCTGGATGACGCATGCGGTGGCTGTCGCCACGGACGCGGCGGCTGACCTGCCGCAGTATCACGCCTGGCACATCGGGGCGCCGAACATTTCGCGGCTCTGGGCCATGCCCTCGAGCCACACCGCGGCGGCCATGGTCATGGCCGTGTTCCTCACCTACGTCTACCCGCGGCTCAAGGCCCTGATGGTGACGCTGGTGGTGTTGGTGGGCCTCTGCCGGGTGATGCTGGGGGCGCACTACCCGACGGACGTGGTGGCGGGGGCGATTGTGGGCTACCTCGTGGCGGCACCGATCATCAGCCGGGGGCTCATGCATAGAAGAGGTAACACGGATGAACACGGATGAACACTGATGAACACGGATCAAGAAGGAACAGTGATAGACATGATGAACATGATGGATTGAGCATGGACTGTTTTTCTATATCCTGTCCATCATGTCCATCATTGTTCCCGCCTTGTTTCTGGTCCGTGTTCATCCCTGTTACCTCCTTGCCTTGGCATATCCGTGGCCAGCAGGCGTCTGATCTGCTCCATCAGCGGCGCATTGGCGGGCGGAAAGCAGATGGTGGATAAGTTGTCGATAGCGACCCAGCGATGCTCGGCAACCTGGAGGCTGCGCGGCTCGCCGGCGATGCGTGTGCACAGGTAGGGATGCAGGTGCACGTGGGCGTGGTCGTACTGGTGTTCGATGATGGGCATGGCCGCGCCGGCTTGGACGGTCAGTCCCAGCTCCTCGGCAAACTCGCGCTGGACGCAGTGGGCCAGCGCTTCACCGGCCTCGACCTTGCCGCCGGGCAGTTCCCAGTAGCCCCCGAGCACTGCGTCATCGTGCCGGCGTGCGACGAGGACGCACCGCCGTCCCTCCCGCACCTCGATGAGCACGCCGACGGCCACGTCTACCCGCTTTGGCTGCATCGCTCACCTATCATTTGCTTAGTCGCTTGCAACCGCTTGCATAAACGTCATTTATGCAAACTGTTCCGTAAGCCGCATCATGGTAAACACTTAACGGATTTCCACCACGAATCCGCCGGCCGTAACCATATCTAACCATTGATTTTATAACATCTTAAACAATATATTGCCGGCCGGCCGATTGATCATTGACAGGCCCGGCGCAAGCCAGATACGATGCAGCCCACAGGTTCGGGGCTCTGGGTCGCAAGTCCTGTTTCCGGGGTTCGGGGGTTCGGGGTCTGCGGTGTTTCCAAGTCTCCGGGTGGGGCGGTGATCGAAAACTTCTGGCGGACGTGGATAGTCTCGTTCGCCGTGGCGCGCCTCCGCCCACAGGATCGGAGCCCTGTGGCGGAGGTTTTTTTTTCGCACGGAAGGTAGCCGCGGCTATCTTCTCTCAATCAGCGTCAACTCAAAGCCATTGCCCACCGGCACATCGCAGCTTGTAGCGCCCGGCAGGGCCCGCAGTTGCGCGACGAAGTCCGCAAGTTGATCTCGATGCGTCGTCGTATTGTCCGTCGCCAGGATGGCGCGCTGGGCCAGCTTGGGCAACAGTGCCGCCAAGTACGCCGATGACTGATCCTTGGTCGCATCGATGAAGGCAAAGTCGTACGGTTTGTCGGGCGTCACCTTGGCCACCAGCTCTCGTGCATCGCCCAGGGTCAACGTCACCACGTCGAGCAGGGCCGCCTGGCGCAGATGTTCGGTTGCGGCGGTGACCTTCTTGGGGCTCATGTCGAAAGTGTAGAGGCGTCCGCCGTTGTCGCGCACCGCCGACGCCAGGTGCAGCGTCGAGAAGCCATAGCTGGTGCCGATCTCACATACGCTGGTGCAGCGACCCAGGCGCACCAGTTGCGCCAGCAGTTGCGCTTCGACGCGTGGCACCTGCCAGTGGTCATCCACATTGTTACGCAGGGCATCGACCTGATCCATCACGGCGGCGACGGTGGGTTCAAACATGGGGGCCTCGTGTCAATGAATCATCACGGCCTTTATGGTACAGCGTTTCAGTTGTACCAGACAAGGCGTCGATCTATCTGGGATGATGTCTGACGTGCCGGATATAACGGTCAACGTGATCACCCATCGCCGCCGTGTCTGGCTGGGCGGGTTGTGCCTGCTGTTCCTGGCACTGGCGACGCGATTCGTCGGCCTGGGCAGCCTCGATCTGTGGGGCGATGAGGTCTACTCCTGGATCGCCTCGACCGATTTGATTACCCAATTGCTGCGCTGGGAGACGATCGAGAACCAGGCGCACTCGCCGCTGCCTTTCATCGAGATGAAGATCGCCCGCACGCTGCTGGGCAACAGCGACTTCTCGGCCCGCTTCTTCGTGGCGGTCTATTCGACCGCGGCGATCATGGCGGTATACCTGCTCATCGGCACGCGGGTGGGTTGGGGAGCGGGGTTCTGGGGGGCGCTTCTGTTGTGCGTCAATCCCTTTGTGCTCGAATGGGGCCGGGAAGCACGTATGTACAGCAACTGGCTGTTCTACACCGTGCTGATCGTGGCGCTGGCGGAGGCGGCGGTGGTACGTGCCCGTCGCGGCGATTGGCCGGCGGCCTTGGACTGGCGCTGGTGGCTGCTGGGCATCGCCTTCATGCTGGTGCACGCCAGCAATGTGCATGCGGTGTTCACGCTCGCCGGCGCGGGGCTTGCCCTGGGCGTGGTGGTGCTGGTCGAAGTGACGGTCTGTCGTCGGCTGCGCGCGGCTGCCATCATCGCCGCCGGCTCACTGCTCGCCGCCAGTGTCTACCTGTGCAGTTGGGGCTTGACTGGCCTGGGCAAGCTGCTGCATTACGCCACCGCACCATCGCAAATGGGGCCGGCGGCCCAGCCGGTGCCCATGGACCTGCTGCGCGACATCCGCAACGTCTACAGCATGGTCGCGGGCTACACGCCGGGGTGGTGGACCGTTGTGCTGTGGGGTCTGGCGATTGCGGGGCTGGTGATCCTGCTGCGGCGGCGATGGGTGCTGGCCGTCATGCTTATCGCCGTCGCGCAGTCGGCGTGGATGAGCTGGCCCATGCTGGCGGCTAAGCTGTGGTTCACCGGGCGCTACTCGTTTGTCGCCACGCTGACGCTGTCGGTGGGGTTGGGCACGCTGGCGGCATGGGCCTGGTCCACGCCGGTACTGCGGCGACGCTGGGTCGGGCCCGCGCTCGTGCTGGGGATGTTGACGGTCACGGCCGCCGTCTGGTCGCCGGTCTGGCGCGAGATTTACACCGTGCCCAAGATGGCGGTACGGCAGGCGCTGGCGCCGATCGTGCGGCACGCGACGCCGGACGAGGCGCTGGTGCTCGTGCCGGATTTCTATTACGCCCTGTCGCCGTATTACGATCTGGGGTCGGCGCCGTTGATGCGTCCGCCGCATGAAGGGCGGTACACGCCCTCCAGCGACAATCCGGACGGCGGCACGGGCCCGTCGCGCAAGTTCACTCTCGATTTCGACAAGCTGGTCGAGCAGGGCGGTGCCGCGGCACTGCCTCAGGCGGTGTGGGTGTTCATGGTCGTGGAGAAGTCAGCCCAGGAGTCCGGTATCGACCTTCGCCTGCGTCAACTTCGTCGCCTGCTTGAAGCCTATGGCGTCGATGACCCGGCCCATCTGGCGGAGTGCCGCAAGGCCGCCGACGCGCCGCGGGTGTTGACGGTGACGATGCGCATCACGCGCGGCCGAATCGACCACATCACGACGACGCGAGGCCGACGGCATCGGTGATTACTGTGGTTGCCGCAGCACTTCCATCATCAGACTCGGCGGCGTGCCGATGTCCACCACGACGACCTGCCCGACATACGGTTCGGCTGCGGGCTGCGCAAAGCCGACTTTCATCGCCACGAAGGTGACAGTCAGGTTGGCCACGATCGTCGCGTTGCCCGGCTCGCCCGTGTCGCAGTCCAGGCCCGAGGGCACGTCTACCGCGACGATTTTGACGCCATGCTGTCCCGCCGCGTTACATTGGGCGATCACGCCCGCCAGCGGCTCGCGCACCGGGCCGGCAAACCCGGTGCCGAGCGACGCATCGACCAGCACATGCGCTTCGCGCCATTGCTCAGCCGCGCTTCCCAGGTCCGCATCGTTGGTGATCACCAGTATCGGCAGGCCCATGCGATGCACAATCGCCAGATTCGTCGCCGCATCGCCCTCGAGTTCCTCGGGCTGCTTGGTGAGATAGACGTCCACGGCGGCGCCGTGGTTGTGCAGATGGCGTGCGATGGCCAGGCCATCGCCGCCGTTATTGCCCCCGCCGCAGACGATCGCCACCTTGGCGTCATTGGCGATCAGGTGCAGCTCCTCTTCGAGCAGCAGGAGGATTTCCTGGGCCGTGTTGCGCGCGGCGTTCTCCATCAGCACGATGGACGGAATCGCCAGCGACTCGACCGCCAGGCGATCAATCTGTCGTACTTGCTCGCGGGTGAGTGCAATCATTTGGGTTAGTGTCCGATGTCCGATGTCCAAAGTCCAGTGTCTGGGGGGAGGGACGCTGCGCGTCACCCGCTAGTCGGTTGATGCGGGTCTTGTGTTTGCGACATTGGACAATGGACAATGGACACTGGACAATCCCCCGGTGCGCATCGATCTTCGCAATCTTCAGCGCAAGCGGCTGTTCCAGGTGACGGTGGATACCGCCACGCCGCCGCCAATCGTTAAGGCGCCCGAGGGCCACGGCCAGGACGTGTACCTGGAATGGTCGTCTGCGTTCGATGATCACGGTCACCTGCGCCGCTGCCCGGTGTGCGGGTGCCGCGAATTATTCGTTCGCAAAGACTTTCCGCAGGTCACCGGCTTCATCCTCGTCGTGCTGGCGGCGCTGTTGTCGATGGTGCTCTTTGGCATTCGCCAGGTGTTTGCCGCCGTGGTCGTACTGATGGTGCTGGTGCTGGTGGACGCGGTGATCTACTTTTTCGCGGGGCGCTGCCTGGTGTGCTATCGCTGCCGCAGCGAGTTTCGCCAACTGCCCATTCGCGAGGATCACCCCGGCTGGGACCTGGCGGTGGGGGAGAAGTACCGCCAGGTAGGCAACTGGAAAGCGGCGGCGGACACGCAGCGCGAAGAGGAGTAGGCATGCCCACTTCAGCGGGCATGTAGCATCACCACCACATGACACCCGATCGCATTCCCCTCGCCGATCGCATCCACCTTTTCGTGCGTCTTGCCCTTGATATTGACCTGTGACCATTCGCAATCCAGCAGGCCCGCCAGGTTCTGCTTGATCGCCGCCTTGTGCGGACTGAGCTTGGGCCGCTGCAAAATGACGGTCACATCCAGGTTGCCGATGGCATACCCGGCCGCCTTCATCCGCCGCACCGCCTCCTCGACAAACACGCGCGAATCCGCCCCTTTCCACGTCGGGTCGTTATCGGGAAACAACTGCCCGATATCCTCCTGCCCCAGCGCCCCCAGCACCGCATCGGTCACGGCGTGATAGACCACATCGCCATCGGAGTGCGCAGCACAACCTTTATCGTGCTCGATATGCACGCCGCCGACTATGAGTTTAAGCCCGGTTTCGAGGCGGTGCAGGTCAAAGCCGTGGCCGATGCGGTATGCACCTTCACGTGTCACTGATGTAATTCCCCTGCTCGTCGGTGTACTTGAGGATCAACCCGCTCAGACCCAATTGGTCGATCAACTCCTCCACCGCGCGACGATGGGCTTTCTGCTTGCCCGCCCCATAGTCGATATACACCACGCTCTGCGACGGGTAGATGCGCACGCGCGTCCAACCCTTGCTGATCGCATAAGCGTTGGCGTCGATCGTGAATGCCTCGCGGTCATCCTCCGACAGCGTGTCGGCATCGATCAGGTGGCGCACCAGATCACCATGCGAGACGCGCGGCGGAGTCGGTACGTACTCGCCGTCGTCGGTGATCCAGTAGCCGATCCCACGTTCAATCATGAGTTGGGACTGCCCCTTCGACGGATCGGCCGCGTAATGCGCCATCTTTTCGAGTAGTGCGACCATGCACGCATTCTACCTCACTTGAGCCCATACTCCTTCAACTTGCGATACAGCGTCCTTTCCCCGATGCCCAGCATTCTCGCCGTCGCCTCGCGGTTGCCCTGGTTGACGCGCAGCGCGTTGCGGATCGCTTGCTTCTCGATCTGGTCCAGACTCATGCCCGCGGGGATTTCCACGCTGCCTTGGGCTGCGGTCCCCTGCGCGGTGGCGATGTCGGGGGGCAGATGACGCGGCTCGAGCACGCTTTCACCCTGAGCGATGATCAGGATATTCTGCACCGCATTGATGAGTTGCCGCACGTTGCCCGGCCAGGGGTGCTGCATCAACGCCTCCATAGTGTCCTGCGCGATGGTGGGCGTGGGCTGGTCCATCTGCTTGGCGAAGACCTGGGCATAGTGGCGCACCAGCAGCGGAACATCCTCCGGACGCTCGCGCAAGGGCGGCAGATGGATCTCCGCGCCCTTGATACGAAAAAAAAGGTCCTCACGGAACTTGCTTTCCTTGACCTGCTGGAGCAAATCGTGGTTCGTCGCTGAGATCAGTCGCACGTCCACGTGCTTGGCGGCATTAGCGCCCAGGCGGATCACCTCGCCGCTTTCGAGCACGCGCAGAAGCTTGGCCTGCATCAGCGGCGGCATGTCGCCCACTTCATCCAGAAACAGCGTGCCTCCGTCGGCGTATTCAAAGCGCCCTTCACGGTCACGTTCGGCGCCGGTGAAGGCGCCCTTGACGTGACCAAACAGCTCGTCCTCGAGAATCGACTCGGACAGTCCCGCGCAGTTGAGCGGCACGAACTGCTTCTTGCCCCGCCGCGAATTGTTGTGGATCGCCTGCGCCACCAGTTCCTTGCCCGTGCCTGACTCGCCGGTGATCAGCACGGGAATGCTCGTGGGCGCAATCTGCTTGAGCCGGCTGATGATCTGGCGAATGGGGGGCGACTGGCCGATGATGCCCTCGAAGCCGAACTGCTCATCCAGCCGCTCGCGCAGGGCTGTGTTCTGGTCGCGCAGCATCACCTCGCGCAAGGCGCGATGGCACAGATTGCGAAAAACGTCCAGGTCCAGCGGCTTTTCAATAAAGTCATAGGCGCCGCCCTTGAGCGCCGCCTTGGCCGTTGGCACGTCGCCATGGGCGGTGACCATGATGGTCTCGGCGTTGCGCTGCGTCTGCCGGGCGGTGGCCAGCACTTCCTGGCCGTCATTTTCCCCTTGCATTTTCAGGTCGGTGACCACCAGGTCGAAGTTGCCGTGCGCCAGTTCCTCCCTGGCCGATGCCAGATCATGCACGATGGTGCAGACATGCCCCTGGCGGCGCAAGGCCTCGGCCATGACCTCGGCATGATCGATCTCGTCATCGACGACCAGAATCTGCGCAGTAGGGATATCGCGGAGTGCTTCCATTAGCCGGGCATGATCCGGGGCGGGCGCGCCGCGGTCAAGCGGGGCGCACGAGGCATGCCCACCTTAATGGGCATGGAGTCCGTGGCGCATGTGCCAGGCGTGGCTTTCTATAATGACCGCGATGGAGACCGTCTCGACTCATTCTCCCAGACCCGCGGACCACGCCACGGTGCAACGGCGCGTCGGCCGCATCGGCTGCGTGAGCTTCCTCAACGCCAAGCCGCTGATCGAAGGCCTCGAAGGCGGCCGTGATCCGGTGGTGAAGCTCGATGTGCCCAGCCGGCTGCTGGCGGACCTGGAAGCGGACGCGGTGGATATCGCTTTGTGCCCGGTGATCGACTTTCAGCGCAGCACGACGCCACTGGCCATCGTGCCTGTGGGCGGGATTGGTTGCCAGGGTAAGACGCTGACCGTGCGTTTGTTCAGCCGCGTGCCGTTCGAGGCCGTGACGCAGGTGCACGCCGATACGGACAGCCACACAAGCGTGGCGCTGATGCGCGTGCTGCTGGCGGAGATTTACGGGCGCCAGGCGCAGGTCATCGACTACGATGCACGGCGTGGCGCGGTCCCGCCACCATCGACACAGCCGCCGCAGACCGTGCTGCTCATCGGCGACAAAGTCGTGACCGCCTGCCCGCCCGAGTCGCTGTATCCGTACCAGCTTGACCTGGGCGAAGCCTGGCAGGCGCACACGGGGCTGCCGTTCGTCTTTGCCGTGTGGATGGCCAGGGCCGAGGCGCCGCTGGGCGATCTGCCGCAGCTGTTGGCACAGACGCGCCTGGGTAACGCCGGGCGCATGGCCGACATCGTCACGCGCCACGCCGCGGCGCATGCCTGGCCGCACGACCTGGCGATGCAGTACCTGGGCCAATGGCTGCATTACGACATCGGCGAACCGCAGCTCCAGGCCATGCGGCTGTTTTACGAGAAGGCGCACCAGCACGGCTTGATTCCCCGGCTTCGCCCGCTGCGCATATGGAAGGAAGTAACAGGGATGAACACGAATGAACACGGATAGCAGCACAAAAGGGACGCTGCGCGTCACCGGCCAAACGTCTATTCCGACTCCTGACTACCGACTCCTTGTCTTGATCCTGTCCATCATGTCCATCCCTGTTCCTTCCTAATTCGTGTTCATCCGTGTTACCTCTTCTCATGCCCCGCTCGACCACCCCAACTTTTCGCTGCCAGGCACTGGATCAGTTGACCCGAGAACTACTCTTTGCGCCGCCGGCGCGTCGTGTCGAGCAGGTCCGCCGGGCCGAGCGGTTGCACGATCAGATCGAGCCTGAAATCAACTATCCGCTGGAGTTTGTGGTTTATCGGATCACCGGATATCGCAGTGAAATCGAGCAGGAGACGTTGCTGGTGGGCCAGGCGATCCTGCACGATCTGCGTCTGCTCATCGATCGGCTGAGCCAGTCGATGGACATACCGGTCGGCGCCGACGAAGTGGTCGAGAGCGGCGAGGCCCTGGCGCGGCGGCTCAACGTGAGCACCAAGACGCTGTCGCGCTGGCGACAACTGGGGCTGCGCTGGCGCTGGGCCAGGGTTGATGGCGGACGCAAAGGGGTCGTCTACCCCCGCCGCGCCAGCGAGCGATTCCTGGCGGCGCATCCCCAGTTGCTGCGCCGGGCCGCGGATTTCACCCGGCTCGATGCCGTCACGCATCGGCAGATCCTCCAGCGCGCCCGCCGCATCGCCCAGTCCAGTCAGGTCTCCCCCAACCAGGTCGCTATTCACCTCTCGCGCAAGTACGGGCGGGCGCTGGAGACGATTCGGCGACTGCTCGAAGCGCACGACCATCGTCATCCTGAAGACCGGATCTTCGCCGATCGCAGCGGCCCGCTGGATGGCGCGCAGCGTCAGGCCATCGCCCAGGCCCATGCCGCCGGCACTCCCATCCGCGCGTTGGCGGCACAATATCGGCGGACACGGTCGACCATCCAGCGCGCCATTCACCTTCAACGCGCCGCCGCCGTCCGCAAGCTCGACATTCAGTATTTCGCCCTGCCGCCTTTCACGCGGGACGACGCCGATTCGGTGTACCTGCGGCCGGAGTCGGAAGGTCATCATGCCGCGGTTCAGTCCATGGTCCCGGTTCACGATCTGCCCGAGGCGATTCAGCCGTTGTATCACCAGCCCATGCTCTCGGCCGACGAGCTTGAGTCGCTGCTGGTGCGGATGAACTATCTGAAGTTCAAGGGGGCGACGCTGCGCGCCGGGCTGTCGCGCACCGAGCCGCGCGTCGGTGACTTGGACCAGATCGAGCGATGTCTGGAGCAGTCGTCGCGTCTGCGCAATCGCATCGCCGCCGCCTGCCTGCCGCTGGTGCTTATCGCCGCGCGGCGGCACCTGGTCGGCCCGACTCAGGGCGCCACCCGCCGGCTCATCGAACTGCTCGAACGCGGCAACGGCGTGCTCTACGACGCGATCGACAGTTTCGACCCCGGCAGCCGCAAAACGTTCGAGTCGTTGCTCAATTTCTCGCTGATGCGCCAGTTCGCCAGCCAGCCGCACGGCGCGCCCGCCGGCGCCGCCAAGGCCAGCCGCAAGAACCCCGCGTCACGCACGCTCGAACGATTGCTAAACCAGGCGGGCGAATCAGGCATCGACCTGCACGTCGAGGATGAAATGGCGTGAAGAAAAGTGGGGAAGTAACACGGATTAATGAACACGAAGACACGAAGGCACGAAGAAGAGGGCAAAGAAGAATCAAGAGAATGGGAATGAAAATCGAGGAGAGGAGCCTCCCCCATGACGCGAGCCATGCAAGTGAGATACTGGCGTCTGGCTTTCCTGGTTCTCGACTTCGTTGTTCTCTCTGCCCTTCGTGTCTTCGTGTTCTCTCGTTCGCCCCTGATCCATTCCCCCCATCACGATGCGGGCACGGCGATGGGGCGTGGCGGTCGCCAAGAGCGGAGTTGCTGCCACAGGCTCGCCAGGCCGACGTACAGGTAGCCGGCGGCAAAGAGGCCCAGGAAGGGCACGCTGACAAAGGCGTTGTCCAACTGCACCGCCAGGTAGACGCACTGGATCAGATAGCCCGCCAGCACCAGTTCCAGCAGGGACACGATCAGGCGGGTGGGCATTCGAGGTCGCCGCCCGCGGCGTGGGGCGTCGTCGGTCTCGATCAAGTCGCCCTGGTCGCCTGCGGCGCTCGACGGCTCGCCGCCGGCGTTGAACTTGGGCGTGCGAATGAACGCCGATTCATGGCCCACCAGGGCCTCCAGACAGGCCCGCGAGTTGTTCACCGCGATGCCCAGGCCGATCGACATGAGCATCGGCAACTGGAGAACCGTGCCCCACACGCCGCGCCCCTGCGCCTTCTGGCTGGCGATGTAAAACGTCGAGGCCGACACCGATCCGATCGCAAAGAGACTTAAGCCCAGCAGCAGACCCGCGAACGAGCCCTTCTCGAAGGGCTGCATGTTCACGTAGATCGCGGGGAAGAAGAGCAGCATCAGCACCATCATGTAGGCGTAGACCATCGGACAGGTCAGATGAAAGAACGCCTCGATCTTGATTGAAAGCGGCACGGGGGCGCGCAGGATTCGCGGCAGCAGTTTGCGTGCCGTCTGCACCGAACCCTTGGTCCAGCGATGCTGCTGGCTCTTGAAAGCACTGATCTGCGGGGGTAGCTCGGCGGGGCAGACCACGTCGGGCAGGAACAGGAATCGCCAGCCCGCCAGTTGGGCGCGGTAGGACAGGTCCACATCTTCGGTGAGGGTGTCGTGCTGCCAGCCACCGGCCGACTCGATGGCGGTGCGCCGCCACAGCCCGGCCGTGCCGTTGAAGTTGATCCATCGCCCGGAGCGATTCCGCGCCGCGTGCTCGATCACAAAATGCCCATCGAGAAAAATCGCCTGGCTGCGCGTCAAGAGCGACTGAGTGCGGTTGATGTGGCCCCAGCGCGTCTGCACCATGCCGATGGCCGGGTCGGTGAAATAATCCACGGTCTGGCGCAGGAATTCGGATTGGGGGACGAAATCGGCGTCGAAAATGGCGATCAACTCGCCGCGGGCCTGTTTCAGCCCGTGCGCCAGCGCCCCGGCCTTGTAGCCCGTACGTTCCAGACGATGGATGTACTGGATGTCCACGCCCTTGCCGGCCCAGTGCGCAACCCGCCGCCGGGCAATGCCCGCCGAGCCGTCCGTCGAGTCGTCCAGCACCTGGATCTGAAGAAGCTGCCGAGGGTAGTCCAGAGCACAGGCCGCGTCGATGACCCGCTCGGCCACCAGGGCTTCGTTGAACATTGGCAACTGCACGGTGACCATCGGTAGGGCGGCACCGGTCCGCATCGGCGTCGGCTTCTCCCGGCGATGACGGTAGTACAGCCACACCAGCCAGTAGCGGTGCAGGCCATAGATGGAGATCAGGCCCAGCACCGCCAGATAAGCAGTGGTGACGACCCAACGCAGCGTGACAGGCGATATGATCCCGGCATCCTGCGTGAACATGACTAGCGGTTGGCTCATGAACGCATCGGTTTAAGGACCAGTAAGCTCCAGCGAGCGCCCCGCCCGGTGGTCGCCGATCAGGCAGGGACAGTCGGCCATATCATAGATGATTCCGTCTTGTGATGTGGGGCCAGAGGGAGGCGGGCGACAGGAAGATAGGCAGACAAGAAGACTGTCGCGGTTGACGACCGATCCTCGTTTGCCGCATGACAGGCTTCGCCTTGACGTGCCTCGAAGACGGCGGCTCCTTAGTCATGAAATCGACCGTATGCGTACACGGTTGAGCGGTGCCGGCCAAGGCGCAACAGTTTGGTAACTTTGGTCATCATCCCGGCGGGGGGTATAATCCGGCCACGCCGCGAAAGAAAGCGAAAGCTTATACGGTCAGTGATGGCCAACTGGTGCTAACCCTGGAACCGGCCCGGGAAGGGGGGTTCGTCGTTTCCTCTCCCATGGATCCAGCGTTGCTCACACAAGCCGAGAGTCTTGCCCAAGCCTTCGACAACGCGCGCGATGCCCTTAAGACGTTGCGCGCAGGGCGGGCGAGGTTGCAGGAGTTATCCCGCCGCGCAACGGCCTAGCTGACCTTACCGTCCCCGTGGCCGGGGCACCTGCAACTGTCGGCAGATCGCACACACCAAGCCGAATTTGATCTCGCCGTGACGGGGAACGGCCGATTGTAGTCCGTTGCTGGGGTTGATCCACATATTTATCGTGATTACTGCGGTGATGATGGCACTGGAAGTTCTGCCGTCTGAGGTGCTGTTCGAGAGCCCTGCGTTTCATGCGTACCCATGATAGCCCTTCGAATCCATGGCGCGGTGGTAATCCGGGTCTAAAGCCACCCCCGTGAGCCGTCCGATAAGACGCATAGCCGGGAAAGAAACGGGGTGGCTTTCCGTTGCGCCGATAACACCGGGCGGTCGGGTCGCTTGACCTGATCCTGGAATGGGCAATCTGCACCCCCTGCCGCGAGGATCGTCATGACGCTGCGATGGATGATGTTGGCCTGGATGTCGGCGGTGCTGGTGAGCGTGGCGGTGCTGGCCGGGGGTTGCGCCCACTTGAGCTTTGATGGGCTGCGGGCTCAGCGCGCGCCCGCGGTGACGCCGGCGAATCCGAGCCCCGCCGTCCAGGCGTCCGCCCCCGCCGTGCAGGCCGTCGGCGCCTTTAGCCTTTTTGGCCAGCTTCCCGTCTCCCCCGCGGCTACCGGGGGCGGGGGCGATCGCGCCGCCGATGCACCCGACAACCTTCGCCAGGTCACCTTCGCCATCGAAGGCAGCGACTTTGACCCTGATATCGACGCCACCGGCCAGCTCATCGTCTTTGCCTCCACCCGCCATCGCCACACGTCCGACATCTACCTCCAGAGCGTGCGCGGCACGTCGGTGACACGGCTGACGGACGACCAGGCCAACGACGCCATGCCCGCCTTCAGCCTTGACGGCAAGAGCATCGCCTTTGCCTCGGACCGCTCGGGTAACTGGGACATCTACATCATGCCGGTCGATGGCGGCCAGCCCGTGCAGGTCACCAGCGACCCGGCCCAGGATATTCACCCCAGCTTCTCGCCCGACGGCAAGTCGCTGGTGTACTCGACGCAATCGCCGCAGAGCGGGCAGTGGGACATGGTGCTGGTGGAAGTCACCAAGCCGGGCAACAAGCGGTTCCTGGGCACGGGGCTGTTCCCCAGTTGGTCGCCGGCGGGCAACCGCATCGTGTTCCAGCGGGCCCGCGAGCGCGGCACGCGATGGTTCGGCATCTGGACGGTGGACATCGAGAACGGCGAAGGCGTGCGGCCCACGGAGGTCGCCGCCAGTTCCAACGCCGCGTGCATCAGCCCGCGCTGGAGCCCCGACGGCAGGCATGTGGTGTTCTGCACGGTGGTGGATCCCGAGGCGCCCGACCAGGGGCAGGGTCCGGGAGCTGGGGCGTTGAAGCAGGCGGACATTTGGATCATCAACGCCGACGGTTCGGGCCGATCGAACCTGACGCACAACCAGTTTGTGAACGTTCAGCCGGTGTGGGCCGGCGATGGCCTGATCTATTTCGTGTCAAGTCGAACAGAGGATCAGAAGCAGAGCATCTGGTCGCTGCGGCCGGCGCGGTCGATGCTGATGGCCGGGCAGACACCGGCGGCGGGAAGTCAGGCGAGTGTCGGCGCCACGCCGTGAAATGTGCATTGGTCAGCCAGTGTGTACCGATAAGTAGCCAGTGGAATTTCTGATTTCTGATTTCTGATTTGGGAACTCAAGACCCGGCATGCCCGCTTTGGGGCTAGCCGGGGATCAAGGTTGGTAGAAATCCCGGCCAAGCTCGAAGACTCGCATGCCCGGGCTTGATCCAGAAATTGGAAATCAGAAATTCCCATCCCCCCAGCGGAGGCTGGCGGCCAACTCAGGCAGGACGCCATGACAAGTAAACAGGTCATGCTGATCGTTGCAGCGTTACTGCTGGGCGGCTGCGGCTTGTTCCCGCGGCCGCCGGCCGATGAACTGGCCGGGCCCTACCCTTCGCGGCACGTCTGGGCCATCGTCCCCCTTGGCAATGAGAGCGGCACGCAACAGGCCGACGGCGCGGTGCTGGCGGACCATCTGCATCGGCAGTTGGAGAACGCCTCGAACCTCGACGTGCTTCCGGTCAATCGCACCATCGCCGCCATGAATGCCCTACAGATGAGCCGGGTGTCCGACCCGGCACAGGCGATGCACCTGATGCGCACGCTGGGCGTCGACGGCCTGGTGGTGGGCACCGTCACCGCTTACGACCCTTACGACCCGCCCAAGCTGGGCCTGACGCTGGAGCTCTACGTGGACCAGCGCGTGGACAGCGTCGACGCCGCGAGCATTCGCCGGCTCAGAACATCGGCGACGGACCCGGCGCCGGCGGTTCAGACCCCTGCGAGCCGGCGGCAGCCGGTGACGGTCGCCAGCGCCGTGCTGGATGCCGGCGATCCACGCGTGCGTGAGTTGCTGGAGTATTACGCTTCCCAGCGCGGCCCGGTGCTCGAGAAAGACGCTTGGCGACGCTATCGCATCAGCATGGACCTGTACAGCGAGTTTGCGGCTTACGTAATGAGCCGACGCTTGCTGGAAGCCGAACGGCAGCGCGTCGCGCCGCCGACCTCGGCTGCGAACGAGAAACCCCCCACCCCCTAGGGCACCGGCATCGCCGAATCCCCTTAGCGGGATTGGAGCGACCGATGTCCGACACTGACAACTCCCATCCACCCGCGCCCCGGCGCCCCCGGGCGTCGCCCCCCGAAATAGACAGCGGGCCGGCCCCCACCCCGGGCCAGGATGTGCCGCGCCCCGATGGCAGCCGGCAACTGGTGCTGGTCAAAGAAGGCCGACGCTACGCCTTTACCTATACCCCGGGCCAGGAGGGCGATGTGCTCTCCGGCCTGGTGCAGTTGGCCAACGATCCGGCCAGCAGTTTCAGTTGGTTCGATGCCGCCCTGCTCTGCCACCAGATGGGCCAGCGCATGAGTGAACGCCTGGCCAAGCTGCGCCGGGCCTGATCGATTCCCCCGATTCCCCCGGTCGGTCCATGATGGGCCGGCCTCTTTTCTCCGGAAGGAGCCGTCGGATGTCTACCTCCAGCCCCCTGATCGACCAGTTCGTGCAGTACCTGCGTTTTGAACGGCATTTCAGCCCCTATACCGCGCGCTGCTATGAGACAGACCTGCGGCAGTATGTCGAGTTTCTCATCGCGCCTGGGGCAGCCTCGGCACCTCAGCCCCATCATGCCAATGTGGGGCTGGGGGACGGGAGTGCTGCACCCGCCGCCGAGCCCGCCACCGCGGTCGCCGAGTCGGCCGATCCGGGCATCACCGCTGCCGATGCCGTCTCGCTGCGCTCCTTCCTGACGCACCTGGACAGCCTGAGCTACAGCGCCGCCACCATCGCGCGCAAGATCGCCACCCTGCGCTCGTTCTACAAGTGGATGCTCAAGCGCGGCATCGTCACCAGTAACCCCATGGTGCTCATCCGCACGCCCAAGCAGACCAAGCGCCTGCCCAAGGCCATGGGCGTGCAGGACGTCGAGAAGCTGCTGTCGATGCCCGACTCGCGCGACACCCTGGGTGCGCGCGACCGTGCCATCCTCGAAACGCTTTATTCCACCGGCGTCCGCGTGAGCGAATTGGTCGATCTCAATCGCACCGACCTGGACTTCACCGAGCAAACGCTGCACGTGCGCGGCAAGGGCAAGCGCGAGCGCATCGTGCCCCTGGGCAGCCATGCCATGAGCGCCATCAAGCACTACATGATGCTGCTGGAAGCTGACGGCCGGTATATCTCGGTGCGCCAGGCGGCGGCGCTCAATCCCAAGGTTCCGCTGTTCATCAACAAGAACGGCGGGAGGTTGTCGAGCCGATCCGTCCGCCGCAAGCTCGACAAGTACCTGGCGCTGTCAGGTCTGGACCTGAACATCAGCCCGCACACGCTGCGGCACAGCTTCGCCACCCACCTGCTGGACAACGGCGCGGACCTGCGCAGTGTGCAGGAACTGTTGGGCCATCAGTCGCTCTCGACCACGCAGATCTACACGCATCTATCGACGATGCGCCTGCGCACGGCGTATGACAAGGCGCATCCCCGCGCGATCTGATGCAGAAGAGAGGCATGTCCACTTACTACGGGGAGCGGTTTATAGTTGACACCAGAATATTAAACAAACTTCTGGAAACACCGTTACGTCTGACACGACGCCCGACTTCTATGTGTCGCCTATAAACCGCTCCCCTTAGTAAGTGGGCATGGAGCGCGGTTGCGTTATGCTTAGCACCCGATGCGCCAGGCTCTAACTCATTCCCCCGCCACGCCGCGCGCCGGCTTTGCCAGCATGGCCATGCACATGGCGCTGCTGGGCCTCTCGGCTCTCTTGCTGGCGCTGGCCTTTCCCCGGCCCGGGTGGGGCTGGTTGGCGCATGTCGCCCTGGTCCCCGCCGTCATTCTGGCGCTGCGCTCCACCGATTCACGCCGGCTCTTCTGGGCCAGTTACCTCGTGGGCGCCGTCTGGTGGCTCCTGATGGTCCGCTGGCTCATGGTCGTGACCGTCGGGGGGTACATCGGCCTGTCGCTGTTCTATGGCCTGTATTGGGCCGTGGGACTGATGCTCATCCGTGGGCTGGACCGCCGCTATGGGCGCTTTCCCATGACCCTGGCGGTGCCGATGGTCTGGGTGAGCCTGGAGATGATCCGCGGGCACGCGCCGTGGGGCGGCTTTGGCTGGTTCGTCCTGGGGCAAACCCAGGCGCCCTTCGACGTCACCACGCGGGCGCCCTGGCTGATCCAGTGTGCCGACCTGTTTGGCGAGCTGACGGTCAGCTTCGTGGTGGCCGCCAGCAGTGGCCTTGTAGTGGATTTGCTGACACGGTCGTGGTGGACGCGCAGCCGAGGCGGCCGCAGCCGGTTCAGCTACACGCTGCGCTGGTCCATCACGCTGTGGCTGCTGATGGTGGGCGGGGCGGCGTGGTACGGTGGGTGGCGCGCCGGCCAGGCGCAGACGAATGAAGCCGCCGCCGCGCCCCTGTCGCTGCGCATCGCCGTCGTGCAGACCAACGTGCCGCAGGACAATAAGAATTCGCCCCGGCTCGAGACGGACCAGGCGATGTGGGATCAGCTCGAGTCGCTGACCCATGCCGCCGCGGCCCTTTGGCCGGCGCCTGACCTGATCGTCTGGCCTGAGACCATGGTGCCTGCGCCGATCAACTCCGAAGCCCAGCGCGACTTTGCCGCCGATGCGCTGTACTGGCAGAGCGTGACCGCCCAGGATTTGCAGGCCCGTGAGGATGCGCAGCACGTCGCCGCCGTGGCCCAGCAACTGGGCGTGACGCTGGAGCAGTTGCCCGATCACCTGGCACGATGGATGAGCTGGCGGGCAAGCATGCGCGACCGTGTGTCGGAGCTGGCCCGGCAGGTGGGCACGCCCTTACTGATCGGCTCGGGCACCTATCTGCCCGCGCCCAACGACGGCCCGGCGCAAAGCTATAACTCGGTCTATCTGTTCGATGCCAATGGCGTGCCGCGCCGCCAGCACTACGACAAGATCCATCGTGTGCCGTTTGGCGAGTATCTGCCGGGCATCGACTCCTGGCCCTGGCTCAAGGACCTGTTCCTGCGCTACCTGTCACCCTATGAGTCAGATTACTCGCTGACGCCCGGGGACCGGTCGTTTGCCGTGTTTGAGTTGCCCCTGTCGCTGGCGTCCGCGCCTCCGGCCCCGGATGGCGGCAAGGCGCGCCTCGCCACGCCGATCTGCTTCGAGGACGCCATTCCCCGCGCCACGCGCTGGATGGTTTACGCTGCCGACGGCGAGAAACGCACCGATGTACTGGTTAACCTGACCAACGACGGCTGGTATACCGGCTGGGACCAGCAGCCCCAGCACGTGCAATTGGCCGTCCTGCGCTGCGTCGAACTACGCGTGCCCATGGCACGCAGCGTGAACAGCGGGATCAGCGGATTCATCGATGCGCACGGGCGCGTCGGGCCGCTGGTGATCGTGGACGGCCAGGCGCATTCGGTCAGCGGGGTGGTGGCCGCCGAGGTGGTCGTCGATCCGCGGCGCACGTTGTTTGGCCGGTGCGGCGAAGCGCCGATGTGGGCGCTGGTAATCGTAACTGGGTCTTGTGTCCTCGTCGGCGTGATCATGCCGCGCCGCCGTACGCAGAGCCTCGTGGAGTCGTCAGGATGAAAAAGCAATACATCTGGTCGGATCGAGGCATGCTCACTTCCGGGGGTTCAGTGAGCATGGCCCTTACCCTTGCGGTCGTGCTGTCGGCACTGCTCCCGGGCTGCCAGGCGCCGTCGCGAACCAACGGCGCAGGCGGGGCCAACGCCGCTGCGGCGACCGGGAAGAACGACGCCAATACCGATCCGCGCCCCTATCCGCAGATCATGCGCGAAGCGCGCGACTTGGCGATCAAGCAGGTGGTGGCGTCGAGCCAGAGCGAAGATGCGTACTTGCGTGCCAACGCGATGGAGACGGCCCGCTATCTACCCAATCGCGCCACGCCGATGGTGCAGCGGGCGCTGGACGATCCGGCGGCGCCGGTGCGTTTTGCGGCGCTGGTCACCATGGGTCGGTTGAAGCTGGCGGACCTGGCGCCGGCGGCGCGGCGCCGGCTGGATGACCCGTCGGCTTCCGTGCGCGCCGCCGCCATGTTCGCCCTGCGCGCCAGCGGCCAGAAGGCCGACCTGACCCCCTTGGCGCAAATGCTCGTCAGCCAGGACCCCGCCACTCGCGGCAACGCCGCCTTGATCCTGGGCCTGATCGGCGACCCCAGCGCCATCCCCATGCTCAAGGACGAGGCTCGCACGCCCATGCCCCGCGTCAGCGGCGTCCGCGAGGCGATCGTGCGCCTTCAGGTGGCCGAGGCCATCGCCAAACTCGGCGACATGAGCGTGCTCGACGCCATCCGTGCCGGCGTGTTCTCCCAGTTCGACGAGGTCCGCGTCATGGCGGTGCAGATGCTGGGCCAACTGGAGGACCGCAAGTACGAGAACGCCATCGGCGGCCTGCTCGACAAGCCGCCCGTTGAGCTTCAGTTGGTCGCTGCCGAGGCTTTGGCACGGATCGGCTACGACCAGGGTCTGCCCATCGCCCTGGATGCCGGGCGGCATCAGGTGACGGCCGTGCGTTCGCAGGCGGCATTGACGCTGGGGTCCTTCCGTGATGTCCGGGCCGCCAAGGCGCTGGTGGCCATGCTTGACGACCCCCAGGAGCAGGTGCGACTATCGGCGGCCGCGGCGTTGCTTAAGGCAATTTCCAGTTTCTGATTTGCAGTTCGGGGAACTTTGGTTAGACCACCAGGACACCAAGGACACCAAGAAGAGCCTGATCTCCCCATGTATTCCTGGTGTCTTGGTGGTTCAATCCGGTCTTTCAGACGCCTTTTCTGATTTGTCAATTCAGGTCCGTAATAGTCACTGCCAGCGCCCCCAAATCAGAAATCAGTAATTGGAAACCAGAAATCCGCCCCGCCCCGCCTTGACAAGCTTTCCAACGGCAAGTCATAATGCGGCAAGCTCAGCCCTAGCCCGCTGACCAGGGTGCGGCAATTGTTCGCCAGCCCTGACCCCACTCCCTGCCAAAGGAGGCCGCCTTGAGCGTTCTCACCAAAGTCTTTGTCGTGCTCGTGACGGTCCTGTCCATCGCGTTTGTCGCCATGACGGTGGTGTTCGTCGCCAACACGGAGAACTTCCGTGAGCAGGCGGTGAGCCTGAAGGAGGAGTTGAGCGGCGCGCAGAAGACCAACCACATTCTCCAGGGAGACCTGGCGGCAGCGTCGGCGGAAAAGGCCAAGACACTGGCGGATCTCAACGCTGAACTCGAGGGCCTCACCTCCGCGCTCAACAAGCAGGTCGGCGACACCGCCGGGTTGCAGCAGGCGCTTGACGCCAAGAACCGCGAGTTTGCCGCGCTCAGCGCCGACCTGACGGGCGTGAAGGTCGCGATGCAGCAGAACGTGCAGATCCTCGACGCCACGCTGGCGGAACTCAAGCAGAAGCGCGACGACCTGGTCAAGGCCCAGACCGACGCCATCCAGGTGCGCAACCGTAACGACGAACTGGACAGCACGGTGAAAGCCCTGGAAAACCAGGTGCGCTACATGAAAGAGCAACTTGCGATGTCGCAGGAGGAAATCGCCCGCCTCGAGGGGCTGGTGGCCCAAGGGGGCGCCGGGGCGCAGGAAACCACCTCACCCCTGCCGGATGTGCGCATCGAAGGCAAGATCACCCGCGTGCAGGACGTGAGCGGCAAGACCTTTGTGCAGATCAGCGTCGGCCGCGCCGACCGCGTGCTGCCGCGCATGAAATTCCTGATTTCGCGTGACGGCAAGTTCATGGGCAACCTGATCATCCAGAGCGTGGATGAGCGTGCCTCGGCCGGGGTGGTCGAACTGCCCCAGGGCGCTATCCAGGAAGGCGACCTGGTCATGACCGCGCCGCTCTGACATTGCGTTCCGCTGCCGTGGCGGTGCGATTCAAGCCGCCTGCGGCTTAGCCTCCGTTCCTCCGATCAGTAATCCGCCCTAACGGGAGTATCGTGATGAGCCAGTTTGGAACCCCCGGATCGTCCCGCTCCACGCAGACCTCCGGCAGCAGCAACGTCTACACCGTGCTGGCGCTGATCGCTGCCCTGGTGATCGTGGCGGGTATTGTCTACCTGGCGATCAAGGGCAACCAACTGACCGGCCAAGGCAACCCCTTCAACGTGATTCCGCAATCGACAACGTCGCCACGTTAGCCCTGTTGCCCAAGCTCCCCCCGGATACGGCGCGGGCGGCCGCTTCTTTGGACTGTGGTGGCTTCGACACCGCTGTAGCTTGCGGCAGAGCCGGCGCTTGACGTTGTCCCGGCCAAAGCGGCATCCAGGCCGCCGCAGTCCAGATGGGCAACCCATTTTTCTTGTCCTAACCCTTACACGGCCGATAACCACTCCATGCGGGTGGCCTGTGGATCGGGTACCATCTAACCCGCCGCAGCAGTGGCACCCCGAGCAGCGGCGTAAAGGGGCCGGCCGACCTTGATTCTCGACAACATTTTAAGCTGGTTCAGCGTGGACATGGGCATCGACCTGGGCACGTGCAACACCCTAGTGTGTGTGCGCGGCGAGGGCATCGTGCTCAATGAGCCCAGCGTGGTCGCCGTCAAGAAGGGCACCGACCAGGTGATCCCCATGCGCGACGGCGGCTATGCCGTGGGCTGGGTCGCCAAGGAAATGCTGGGCAAGACGCCCGGCAGCATCACCGCCATCCGCCCGCTCAAGGACGGCGTGATCAGCGACTTCAAAATCACCGAGGCGATGCTGTCGTATTTCATCCGCAAGGTGGCGGGCAATCGGCCCTTCATCCGTCCGCGGGTGGTCATCGCCGTGCCCAGCGGCATTACGGCCGTGGAAAAGCGCGCCGTGCTCGACTCGGCCGAACGCGCCGGCGCCCGCCGCGTGTACCTGGTCGAGGAGCCCATGGCCGCTGCCATCGGCGCGGGATTGCCCGTGGTCGAACCCACCGCCTCTATGATCGTGGACATCGGCGGCGGCACCACCGAGGTCGCCATCATGTCCCTGGCGGACATCGCCCAGTGTGAAAGCGTCCGCGTCGCCGGCGACGACTTCGACGAGGCCATCGTCAATCACATGAAGAAGGCCTACAACCTGATGATCGGCGAGCAGACCTCCGAGCGCATTAAGATCGAGATCGGCTCGGCGGCGCCCTTGGAGAAGGAACTGACCATGGAGGTGCGTGGGCGGGACATGATCTCCGGCCTGCCGCGCAAGACCGTCATTACCAGCGAGGAAGTCCGTGAGACGCTGCTGGAGCCGCTCAGCGCGATCATCGAGACGGTGACGCGCACGCTGGAACGCGCCGAGCCGGAGTTGTCGGCCGACTTGGTGGAGAACGGCATCTGCCTGGCGGGCGGCGGGGCGCTGTTGCGCGCCATCGACCGCGTCATCGCCAACGCCACGGGCCTGGATGTCCGCATCGCCGACGACCCGCTCACCTGCGTCGCCCGCGGCACCGCCACCTACCTCGAACACCTCGAGGAGTGGAAGCAGACAATGGAAAGCGACATGGACGCGATGTGAGAAAGCCGCTTGCGGCTTAGCCTCTAGTCTCAAGGAGTCTACTTTAGGCTGCGGCGCTGGAATTGCCGGACGAATGAACTACCAATTCCCTGACCAGCATCAAGTCCAGAACATGAAAGCTGTCATCATCGTTGAAAACAATAATGGCGCGTCCCGACGGTGCGCGCGTAAGGGAAGTCTGGATGCTTAACCAGAAACGTGCGGCCATACCCCATATGAAAGGTAAATGGCCTGAACGGCTGGGCATGCATGACATCCTTGAGTTGTTGGACCGTCATGCCTGAATTATGTCGCTTGGGCCTTCTTGTCGTCTAGCAGTCTTCTTCGCCGTTAGGCTTGTCCATGAGCAGGCTATTTACCCAGCGACGGATTCTGGCACTGTTGATCATGGCGCTGTTGGTCAGTTCACTGCTACCGGACACCGCCGAGGCGCGCGTGTCGGCCTGGCCGCGCGGGATCGTCGCCGCGGTGGTTGGCTGGGTCAGCGCGCCGCTCAAATGGGCCTCGGATTCACTCCGCGCGCCCGCGCCGTTACCGGTCAATCGCGGCGCCGCCTCGGCCCTCCAGCGCAATTACGACCAGCAACTGGGCTACAACGCCTGGCTGCTCATCGAGCTGCGCCGCACGCAGGAGCAACTGGCACGCTACCAGGACATGGCCTACGACCCGCAGCGCCTGGCGGGCTACCGGCTGGTGCCCGCGGACGTCACCGCCTATGCCGCCCAGGCACGACATCACACGCTTCAGCTCAACGTCGGCACCTTGCAGGGCGTCGACAAGGGCATGATCGTCACCGACGAGTCGGTGTTCAGCCTGGTCGGCCGGATCACCGACGCGGGTCCCGCCGCCGCGACCGTTGAGCTCATCTCCTCGCCGGGCAGTCAGCTCGATGTTCGCTTTCTGCCCAGCACTCCGCAGCGCCTGGCGCGGGAACTCGTGCTGACCATGACCGCCGAGGACAGCGGCCAACGATTCACCGTGCAGACCAAGAAGGACGACCCGGTAGCCATGGAATACCTCGCACACCTTGACGACTCGCACTGGCCGCGCGTCGCCTCGGGCCTGGTGGTAGGCAAGGTCACTGCGCTGACACCACTGCCCGACGATCCGCTCCAGTTCAATCGCGTGATCGTGCAGCCGATCGGGCCGCTTCCCAATCTGGGCCGGGTGGTGGTGCTGGCGCGACAGGAATGAGGGGGAAGTGGAGAGTAGAGAGTGGAAAGTGAGAAAGCATGACATGAAAAACACAAGCCGACACTGAGTCCGCCAAGCGTCTTGTCACGTGCCACATGAACCCAAACGCCCGCGTCCCTTAGCTCCACTCTCCACCCTCCACTTTCCACTTAACTCCCTCCCATGCGTTGGCTTACCTTCATCCTCTTCACCGGCGTCTTCCTCGCCCTGCAAACGGGCCTGACCACGCTGTGGTACGTGCAGAGCCACGACATCACGCCCAGCCTGCTGCTGATTCTGCTGGTCTTCATCGGGCTGTGGGCGGCGCCCATGAAGCTTGTTTGGGCGGCACTGATCCTGGGCCTGCTGGTCGATCTGACCACGTTCTGGCCCCAGACCGGCGCCACCGGCGATCTGGCGATCCTCGGCCCGTCGGCTCTGGGATTCCTCGTGGGCGCTTACGTCTGCCTCCAGCTTCGCGGCCTGGTCTTTCGTGACTCGACCATCAGCATGATCTTCATCGTCTTTGGTGTCGGCCTGTTCATTCATCTGGCGGTCGTCGGAGTCGTCACGGTGCGCGGCTGGAACATCCCCGGCCTCCCGTGGCTCGCCGGGTCGCCGGTGCGCGACTGGCACCCCGCCGACGAACTGCTGAGCCGATTCTTCCGCTTGCTCTACACCTGCGCCCTGGCTATGCCCGTGGGCTGGATGCTGATCAAGTCACGGCAGTTGTGGGGCTTCAACATTTCCACAGTTCCGGGCCTCCATCCCCCGCGGCGGAATCCGTAGAGCAACGAAGAATGAGGAATGAGGAACGAAAGCCCAGCCGCTCCCGCGGCTGGGATGGGGCGCTGCAAGACGCATAGAATCCAGCAGTGACCAGTCAGACGTCAGCACTGCAAGTAATGGAGGTGCCCATGGAAACCGACCACACCGAGCAGGGATCGCTGGGCGAGGTCGTGCATCAGCCCGGCAGCGTTCCGGACATTCAGGAATGGCGCCCGCCCAAGGGCCGCGCCTACAAGGTCATCGCCTGGATCATCATCGCCGGCGTGGGCATCTGTCTGGCGATCATGCTGGCGATGATGGTTTGGCACTGGATTGGTTGAGGAAAAGCAGAAAAATCAGAAAAGCAGAAAAGGCAGAAAATCGGATACAGACAAACACGCCCCCCTTTCGATTTTCTGCCCTTTCTGCATTTTCTGTTTTTCTGCGTTTCCCCCTTTAAGGCTCGGCATACCCCTGCGGGTGGTTGCGGAACCATCGCCATGCCGTTTCGATCACCCGCTCCAGGTCCGTGTGCTTGGCTTCCCAGCCCAGCTCCTTGCGGATTTTGTCCGCATTGGCGTAAAGCTGCGGCGGATCGCCGGCGCGGCGCGGACCGATCTTCACATTGATCGTCAACCCCGTCACCCGCCGCGCCGCTTCGACCAGTTCCTTGACGCTGTAGCCCCGGCCGATGCCCAGGTTGTAGAACCGCCCATCGCCCGCCGCCAGTTGCTGCATCACCAGCATGTGCGCGCCGACCAGATCTTCGACGTGAATGTAGTCGCGGACGCACGTGCCATCCGGCGTCGGGTAGTCATCGCCAAAGATCGTCACCTCGGGCACCTGACCCAGCGCGGCATTGAGCAGCACGGGGATGATGTGCGTCTCGGGCGCGTGATCTTCTCCGATCGAACCGTCCGAGGCCGAACCGGCGACATTGAAGTAACGCAGGGCCGCGAAGGCGAAATCCTTGTTCGCCGCCGCGTAGTCCTTGAGCACGTGCTCGACCATCAGCTTCGATCGCCCGTAAGGATTGATCGGATTCTGCGGCATGTCCTCGGTAATGGGCATCTGCTGCGGCTCGCCGTAGGTCGCGCAGGTGGAGCTGAACACCAGCCGCCGCACGCGGGCCTGGTCCATCGCGCCCAACAGGCTGATGGTGCCCCAGGTGTTGTTGTCGTAATAGGTCAGTGGCTGGGTGACCGATTCGCCGACGTACGCCAGCGCGGCAAAGTGCATGACGCACTCGATCTTGTGGTACGTCATGGCGCCGGCCAGGGCCTCGGTCTGCCGCAGGTCCAGCTCCTCGAACGGCACGGATTTAGGCACCGCGGCGCGATGTCCGCGATGAAGATTGTCCACCACGAGCACGTAATGGCCCGCTTCGGTGAGCAGCTTGACCGCGTGAGAACCGATATATCCGGCGCCGCCGGTGACGAGAATGCGCATGGTGAACTAGCCTAGCGGCGATCGCGGGGGATGCAAGCCTCGTGTCCGTTAGTCAATGGGGATTTCGACGCGCGGCAACGTCAACGTGCCGCTCCAGATGTCCTGGCGGTCGTTGGGAGGAATCACGATGTTGCCGCGCAGGAAATACCTGGTCTGGCCTTGCTCAAAGGACCACGCCTTACCACCCACCAGACTCATGTAGCCGCTCCGATCCTTGGCGACCTTTTGGGCAAACTGGGACAGAGGCAGTCGAGCGATCTGACTCGATTCGAGGACGACATTCTGGCTCAGGAGTGTCGTGAGTGGTTGAGTGCTCCTTTGGCGGGCGGGGCGAGTCAGGGGGATCAGCGATTCGCCGTTTTGCTCATTGGTCCGGCCCTTTGAGCTTCCTGACTTTGCTTGGCGGCAGGAAGTTCTGGCCCGTGACGACGCTTTGGCCGGTGATGCCTTCGAGTTCGACGCGGGCCTTCCTGGCAATGTTCCCGCCGGTCCTGGCGGCGACCTGATTTTCCGCCATGCCGGTGGCGTCATCTTTTTCAGCGATCTGTCGCGTGGACAGTTCGGCCAGGGCGGTGAAGATCAGTTCGGCCTCACTCATGTGGTCGCGCAGGTTCTGCGTCTTAAGGTCCTTGAGGGCCTTGTGATCCTGCACGGATAGGTCCGACCATTCCTGATGGATGATGTTGGTGAGAATGGCGTATTCGGCGCCCTGCTTGATGTCGTGGGTGGCCCAGTAATCGGTGAGCTTGTTGCGGGTCTCCTGCCCGGTCATCCGCTGCTGGATCCATTTGTCGCTGCGGCCGTGCTTCCGCCAGGTCTCGCGGGCGCGGTCGAGGGCGCGGGCGGGGTCGGCCAGTTCCTGCATCCGCTCGTGGCCGACCTTGGCGAGCCAGAGCTTGATCGGCTCGGCCTTGGGGCTGGGGACGCTCTGGACCAGACGCAGGAGGGTCTGGGGGCTGGCGACGTCGGTGAACCGCATTTTCCCGTCCTCCGCGGGCAGCTTCAACCGGTTACAGTTTGTAACCACTTCGCTCCCTTCCTTGCGCAGGCGGTTCTTGAGCACCTTCCAGTAGTTTCTCGCCGCCTGAAAATCGGGCTGCTGCGTCAGCACCTGGATGATGTCCACCACCGAGAAGAACCACGTCTCGGACGCCTCGTCATAGACACGCCGAATGTTCAGGCCCTCGAATTGAACAGGCAGCATTTTCATGTTGTTTCCTCGGCGCTCTCCCCGACTTTGCGGTGCATTCTTAGCGCTAGAAATTCTGAAGCTCGCGCGTGAACGCCTTGCGCACCGTGGCGCGCGGATCATTGAGGAACTTGGCGGCGTCGTCGTGCACGGGCAGATGGGCGGCGTTCTGTGCCTGTGCCACGGCCAGGTGCAACTGCCAGGTGAAATCCTCGACCACCGGCTGCCGCTGGTTGCCGGTCGGCGCGGCGGGGGGCGACGATGCGAGCGACGCCTTGCGTTGCATGCCGCCCACGGCATTGGGCGCCGGCGTCGCCAGCAGCCGCGCGAGAATCGTCGCGACCAGATCCTTCTGCTCAGCGGTCAGCTTGACGCGCTGCGCCAGCGACGTGAGCGTCAGCGCCGTGGCGGTGCGCGCGTTGTGCAGCAGTTGCGGGTCGGCGGCGGTCTGGGCAAGCACGGGTAGCATCGCTGCCGTGCCGCAGCGGCGCAAGAGTGCGATCGACACGATCCACCATGGCACCAGCCGATTGTTGTGTTCCGGCCGGCCCTCTTTGGGTTCGTCGGGCCACTGGCCTTCCTCGCGCTGCCGGATCGCCGCGAGCAGGCGCGGCTCGGCCGCCGGTTCGTCCCACATCGCCGCCACCGCCGCCGCACGCCAGCTCGTGCCGGCGTCGGCGTCCTGGATCAGCGGCAGCACCACCGGCTGGGCGTCTTTGCGATGCTTGACCAGGTGATACAGCGAGGCGTTGGTCGTGGACTTAAGGTCCGCCACCCACTGAGCAAAGTCGCCCGGCAGGGCGTCTCCGGCGTTAAGTTTGGGGCCCTGGCTGGGGCCGAACGAATCGTCGGGCGCCGTATCGGGCGCCAAGGCGCCGGTCGCTTCCAGCAGGGCGCGCAGTTTGGGATAGGGCACTCCGCGCGCGTCGGTCTTTTCCGAACACGCCAGCGCCGCCGCCAGGCCCGCGATCTCGCCCAGGCGCTGGATGTCGCGCTGCATGCGCATCGAGTGGTGGGCATCGGCCGACACGCCCGCGGCCCGGCAGGCGATCCACAGGTTGCTCAGGCCCACCGGCAGGAGCATGCGATAGGGGAACTGGCACGCCAGGGGTGATCGCCACTGCCGGCACACCCACACCCAGAACATCCCCTCATCGCTCTCAAACTCGTAGTCGATCGCGTGGTTGTCGTAGTGCGCGCCGGTCCGGCCGACGGCATCGGGGAAGGTCGCCCGGCTGACCAGATCGTACAACGTCAGCACGTAGTCGGTCTCGATGTGCCGGCCTTGCCGCAGGCCCAGCGCCGGCGCGATATACGTCGGCCGCTCGATCGCGTCGTACTGCTCCTGTACATAGTGACTCACGCCCACCATGCGAGCGCGCGTCAGGTCCTGCGTGTCGGTCGGATCGACAAAGCCCGCGTCGTAGTTGACCACCCACATGTTCGGTTCGTTCTTCTGCACACCGGCACGCCCGGACGACTGCGAATAGGCGTGCAACTGACAATCGCTGGAGCGCCCGAGAAAATGGGTGGCGCCAGCGTGTGCGGCCAGATCGCCGTCGCCCGTGGCGTCGATCCAGCTCTCGGCGGTGATGGCGAGGGGTCCCTGCGGCGTGGCGACGTGGGCCCGGCCCACCTTGGCGCCGTCGCGCACCACGCCATAAAGCGTCGATCCGGTCAGCAGTTCCGCGCCGGCGTCGATCATCATCTGCTCGATGACCAGTTTCTTGGCGTCGGGATGAAAACCGCGAATCTGCTGACTGGCGCCGAACAATGGGGTGAGCTCGCGGACGCGCTGGTCGGCCTCTTCCTGAAGTCCGCCGCGGAAGCCGAAGTAGTACCAGTGGATGCCGCCGCCGGCGCCGATGCCGCCGACGAAGGGCAGCGGTTCGATGGTCATGACCGCCGCGCCCTGCCGCGCCGCGGCGATGGCGGCAAAGGCGCCGCCGGTACCGGCGCCGGCGACCACGACGTCGGTGTTGACCTGCCGGGGCTTGATCGCCGCATCGGGAAAATCCAGCGGCAGCATTCGGTCACCGCTCTTGCTCAGGCCATCGAGTGACTTGGCGGCGGCCAGCCCCAAGTCGAAGCGCTGCGCCAGCGTGGTCGCCGAGCCGCTGATCGCAGCGACCGCCATTCCCAGGTTCGTCGGCACGTGCGGGGGCGACGATGTTGGGGCGTAGGTGTCGTAGGTGATCACTGAGCCATGCGTCATCAACGCGCCGTCCACGAGGCCGCTCTGCTTAGCCGCCGTCAGGGCCGCCACCCACGCCTGGCGGTGGCGCGGGAACGCTCCGGGGGTTCCGGGCAGATCGACCGACAGCACGCGCTCGTTGGGCCAGTAGCTGGGCACCAGGCGAGCCGTGGCGCCGGGGATGTCGAGTTTGCCCAGTTCGACCGCGGCACGATCGGGCGCTTGGAGGTACCGGTAGAACAACTGGAATGATCGCCGCACCGGTGCCGCCGGCATGTAGCCGGGCGCGACCAGCGCCACGAGTTGGCCTGTCTCGCTGGCGTCGATGAACTGCCGGCCCCGCACCACGCGGACGCCTTCCTTGACCGCCACCGCCACGGCCGCCAGAGCGTGGTCGTCCACATGGGCGGCTACAGGCGTGGCGTAATAAAGCGTACGAATCCGGCGATCGAGCAGGAATTGATTGGCCAGTACTTCGGCGATGGCGCCGTCGATGTAGTCCG
Organism: Phycisphaeraceae bacterium; assembly: GCA_040878035.1. Lineage (GTDB taxonomy): Bacteria > Planctomycetota > Phycisphaerae > Phycisphaerales > Phycisphaeraceae > JBBDMX01. The sequence goes on along the minus strand of JBBDMX010000101.1, from coordinate 76,842 downwards.
CGTTACCGGCCGAGCGCTGCGCCAGGGCGTCGAGCCATGCCCGCCACGGCGGCGCAGCCGACTGCCCGACGGCCATGCTGAACGCCCACGCTGATTCCGCCAATACCGCCGGCCGGCGATCAACCAGCAGCACGGTCTTGCCCTGCTGCTGTGCCTCGCCGGCGGCGGCGAAACCGGCATAGCCGGCACCGAAGATCACCACGTCGAAAATCTGGGAATACACGGATTCAAATGCCATCGTCGGTCTCGCTGGGGTTGGCGGGAAAGACGATGATTCTACCGCAAAGCACCTTTAGTGCAGCAGCTTCAGCACCGCAAAGCCGCCGATCAGCAGCAGGACGAAAATGACGCATAGCAGATTGAAATATTTGTCGATGAACGGCACCGCCCTGGGCCCGACCCACCAGAACACTCCCGCGACCAGAAAAAACCGGGCCGCCCGACCCACCAGCGAGACCAGGATGAAGAGGCCCAGCGGCTGATGAAACACGCCGCCGGCGATGGTGAACACCTTGAACGGAATCGGCGTAAAGGCGGCGGCAAACAGCACCCATACGCCCCAGGCCTCATACCACCGCTCGACCTTGGCAAAATTCTCCGGTGTGAAACTGGGCACGTACCGGAACATGTACTCGCTGACCATCTCCCACGCCCCCCAGCCGATCGCGTAGCCCACAATCGCCCCCAGCACGCTGGCGATCGTCGTCACCGTGGCGAACCACAACGACTTGCGGCGATTGCCCAGGCACAGCGGCCCCAGCAGCACATCCGGCGGAATGGGAAAAAAGCTCGATTCGGCAAACGAAAGAAGGAACAGCGCCGTCGTCGAGTGCTTGCGATGGGCAAACGACAGCACCCAGTCATACAGCCGGCGATGAATCGCCCAGCGCGCCACGGGTCCGACCGCCGCGCGGGCGGCGGCGGCATCTCCGGGGGTGACGGGCGCCACGTGTTCTCTTGGTCCTGCTTCCATGCCCTCCATTATCGACCAACTTGGCCGTAAACACGAACGGGCAAAGGGTAAGCAAAAAGTAGAAAGCAAAAAGTCGAAAGTGCAAGGCAGGCCAGGTCTTGCCTTCTTCACTTTTTGCTTTCTACTTTTCACTTTTCACTTTCCACTCACTTCTCCCGATCATGCGGGTCAATCTGCGGCGGCGCATGCACCTCCGTCGCCGAGTGCGTAAACACCTTATACAGGCACCATGCCAGCAGCACGGTGACGAAGCCCACTGAAAGCACCATGATGGTCCAACCGCCGGTGGTCATATCCGCACCTCCTCCTCTCGTTGTTCGATCTGCTTCCAGCGCTGGACCGATCGCGCGATTAGAAAGATGAACAGCAGCGCCACGATGCCGATGAAGGCAACCGTCAGTGCCGCTACTGGACTATCCGCCAGCGACTTGAAATAGTTGCCCTTCTCCGCAGGCCGGTTGATCTCCTGATACAGCCAGGTGACGAAGATGGCCCCGAGGTAGACCGGCGCCACGTACTTGAGGACGTAGCCGACCAATCGCGGGATGCGGATGTTGCCGCCGCGGTTGATTTCCTCCATGCCTTTGTCGATGCCCAGCACCCAGCCGAAGAGGATGGTCTGGAAGGTGGCCAGGACGAAGATGCAGAACGTGCCGATCCAGAAGTCCATGGTGTCCAGGGCCGTGAGATTCTTGGAAAAGTAGACGACAAAGAGGCTGCCGATGAGCGTGATGAAACCGAGCATGGCGACCGATGCCTTGCGCCCGACGCCCAGGCCGTCCTCCAGCAGGGCGATGGCCGGCTGAAGCATGGAGAGTGAGCTGGTCACCGCCGCCAGAAACAGCAGGAAAAAGAACAGAGAACCGACGAACTGGCCCATCGGCATCACCTGGAACACCTGCGGGAGGACGACGAACCCCAGGTCGAACGTTCCCTGTCCCGCCACGCCGGCGATGCCCAGAAAGACGAACGCCGCCGGGATGGTGATCAGCCCGCCCAGTGCCACTTCGCAAAATTCGTTGCCGGCGTTGGAGGTCAGGGCGCTTAGCGCCACGTCATCGTTGCGTTTCAGGTAGCTCGAATAGGTGATGATGATGCCAAAGCCCACGGACAAGGAAAAGAAGATCTGCCCGGTGGCTTCGAGCCACATCTGCCCGTTGGCCAGGCTCTTCCAGAACGAGCCGCCTGTCTGGGTGTGCGGGTTCCACATGTAGCCCAATCCGTCGAGCACTGATCGGCCTTCATACGGCGCCAGGGTCAGCACGCGGACGAGCACGATGATGGCGCAGAGAATCAAGAGCGGCATGGCGAAGAGACAGAACTTTTCGATGCCTTTGGAAATACCGCGGTAGATCAGGGCGAAGTTGACCACAAAGCAGATCGCCAGGGCGATCACCGCCGGGCTGACGCCTCCGCCGCCGATGACCAGGAACCCATCGGCGTCTTTGCCGACAAAGCCGTCGAAGAAGCTTTTGTATTTCGTGGCGTCATTGCCCAGCGCCAGTTGGCCGGTGGCGGTATACCAGGCATACGCCAGGCACCAGCTTTCGATGAACACGTAGTACATGTAGATGATCACGGGCACGATCATGCCCAGGACGCCGAAGTAGGGCGCCGCGGCGCGTTTCCAGATGGTGCGGTAGATGCCGGGCGTCGAGTTGTGGCCGCGGATTCCGCCGTAGCGTCCCATGGCCCATTCGGCCCACGCCAGGGGAATGCCCAGGACCAGCAGGGCGATGAAGTAGGGGATCATGAACGCGCCGCCCTCGTACTGGGCGGCCTTGCCGGGAAAACGGAGGAAGTTGCCCAGCCCCACCGCCGAGCCCATGACCGCGAAAATGACGCCGATGCGCGTGCCCCAGGATTGACGCGCCGCTCCGCCGCCTTGATTCATGAGATAACCCCTGATTGCCAACCCCAGACTGATGAACTCGCCTCGTCACCCGCCCAACGCCGCACACAATAGCGGGGCGCAGCGGAAATGGGAAGAAAAATCTGCAATCCTTCGTCTGGCCGCGTCGCCGCCGGCGGGCAGGCGCCCGGCCAAAGCCTTGGCGCCGCTCAGCCCTCGAGCACGAAATCGCGCTGGCCGGAGGAATACACCACGATCATGTCCGCGTCCTGGTCGCCCAGGCTCAGCGCGTTGTGCATCACCCCCGCCGGTATGACCAGCGTGTCGCCCGGTTCGAGAACCACGCTATGGTCGCCTACGCTGTGGCGCAAGCGCCCGGCCAGGAGATACAGCGCCTCTTCGCAAGTGCGATGGCAGTGCCGGGGATTGGATTGGCCCTTGCGAATGACCACCCGGCCCAACGTCAGTGCCGACCCGGTCAGCGCGCCGCTTGCCAGCCAGTTCAGAGTGCCCCAGTCCTGCCGCTGGAGTTCGGCGGCGGCCTGGGCGGCGGTACGAATGGTGTGGGACATGGGAATTCCTTTGCTACAGAAGTCCGGGCTCACATCCGGATCACGCGGATGGCGGCGGGGGCGATGTCGATGTTGATCGGCGTGGCGCCGGCGGCATCGCCATCGATCTGTAGCGGCGCGGGGGCTTCGGCGGTCAGACGCAGGCGCGCCGCCCGGCCCAGGTGCACGTCCCGCCGGTGCGTGTGGCGACGCATCATCACCGCCCGCATGTACCACAACAGCGAAATCGCCCCGGGACGTTCAAAAACCACCCAGTCGAGCATTCCGTCGTCGGCGGCCGACGGCGGCACCATGCGCAGGCCCATGGCATAGCGCGGCACGTTGAAGACCAGCACCTGAGCGCCGCGCGCCACCACGCCCTGATCGGTTTCCAGCGTGAGCGTGGGGTAGCGATAGGCCTTGAGCGCCGCGAGGATCGGCTTGACATAGCTCATCCGCGTGACGCGATGGAGCGAATCATCGTCGGTGTCGGCGCGCCACTGGGCGACGCGATGGACGACTTCGGCGTCGAAACCGGCGCCGAGCATGACGGTGAAGTAGCGGTCGCCGGCGCGGCCGACGTCGGCGCGGACCCATTGGCCGCCGACGATGGCCCGCGCCAGTTCGTCGATGGGTTTGCGGAAGCCGAACTGGCGGGCGAAGAGGTTCTCGTTGCCCATGGGCAGGACCGCCAGGGGGATGTGCCGGCAGGCCTGAATGACCCCCGCGATGGTGCCGTCGCCGCCGGCGACGACCAGACAGTCAAAGTCATGAGTGAGCTGCCGCGGCTGGGCGAGCAACCCGTCGCGCTGCACCGGGTCCCAGCACTCCTGGGTCTGCATCCCGCGGCGTGCCAGCGCCTGCGCCAGGGCCCCGACACGCTGGCGGTTCTCGCCCATGCCGCTGTAGGGGTTGGCGATGATCAGGACGCGGCCGGTGTGGTTGGGCGGTTGGGCGGCCAAGATCGGTTGGCCCTGTGCGTGCGTGGTTGGCATGCCTGAGTCTGTCCTGCCTCGATGGCCTTGGTCCATATAGATCGGCTCCAAGGCGGTCACTTCCCCAACCCAGCATTTTAGCGAGGCGACCCGTTCAAGGAACCGTGCAGTAACCGACCGCCGGGACGGGCCATCCCGCCGGGGGTCCCGCAGCAGCAGCGGCGCGGGTATAGTGCCGCGGCATGGGTGCGAGCGGGAACACCGGACCATCCACTCCACGCCTCTCGCAGGGCGAGTTTGCGACATCCCGGCGCAGGCCGCTGCTGTCGCGCTTGCCCGCGCGGCTCACGGTGCCACTGCTCCTGATGGCGCCGATGGTCATTGCCAGCGCGGCCCTGATCGCCTTGTTCGCCATCCGCGGCAAGGCGACGGTGCGGCAGTTGGCGATGGACAATTTCGCCGCCATGCACGAGGAGATCACCCACCGCATTGATCAGATGGTCAGCACGCCCGCGCGGGTGAACCGGCTCAACGCCGCCATCCTGGCCGAGGGTCGGTTGAACCTGGCGGATCTACCGTCCTGGCATCGACTCTTGTTTGAGCAGGCCCAGGCGTTCGAGACGATCAGTTGCCTCAGTTGGGACGGCGCCGACGGCCGGCATGCCTGGCTGGCACGCTACCCCGGCAGCGTCCAGTACTGGTTCGGGGTCAACAATGACCCCGCGGGCCGCCAGGTCGCCGAACGCCGCTGTCTGCCTGACGGCGCCCTGGCCGCCGAGCCTATTCGCACGTACCGCATCGATCCCCGCGATTTTGCGCCGTTCCAGGCGGGCGCCGCCGCCACCGAGCCGGTGTGGAGCCCCTCGTTCGAGTGGATCAATGAAGACGGTTCCACCATGACCTTTGCCCTTGCCCATGTCACGCCCTATCGCGATTCACACGGCAAGTTGCTGGGCGTACTGACAGCCCAGTTCACCCTGCTGGACATCTCGCGGTACCTGTCGACACTCCCGCTGGCGGCCGAGGGACAGGCCCTGGTGATCGATCGGGAAGGCTATCTGCTGGCGGATTCCGGCCTGCACGCGGTGATGGATAGTGATCGACGGCGGATCATGGCCGGGGCGTCGAGCGATCCCGGTGTCGTGGCCGCCACGCGGCACCTGACCAAGGTCTTGGGCGGCTTGGACCGCCTGGGCGCCTCCTACCGTGGCGGCATGGACTTCAAGGGCCAGACCTACCTGGTGACCGCCTCCCCCTTTGAGCATCCCAGCGGCCTGCGCTGGGTGATCGTGACGCTCTCGCCCGAGAGCGCTTTCACCGGCGAACTCAACGAGGCGCGACGGCACGGCCTGGTCGTGGCGCTGGTGGTGGCGGCGGTCACGGTGGTGGCCGGTCTGCTGCTGGCGGCGCTGGCGATGCGCCCGCTGTTACGCCTGGTGGAGCACGTCCGCAGGGTGGGCGCCGGCGACCTTGAGGCCCGCCTGCGCCTGGCCTACTCCCCGGAGTTTGTGCAACTGTCGGATGAGATCAACCGGATGACCGGGGACCTTCAGGAGCACATGCGCCTGCGGCAGTCGCTGGCGCTGGCCGAAGCGGTGCAGAAGAACCTGCTCCCCTCGCGCCTGCCCCGGGTGCCGGGGCTGGATGTGATCGGCTACAGCAGGAACTGCGATCAGACCGGCGGGGACTACTACGACTTCCTGGAGATCCTGGGCTCGTCGCAAGGCACGTTGTCGGTGGCCATCGGGGACGTGATGGGGCACGGCGTGCCGGCCGCGCTGCTGATGGCGACCGCCCGTGGCTTCCTGCGCAGCCACTGCGATGTGACCGGGTCCCCAGGCGCCCTGCTGAGCCACGTGAACCGCCACCTCATGGGTGACGGCGACATGAATGCCGGCCGATTCATGACCATGTTGCTGGTGACCTTGGATCGCCCAAACAGCCAGACGCGCTGGGCATCTGCCGGCCACGATCCGCCGATCATCTACGATCCCAAGGAGGATCGCTTCCTGGATCTGGACGGCGGCGGCCTGCCGCTGGGGATATTGGAGGACGTTTCCTATGACGAGGAGCACGTGACCGAGCCCTTGGGCGCGGGGCAGGTGTTCCTCATGTCAACGGACGGCCTCTGGGAGACGCGGAACCTCGCCGGCGAGCTGTTCGGCATGGATCGGGTCCGCCAGGTTATGCGCCGACACGCCGCCCAACCCGTACACGACATCATGAAGAATCTGGAAGAGGAACTCACGGCCTTCCGCGGCGCAGCCCCCGTCGTCGACGACGTGACGGTCGTGCTGGTCCGCGTGGAATCATAAAAAAACCCCTGCGCCGGCAGGGGTTTTGAGCAAATGGGCCCGGGAAGAGTCGAACTTCCGACCTCGCCCTTATCAGGGGCGCGCTCTGACCAACTGAGCTACGAGCCCATAGCGGGCGGATCGTTCGCCCGAGTCACACAACTTAGGCGGCGATCATCGATTCGTCAAGATTGAACGGCAACACTGGAGAGCCTGATCAGGGCAGTCCGCCTGCTTCACGTTGACCTGAATGGCGCGGCGATATCACCGGGCCATGCGCGTAAGCGCCGATTTTGTCGAGGCCACGGCCTGTCTGAGCGATTTTCTCGGCCCGCATCACGTCCGCTACCGGATGACCAGGCAGTCGTGCCGCGCTGACGCGATGGGCCAAGCCCCCACAGGCCGATCACGACCGATGTGCGTGGGGCATCGGCCATTGGGGCCATTTACATGACTCCACCGACGCCCTCAGCAGCCCAGAAAGCACGGTGCGACCCTCATTTTTCGTCTAATCGCGAGTTGGTGTAGTCATGCAAATGGCCCTATTGGCCATTGACTGGGAACGGCGATGGCAGACAATGGTGGCAGGGAACGCGCATGGCATATGTGGCCTTGCTGCTTGGGAGACATCATGCCCACCGGCGCACCTGCTTCGGGTCGGTTCATCTCGGAAGCCGCCTGGTGTTGCTTGTCCGCGCGGCTGAGGCTGTCGCAGCGCGAGCAGCAGATCGCCAGGATGATTCTGGACGATTTCAAGGAACTGCGAATCGCGCGCGAAATGGGGCTTTCCGTGCACACGGTGCATACGCATCTGGAGCGTCTATACCGCAAACTGGGGGTCAGTAGCCGCGTGCAACTGGTGGTGCGCCTGGCGTCGTGCCATCTGGCGGTGACCGCCGAGCCGGGCAGCCTGTTGCCGCCGATTTGTGCCAAGGCGTCGGCAGGTCTATGTCCGCTGGACGGCTGACGGTCCGACAGCCGACTTTCCCGACCTACAGCGCGTGCGATAATGGATGCTGCTGTGGCTGGATGTGGCGGCAGACTAACTGGTGCGTAGCCATCTTCATTGGGCAGGCTCAACGACCATCGTCAGGGCGCCCGATCGTGACGCGGTCTTACAGAGGCGGGACAACTCACCGTCATGTGCCCATCAGCCCAGCGACCCGCCTCCAGAGGGAGCGATCATGAGCAGAATTGTCCTATCGACGAGCGTGCTGGCGATCGTCGCGCTGGCGTTGGCGCCGCCGGCGCTGGCGGATTGGCAAGAGCAGGACGGTCACAAGATGCACTTCCCCCAGTTGCCTGATCCCAACGGCTGGGATGTGGATGTGACCAACAACTGGATGTATGACGACTGGCAATGCGGCGGCACCGGCAGGGTGGATGACGTGCATCTGTGGGTGTCCTGGCAGGGCGGCCTGGTCGGCCAGATCAACCGCGTGCACCTGGAAATCTGGTCGGATGTCCCCGCCGGTGCCGACACGCAGGTTCCCTTCAGCCATCCCGGCGGAGTCCTCTGGCAGGGCGAATTCCTGCCCGGCAAGTTTATAGTCGGGCCGCCTCTGGCCGGTGTTCAGGGCTGGTATTCGCCCGAGGCGCCGACGTTTGTGCAGGAGGATCACCTCCAGTACTTCCAACTCAACATCGCCGGAATCACCGCGCCGTTTGTGCAACAGATTGACACCACCTACTGGCTGGGTGTGCACATCATTCCCGAAACGGCGGCGGTCGGGCCGCAACCGATCGTCGGCTGGAAGACGTCGCTGAACCACTTCAACGATGACGCCGCGTTCTTCGCCGCAGGACAGTGGCACGAGTTGCTCGATCCCGTTCAGGTCTTGCCGCCCGTGTCGCTGGACATGGCGTTTGTGATCACGCCTGAGCCGGCCAGTCTGGTGTTGTTGACCGTGGGCGGACTCATGCTGCTTCGCCGCCGGTGACGCGACGGCAAAGTCATGGGGCGGGAGAAACGACGAAGAGCGCGCGGCTAGCGCTCTTCGTCCGCTTCTTGGTCGGCCCGCGATTGTCTTGAGCAACGCCGCCGCGCTCAACCATACCCCGCGTTGCGGTAGTTGGCGTCAGCGTTGGGGCCGTAGCCTAGTTGCGCCAGACGCTGGCGCAACAGCCCGACCACTTCGGCATATCGCGGCTCGCCAATAACGTTCCGCGCTTCGCCCGGATCCGTCTCCAGGTCGAAAAGCACCTCCGGCCACGCTTCGCCCTGCCGGCACTGATACCAGCAATACTTCAGCGCACCGCGTTTGATCATGCAGTGGCGGTCGATCTGGCTGATGGTTTCGTTGTGGTGGCGCTGCCGCCACTCGTCGGCCCGGCCCTGCATCAGCGCGACGAGCGATCGGCTGTCCAGTCCCCGGCCCGCACCGGTCTGCTCGTCGGCCGGCACGGGCAGGTCCGCCAGCTCGCACAGCGTCACGAACAGGTCGCAGAGGTTGACGTTCTCGTTGACGAGGCGCGGCTCAAAGCGTTGGGGCCAGCGGATGATCAACGGCACGCGCGCCGACGCCTCGTAGAACTGCGTCTTTTCCCAGATGCCATGCTCGCCGAGCATCTCGCCGTGGTCGGAGGTGTAGACGATGATCCAGTCATCCAGGTTCTGCCCGCCGTGCTCGAGCATGTCCAGGACGCGGCGGTACTGCGCGTCGATTTCCTCGACGGCGCCGTAGTAAGCCGCGGTGGCGCGGCGGAGGTCGCGCGGCGTGAGGTCAAAGACCGGCCCGCACGGATTCGTCCCCAACTTCGGATGATCCATGCGGGACCGACTGTCGAAAACCGGCACGCGATTGAGGTAGTAGCCAAACTTCTCGCGATCGGTCACGAACGGATAGTGCGGCTGGATCAACGAGACTTTGAGCAGGAGCGGGCGATGCGTTTGCGGACGGTCGTAGTCGTAGTTGATGAAGTACTGGTCGAGGTAGCTGACCGCGGCATCGACGGTCGTGCGATCACGCCTGATGAGTGCGCCATCGCCGACGACCCCGGCGCGTTGCACTTCCTTTTCATTGGTCCACTTGCCGATGCCCGGCGCGGGCTTGTAGCGGGCGAATTCGCTTTCCACCCGGCCGGCGATGTGGTGATCGTCCACGTGTGCATCGGGGGCGATGCGGTTCGTCCAGCCCTGCATCTGATCCGGCCCCACGTGGTGCAGCTTCCCTGCGCAGGTGGCGTGGTAGGCATGCTGACCGAAGACACGCGCCCAGGTCATGGCGTTGGGCGGTAGGTCCTGCCCAAAGCGGCAGCAGCCCGTGGTGCGGGGCAACTGCCCGGCCATGAGCGACTGCCGTCCGGGGACGCAGACCGGCGAAGGCGTGTAGGCATTGCTGAACACCACGCCGGTGGACGCCAGCCAGTCGAGCGTAGGTGTGCGAACCACGGTATTGCCGGCGTATCCGGCGACATCCGCGCGGTGTTCGTCGCTCATCAGGAAAAGAATATTGGGTCTGTTCATGATGGGCCGCTTATACCAGAAAGAGACGGACAGGCGTGCCAGCAGCGGTTTGCATGGTGTGCGGCCATTGCACTACCATCTTCGCCCTTGCCGGACCGATCTTGTTCATGCGGTGAATCCGGCAGTTATGGAGTCCACCATGGCAGAGCAGAAGGCGACCAACGTTCACTGGCACGAAGGCAACGTGACGCGCCAGGAGCGCGAATCGGTGACCCAGCAGAAGGGCTGCACGCTCTGGCTCACGGGCCTGTCCGCCAGCGGCAAATCCACCATCGCCGTGGCGCTGGAGCAGGTGCTGGCGCAGCGCGGGCACGCTGCCTACCGGCTCGATGGCGACAACATCCGCATGGGCCTGAACAAGAACCTGGGCTTTTCCGCGGAGGATCGCGCCGAGAACATCCGCCGCATCGGCGAAGTCGCCAAGCTCTTTGCCGACGCCGGCGTGATCGCCATCACCAGCTTCATCAGCCCCTATCGTGCCGACCGCGATTTGGCGCGTAAGCTGCATGATGACGCCAAGCTTCCCTTCATCGAGGTCTACGTGAACTGCCCGATCGAAGTGGCCGAAGAGCGCGATCCCAAGGGGCTCTACAAGAAGGCCCGCGCCGGGCAGCTCAAGGGCTTCACCGGCATCGACGATCCCTACGAGGCCCCCCAGCACGCGGAACTGGAACTGCGCAGCGATCTATGCAGCGTCGAGCAGTCGGTGCTCAAGCTGCTGGACGAACTGGAAAAGCGCGGCATGCTCGAGGCGTGAGGCCCGGACACCTCAACCAGTCGCCGAGTATGCCGCCAGCGGAGACGCCGCAATGCGATTCCCTGTCCCGCCACGTCGGTCGCTATCATGCTTCGCGTGTCATCAGCCACCGGACAAGCACAGCAGCGCATCGCCCAACTCCTGACCGAACTCACCGCCAGCGGCAACGACCTGGGCGTGCAGGTGGCGGTGTACCAGCGCGGTGAATTGGTGGTCGATGCCTGGGCGGGCTCAATGGATGTCCCGGGCGGGCGGCAGGTCGACGGCGACACTCTGTTCCCGGTCTTCTCCACGGGCAAGGGCGTGGCCGCGACGGCGGTGCATGTGCTGGCGCAGCGCGGCGTGCTGAGCTACGACGCGCCGCTGGCGCACTGCTGGCCCGAGTTCGCGGTGCATGGCAAGGGCGGCATCACGCTGCGGCACGCGCTCAACCACACGGCGGGCCTGCCCGACATGCCGCCCTGCCAGCACATGACCGACGTGTGCGATTGGGACCTGATGTGCCGGCGGGTGGCCGCGCTGTTGCCGTTGTGGCCGGCGGGCGAGCAGATGCGCTACCACGCCATCACCTTCAGTTGGCTGGTGGGCGAGCCGGCGCGGCGCATCGACGGTCGGCCGTTCGCCCGCATTGTGGATGAGGAAATCGCGCGGCCGCTGGGGCTCGAGCGCGATTTATTCTTCGGCATCACCGACGACCTGCGCCACCGCATCGCCACGCTTCAGCCCCTGAAAAACCCCGCGCTACCGGCGGTGGAAGACCCGGCGATCCCGCACATCGTGCGGCCGCTGGAAGACCTCATGAACCAGCCCGCGGTGCAACGGGCGTGCATCCCGGCCAGCAACGCGATCGCCAGCGCCCGCGCCATCGCCCGCCACTACGCCGCGCTGCTCGACGGCGGGGTGGACGGCGTCCAACTGCTCACGCCCGACACACTCCGTGCAGCCACCACGCTGACCCAACCAGGCGGCGTTCCCCTCGAGCAACTCTCCGCCCGCCGGGGCCTGGGCTACAACCTCAGCGGCCCGGACCACGCCGTCGCCTCCGTGTTCGGCCACGGTGGCTACGGCGGCTCCACCGGCTACGCCGACGCCCGCCGCCGCCTGGCCGTGGGCGTCACGAAGAACGTGATGGATGCCCCGCGGTCCGTCGTCGAGGAGGTGAAGGCGATCCTTGCCGGCTTGGGGGATCTGCCAGGTCGATGATCCGCCATCGGGGGCGACGCCTGTCCGACCGATACTGATAGAATCAGATTTCGCGTGGGCGGCATGGGTGATGTGGAGGTGGGGCGATAACCTCTGGATCAAATTTTGGGGAGCAGGTCAAAGACCCACCGCCATCCGTGGGCTTCTTCCTTACCACGTATACCGCACGGTGTACTGCACCGTCTTCTCGCCCTCGGCGGGGACTTCCACCTCAAAGTGGATCGTCCGCGAATCGATCTTCTCAAACTCGTCCGACTTCTTGATCAACTCCCAGTTCACCCAGCGGAACAGCGTCTCGCGCACGATCACCTTCTGCGCCTTGTCCTTGGCGTTACGCACGGTGATCTTGACCGACTCCTCGATCCAGTGCTGTGCGTAGTTGGCCTTGAAATCGGTCTGCGTGCGCTCGCCGGTGACGTCGAACGACTGGCCGACCTTGACCAGCACGGTTTCGTTCTTGGCGGTGTGGTCGATCAGGTCCTCGCCGATGAATTCCAGCGTTTCAGGCTGGAGCTCGCCCGCCGCGTTGGGTTTGGGCTGGTCAGCCTTGAACACGCGCACCTTGCCGCGCGGCAGGGGGATGCCCAGGTTGTTGTCCTCCCGGTTGGCAAAACGCATGTACACATCCACCTTCTTGCTCGACTGCGTGCCCAGGTTGCGGTCCTGCTGCGGGTTGGGGAAGACCCAATAGCGCGCGTCACTGGGCAGGCCGTAGTAGACCAGCACCTTCTCGACTTTCACGCCGCGCTTGGTGGGAAACAACGCCAGTTGCTGCGTGCTGTTCTGCACGATGGTGGTCTTGCGCGGCAGGGTGTACATGTGGTATTCGAAGAAGGCCTTTTCCTCGAAGCCGGCGGGAGCGGCGCCGTCCATTGCGGCGGCCATCTGCATCTGCCTGGCGTACATCGGCTGCTGTTGAATCCGCTGCACATCCCCCGCGATCAGCTTCAGCTTCGCCTGGGGAAACGAGGCGCCCGACAAGTTCATGATGGTCACCCACGCGCCTAAGTCCGCCTGCGTGTCGTCCTGGTTGACCACCAGGTTGTAGTCGGCGCGCCAGGTGATGCCATCGGTCTGATACGACGTGCGGACGGTGCGCTTGCCGGCGTTGGGCGCCCAGAGTTGCCACTGGAGCGTCGGCTTGGTGATCAGTCCGCCGGGCACTTCGCCAAGCTGTACATCGCCGCTGTTGGAGAGCAGTCGCACGCCCTTGTCGGTCTTGAGCACCAGCCGGCCCTGCGTGCTCGAAAGCAGCGTACCCGTGACGCTTTCACGCTGGCCATTGCCCAGGTTCACGTTGACCGTGACCGCTTGGTCCAGGTATTTCTCCAGCAGCTTCTCCGGGCTGACCAAGTCAAAGAGAAACTGCTGCTCGACGACCTGCACGCCCAGTTGGTCCTGGGCTTGCGCGGGCACGGACAAGTCGGTCAGCGTGACGGTGGTAGGATCGATGAATTGGGCGACGTCGGTGAAGCTGGCGGTGTTGGCGCCTTGTTTCAAGTCGAGGGAGCGCGTGTCGCGCACGACGCCGAAGCCGGGCACCTGGCTGGCGAACTGCGGGTTGTAGCCCATGCGCTGCTGGGCGATGAACTGCTGGGGATCAAAGCTCATGGGGTCGGCGTTGGAGTAGATGGTCAGGCCGAGCTCTTGAGCTTGCGCCCATGCCGGCGCTGCGGTGAGCACGATGGCGAGGCCGGTGAAAACACACAAGCGCGTGATCGAAGGCATAGCAGGCTCCTTGGGGTTGCGTCATATTGTTGACGCACGAGGCGGGGTGAGTGTTCCCGTGCAATCCCAAGCCGTACCTGAATCCGCGAAGCTCGGGGATTTCTGGATATCAGAGCCGCGCGGAGCACCTGCTATTCTACCGCCATGGCCACCTGCGACCTGCACATGCACTCGACCGCCAGCGACGGCTCGGATGCTCCCGCGGCGCTGGCGGCCCTTGCGGCGGCTGCGGGTCTGGCCGCCATCGCACTGACGGATCACGACACCACCGCCGGCTTGCCCCAGTGCGCCGCGGCCTGTGCCGCCGCCGGCATCGACTTTGTCCCCGGCATCGAAGTCTCGGCCGATCTGTCCGCCATCAAGCCCGCGGGCGCCGACGCCGCTGCGCCCGTCCGCGGCACGCTGCACCTGCTGGGCCTGTTCATCCGTCACGACGATCGGCAACTGGCGGATATCCATCAACAGATGGTGCACGCGCGCGAGGGCCGCAATACCCAGATCGTCCAGCGCCTCTGCGACCAGGGCGTGCGCATCGGTGACGACGAGGTGCAGGCGTTGGCGGCCGCGCATGGCAGCGACGTGATCGGCCGGCCGCACATCGCCCAGGTGCTGCTGAACAAGGGCTATGTCAAGTCGGTGCACGAGGCCTTCGTGCTCTACCTCGGTCAGGGCGCTGCCGCCTACGTCCGCCGCGACCGGCTCGACCCGCGCCGCGCCATCGACGCCATCCATCACGCCGGGGGCCTGGCGATCCTGGCCCATCCGGTGCAGCTCCAGTGCACCAGTGCCGACGAGCTTGAGTTGTGCATCAAGCGCCTCAAAGCGATGGGCCTGGACGGCCTGGAAACACAGCACTGCGATCACACGCAGGCCGACGTGCAACGCCTGACCCAGCTCGCCGCATGCTACCACCTGCTGCCCAGCGGGGGCAGCGACTACCACGGCGACCGCAAGGCCGTCGCCCTCGGTTCGCAGCAGGTGTCGCTAGCGGTGTATGACGCGCTGCGCCAGGCGTGGTTGGCACGAACGGCAAACGCATGTGGCCGCCTCTGACCCCCTCTCCCTTCTGAGGGAGAGGGCTGGGGTGAGGGCATTGGAGGCCATGCAAGCCAAAGACCGTCGATATTCACCAATTGGCTTCAACCGATCACCCTCAACTAGCCTCTCCGTCAGAAGGGAGAGGGACCGCAAAAGACCGCTTGCGTTCGCTCCGCGATGCGGTCCCCGCCACTTGACGCTACCACTGCAAATCGGTAACTGTAGTAAATGGAAGCCAACTCCCCCGCCTCGGCCGACCGTTTTTCCGCCCGAATCATCAGCGAAGGCATCACCTTTGACGATGTGCTGCTCCTGCCCGCACGCAGCGACTTCGTGCCTGCCGAGACCGATGTCTCCACGCAACTCACCCGCCGCATCACCCTCAACATCCCGCTCCTGTCGGCGCCCATGGACACCGTCACCGAGTCGGCGCTGGCAATCGCGCTGGCGTCCGAAGGCGGACTGGGCTTCATCCATAAGAATCTGCCCGCCGAGGCCCAGGTCCGCGAGGTCGTCAAGGTCAAGCGCTCCGCCAACGGCGTCATCCGCGATCCGGTCACGCTGCCGCCCGATGTCCCCGTCTCGGCGGCGCTGACGCTCATGCGCGAGCAGAACATCTCCGGCGTGCCCATCACCGAAGGCGGCGTGGGCTCGGGCAGTTCCTCCGCCAACGGCGCGGGTGGCCGGGTGGTCGGTATCCTCACCCGCCGCGACCTCAAGTTCCTCCCCAGCGAAGACACTCCCATCCGCGAGGTGATGACCAAAGAGCGCCTGATCACCGCGCCGCCCGACACCACGCTCGAGCAGGCCCAGGAAATCCTCGACCGCGCCAAGGTCGAAAAGCTCCTGCTCGTCGATGACCAGCAGCGGCTCACCGGGCTGATCACCATGCGTGACATCGACAAGCTGGTGCGTTTCCCCCGCGCCTGCCGGGACGGGCGTGGCCGGCTGCGCGTGGGTGCGGCGGTGGGCGTGGGCCAGGAGGACCGCGTCGCCGCGCTCATCGAGGCGGAGGTGGATGTCATCGTGGTGGACTCGGCACATGGCCATAGTCGCAACGTCATCGACACGGTTCGCGCCATCAAGAAGCGTTACGACATCGACGTAATCGCGGGCAACGTGGCCACCGCCGAGGGAGCGCGCGACCTGATCGAGGCGGGCGCCGACGCGGTGAAGGTGGGCATCGGCCCGGGCTCGATCTGCACCACGCGGATCGTCAGCGGCGTGGGCGTGCCGCAGATCACCGCCGTGCTCAACGCCTGCTCCGCCGCCGATGACGCCGGCGTCCCGATCATCGCCGACGGCGGCATCCGCCACTCGGGCGACATCACCAAGGCGCTGGCTGCGGGGGCATCGGTGGTCATGCTCGGCTCGCTATTCGCCGGGCTCGACGAATCGCCCGGCGAGATGATCATCCACAAGGGCCGGCGGTACAAGACCTATCGCGGCATGGGCTCGGCCGGCGCCATGATGAAAGGATCGGCCGACCGCTACCGCCAGGCCGGCACGCACCCGGCCAAGTTCGTCCCCGAAGGCGTCGAGGGCATGGTGCCTTATCGCGGCCCGCTGTCGGACTTCGTCTACCAACTCGTCGGCGGCGTCCGCGCCGGCATGGGCTACTGCGGCACCCGCACCATCGCCGAGCTCCGCACCAACTCGCGCTTTGTCCGCATCAGCGGCGCCAGCCTGGCCGAATCCCATCCGCACGGCATCACCATCACCAAGGAAAGCCCGAATTACTCGATCGACTACCGGCAGGAGGAGTGAGAGAGCAGGAGTGAAGAATGAAGAACGAGAAGCGAAAGATGCGGTTAGCCCAAACACCAACGGTGCGGGCGAGGAACAAGGGACGGCAGAAGACACAAATCTGTGATTGATGCCGCGCAAGGCGCCGCACGGGCATGACAGGTTCCTGCCTCCTCTCTCCTGCTCTCCTGCTCTCCTGTCTCCGTTCTCCTCTCATTCATCACGTTCATCCGCGGCTGCTTCTTCTCACACCGTCGCGGGTTTGGGCGTGCGGCGAAGCGCGTGGGCGCCCAGTTTCCTCCCCACTTCCCAGGCCGGGCCGGGGAAGCGGTGGCAGGCGGCGATTACCGCGTCGAAGGCGGCGACCACCTCGTCTACATCCTGGGCATTGAGCGTCAGCGGCGGGATGAGCTTGATCACGTCCATGTGGTGGCCGGCGACCTGCGCCAGCACGTGATGATCGGTCAGCAGTGGGATGAGCACGGCCTGGGGGAAGAGGCTGGCGTCGAGCTTATGCAACAGCGACCAGCCGATTTTAAGGCCCAAGCTGCGCGGGGGGCCGAACTCCACCGCCACCATCAGTCCCTTGCCGCGAACATCCTTGAGCATCTCGTATTTGCTTTTCAAGGCCGAGAGCTTCTGCACCAGGAGCGCACCCATGGCGGCGGAGTTTTCGACCAGCTTCTCCGCGCGCAGGACATGCAGCGTCGCCAGGCCCGCGGCCATGGCCAGATCGTTCTGCCCAAAGGTCGTCGAGTGCACCACGCAGCGGTCCATGCAGGAGAACACCTTCTCATGAATGGCACGTTTGCTCAGCACCGCGCCCACGGGCACGTACCCCCCCGACAACCCCTTGGCGGTGACCATGATGTCCGGCTCGACGCCCCAATGCTCGCAGGCGAACATCTTGCCCGTGCGGCCAAAGCCGGTCTGCACTTCATCAGCGATCAGCAGCGCGCCGTACTTGTGGCACAGCTCCAGCGCGCCGGCCAGGTAACCATCGGCGGCAATGTTCACGCCCTTGCCCTGAATGGGTTCGACGATGAACGCGGCGGCGTCGCGTTGCGCCAGGGCGACCTCCAGCTGCGCCAGGTCGTTGAAGTTGATCTTGGTGCAAGGCTCCATGAACGGGCCAAAGCCAGTGCGAAACTCCTCGTTGCCGTTGATCGCCAGGGCGCCGGTGGTCAGGCCATGGAAGCCGTGGTCGGCGTAGATGATGCGACCCCGGCCGGTGGCGATGCGGGCGTATTTCATCGCCGTCTCGATGCCCTCGGCGCCGCTGTTGGTGAAGAAGACGGTATCCAGGTTTCCGGGGGCCGGGGCGAGCTTGACCAGTTCCGCGGCGAGCATGCCCGAGAGGCGATACGGCCCCATCTTGATCAGGTTGGGCAGGTCCAGGTCCATCGCATCCTTGAGGGCCTGGCGCACCGTGGGGTGGTTACGGCCGACGTTGAACACGGCGTAGCCGCCCAGGCAATCGATGTAGCGCGTGCCGTGCTGGTCCCAGAGGTAGGCCCCCTGGCCGCGGGTGTAGAGAATGTCGTAGCCGATGGTCCGCAGGACCTTGGCGAAGGCGGGATTGATGTGGGCCTCGATGAGGTCCAGTTGCCGGCCATCGGAGTCGGCGACGAGTTGCTTGAGGTCGAACATGGGTGGGCTATGCGCGGCTTGGGGTGGCGTGGTTGGGAGCGGAAGCAGACAGGCTGGGCATTTTACCATGCATGGCGGCGGCGGGCTGGGAATCGCCGCGCTAAGCCGCAAGCGGTTGGGGCGCCGCGGTTGGAATAATTCGCTAGTGCGGCATTGCCGCTAATTTCTACAGGCTAGTTGCATATGTAGCCGAAAATGGTAACAATCAATAAACCTGCCGCGGGATCGAGCTTAAGACTGTTTTCTCCTCCGCCCCGGCCGGCTCGATCTATCGACCGGTCGGGGTTGTTTTTTTGGCCTGAATGCGGGGGGTGCACGAGCTTTGACGGCAAGGGTTGGTAAATCAGGTTTCCAAAATAGCTCAACTGTCCGGCTAGCGCTTGGCACGCTGGACTATCGCCTGGCGCCGGGCTACGGTTATTTGGAAGTCAGGAAGAAACAATACCCGAATGGGATGGAAACAAAAGATTCCTGATTTCCGATAACGCCCGCGCCGCGAGAAGCTTCAAGGCAACAACAACTGCCTTGGAAAACCGAGAACGACGCGGGCCTTTTTTTGCGCCGATCCCATCCAGTTGGATGCTGAGTTCCCGGATGCTAAGCCGCCAGCGGCTGGAGAGGGGCCGGGGTTGTGAGGCGCGAGATCCATTCTTCCATGTAGTCGTGGAATTCGTCAGCGGTGCGCATGGTGCGCACGTGGTGCTTCAGGTGCGGCCAAGGCTGGAGGTGGGCTGAGTACCAACTGATGCGCTGGTTGATCATGCGCACGGCGTATTTCTCGTCGCGCAGGCGCAGCAGGTGATCGAAATGGGTGACGACCAGGCGGGCGCGCTGGGCATGGGAGAGCGGCGGGGGAAGTTCGCCGGTGGCCAGGTAATGGGCGGTGTCGCGGAAGATCCAGGGCTGGCCCAGGGCGCCGCGGCCGATCATCACGCCGTCGCAGCCGGTGGCGTCGATCATGCGGCGGGCGTCGTGGGGGGACTTGATGTCGCCGTTGCCGATGACCGGCACGTCCGGGTGATGCTTTTTGACGGAGGCGACGACTTGCGCGATGCCGTCGAGGCGGACGCCGTCGCGGAACATCTGCTCGGTTGTGCGGCCATGGACGGTGACGGCGGCGATGCCCACGTCCGCCAGCGCCGGGGGCAGCGTGGCGGTGATGTACGACGAATCGCTCTGGCCCAGGCGGATTTTGGCGGTGACGGGAACGGTGACGGCGCGCACGACCTGCCGGGCCAGCTCGACGGTGGCGGCGGGGTTGCACAAGAGCAGCGACCCGCCGTTCTTCTTGGCGACCTTATCGACGGGACAGCCCATGTTGATGTCGATGGTGGTGGCGCCGTGGTCCTGACTCCACTGGGCCGCTTGGACGAGCACGGTCGCATCGACGCCATAGAGCTGCATGCCCACGGGCTGATCCTGTGGACAGGTGGACGCCAGCCAGAGCGTCCGGTCGGTTTCACGAACGATCGCGTGGGAACAGAGCAGTTCAGTAAACGCCAGGCCGACGGCGGGGACGTCTTGCTCGACTTGCGGGATGGAGCGCACCAACAGCCGAAACGCCAGGTCGGTGTAACCCGCCAGGGGTGCCAGGAGAAGGTTGGTGGCGAGTTGGACGTTGCCGATGCGGAGCATGGGGGGGATTCTAAAGGAAGTCAGGTACAGCCTCTATCGTCGTGCGGGCTGGTGGGCTTCGTAGCGGGCAATTTCCTCGCGGAACTGGTTGATCGTCCCTTTGAGCGAGCGCAATGTCAGTTCACGTACATGTGGATCGGGACAGTCGCCTTTGCGAAGTTCTGCATAACGCGTTTCCAGCCTGTGAAGCTTTGCACGTGTATTGGCCAGTTGATTGTCGTTCGTAATGCTCATGGAATGACCTCAATCAAGCCTTTGGGAATTCCGTCGCGGTCTGTTGCGAAAATGTCGCTGACGTATTCCTCGAATTCCCTGGGTTCAACCAGTTTCATTTCCAGGAAGGGCAGGCCTGCGTTCAATTCCGCCTCCGCACGCGCCTCGGTGGGGAATCCAGGCGGCGTCAGCAGCACGCAATCGACGTCGTTCGGTTCCATTATATCCGTGACGAAGCTGCCGTTGAGGACGATGCGTTGCACCCCAGCGCGCAGGGCCAGATCGATCATCCAGCGTACGGACTCCATCTGGACGCGGCGAAGCTCTGAAATACGTCCGAAACGCTGGTCGAGATCGACAAGGTGGCCCGATGGACGCCCGGTGGAAGGACGCCGGTATCGTTGAACGGTGGAATCAATTTGCGGCTCCTGGTGTGCCGCACGCTGCCGATGCGGCGCGAGGGTGATTTTACGCGGGATGGGGTCAGGGGGTAAAACGGACAGTGGTAATCGCAGTAACCGCAGCCAGCGCCGTAATCGGAGAATCGCACTGTGACGAAGGAATATCACCAGTGGCTATTGGAACTGACGGGCACGCCGACGGCTTCGGGGCGGGAGCAGCGGGTGATCGCATGGGTTCGCCGCTGGGTGAGCAAGCGGAAGCATCTGGCGATCAGCGCGGATCGGTTTGGCAATCTGACGATCAAGCGGCGGGGGGCGCGGTCGGCGCGGCCGATCTATATCACGGCTCATATGGATCATCCGGCGTTTGTGGTCAGCCGGGTAATCGGGCCCCGGGAGGTCGAGGCGGAGTTTCGCGGCGGGGTGGCGGATGAGTATTTCGCGGGGTCGCCGGTGGTGTTGCATCACGCGGACCTGCCCCCGCAGCGCGGCGTGGTGGCGGAGCTGGTCAAGGCCAGGGATGAAGAAGGATCGCAGGTGGTGATCGTGCGGTCGGAGGGGGAGGCTCCGGCGGCGGTGGGGGATGTGATGACTTGGGATGTCGGGCCGGCGCGGATCGAGGGGGATCGGCTGGTGGCGCCGGGGTGTGATGATCTGGCGGGGGTGGTGGGGGCGCTGGCGGGGTTGGCGGCAGTTACGGACAGGAAGAAGGGGGCGCCAAACCGCAAGCGGCAGAGCGATGTGCGGGTGATGTTGACGCGGGCCGAGGAGGGCGGCTTTATCGGCGCCATCGCGGCGTGCAGGGCCAAGCTGATCCCGGCCAAGGCGCGGCTGGTCCTGCTGGAGAATTCGCGCAGTTTCGCCGACTCGCCCATCGGCGGCGGGCCCATCGTTCGCGTGGGCGACCGCACCAGCACCTTTGATCCTGATCTGACCTACCGCCTTTCCTCAATCGCCGGCGACCTGGCCAAGGCCGACCCATCGTTCAAGTGGCAGCGCAAGCTCATGCCAGGCGGGACCTGCGAGTCCTCGGTCTACCAGGCCTACGGCTACACCTCCGCCTGCCTCTGCCTGCCCTTGGGCAACTATCACAACCAGAACTTCGACACAGGCAAGATCGACGCCGAGACCATTAGCCTGACGGACTTCGACGGGCTGGTGCGCCTGGTGGTCGAGGCGGCGATGAAACTTGATGATTCGCAGCACGCGCCGTCGCTGCGCACGCGGCTGGAGGCGCTGTACAAGCGGAATCGGCACATGCTGGCGGAGTGATCTCAAGTCTGGGCGTGACGAAAATCGCGCAAGGCTTGCGCGTCCTCGGCACACCTTGCGCGTCGGTAGCCTCGTGGTTACTGATCAGTTGACGTGCGCCAGGCAGCGTCGCGCCACGCAGCAAATCCCATCAACCAAGGCAATTTGTGGCTGAACGCCCATCGGCACGGGCGCTGGGGCTCCCATCGGCACTGCGGTTGCGTTGGTCTCCTCGCCACCCTGACTACAGCCCGCACACCCCGAGCCTGCCATGACACCACGCCTGCTGGACATCGCCCGCGACGCCAACGACGCCAACCTCGGCCAGACGCTGCTGCGCCTGGCACGACTGGCGGAGACGGCGCACCGCTACGAGGCGGCGATGACCGCGCACCAATTACCTTCAACCGTCTCTACAGGGGCGAACGGACTCTGCCCCAGGCCGGAAGTTCGACCTAGCCGCTTTCCCAACGCATCAGTGGCGGGCTCGGTCCACACGGAGGTGGATCGATGAACTACGGCCTTTATTTATCCGCATCGGGCGTCCTGACGAATATGTACCGTCAGGATGTCTTTGCCAATAATCTGGCGAACGTGAACACGCCCGGCTTCAAGCCGGACCTGCCCTCTATTCGCCACCGCGACGCTGAGGCCATCGAAGGCGCGGCCCCGTCGGAGTTTCGTAACCGCCTGCTGGACCGCATCGGTGGCGGCTCCCTGGCCGGGCGGCAGTCCGTTAGCCTCCAGCGCGGCACCATCCAACCCACCGGCAATCCCCTGGACCTGGCGCTGACCGCCAAGGACAGCTTTCTGGCCGTGCGCGACACCGATGCGGTCACGGGCCAGCAGAGCGTCCGCCTGACGCGCGATGGGCGCTTGGCGGTGGACAACCAGGGTCGGTTGGTCACTCAGGAGGGGCTGCCCGTGCTTGATGCCGCCGACGAGCCCATCGAGCTCGATCGCGGGGTGCCGGTGCAGATCAACAGCGACGGGCAGGTGTACCAGAACGGCGCCGCGGTGGCGCAGATCCAGGTGACGGGCGTGCGCGACACAGAGGCGCTGGTCAAGCAAGGCGGGAACCTGCTGTGGTTCGCCGGCGGGCGTGACCTGCGCGGCCCCGCCGCCGATGCGTCGGTCCAGCCCCGCCACACTGAAGCCAGCGCCGTCGATCCGATCCGCGCCCTGATGCAACTGGTGTCATCGACCCGGGCCGTCACCGACAACGGCAACATGATCCGCTATCACGACCTGGTGATGGATAAGGCCGTGAATGTGTTGGGCAGAGTAGGTTGAGCATGGAGAGTGGAAGGTGGAGAGTGGAAGGTGGAGAGTGGAAGGTGAAAAGTAGCAGAGTGGATCCGTAACTCTCCACCCTCCACCCTCCACTAATCAGCAAAGGATTCTCATGGCCATCACCGCCCTTCATTCCGCCGCGACCGGGCTTTCGGCGCTTTCGCGTGAGTTGGACATTATTTCCAACAATCTGGCGAACGTGAATACCACGGGCTTTAAGACGAGTCGGGCCAATTTCGAGGATCTGCTCTACCAGGAGGTGCAGCAGCCGGGCCTGGAGACCGCCGACGGCTCCCAGGAACCGGCGGGGTTGTACGTGGGCCTGGGTACGCGGATCAGCAACACGCAACTGGACTTCACCCAGGGCTCACCGGTCAGCACCGGCAATCAGCTCGATCTGATGATCGACGGCCAGGGCTTTTTCCGCGTGAGCATACCCGACGCCAAGGGTGGCACGGGCTACACACGGGCGGGCAATTTCCTGCGTAACGTCGATGGCCAGATGGTGCTGGGCAACGGCACCGGCTCGCTCCTGGACCCGCCCATCACCATTGATCCGCAGTTCACCGATGTGAATATCGACCAGTTCGGCCGGGTGTCGGGCCGCAATCCCGACGGCACGTTCACCGAGATCGGCCAACTGGAAATGGCCCTCTTCGTCAACCCCACCGGCTTGTCGCCCATCGGCGGCAACCTGTATGTGGCGACCGAAGCCTCGGGCCCGGAAATCACCGGCATCGCCAACGAAGGCAGCTTCGGGCGCATTTTGCAGGGCCAGCTCGAGTCGTCCAACGTTGACCCGGTCAAGGAACTGGTATCGCTGATCAAGACGCAGCGCGCCTTTGAAATGAACAGCCAGTCGATCCAGGCGGCGGATCAGGCCCTCCAGGTGATCGGCAACCTCCGGCGATTCTAATTCAGCTGATTAACCACCAAGGCGCCAAGGACACCCAAAGGAAATGAACACGAAGACACGAAGACACGAAGAGAAGCGGGCGTTACCAGGGCTGGTTTGGTTCCGTCCATCAGGCTTCGTGTCTTGGTGTCTTCGTATGCCAATTCTTGGTGTCTTTGGTGTCTTGGTGGTTCATTTGAATGTGTCTGTGGCAAACGCAGCGTCGGTCACACTATCGGATCAGGCCGGCGTCGCGGGGCCGCAGGTTACGTTGGCGCAGGTCGCCATGCTCGAAGGCGAC
Source organism: Phycisphaeraceae bacterium (assembly GCA_040878035.1). GTDB lineage: Bacteria > Planctomycetota > Phycisphaerae > Phycisphaerales > Phycisphaeraceae > JBBDMX01. Next base: position 52,660 of record JBBDMX010000101.1, on the reverse strand, counting down.
GAGGCGACGGCACTGAGCGATATCGTTGTGGGGGTTTTCGCCAAGGATGCAGGTGCGTTGAAGGTCACGTTGGCGGACGTAGAGCGGGTGCTGCGCGAGCGGCAGATCAATCGTGTGACGATGACGCTGCGCGGCTTTGCGACTTGCACGGTGGCGCGCCTGCGTGAGGACCCCGCCAAGTCGCGTGCCGCCGAGCCGGCCGAGGCTTTGTCCAACCCTTACCAGCCGGTGGACCTGGCTTCGGCGCTTACCCTGGGTGAGCGGGTGGTGGCCATGATCGAAGCCCTGGCGGGGGTAGGGCGGGACGAACTGAAGATCACATTTGGGCCGGGCGATCAGGCCGTGCGGGACACGCCGGTAGGCGACCTGAGTGTGGAGATCGAGCCGGGCGCCAAGGCCGCACCGGGCCGGGTGCCCTTCACGATTCGGCTCTATCAGGGTCAGGCGCTGGCGACGACGCATCGGGTGACCGCGGATGTATCGCGGCGGTGGACGGCCATGGTGCTTAAGCGCACGATTGCGCGTGGCGACGTGATCGCCGCCGGCGATATCGAAGCTCGTCTGGTGTATGTGCAGAGTGCCGGCCGGCCCGCGACCGAGCTTGAGCAGGTGGTCGGCAACGTGGCCAAAGGGGTCCTGCGCAGCGGGGCGGTGGTCATGCTTGACGACCTCCATCCGCCGCTGATGGTGCACCGCCATGACACGCTGACTATCCGTGCTTTTGCCGGCAATATGGTGGTGGCGGTGGCGGCGCGAGCGCTGGAGGACGGCGCCAAGGACCAGGTCATCCAGGTGCGCAACGAGCAGTCGCGTCAGACGCTGGCGGTGCGCGTCACCGGGCCGCGCGAGGCGGTCATGGTTGACCAGGCCAAGGGAACTGCCCAGGGAGACAAACCATGAAGAGAACATCCATCGGCCTGATCGTCGCCGGCGTCGTCGGCGCTGGAACTTCTGCCGCCTGGGGGCAGAGTTCATCGCTTTTCCTGCCGCAGAGCGAGACGCGCTCGACGCCGTCCACCACGGACGATCGCGGCGCCGAGAGCCAGCTTTCGCCGCAGATTGCCGCCGTCAGCCTCTCGGCGGTCACGCTCCCCGAGCCGCGCAAGTTCCAGCTTCAGGACCTGGTGACCATCATCATCCGCGAGTCCACCGAGGCCGACTCCGACTCGACGCTGGACACCAAGAAGAGCACCAACGTCAGCGGCGAGATCAAGGCCTTCCCCTCGCTGAGCCTGTGGGACCTGGCCGGCGGCAACCTGTCCAACCCCCCCAAGGTGGACCTGAACTTCAAGAACGACTTCAAGGGCGAAGGCGACTACAAGCGCAAGGACACTTTCACCAGCCGAATCACCGCCCGCATCATCGACATCAAGCCCAACGGCACTCTGGTGCTCGAAGCCCGCAAGTACATCAAGAGCGACAAGGAAACTCTGGACATGGTGTTGACCGGCGTCTGCCGTAAGGAAGACATCGGTGTGGACAACACGGTGCTCTCGACACAGCTCTACGACCTGCGCGTGAACAAAGAGCACAAGGGCGAGGTCAAGAACGCGGCGAAGAAGGGTATTTTCACCAAGGTATTTGAATTGCTCTTTAACTTCTGAGTGGAAAGCAGAACAGAGCCACAGATGAACACAGATGGACACAGATAAGAGAAAAGCAGGAAATGCAGAAAGTAGAAAAGACGGAAAATGAAGAACAATCCACTGCATAGCCTGCTTTCCTCCTTCTTTCCCATCTGTGTTTATCCGTGTTCATCTGTGGCTACTAGATCGGAGGCCATGACGCGCAGGATTCGTGGGTTGTCGGCAATTGTTGCGCTGCTGTCGTTGCTGGTGATGACCGGTGCGGCGCGCGGCGTGAGCGTGCAAGACCTGGTGCGCGTTAAGGGCGCCGAGAAGAGCAAGCTCATCGGTATGGGCCTGGTGGTGGGCTTGAACGGTACGGGCGACGGCGGCAAGTTTCTCCCGGCCATGCGGCCCCTGGCGGTAGTCATCCAGCAACTGATCGATCCCAACACCGTCGCCGCCGAGCTCAAGGACGCCAAGAACGTTGCCCTGGTGGCGATCTCCGCCAACCTGCCCGAGAGCGGCGTACGCGAAGGCGATCATGTGGATGTGCACCTGGCGGCGGTGGGCGCCGCCAAGAGTCTCCAAGGCGGCCGGCTGTTTCTCATCCCCCTCACCGGCCCGCTGCCCAACTCGCCCATTTACGCCTTTGCCGAAGGCGCCGTCACCGTGCAGGACCCCAAGATGCCGACCGTCGCAATGGTGCCCCAAGGCGCCCAGCTTGTCCGCGACGTGCGTGCCGACGTGGTCAACGACGGACAGATCACCCTGGTGATCAACGAGGAAGTTGCCGGCTGGCCCATGGCCAACAACATCGCCAACTTGGTCAACGGCATCATGGCGCCCAACGGGCCCAACCTCGCCAAGGCCGCCGACCCGCGCAACGTCGTGATCTTCGTCCCCGACTATGAGCGGCGCGACCCGGCGGCATTCATCAGCCAGATCCTCCAGTCCTACGTGGACACTTCGCAGATCACCACCGGCGCCCGCGTCACTATCAACAAGAAGACGGGCACCATCGTGCTCAGCGGCGACGTGCAGATTTCACCGGTGGTGATCTCGCACAAGGGGCTGACGATCACCACCATCACCCCGCCGCCGGCCCCCAACACGCCGCAGGTCGAGGAGAAGAACTTCATCGCTATCGATCCGGACAAGCGCGGCGGCGAGAAGCTGTCGGACCTGCTGGCGGTGCTCAATCAGCTCAAGGTCGAACCGGCGGACCGCATCGCCATCATTCAAGAAATCCACAAGAGCGGCAAGCTGCACGCCAAGCTGATCCTGGAGTAAGCGATGAAGATCGGCGACATTGGACTATCCCTGGCAAGTCGAGCTTCCGCGGCAGCGCCGTCGGCGGCGCTGCCGGGCGCGGCGGATGCCTTTGACAGCGTGTTCAAAAAAGCCGGCGCCAGCGCCGAACAGGCGCGTGAAGCCGCCCGGCAGCTCGTCTCGATCGCCCTGATCCAGCCCGTGCTCACCAAGGCACACGAAGACCCGTTCAAGACTGAAATGTTTCACGGCGGGCAAGGCGAAGCGATGTTCCAGCAGCAGTTGGACACCATCCTGGCCGACCGCATCACCCACCGCGCCAATTTCCCGCTTGTCGACGCGGTGTACCAGCAGATCACGCGGCAGCAGACCAAAGTGGATCAACAGGCCTAGCGCCGGCGCTCCCCTATGGAACAGCAACTGACCCAACTTGAAGAGGCGCTTGGCCAGCAGATCGGCGCGCACGAGCGCCTGGCGGGCTTGGTGCGGCAGAAGCTCGCGGCGCTGCGCCAGGCGCAACAGGCCAAGGTCGCCGCGCTGACGCAGCAGGAAAACCAGGTGCTCCAGGCCATCGGCGAACTGGAAAAGCGGCGGATCATGCTGGTGGCGGGGCTGACGCAGCGGCTCCAACCGGCGGCGACGCGCCCCTGGCGCCTGGAGGAACTGGCGCAAAACCTGCCCGAGCCGTCGCGCGGCAGGCTGCTGGTCCTGCGCACGCAGTTGCGCCAGCAGATCGAACTGGTGCGCCAGGAATCGAGCATCGTCCGCAGCGTCAGCGAGGCGCTGTTGCGGCACATGAACGGCCTGGTGCAGTCGCTGGGCTCCGCCATGACGGGCGTGGGCACCTACACCCGCGGGGGGGGGGGGGGCCCCCCGCCCCCCCACCGCCATGAGCACCTTCAACGCCACGGCGTGATGAGTGGAGGGTGGAGAGTGGCAAATCAGAAATCAGAAATCAGAAATCTGAACTAAATCCGAAATCCGAAATCCGAAATTCCTATGTCCCTCAACTCCGCACTTAGCATCGGTCGCACCGCCCTGATGACGCATCAGGCGGCTATCGAGGTGACGGGCAACAACCTGGCCAATGCGGCGACGCGCGGCTACCACCGCCAGACGATCAACCTCGAGCCGATCCGCAGCCAGGAAATTCAGACGGGCATCTTTGTCGGCCGGGGCGTGCAGGTACAGACGATCCAGCGGCAGGTCAACCAGGGCCTGGAAGCGCGCTTGCGCAACGGCATTTCGCAGGAAGCCGGCACGACCACGCGGCAGGACCTCCTGTCGCAGATCGAGGCCCTCCAGGGCGAGTTCTCCGACTCCGACCTGTCGAGCCAGCTCAACGTCTTTTTCAACTCCTTTTCGGAGCTGGCCAATCGGCCCACGGACAACTCGCTGCGCTCGCTGGTGGTGCAGCAGGGCTCGGCGCTGGCGTCGTACGTCCGCAACATGCGCAGCGGGCTGTCGGACATCCGCACGCAGGTGGACCAGAACATCGACGCCGCGGTCGTCGCCGCCAACGATCTCCTGGAGCGGATCGAGCAACTCAACACGCAGATCGTGCAGCAGGAGCGGGGCACCGGCGGCGCCAGCACGCTGCGCGACCAGCGTGAGCTGCTCCTGGGCGAGCTGTCGCAGTACCTGGATATTTCGGTCCACGAGCAGACGTCGGGCGCGGCGGACGTGTTTGTCGGCTCGCTGCCGATCGTGCTCGACGGCAAGAGCCGGGGACTGGAGGTTCGCCGCGAGACCGACGCCGATGGGCAGCTTCAGATCAGCGTGCTCATCGCGGCGGACAAGAGCATCCTGACGCCGACGACGGGCCGGCTGGGGGCGTTGATCGCCACTCGCCAAGAGGACGTAAATCACGCCCTGACGGTGCTGGACGACTTTGCCAACCAGTTGATCTACCAAGTCAACAAGGTGCACAGCCAGGGTCAGGGGCTGACCGGTTTCGACTCAGTGACGGCCGCCAATCGCGTTTTCGACACCAGCGCGGCGCTGAATACGGCTGCGGCGGGACTGGATTTCACGCCCACACACGGCAGCTTCCAGATCAACGTCACCCAGAAGTCCACCGGCCAGCGCGTCACCAGCACCATCAACATCGACCTGGACGGCCTGGGCTCGGACACCACGCTCACCAGCCTGACGGCGAGCCTGAACGGCGTCTCCAACGTCGCCGCGAGCATCGCGCCCGACGGCCGACTGACCATCGGCGGCGACACCGCCGACTTCGAGATCACCTTCGCCAACGACAACAGCGGCGCCCTGGCGGCGCTGGGCATCAACACGTTCTTCACCGGCGGCGACGCGCAGGACATCGACATCAACAGCGTCGTCAACAGCAGCCCCGGGCTGATCGCTGCGGGGCTGGATCACGTGCCGGGCGACAACGGCAACGCCCTGGCGCTGGCGGCCTTGCGCGACCAGAAGCTGGCAGCCCTGGGCGGGTTGTCCCTGCCCGAAGTGTGGAACCGCCACGTCGAGGACTTCGCCATCCGCCTGGGTCAGACCAATGCCCAGCTCACCGCCGACACCGCGGTGCGGCAGAACCTGGAAAGCCAGCAGCAGGCGGTCAGCGGCGTCAACGTCGACGAAGAAGCGATCAATCTCCTGGCCTTCCAACGCGCCTACCAGGCCAGCGCCAGGTTCCTCAACGTCGTCAACGAAATGATGGATACGCTCCTGGGGATCATCTGAGAATTCGCGAGAGGCGACTATGTCCCGAATCAACCTCACAGGGTCACGCACCAGTACATTGCTGCTGTCGGACCACTTTCTCGGTTCACTGCGCAAGACGCAGAGTAGTCTGCTCACGGCCCAGGCGCAGATCAGCAGCGGCCTGAAGGTCGCCAAGCCTTCGGATGCCCCGCAGAGCACTTCGGCGGTGCTGTGGCTCCAAGGCGCCCTGGAGGCCCGCGCCCAACGCCAGAACAATCTGACCTTCGCCGGGGCCGTGCTGGACAACGTCGATGCCGCCATGGCCGACGCTTCCAACCTCGTGCTCGAGGCCAAGAGCATCGGCTCGTCGCAGATCGGCATCGGTTCCAGCAGCGACACCCGCAAGAATCAGGCCCTGATCATTGACGCCCAGATCAAGGCCATGCTGGACATCACCAATCGTCAGGCCCAGGGTGTGTCGCTCTTTGGCGGCACGACCACACTGGGCGGCGCCGGCAGTAACCAGGGTGTGTTCGCCGAGTTTCTCGGCGGCATTCGCTACGTCGGTTCGACCACCAACCTCAAAACGGACGTGGGCCTGGATCAGCCGATGGCCCTCAACAGCAATGGCAGCGATGCCTTTGGCGCGCTGTCGGCGCGGGTTAAGGGCGATGCCGACCTGAATCCGCAGGCGACGGCGGCGACGCATCTGGCAGACCTCGATGGCGCGCAAGGCATGGGCGTCCGCAAAGGCACGATCCAGATCGACGTCGATGGCACGATCGTCAACATCGACCTGTCGAGCGCCGACACGCTGGCGGATGTGATCACCCGCGTGAACAGTGCGATTAGCGGCATCGATCCGGCTGCCGGTTCCCTGGGCCTTTCGGGCGGGGGCCTGGCGCTGACCGCCGATCTGGGCCACACCATCGCCATTGCCGACATCGGCACGAGCCAGACGGCGGCGGACCTGGGCATCACGCTCAGCGCCACCGACGGCACGCAGGCCGGCGACGACCTGAATCCGCGCCTGACGGCATTGACCGCGCTGGCGTCGCTGGGCGCGTCGGTGGATCTGGCCAGCGGCCTCAAGATCACCCAGGGCTCGACCACCAAAGTCGCCGACTTCAGCTCCGCTGCCACGATCCAGGACATGATCAACATCGTGGATCAACTGAATCTGGGCGTGAAGATGGAAATTAATCAGGCGGGCACGGGCCTCAATCTCATCAGCCAGGTCAGCGGCCTGGGCTTGTCCATCGGCGAAGTGTCCGGCGGTAGCACGGCGACGGACCTGGGCGTGCGCACGTACGCCAACTCCACCGCCCTGACCGACCTGAACTACGGGTTGGGCATTCACACCGAGGCTGGAGCGCCCGACTTTTCCGTTACCCTGCACGACGGCAGCAGGGTTGAGGTCAACCTCGACGGCGTGACCGACATCGGCGGTGTGGTCGACGCGGTGCGCACGGCCGCGCAATCTTTGCTGGGACCCGGCAGTATCGGCGCGATCGGCGACGCGGGGACGCTCTTCAACGTCGGCCTGGCCGGCGACGGCAACGGCCTGGTCTTCGAGGACAATACCGTCGGCGCCTCGGACTTCCAGATCGCTAATGTGGGAATAAGCCTTGCTGCAAGCGATTTGGGCATCGCCGGCAACGTGCAGGCCGGTTCGAGCATCAGCGGCGCCGACGTGGCGCGGGTGTGTGTGGAGAGCGTTTTCACCCATCTGATCAATCTGCGCGACTCCTTGGCCTCGGACGACACGCGTGGCATCACCCTTGCTACTTCAGCATTAGAGACGGATACGGAAACGCTGGCTCGAGTACACGCCGACGTTGGTGTGCGAGCCCAGCGGGTGCAGCAGCAGAAGGACCGGTCAGAAGACCTGAAGATCATGGAAAAGTCGATGCTCAGCGACCTTCAGGACGCCGACCTTGCGGAAGTGATCACCCGCTTTGCGCAGCTTCAACAGCAGTTGGAAGCGACGCTCCAGGTGGGATCACAGAACTTGCAGTTGAGCTTACTGGACTTTTTGCGCTGAGGCTTACCGGGCCGACACGGCCCGGTTCGCCAAGGCGCATGACTTGTGCCGCATCGTTGGAGCCGCCGGCCGGCGCCGCGATGCGGGGAACCGCCCAGCCCGTATGGGCCGGGGTCCGGGTTTAGGATAGACCCGGATTGGAAACATCAGGATGATTGGCCGGTAGAGGATTCGCACCATGTTCGTCAAGACGTCGCGCTTTGGCACCGTGGAGGTGGACGAGAATCGGGTCATCTCGTTCCCCAAGGGGATCCTGGGATTCCCGCAGTACCAGCAGTTCGTGCTGCTGCAACCCAACGACGACAGCTCGTTCTACTGGTTGCAGTGCTGCGACACGCCGGACCTGGCGTTCGTGGTCACCGAGCCGACCGCCTTCGTGCCCACCTACCGCGTGCCGCTCAAGCACGACCAGATGCAGGACATGGGCATTGGCCGGGGCGACGAGGCCCAGGTGTTTGTCATCGTGAACAAGCACGGCAACACGTTGACAGGCAATTTGCAGGGGCCGCTGGTGATCCACGTGGGCAAACGGCTGGGCGAGCAACTGGTGCTGTCGGATCGTCGGTTCCATACGCGGGTGCCGCTGATGGAGCTGGGGGCGATGGCCGAAGCGGTGTCGGCGTAAGGCTGCTGACCCCTCCCCCTGGGGGAGGCTGGGAGGGGGGACGCGCGGCGGGAACGCCGTGGATCAGAAGGAAGTGCCGGCGCACGGATGCGCCGACACGCGCCGCAAGGCGATACAGGCCGCCCGGTTTGATGTGCGGGCGGGACAAGGCCCATGAGGGCAGGCCCAAGGAAGGAGCCGTTGCGATGCTGGTGCTTTCACGACAGCGCGATGAAACAATCGTGATCGGCGACGAGATCGAGATCACGGTAGTGGACATCCGGGGGGATAAGGTTCGTCTGGGGATTTCGGCGCCGCGCCATGTGCAGGTACACCGTAAGGAGGTGTACGAGGCCATCAAGCGAGAGAACGCCGAAGCGACCCAGGTGAACGCGGACGACTTGAAGTTGGCGGACCACAATCTGAGACGGCTTAACGGCCGGGGCGCGTCAAGTGGCGCCCTTGGGCCCAAACCCAGGCTGGCTCAGTAAAGGATAGAAGTATCGCCGGGATAACCGGGCTCGTCAGGCCCACGATCCACACCCCGGACACGCCGCGGGACGCCGGATCCGCCACGGAAGCGCGGAACGCCCCACGGCCGCAACGAGCACCCTGCCAGACAATCAAGGAGGATTGTCATGTCAAGAATTAACACTAACGTTTCCGCTCTTCTCGCCCAGCGCAACCTGGCCAAGTCCAACTCGGACCTCCAGCTCCGGCTCGAACGCCTGAGCACCGGCCTCCAGATCAATCGCGGCGCCGATAATCCCGCCGGTTTGATCGTCAGCGAACGGTTGCGCAGCGAAATCGGCGGTATCACCCAATCCATCGACAACGCCGAACGCGCCAGCAACGTCATCGCCACCAGCGAAGCGGCGCTACAGGAGATCTCCACCCTGTTGACCTCGATCAAGGGCCTGGCCATCCAGGCCGCCAACACGGGCGCCTTCTCCAAGGAGGAAATCGAGGCCAACCAGCTCCAGATCGACTCGGCCGTCGAATCGATCACCCGCATCAGCAACACCGCCAGCTTCGCCGGACTCAAGCTGCTCAACGGCTCGCTGGATTTCATCACCAGCGGGGTCAACTCGACGCAAATCCAGGACGTGCGCGTCTTCGGCGCCAACTTCGGCACCGCCTCGACCATTCCTGTCAACGTCGAAGTCCTCAACAGCGCCGAACGCGGCTTGTTGTTCCTCTCGACCTACTCGGCGGCGAGCACCTCGGGCCAGTTGCTCTCCAGCGTCACCTTCGAGGTGCAGGGCGTCAAGGGCACGCACGTGTTCGCCTTCGTCAGCGGCACCTCCCTTTCCGCCGTCGCCTTCGCCGTCAACCAGGTCAGCGATTCCACCGGCGTCTCGGCGTCCCTGGTCAGCGCCACCAACCAGACCTCGGGACTGGTCCTCCAGAGCGCCAGCTACGGCAGCAGCGCCTTTGTCAGCGTCCGCAAGATCGACAAGGGCGCGTTCTTTAACACCTATGCCAGCAAGGGCGCCGCCAGCTCCATCAACCGGGACGCCGGCGAGGACGTGCTGGCGCTGGTCAATGGCAACCTGGCGCTGGGCGACGGCACCAAGGTGGGTCTCAACTCGGCGGTGCTCAACGTGCAACTCAACCTCACCACCACCGCCGCCACCGCCCTGGGCACCTACTCCTTCAGCATCACCGGCGGCGGCGCTCGCTATCAGATCGGCGCCGCGGTCAACTCCCAGCAACAGGTGGGCTTCGGCATCCAGTCCGTGGCGGCGGCCCATCTGGGCAACGAGACGGCCGGATTCCTCAACTCGGTCACCTCCGGCGGCGCCAACAGCCTGGTCGCCGGCAGCGCACGCGAGGCCTCGGACATCATCGACGCCTCCATCACCCAGATCGCCGTGCTTCGTGGCCGATTGGGCGCCTTTGAACGCAACACCCTCCAGACGACCATCCGCAGCCAGCAGATCGCCTTGGAAAACCTGACCTCTTCGGAGAGCCAGATCCGCGATACGGACTTCGCCTCGGAAACCGCCATGCTCACCAGAGCCCAGATTCTGACCCAGGCGGGCACCTCGGTGCTGGCGACGGCCAATTCCAGCGCTCAGAACGTGCTGCGGCTGTTGCAGTAATCGTCAGTGCCTTGACGCCACCTCCCAAGCCCTCCCAAGCCCCGCACTCGCATGCGGGGCTTTTTTCATGGTGCTTCTTCGCTAAGCCCCGGCATGCCCGGTCTTCCGGACTTGCCGGGGATCAGCCCCGCGCACCCTGTGAACAAACTGTCATTAGCTCGCCCTTCGTACAATACCCCGCCATGACCACCGCCCCGGCTCGTAGATTTGAAGCACCAAAGCCCGACGTCGCCAAGCTACTGGAGAAGCAGCCACCCGCCGCCATCGAGGCCGAGATGGCGCTGTTGGGCTCGATGATCCTGGACTGGCGCGTCAGCGGCGAGGTCGTGCAGATCCTCCGCGGCGGCGACGACTTCTACCTCCCCAAGCACGGCGCCATCTATCGCGTGCTGGTCGAGGCCTACGACAAAAACGAGCCGGTCGACCTGGTGCAGCTCAACCAGCGTCTGCGCGACCTGGACCTGCTGGAGCAGGTGGGCGGCATCCAATACCTGATGGACCTGGCCGAAGGCGTGCCCTCCGCCGCCAGCGCGCCCTATTATGCCCGCATCGTGCGCGACAAGGCCGTCGTGCGCCGCCTCATCGACGCGGCGGGCAATATCCTGCACGAGGCCTACACCAGCGCCGAGCCCATCGGCTCGCTGCTCGATAGCGCCGAACGCACCATTTTTGAGATCGCCGAGTCCAAGGGCGTCAGCGACGCCGAGCACCTCAACGACCTGCTCCAGGAGTTGTACAAGCAGCTCGAAGCGCAGGAAGGCCGGCACCTGACCGGCCTGGATACCGGCTTCTACGACCTCAACGAAATGCTCAGCGGCCTCCAGAACGGCGAAATGATCGTCATCGCCGGCCGGCCCTCCATGGGCAAGACCGCCGTGGCGGTCAATATCGCCGAGCACATCGGCGCCGTGGCGCGGCAGCCCGTGGCCCTGTTCTCCCTGGAAATGAGCAAGCAGCAGTTGGCACAACGCCTGCTCTGCTCGCGCAGCGGGGTGGACGCGCAAAAAGTCCGCCGCAACATGCTCAGCCCCGATGACTTTCATCGACTCCAGGTCACCGTGGGCGAACTGGCCGAGGCGCCGATCTACATCGACGACACGCCGGGCATGAGCGTGCTGACGCTTCGCGCCAAGTCACGCCGCCTGGTGGCGCAGCATGGCATCAAGGTGATCTTCGTGGACTACCTGCAACTGATGAGCCAGCCCGGCTCCGAATCGCGGCAGCAGGAAGTGTCCGAGATGTCGCGCGGCATCAAGGGGCTGGCGCGCGAACTCAACGTGCCGGTCGTCTGCCTCAGCCAACTCAATCGCGGACCCGAAGCGCGCGAAGGCCACAAGCCGCGCATGAGCGACCTGCGCGAGTCCGGTTCCATCGAGCAGGACGCCGACGTGGTGATGATGATCCACCGCGAAGAGTATTACCACGATGAAGAGTGGAAGCAGAGCAATCCCGACAAAGTCTGCAAGGCCGAGCTGATCATCTCCAAACAACGCAACGGGCCGGTGGGCACGGTGGAGCTTCAGTTTGACCCGGGCACGACGCGCTTCCACAATCTCGCCCAACGCGCCAGTCCGAGTTACTGACGGTGAGCTGCTTGCGGCTTGGCACCCCGGCACGATCATGCGGCCCTCCACACTTCGCATCGTTGCGCGAAGCCGCAAAGCGGCTGGACTTTCATAGCAGGAGCGATTCATGGCATGGATTCGAGGTTTTGAACCACCGGCCGGCGAGGTGCGACAGCGTTCGTCACTCTGCCAGCGGTGGGAGTTTGTCACCCAGGCACAACGGGCGGAGCTGGGCGATCGCGGGCGCCTTCCGTCAAAGTATCCCAGCACGATCGCCGTCCCGGCGGCGTGGGAGACGGTGCCGGGCCTGGAAACCTATCGCGGCAAAGCGTGGTACCGCACCAACGTGCCCGCCCCCGCCTCCGCCCCCGGATCAGCCCCCGCCCCCGGATCACCCACCCGCGCCCTGCGCCTGGTCTTCGGCGGCGTGTCCCACACCGGCACCGTCTACGCCGACGGCCGGCAAGTCGCCACCCATTACGACGCCTTCACCCCCTGGGAAGTCATCGTCCCGCCGACGAGCGACGCCGAGCGACAGATCATCGTCCAAGTCGATAACACCTTCGGCGACCACTCGGCCCTGCACAAGGAAAACGACTACTACACCTACGGCGGCATCACCCGCCCCGTCGAGGCGCAGTGGGTGCCCCAGGTCTACCTTCAGTATCTGCACGCCACGCCGCGCCGGCATGGACGCGGCTGGCGCCTGCATCTGCGCATCTGGCTACGCAACTGGTCGAAACAGTCGCTTACGCGAACGGTTACCGTCAAAGTCGCCAATGCCGAGTATCGCTTCAAGCCGGCGGCCATCGCCCCCGGCAAGGTCGTCGAGCTCACCGGCGATATGGATGTGCCCAACGTCGAAGCATGGAGCGCCTCAGCGCCGGCGCTGTACATGCTCCAGGCCACGCTGCTCGACGAGCACGACACGCCGGTCGATACCCACTATGACCGCATCGGCTTCCGCGAGGTAGCCGTCAAAGGCAAGAAGCTGCTGCTCAACGGCGAAGCGATCCGTCTGCGCGGCTACAACCGTCACGAGGACCATCCGCAATTCGGCTGCGCCCTGCCCCTCGAAGCCATGACCACCGACCTGGAAATCATGCGCGACCTGGGCTGCAACTTTGTGCGCACCAGCCACTATCCCAACGACGAGCGCTTCCTGGACCTTTGCGACGAAATGGGCTTCTACATCTGGGAGGAATCGCACGCGCGCACCGTGGATTTCAGCCACCCGCGTTTCCGCGACCAGATCGCCGTCTCCACCGCCGAGATGCTCCAGTGGCATCACAACCACGCCAGCATCATCATCTGGGGCTGCCTGAATGAATGCGAGTCGCGCACGCCGCCAGGCCGCGCCGAGCACCAGCGCGTGCTGCGGCAGATCAAGGCGGCCGACCCGACCCGCCCGGTCACCTTCGCCTCCATGTACCACAAGGACGACATCTGCCTGGACCTGGTGGACATCGTCTCCTGGAACCGCTACGACGCCTGGTACCGCCCGCAGCACGGCACGCGCGACGTGGCGCCTTTGATCAAGGACATGCTCAAGTGGCTCCACTCGCCCAAGAGCAAGGGCGGCTCTGGCAAGCCGGTGATCCTAAGCGAATTCGGCGGGGCGGCCCTGTACGGCTACCGCGACCCCACCCGCGCCAAATACACCGAGGAATACCAGAGCGACCTGCTCGACGAAAGCCTGCGCGTCTACCTCAATCACCCCGACATCGTGGGCGCCGCCATCTGGCAATTCTGCGACGTACGAGTCACCCTGGGCTGGTGGCGCGACCGCCCGCGCACGCACAACAACAAAGGCACGGTCGACGACTACCGCCGACGCAAGCTGTCCTACGAGGCGGTCAAGCGCCGCATGCAAGAGGCGCAACAGAAGTGGGACAAGCCAGCTCCAAAGCGCCGCTGACGCCGGCACCAGGGGGCCGCCACGCCGGCGCTGAGTCTGCGAAACCCCGGTTTCTTACCGCGGATCACCCGGATGGCATTGAAAGGACCGGTCGTCTTACTCCTCTCCATTAGGCCATCCATGTGATCCGTGGTTGGATGAATTGATATCTGTTCCTCCGCACAAAAAATCTGAATCGCCCTCTTGACTTATCGGATAATACGGCCTAAAGATATTTTTATGCCGTGCTTGTCGCCGGCCGCAATCCCGCGTCGGGAAACCTTTTGAGGGAGGGATTCCTGTGTCACACACGTTTCATTTGCCGCAAGACCAATTCATCACCACGGCTTCACGCAAAAGGTTCGCCGCTTTCGGCCGCGTCACCCTGGCCGTGGCCTTCGCCGTGGCCACCAGCGCCGCTACTGCCCACGCCTCGGCCATCTTCGGCACGCTCTCCAATTTTGACATCTACTTCACGTCGCCCGACCCGGTGGGCATCCCGGGTTGCGAGGGCGCGGAGATCGAGCTCGAGGGCATCCACTCCTCCGACATCGGCGGCGACTTCCCGGCCCACTACACCAATAGAACCATCGCCGAATACAACGACGCCTCCGACGTCTTTGCCGGCACGCGGATCACCTACACCGGGTACAACTTTGGCGGCGCCCTCACGCCCGGCACACTCCCGCACAACCCCAGCCCCGCCAGCACCAACGGCCATCAACTCACCGCCACCGCCGGCGGCGAGCACTTTGGCTTCTGGCTCAGCGGCGCGCAGCCCACTGCCACACGCTTCTTCTGGCTCGATGACGTCGGGGGCAGCTACGTGCGCATCGGCACCACGCCCGTGGCGATCCCCGGCCCCACCTGGACCTACGTCCCGCCCGCCCAGGTCGGCGATCCACCGGTCGTTCAGGTTGTCGTGAAAGTGCCCGAACCCGTCGAGCCTCCGGAAATTCCCGAGCAGCGCCCCGATTCCATCTGGATGAAGCTCTACAAGGTCAAGTTGGCCACCGCCCCGCAGGACCCTGTCGAGATGCAGAACCTGCTCATGCAACTCATCTCCGACGCCAATCCCAACAACGACCAGCCTGACGATCCCCTCAATGATGTGCCCGACGGCGGCGACCCCGCGGAAGTCGAGATGGAGTGGGAACTCCTCGAAGGCGGCCGCGCACCCAAGGAAAGGATGAACGACGACCCGATCGAAGAAGGCAGCGACAAGATGATCATCCGGCGCTATGAGTTCTACGAGTACACCGGTGTCTACGATGAAGAGCACGAGCCTGTGACGCTCTTTACGGAAATGGAGCTTCTGGAACCGCCCGACGGGGAACTGGGCAACTTCATCTCGGCCAACATGGTCGCCGCCGTGCTGAACCCGATTCCCGAACCATCGGCCATCGCGATACTGGGCCTCGGCACCGGCCTGCTCGCCCTGCGCCGCCGCCGTGCTTAGAGGACGCACACGGGACAGGTACGTCTATTCAATAACGGGACAGGCACATATTAGCGGATCGAAGCCGCATCGATGTGCCGGTCCCGTTTTGCGTGTCTGGAAAAGCAGCACAGGCGGACCGCCTGTGGCGACGTGGCGGCCCGCCGGCCCCCCGGCTCGCCCCCGCCACGCAGAAAAAACAACAGCGCCACTTGCCACGGGCACCTCACGATGGTACAATGACTGTTGAAAATGTCGATCTGAGGTGGACATGATGAGAAAAACACGCGGACGCAGCAGCGGCGCGCGGAGAACAGCAATTGTCGCCCCTGACATTGGAGGAATCTTGTGAATTGCCATGCAACCCTCATCCAAAAAATGAATTACAGGAACCGGACCGACCGGTCAGGCATGTCAGCCTGACACGGCACTGACATGGGGGGTGACATTCCGTAACTTCCGGGGGGAGAAGGAGAAATCAAAAGATGACACTGGGGGGAGGGGAGGGGGGGCTGACATCCCCCGGAAGTGTCCGGATATCCGATTTTGGAGGGAGACAGGAGACAAACAGGAGACAGGAAACAGGAGAGAGGAGATAGGAGAAAGCGAAAGCCCAGCCGCTCCGGCGGCTGGGACCTACCCGCCGCAGCGGCTGGGCTTTCGAGTTGTTTTACGTACCTGTACCTTGTTCCTCGTTCTTCGTTTCTCGTTCCTCGCTTCTTCACTCCTGATCCCGCCCCATGACCACGCCCCCCACATCCGCCGCCCTCGCCGTCGAAGTTCAGGGCCTGCGCGTGCAGCGCGGCCAGACCGGAATTCTCCGCGGCATCGACTGTGCCGTGCCGGCGGGGTCTTGTGCCGTCATCCTCGGGCCCAACGGCAGCGGCAAGACCACGCTGATGCGCTGCCTGACCGGGCAGATGTTCGCTACCGCCGGCACCGTGCGCGTGCTGGGGCAGACCTTGGGCCAGACCGACGTGCGCGCCCTGCGGCGGCGCATCGGACTGGTCAACCCGACCGTGGACATCGCCGGCTTTCATCACAGCGGCGCGGTGGTCGACGCCGACCTGACGGCCCTTGAAGCGGTGGTCACCGGGTACTTCGGCACCGTCGGGTTGTACGACCGGGCCAGCACGCAGCAGATCGGGCACGCGGCACATCTGTTGCACGAGGTGGGGCTCTCCCATCGCCGCGAGCTGCGTTACGGGCTGCTTTCGACCGGTGAACAGCGCCGCGCCATGATCGCACGGGCTCTGGTGCATCAGCCCGAGCTGTTGATTCTCGACGAGCCGACCGCCGGGCTGGACATCGCGGGGCGCGAGCACGTGCTGGCGACGATCGAGTTGTTCCTCAACCAACGCGAGCATCCCACGGTGCTGATGACCACGCATCACGTCGAGGAGATTTCGCCGCGGACCGGGCAGGTGATCTTGTTACGTGACGGCCGGGTGCTGGCGCAAGGCACGCCCCCCGAGGTCATCACGCCTGAACGGCTCACCGAATGCTTTGGCTGCAAGGTCTACGTGAAGCGCCTCCACAATCGCTATTGGCTGGAAGTGCTGCCCGAAGCGTGGTTGGACTTGATTCGATCAGATGCGCCGCCGCCATCGTAGAATGTGATCTTTCCGCACAAGCCCGGCCATGCGAGCCTTGGAGCTTGGCCGGGATTTCGCCCGCACCGTTGGTGCTTGGGCTAACAACGTGCTTCTTTCCTCATTCCTCTACTCCGCTCCCCGCCATGCCCGAGCCGCAGCCCCATCCTCGAACCCCGGCCATTCGCCGCGTCGCCGTCATCGCGCTGATCGTCGGCGTGCTGATTATGTTTCTGAAGCTGGCGATCTTCTGGCTCACCGGCTCGGCGGCGGTGCTGTCCGATGCACTCGAGTCGATCATCAACATTGTCGCCGCCGCGGCCATGATCTTTTCCATCTGGTTTTCCAGCCGGCCCGCCGACAGCGATCATCCCTACGGCCACGGCAAGGTCGAGTTCATGACCCAGGCATTCGAGGGCGCCATGGTGCTCAGCGCCGGCATCGCCGTGGGGTCGGTGGCCATCATCCGCTTGATGGCGCCGATCGAGTTGAGTCATCTGGATCGCGGCGCCTGGGGGTTAGGCGGGGTGAATCTGCTCAACGCCGCCCTGGCGGGGTTCGTCTACTTCGCCGGCAGACGATTCGGCAGTCCCGTCCTGGTCGCCGACGGCAAGCACCTGCTCACCGACGTGGCGTCCACCTTCGGTGCCCTGGGCGGCTTACTGCTGGTGCACTGGACCGGCATCGTCTGGCTGGACCCCGTCGTCGCCCTGCTGCTTTGTGCCATGATCCTCTACACCGCGGCCACGATTCTCCGTGAAGCCATTGACGGGCTGATGGATCGCATCGATCCGGCGGATCAGTCGCTGATCCTGCGCATCCTCGACCAGGAGGTTAACCGCGGCGCCATCCGCAGCTACCACAAGGTCCGCCACCGCCACACCGGCACGTTTCATTGGGTGGACATGCACCTCCAGGTCGATGGCGACATGAGCGTGCGTGCCGGCCACGACCTGGCCAGCCGAATCGAAGGCCAGATTGAGCAGGCCCTGGGTCAGGCCAATGTGACGGCGCACATCGAGCCGGAGGAAGCGGCGCGGGGCATTGGCCAGATGAAGGGGAGTCAACTATAATGAGGGCTTGGACAAGCAGCCCGCGTGGGCTGATCCGCCAAAAGCGGGGTGTAGCTCAGCTTGGTAGAGCGCTTCGTTCGGGTCGAAGAGGCCGCAGGTTCGAATCCTGTCACCCCGATTTGTAAGAGTCTTAGAATACGCTAGTTACCTCTAACCATTTCGTATCCCCCGTATCCCTTTTTGGCGTATCCCTTGACGTATCCCCGACGGGGACATACTTGGTGTGGGGGATACAAGGGAATCGGCGGCATGCGGGGATACGGATACGGGGATGGCCAGTAACGTTTTTTTCCCCCGTCGGCCGTCGCATGCCGTTGCCGTCGGTGTTGGATTCGTGAGCGGTGACTTGCTTGCCGCGGAGTGGCCAGCGAGCTTCGGCTTCCCGGCCTTCTCTTTCCTGGGGCCATGCGATAGAGTGTCGCACAACATTGCCCCCGGAAGCGGTCAGCGTGGCTCGGTCCCTGGCCGGTTTCATTGGCCTCGCGGCATCACGCCGGTCGACCGTATCATGCCCGGCATGGACGCCTATCACCGCATCCTAGCCGACCTGAGTGCCTTGGACTTCCCTGTCACCCCGCCTGGCGTCGATCGAGCATGGGGTGATCTGGGTGCAGTTGTCGACCCTGGCCCCGGACGGTCACCGGTTCATTGCTTCAGGGTCGAGGGATCAACAGGGCGTGGTGGCCGGGGCGCTGGCTGAGCAGGTCGAGCAGTGCGGGGCCGTGCCGAGTGCCACCCGCGTTCACCCAATGCATGGCTGGCATCGCGCGGTATCTTGACGGCTAGCCTGATCCGCACGAACACCTGAAGGACAACAACATGCCATTGCCGGATCCCCTTCATATATCTCGCGTTGTGCAAGACCGAGAGCTTGTTGAGCCACTTGAACTGTTGCTTTCCTTCATCGCCCTTAACCACTCCCCAGGCGGCATCACAATCGGTCTGCCAGGCGTCCTCGTGCCCTGGTTTACACGGGCCCCTGCCCGGAGGGACTCGATAAGGTCGTAAGAACGATTGTCAAATGGTCTGGTCTGACTGTCTCGACGGTCCGTGACGCAGCCCAGCTGTCTCAGTACGAAACCGCGACACGCACCGATCCGAAGGGCTATTGAATGCATCTGCGGGCGCAGTGTCAGTGACAAGTGTTGAGTCTGCGTGCGATCTTCTTGACTGCCCCATCCATACATTCGGCATCAGGTGCAACCACCTCGAAGCCGTGACGCCCGTACCATTCAAGCAGGAATGGCGATCTACTCAGATCGTCCTGCACCACGAATCCCCACACTTCCTCGGCAGCCATCGCATCTGCCTCGCGAAGCAAATGTCGCAGCAGAAGACCACCAATGCCTTGACCCCGATAGCTTTGTATATCACGCCGCATTGCTGGCGACAGTAAACGAATGAAAGCCGACCGCGGTGGGGTCACATCATCCCTGACGTGGATATCGCACAGTTGCACTCGGCTGCCGCTGACCTCGGCCGTAGCCCACCCGACCTTCTGATCACCCGCAAAAGCGTTGAGGTCGAGGTCGCACGCCGTTTCCCGCAGACATTCAATGCGAATGTTCTGGCATGCCATAGCTGAAGGCCAACTGGCTGATTACATCAGGCATCTTCAGGCTTGGACTCGATCATGGGCAGTGCCATCCCCTCGATCTCGCGCAAGCTGCTGCCGATGATGCCTTGGAGATCCCCATACATCCCTACAGTGTTGACCATCGCCCGTTCGAGCTGCTTCTCGCGCTTGCTCCAGATACGCTGGTATGCTCGCTTCTCAGCTTCGAGCTCGTACTTGGCCGGCAATTCCAAGTCGTACGCCGAGCGACTTTTCAAGTTCCCAAACATTGGACCGTTATCCGCTGCAGATGCTGCAAAAGCGATAAGAGAACCGACGCTGGCCGCCGGCGTCGTTTTTAAGGAGGATGCGCTGGCGGAAGTGTATCGGCTGACGGAGGGCTATGCGTATTTTGTACAAGAGTGGGGGTCGCAATCTTGGAACTTGGCGAAATCCAACCCGATTACGACCGACGTTATTGCAGCCGCAACTCCGATGGCCGTCGCAGAGCTTGATCGGAGTTTTTTTCGTGTGCGATATGACCGCTTGACGCCGGCCGAAAAGCGGTTCTTAAGGGCAATGGCTGAAGTAGGATCCGGGCCAGTTCGAACTGGCGACGTGGCGAACGCTCTTGGGGTTAAAGTCACATCTATCGGTCCTGCGCGTGCGGCATTAATTAGGAAGGGAATGATATTCAGTCCGGCATTCGGCGACATGGCATTCACGGTGCCAATGTTCGACCAGTTAATGAAACGTTCAATCCCCAGTCCAGATTGGCGATCGCAGATGTAAAAATGAATTTCCGCATCGCCGACACCTTCACCGACAGCCTCGCCCGCCTGAGCGGCGACGAGCAGAAGGCCGTCAAGACGACGGCCTTTGATCTGCAATTGAACCCGGCCAATCCGGGAGCTGGCATGAGCTTCCACAAGCTCGACAAGGCCAAGGACAAGAACTTCTGGTCGGTGCGGGCCAGCAGCGACATTCGGATTATCGTCCACCGGACAGACAGCGGCCTGCTGCTCTGCTACGCGGATCACCACGACAGGGCTTACGCCTGGGCCGAGCGGCGGAAACTGGAAACCCATCCCAAGACGGGGGCCGCCCAGTTGGTGGAAATCCGGGAAACGGTGAAGGAGATCGTTGTCCCGGTCTATGTGCAGACGGAGGTTGCGGCGGCGGCGAAACCGGCTGCGGAGAAGAAGCCCATATTCGCCGAGGCGTCCGATGACGAACTCCTCCACTACGGCGTGCCCGCCGAGTGGCTCAACGACGTCAAGCAGGCCACAGAGGAAACGCTGCTGGCCTTGACCGAACACTTGCCGACCGAGGCGGCGGAAGCGCTATTGGAACTGGCGACCGGTGGAAAGCCCCGCGTGCCCCAGCCTGCGGTGGTAGCGGCGAATCCCTTTGATCATCCCGATGCCCAGCGCCGCTTCCGCGTGATGACGAATGTGAAGGAACTGCAGCGTGCCCTCGACTTCCCGTGGGAAAAGTGGGCGGTATTCCTCCATCCCGAGCAGCGGCAATGGGTGGAGCGCGACTACGCCGGCCCGGCCCGTGTCTCAGGTTCAGCGGGCACGGGCAAGACCATCGTCGCATTGCACCGGGCCGCGCATCTGGCCCGCACGCATACCGATACCCGCGTCCTGTTGACGACCTTCTCCGACACGCTGGCCAATTCGCTCCACACCAAGCTGAAGCAGTTGTTGAGCAGCGAGCCGCGTCTGGCGGAACGGATTGATGTTCACTCGCTCAACGCCATCGGTCTTCGGCTCTACAAGGCGCATGTTGGGCAGGCGACGATTGCCGGCGGTGACGAGCTGCGCGAAGTAATGAAAGAGGCCGCCAGTAGTGTGGCCGGCCACAAGTTCAGCCTGCATTTTCTGCTCACCGAATGGGAACAGGTGGTGGATGCCTGGCAGTTGGAGAACTGGGAGGCATATCGCGATGTCGTGCGGCTCGGCAGGAAGACGAGGCTCCCGGAGGCACATCGCATGGTGTTGTGGTCCATCTTTGAGCGCGCCTGTGCTGGGTTGAAGACGCGCAAGTTGATCACGCACCCTGAGCTTTTCAGCGCGCTGGCACGTGCAATCTCGAAGAACAAGAACGTGGTATTCGACTTCGCGGTGGTGGACGAGGCGCAGGACATCGGCGTCGCCCATCTCCGGTTCTTTGCCGCCCTGGGTGGGGATCGCCCCAACGCCCTCTTTTTCGCTGGCGACCTGGGCCAGCGAATCTTCCAGCAACCCTTCTCGTGGAAGGCCCTCGGCGTGGATGTACGGGGGCGATCCCGGACGTTGCGCGTCAATTACCGCACCTCGCACCAGATCCGCACGCAGGCCGACCGCCTGCTCGGACCGGCCGTGACAGACGTGGACGGCAACAGCGAGGACCGCAGCGATACGGTCTCTGTGTTCAACGGCCCGCCGCCGACGATTCGGTCGTTCAAGAGTGAGACCGAGGAAATCAAGGCGGTCGGCAACTGGCACACGGAACGGGCCAAGGCCGGTGTGCTGCCCCACGAGTTCGGCGTGTTCGTCCGTTCGGCAGCGCAACTGGATCGGGCGCGAGCGGCCGCCAAGGAAGCGGGCATGGCCTTCAAGGTTCTCGATGAACACGTCGAAACCACCAGCAGCCACATCTCGATCAGCACCATGCACATGGCCAAGGGACTGGAGTTCCGCGCTGTGGTCGTAATGGCCTGTGACGACGAGATCATTCCCCTTCAGGAGCGGATCGAGACCGTTGGTGACGACGCCGACCTGCGCGAGGTGTATGACACAGAACGGCATCTGCTCTACGTCGCGTGCACGCGGGCAAGGGACCATTTGCTCGTCACGAGCGTCGAACCCGCATCGGAGTTCATCGATGACATGCAGGTATGACTAAGCGCATTGCGGCGGCGGTACGCCGCCCACTACGGCGAGGTGCTGGCGCTACTCAACGGCCCGAGCGGCCGAGAATTAAACGGTCCTGTCTACCCTACTCGCCGGTTGCATTTTCCATTCCGTCGGCGAACATACTCTGCTTTTTCATCGTCCATCTCCAGAATGCGATCCTTCACGCCAGGCGTTGGTTTTCAATCGTCCGGCAAAGCATGGCAAAAAGCCGATCGACTTCCTCGCGGGTCTTTTCGTCGAGAAGGTAACCCACCGGGCCGCGAACGATAGTGTTCTTGAACACCCCCTGTTTCACCAGCAGATGTTTTTCGACCGCCAGGAAAGCATCCAGGCTGTTGGTCAGGGCGATCAGGGACGAGATCGGCAACGAAAGCTCATAGATTCGCCGATCGTCGCCAACCTGCAATGCCCGCCACAGTGCGACGATTCCCGCGATCAAATCCGAACCAGGCATCGTGCCGATAATCCCCCGGCGGTAGCTATCTACCAGGGCAATGCCGCCGGTGCCCTCAAGAATGCACGCCTTGCCATCGGTGGCTTCCAGTAATGCTGAGAGCCGTGGCCCGATGGGTATTGCCTCAGGCTTAAAGAGAATGCGCGGGCCAAACTCCGCCAGCAGCCCGGCCTGTAGCGCGATTGACATCGGCCGGCCGACGTAGCCGCTGGCGTCCTGAACAATCAGGGGGATGGTCAGCGCCTCAGCGATCTTCTGGTAATACTTGCGCGTTTGCGTTTCGTCCGGCGCCACCGAAATGGGTGGGATCGCCATCACCGCATGGGCGCCAATGGCCTCAGCGTGACGCGCCAACTCGCAGGCAACATAGCTGCTCTCATGGCCGACGCTGATGATCGCCGTTCCTCGTCCGGCCACCGCCGCGACCGCCAGCTCTGCCACCTGTCGCCGCTCGGTGTCGCTCAGTCGCAGCACTTCCGAGACCATGGCCATCACCACACCGTCTGCTCCTTGATCCAGCAGCCAGAGCAATTCCTGCTTTAGCGTCGCTTCGTCGATCGTTTCATCGTCTCGAAACGGCAACTGAAAAACCGGCAGCACCCCACCTAGAGGATGCCTCTTGGCGGTTTTCGCAACGGCGGGTTTCTCAATCACATCCATCGAGCGCCTCTTGAGCAAGGTGTTGGAACAGACACTTCGTTTACGTCATGCGGGGGCAACAATTTCAGCACGGATTCATTGGGGCGGGCGATGACGTGAGCCGCAATCAACTTGCCCAGGCCGTCCGCGCGCGCCCGCCCGGCTTCCACAGCCGCCTTCACCGCCGCCACGTCGCCCCGGATGACGACCGTGATGTAGCCGCCCCCGAGTTTCTCCTTACCGATCACCTCCACGTTCGCCGCTTTACAGGCCGCGTCGATCGCCTCGATCACCGCGGTGAAGCCCTGCGTTTCAATCAGTCCGATAGCATCAGGTTTACTGTTCATCGTTGACAATCCTTCCCGCTCGACGGGGATGAAGACGACGTCCTGTTCAATGAGAGGTTGGTATTCCGGTCGGCTCATGATCGCCGGCCAAGCATGGCGATCCGGCGCGTCGATGACGGTCCTGCGACACGGCGCGTGCATCTGCTCGGCCAGGCGTTGCGCTGTTTGCAGGGCTATCCGCAGGGCTGCCGAATCACCGGTGATCTTTATCACATAGCCGTACCAGTCATTCAGTTCTGCCTGGAGCACATGGATCTGGGCTGACTTGTCCATCGCATCCAGCACGACCATGGCCGCGCCAAGTGCGCTAATCTCCACCACACCCAATGGCGGGGGGACGTCTATCGGGTTTGCGGGCATTGCGGCGGCGTTGCTCACAAGACGCCTCTCTGGCGCAGCTGTTCCATGACGCTCTGGGCGATGTGCGCCACACGATCGCGGGGGATAATCCCGGTGCGCAGCGGGCAGCCTTCTACCGGTTGATCGACGTAGCCGAAGTCCGCCAGGATGCACTGCAATACTTGCGACAGCGCCTCGCGGTCGATCCTCTGGACTTCACTAAGCGGCTGACGGCTGGCGCCCAATCTCAGGCCGCGCAATTCCACCGCGGCACGGAAGCCCTCGGGGAAATCGGCTGAGTATAGCATCGTGTCGAACAGCTCCAGCAGGCGCATCTGGAGTTCGCGGGCCTGGTCGATCTGACCGGCGCGGGTCAGATCGTAGAGTTTGCGGGTCAGTTCCGGCACGACACCGCTGGTGGCGTTGGTTCCGCCATCGCAGCCCATGATCAGCATCGGCACCAGGATCGCTTCCCAGCCGGTGAGAAAGACAAAGTCGGGCCGGACCGGCTTGACCGCCGCCATCATGCGCAGCATGAATGACAGATCCCCAGAGGAATCCTTGATCCCGATGATGCGATCGAACTCGGCCAGTCGACGAATCGTGGGCACGTCTATCGGCGAAGCGAACATGGGAATGTTGTAAAGCGTCACATCGATTGGGGATCGCTGGCCGATCTCGCGGAAGTAGGCATAGACGCTTTCGGGCGAGAGCCTGTAATAGAAAGGCGAGACGATCGCCACCGCCCGAGCACCGTACTGGGCGTAGGTCTCGCAGGCCCGCAGCGTCTCGGTAACGTTCGCCTCGGCGGCGCCAGCAAGTACCGGTACGCGGCCACGAGCCTGCTGGCAGACAATTCTGACGATGCGCTTGCGTTCCTCGGCAGTGAAGCGGGTGAGCTCACCGGTGGACCCGTTGGGGTACAGACCATGCACGCCGCGCTCGATCAGCCAGTCGATATAACGACGTAGTTCGTCCTCATTGATCTGGCCTTGGCCGTCCAACGGAACCATGTGCGGGGTGAAGATGCCTTGGAGTCGAGTGCCCATAGGTGGTTCCGTGGCTCCGGCGTTTCGCCTCCCCGGCAAGGAGGCGACCCCCGGCCTGGAGCAGTCCATCGTATCACGGCGCGATCGCGCATTGGCCGCTATGGCGAAAGGAAACAGATCGTCTGGACTAACCGAGTGATACTCAACCTGCCCACGCAGGCCCGCCGCTCCGCGACACCCGACGCGCCCGCGACAACACCTGTCGCTATCGCGCCGGCTGCGCGCTGACAACTTCCTGTTCGGTCTCGACCCGATAGCCATAGGCCATCCGCGGGGTGTTGAAGGCGAAGCCTACCCGACCACGAGCGTCGAGCAGGATGCACCCACCCAAGCCGCCGGCTCGACGAGCCAACATATCGATCGCGGCGCGGGCTGATTCCATCGGGTCGTGGCCCGCACCAACTAAGTCAGAGGCTGTCTTGGCGAGCACCACCTTGATGATGGACTCGCCCCACCCTGTCGATGAGCACCCGCTGGTCTGGTCGTCGGCATACAGGCCGCATCCGATCAAGGGTGAATCGCCGACGCGGCCAGGTAATTTATTGGCGGTGCCGCCCGTGGAAGTGGCGGCCGCGAGGTGGCCCTTGCCATCCAGTGCCACGGCGCCAACGGTGTCGCCAGGGTGCTCCAGCGCGGAAACGGGTGCGGAAGCAAGCGGAGGAGTGCGCATTTCGTCCGCCCTATCGCCCTGTAACGCGCCAAAGGCTTCTTGCGTCCGATAGTTGTCCTGTCGGCGCAAGTGATCCCACCGTACCCGCTCGCGTTCGACAATCAGCTCTGGCGGCTCACACAGCGGCAAGCCGGCCCGCTCGGCGAAGCGGTCGGCGCCACGGCCGACAAGCAAAGCGGCATGGCTTTCAAGCACCCGCCGCGCCAGCGTGATGGGGTTGCGCACCCGCCGCACGGCCGCCACGGCGCCGGATCGCAGGGTTCGCCCATCCATGATGGCCGCATCGAGCTCAACCTCGCCTTCAGCGTTGAGCACCGCGCCAATGCCAGCGTTGAAAATCGGTGCATCTTCCAGCGCTCGTATTGCATACTCGACCGCGTCGAGCGCGCTGCCGCGATGCTCCAGCACCCGCCAGCCGGCCTCGAGCGCCTGGCGGCAGCCGGTCTCATGCTCGGCCACCTCGTGATCAGGAATATTCCACGCACCACCATGGACGATCAGAGCGATAGGCATAGGCACCTCACAAACGATACGTTACCACTTCGTTTTCGCCCACGGTGCGGCCCATAGTCAAGCACGCAGGAGCCGGATCATCAGCATCAGTGCCCGCGGCAAGTGGAAGGGATCCTTAACTGGCAAGGCGACCACGGCATCGAACGGCCTGAACTGCCGGTCGAGGCGTTGCCGCCATTCGCCGTGGCCGGGCACTGGGTAATGCGTGAACGCGATGCGGTGCAGCCGCCAGTACCAGTCGAGGCACCACGGCTCGCCGCTGATCGCGTGGGCCAACTGTAGGGCGTAGAGCGCTTCAGTCTGGGGCCACCACAGCTTGGCGTCGTGGAACTTCCAGTAGATCGGCTCCTTGCCGTCGAGGTCCAGCCCCAGGCGCAGGCCGCCGTACTGTTGGTCCCAGCCCAGTTCCATGTGCCAGCGGAGGCATTCGAGGCATTGGCGGATGCGATCCTTCATGCCGTGGTGCTGGAACTGGTGTATCTGGAACCACATCGACTCGATGGCGTGGCCGGGGACAACCGCGCGGCCGGGCGGCGAGTCCTCCAGTGCGCCGTCGAGATGCACGAACTCAACCAGCGCCCGGCGCTGGGGCTGGCGGAAGCGATCCATGACTTTGACCGCGCAGGCCAGTGCGGCGCGGCCAATCCCATCGTCCTTGGTCACCAGCGCCAGTTCGTGAAACGCCAGGGAGAATGCCATACTGATCGCGTGGGCATCCAGACCCGGCGGTATCTCATAGGGCGCAAGGGGGTAGGGTCCGGGCAACCAGAGGCGGTGGGTGACGCTGTCATAGGTGTCGCGCGCTAAGCGCAGCGCCGCGGCGTCGCCCGAAGCTCGGTAATACTCGCACAGGCCCAGCAGGGCGAAGCTATCGGTGCCGATGCTGATCGCTCCCTCAATGAGGCGTCCCTCCGGGCTGACGCGAAAGACCCACCGCCCCTGCTCGTCACGGCCATGGCGGGCGCAGAATTGGACGAGGCCGGCGGCAGTGTCCAGCCACTGTTGCCGGGGCTCGATGTAGTTATACAGGGCGCTAAAGGTGTAGATTGCCCGAAGCTGTGACCACATGAACTTGTCGCGACTGATCACCGAGCCGTCGTCGCCAATACAGGTGTTCAGCCCACCCCGCGGGTCCAGCGCGTGATCCATCCAGAATGGCACAATGTCATCGAGCAGATAACGCTCGAAGGCATGGCCCAGATTCGGCAGTGGTACAGGCGTCAGAGGAACAGTTGTGGTCATGGCAAGCTCTGGTGCATCGACCCGATCAGGAACTTCATCAGTCCGCTCTTGCCCGCGGAGCCGTGAGCGACTGGACCTTTCAGGGAATGACCTCGTAGTACGCGGGGGGCAAGCCCGTGCTGAAAAAGTAGACCACGCCGATCCCCGTCCATACAAAGGCGGCCAGCAGTTCTCCAGCAATGACGCCCACCATGATGGGTACGAGCTTGCGGTGGCCCGTGGCTCCCGACATGCGGACGACCGCCTTCTTGATTGCCCAGCCGATGAGAAACGACACTGCGAACCTGTTGGCCGGGCCCGTTCCCCACACCAGGAACATCACCGGGTGCAGCGGCCACCACGACAGTCGCAGCGGCGCCGCGGCCGTCGCTACCACGAGGACCAGACCCAGCAAGGCCCACAGCACCAGGTCGCCCTCCGGCGCGATGCGGGTCAGACGACCCCATCCCTGTGCATTCACAACGACATTGTCGAGCGTCCCTCCAGCGCGCAACTCCAGCAGGTACTTCGATAACGAATTGAACGGCATCGAGGGCAGCGTCCGTTGCGACCACCCGCCCAACCCCTCGGTGCCGTAATGGTACTGAAGCGTCAATGCGGCCACCGCAGATACGGCAAATCCGACGACGATCATGCCCAGCAAGTAGGGGGACAGCCGCGCCGGAAACGTATTGGCGCGTGGCGACGTGCGGTCCACCAGTTTCAGCCCAGTGACGAGGTACGGCATCAGGACTGTGCGTGGATCGCCCATAAGCAAGGCACTGGCCATGGCGAGCACGATGTAGTCGGTGGGACCGATCGCCTCGATGCCCAGCAAAGCGGTGAGCACCGCCACGGGCATCCACCACGGTTGCAGGAAAAAAAGCCCGGTTTCGGCCACGATACGTGACATTACCAGGAAGGCCAGTAGAACCATGAAGACGAACACGCTGGCCAAACCAAGACTTGAGCCGGCGGCCCAGATCGCCCCGACGCTGCCGATCGTGGCAAGCACCAGGCCACGTCCAGCCCACACGGCATACGTGGGTGCCCTACTCGCACTGCCCCAACCCACTGCTCGCTTGGCCACGTCCAGGTAATAGCGCCGTCCGAAATAGGCCACCATCAGGGCCATGCCCAGGTACCCGCCGAATCGAAGCAAGTTCGTATTGGTGGCGCCCATGTAATCCCTGCCAAACGTTCCGCCCCGATCGATTACGAGCGTCCCCACCATGACGAATGCAATCGGCGACAGGCCCACACTCAAGGACACGTTACTGCGCAGAAAGAATGCAAAAGCGATAACCGTGAGATAAAGGTGGGACCCGAGCATGCTGTTGAGGCCATGGACCCGGCGGGCCGTGGGAAACAGCTCGCCTAGCGGGATGAGGGGCAAGTCCTGGGCGATGGCGGGAATGGGTGGAAACCACGCGTGCAGGCCGTTGAGTGTGTGCAGCAGCATCACCGCTCCTGCCGCATACCAGAACGTGTGCTGCCGCGCAATGCGTGGCAATGCCGAGCCGTTGGGGTCAGGCTCGGTGAGCTCCGCCAGGAAGCGTGGAATAGGATAGGCCAGCAGTTCACTGGACGACCATTGCGGGTGGACCACCAGCGCCATGCACAGGCTCGCAGCGCCCAACAGCAGCGCAGCAGTTCCCCAGAGGCTTAGCGTCGGCCACCACGCTGACCAGGGAACCGCTTCGATCAGCCCTTTGGACTCGGATCCGCCGGTAATCAGCGGCGAGAGGACCGCGTCAGATGAATCCGTGATCAACACCGAACCACCGCGCGGCGGCGGCAACACATGATCAGGGAACGCGGCAGCCAACAGGCGACGATTTCGCCAAGCCTGCCCACGCCCATCCGGCGATGCCGGTCGTTCCGTCAAGGTCGCCCCATCAAGCGGTGGGCCGAGGATGTGGGCATTGAGTACGGCCAGGATCGCGGTCGTCTGATCGGAGGTCGAGCCCGATTCGGTAGCGGCTTGCTCCAATACCTGCCGCTCCTCGGGGCCCAATCGTGCCCAGAGGCGGTGTGCCAACTCCGGGCCGCCGGCCTCCTGCGCAGCGACAATCTTCCTGGCGAATTCCGAGGCATGCCGCAATTGTCCCCGCGCCACTTTGGGCGAGCCCTGGGGCACATAGGACATCACGTCTTGTGCCTGCCATGCGTATTGGACTTTGAGCCAGTGCAGAGGCATGGCCGTGTTGGCGACGAAGCCACGAAAGAAGCTGAAGCTGGGCCAGGCGCAGGCAGCCAATGCAATTGCGGCGATCACCGCCAACTCGACGGGCCGGAGGGGTGCATTTACGCCCGCCACACGCAGCAGTGGGTTGATCAGCAGGATAAGAACCACCAAGGCGCCAAAAACCGCCACGGGCAGATAGTGGGATATCAAGAACGTGTGCCGAATCACCGCGTCGTTGAAAAACGTGAATGCGGAGATGCCGATCCCCAGCAAAACTCCAAGCATTACGGCGCGGATGGTCATCACGAATGCTCCCAAACCAAGGGGAGGCGAGGCCCAACAACGCACGCTCCAAAGCCAACAACACAGTAACCCCAACTGGCTCCAAGCCCTCGATCGTCTGCTCCGCCGCAGCCTAAGTGGAGTCCTGACTGTGGGCCGGACGCAGTTCAATCTGTCTCCACTGGCCTTCGTAGCCGGGCCCGCCCACATATTGGACCGCGTGATCGTTGATCCGGTCGGCGTGGGCGAAGTGGACGTGACCACAGAGGATCGCGACCAGGTTCGGTGCGGTTCGCAAAAGATCCGCGAAAGCAAGGGTTTCGGGGGTGTTAGGCTGCGCGCACCACTTGCCGCGGCGTTCGACGGGCCAGTCGAGGTCGGCGAGCATGATGGGGTCTTTCCACTTGTCGATGACGGGCTGGCGGAGCGTCGGCAGGCTCAGCGGGATGTGCATCAACACGATGGTGGGCAAGCCGTCGGCGAGTTGACGGCGGGCGAAGGCGAGCTGCTCGGCGGTGACCGCGTAGGTGGAGTTGTCGATGGTGAGGAAACGGAGGCCGGCAATGTCGAGGCTGTCGCCGTCGGGGCGGCCGCGGTGGAAAGGTTCGAGGACGTGCATCCATTGCTGGCGGAGGGTGGGGCCAGAGCCGGCGCGGGGGAAGAACCAATCGTGGTTGCCGGAGGTGTAGAGGGTAGGCCGGCCGGCGCGGGCGATAGCGGCAGCGGCGGCGTCAATGCTGGCCAGAGCGGGAAACATCATCAGGTCGCCGGTGATGGCGATCAGGTCAATGGCTGGGTCGCTGGCCAACGCCATCGTCCGAGCGAAGGTGACGTCCGGGTACATCGGTTGGTCGGCGGGCTTGCCCAGGAGCGTGGCAAACTGCTGGCCGGAACGCTCCCGGCTGTCCTTCCACTTCTCATAACGCTCGGGGGTGTCGCGCTGGTCGATGGAACAGAGGTGCGGATCGGTCACGTGAAATACGCGCACGGGGCGCTCCAGACCTTCGATGTCGATCCTGCTTCGGTCGTCAGTTGATTGATGCACAGTGCGCATGGTGGGCTTGTCCAATGGCGATGTCTAATGAACGCCTGCGAACTCCAGATGCTTGTGCAGGTACGACTGCACGTCCACAGGCTTTGGCATGGCCTGCTGTTCTATACCCGCGAGCGGTCGATGTTCTGTCGCAGCCGCATCAGCGCGTCCACGTGCATCTTCGGGATCACCCCGTGTCGGTTCGGCGGCACGTTGAGCAACAGGTTGGCCTTGCGTTCGCGGCAGATCAGTCTGATGCCCAGCAGTTCGGCGTCGGAGCGGGGCTGGTCGCCGGGCATATAGAACCAGTGGCGCGCGTCCGGCTCACAGACCTCGGCAGGGATGTAGTAGTCCTGGTTGGACTCTGGGACGTCCTCCGTGCCCCCTGTAAACTTCGTGCGCCGCAATCCGTGGCTGATCCTGTGCCAGGGGTTGTACCCGCCGCCGCTGCGGGGGAGCCATCGCTCCAGCGACATCAGGTCGGTCGGCCACACGGAGTCATAGACCGCGTCCATCTTGGAGCCATCCTGGAAGGCGGCGTTCATCATGACCAAACAATCGGGCTGCAACCGGTGGATCTGTTCATACTGCTTGCGGCGACCGTCGGGGCCGAGCACCACGGGGATGTCGATCCACATCTCGGCGATCGGTCCGTATTGACTCAGCAGCTCTTCGACCTGCTTCATCTGGAAGTCGCGGTACTCGACAGTGGTGAACGCCCGCTTGAAGTCACTGTACGTTGGGGTTTGCGAGCCGAACCGGTTGTGGTTGTCCCACGAGCAGTAATAAAGCCCGGGGGCGACGCCGCGTTTCTCGCAGGCCTTGACGAAGGCCTCAACGGCGTCGGTCTTGTTGCCGCTGGTGGCCACGTTGTAATCGTTGTGTTTTGTGGGCCAGAGGCAGTGACCGGCGACGTGCTTGGCCGTCAGCACCGCGTACTTCATCCCCGCGTCGCGGGCGACCTGCACCCACTGGTCCACGTCCAGACGATCAGGCGCGTAGGCCGTGGACGGCTTGTCGCCCATCGACAGCTCGTCGCCATCAAACGTGCTCATCCCAAAATGGATGAACATCCCATAACCGAGTGATTCCCAAGCCTTGAGTTGTTTCAGGTTGAGGCGTTGCGCGCCGGGGTTCGTGGCGTTGGTTCTCTTCTTCATGTTCGTCTGTGCTGGACCCGGAAGTGTTCGTCGCTGGCACTTGGCTCGTGCCTTACTTCAGATACGCTTGCTCGAGCCTGGCTAGCGCGGCCAGGGTGTCGCGGACTTCGCGCGCGGTACATCGCTCGTGCCAAGGCAGGAGTATGTGCGTGGCGTCTGTGGCCCTGGCATTGGGCAGAGGGTATTCGCGGTGGGGATCGCCCTTGTAGCGCGGACTCTTCCATGGATAGCCGCTGGAGCCAAAGACCTTTCGCTGCTGACACCAGAGGTGTTGCGTGGGGGAATGCCAGTAGTCACTCACGGCCGGGATCCCCTCCTGGTTCAATGCCTTGACGAACGTGACTTTGTCCACGGCGAGCTTGTCCAAAGCCAGGCGCAACAGCAGGAACCAATACACGCCCTGGGTGTGGGGCAGCCCGGTGTGGAGCCTGACGGTCTTGAGCTTCGCACATCCGGCCGCCAGCGCCATCGCCGACTTTCGCCGTGCGGCGATCACGCGGGGCAGCTTCTTGAGCTGCACGCGACCGATTGTGGCCGACAGATCGTCAAGGCAAACCCCCTCCAAGCCCATGCCCGGCAGACAGGTCCAAGGCGACATGGCGGATTCCCTTCCGCAACGCGGTCAACCTCCTGCCGACCGCTCACCACTTGATCCTATGCCTTCACCAAATGTGCGGAAGAACCGGTTTTGGGCGCTCAATAACATCCTGGGTCCCGTTTTCAAGCCGATTACCACGTGGACGGTATGGAAGTCAAAGTGCGCGAGGTGTAGGAAGCGTGGAGTTCGTGAAGAAGATCGATTTCAACCCCAGCGCGATCGCGTGCGATGCGCAGTTTGATCGGTGAGGCTGCCGGTGTGTGGGGCTGCTCACAGCTTCACGGCTTCGTGTTGGGCAACTGCGCCGGAGACGCACCGGTGTTCAGCGCGTATATCTCCAAGGTCACCGACTTGGCCGGTCCGGTGGGGGGCTTCACTCTTTCGGCAAGCAGACGACCGTCGGAAAGCAGGGTGGTGTAGACAGGCACATCGCGACTGTCGCCCATGACGGTCGTGCCAGTGATCCTGTAATCGGCAGGCTTGGCAGGATCGGTCGCTTCCAAATGCACCAGGCCATCGGGTGTCCACGCGTACGCTGAGTCGGGCTTGTCCGAAACGAACACTTGCCGCAGGGTTCCCATTCCGGATAACTCGGGCAATGCAACGACCTTGTTGTCACGCATGATCCAGATTCGCTTGCTCGGGTAGTCGTACATCCACAGGTTGCCGCTGCGGTCGAGCATGACGGCATCCACGTTGCGGCTCTTGGGCTTGAACGACTCTACGATGCCGTGGGAGTTGAACCGCATCATGACAATCTTCGATCTGTCCGTTTCTCCAGCGGGTACGCCCGTTGTCCAGCGGGCGCCATCCTCAGTCAGGACGGACGCCCAAAGCGATTCGCGTGATGTGGAGGCAGGAGCCGGGGCGAGGATTAGCTGGTCCCTGTCAATTCGAGCATAGAAGGACTTGCCGGATGCACTTTGCTGCGCATCACTCACGTAGACTCCGCTGTCGTCCTCCAGCGGCAGCACCGCCTGAAGGGTCTCATTGCTGCCGGCCTGCATGGCGGCCTGATGGACGTCGATCCACTGACGGCCAGTCCAGACTTCGAGGCGGGATTCCTTCCATCCGGGCGGATAGCGTTCGACCCATAGATTGCCCGCGTTATCGGCCAGAATGCGCGGCACTGACCATTCCACCATGCCTACTTGGGTGCGCCCGATCATAGAATAGGGACTACGCCCAGCAAAGGCTTTGCGGAGGACGGTCGACTGCTGCTGCACCAGCGTGCGCTGGTCGGCAGCGCGAGCCACTGTCTTACCCTCTCGCAGCCAATACTGCTGATGTAGATCCATGCAGACCAGAACGCCATCGCGTCCCGCGCTGATAGAAGCGAAGGTATGCTGCGTCAGTTCCGGCACGGGCTGCCAGGCAGCTCCGGCCAATTGCAGGGCCCTACCGCTTCTGTCGAGTGCATACACTGCGCCGTCGGCCGCGATGTCGAACGCCCGGTTGTCACGAATCTGTAGCCGCAGCGGTTCGGCCGTATTACTTTGGCCTTTCTGCGCTGCTGGTTGAAAGGCAAAGATCGTGGCAGCGCTTGGCGAACTCTTCGCGAACAAAGTGCCGTCCTGTCGCGCGGCAAATAGTCTAACAACGGACGCTTCGTCAAATCGTTGAAGCACTTGTCCCGTGCCGACATCCAACAAGCATGCTGGATCACCGGGTGCTCCTTGATGGAACCAGACCTGCGTGGGAGATATGTCAATGGCATAGCCCTGCATGTGATATGTCGGCGTCCATCCGTCGCCCAAATCCTTGCCCGGAACAAAATGGAACTTGCCTTCATGGTTGAGAATCACAACTCCACCGCCCAAGTCTTTGCCCTTCTGCTGGACAGACTCAATGACGATCAACACATTGCCCGTAGCATCCTGAAGCAACTGGCGTATCCCGCGGAGCTGATAGGAACCAAGGTCATACAGATCCTGGGTGGTGGACACCTGGGTCTTGGTCAAGTCTTTCAGCCGCCATTTCACTTCAGGGTCGGTCGTCTGCCGCAAGGCCGCGCTTAGCTGCGGCATGATGGCCGGACCACGGAAGCGTAGCTTCTCATGGGCCGTCTCGCGGACTGCGAAACTGTCATCGCCCAGGTCCTTGACCAACTGGGCAACCGTCGCCGTGTCGGATTGCTGCACAAAGGCCGCGAAGTGCATGACATAGCCGTCGCTGATCCACACACCGCCGCCAAACACTGCTGCGGAATGAATCTGAGTTTCGCTATCGACCGTCTTCTCCCAGCCGGCAGGTGCTTTTCCATCTTTATCGATGTGCAATTTATTGACGGCGATCTTCCGCCAACTGATATCAATCCGGCTCCAAGTACCATCGCGCCAGCGCCACACAGCGGGCTTGGGCCCGCGCGAAACCGCCACCAAACCCTTACTATCAGGCTCAGCCAGCAATAAAACCGCGCGATGCCCCGGCTGGTCGCCAGGCTGCACCTGCTGGTAGGTGAAGGAAGTGCCGTCGTAGCAGGTCACGCCGCCGGGACTGGCGAACCAGCATCGCTCCTGCAGGTATAAATTGCAGGCACTTTCGTTGTCGCGGGCCGTGTTCTGGGCAATGCCCATGGCATGTTGACCGGGGGACAGTTCATGCTCGATCCACTGCTTGCCATCGTAACCTAGCAACCAGTGCGTATCCCTATTGAAATCGCTGGCATAACTGGAAAACCAAATCCGGCCACCGGCCTCAAAGAGCTGCACGCGTGGTCTCAACAGGCGCGGCGCTGTGGCGACAAATTCGCTGGCGATCTGCACCTTGGTCTGCTGGAGGGTTATTTTCTTAATGGTACCAGCAGCTGCGTAGTTGGCTTGGCACCAGAGCCGCCCATCCGGCCCGACCGTGACCTGGGCCACCCAGGTCGGCAAGGTCTGAACCTGCGTCGCCTGTAGGTCCACCGCTGGTAGCTTGATGTCCAAAGGCGCCCCCAAACTTGCGCTAACACTCACGACGACCAGGACCCACCCAAGGGACATCGCTTTGAGTACCCAACGCGATTGAAATCGTCGAGTGGATGACATAGAGAGGATCCCGTGGCCGATGGCCGGCGATGAGCACTCTCGCCTGGCGCGCGGAACCATCCACGCACTGGTCGAGTCACGATGGAATGCAATCTACCCGCCGCGGATCAGGTCAGTCAATAGCTCCGGCGAAATATATCGAATGTCAGCCGCCCTCGAACGCCGTATGATCCGCACCCTGACTAACTCTACATCATATGGGCGACGCTGTGCCTGGCGATCGCGCTGGTCCGACATTTTCTGGTTGGACTCGGGCCCGCGAACGTCGCGGGCCAACTTGAGCCAGCATAGCGCCTGAACCACCCTCGTGCAGCACAATTGCGCGCTGGAACGGACGCTTCGGCGATCAGATGACGCTCGTATTTGGGGGTGTGGCAATCCGGGCGCAGTTTTCGCCCGGTGATGACAGACTGATCGCGCCAGGGCGGTCGGGTTCCGTGATGTCCGAGCCTGTCGGGCTCATGACGGGGCCGGGCCAGGAGGCGCAGCCGCTCGATGCGGCGCAGGATGGTGGCGAACAGAGGTCTCCGTGGCCCTACCGCCGATTACCTGGCGCATGACCGGATCGACGGCCAGCCGGTCGGCGTCGTTGAGATCGTCGTAGCCCGCCAGGCGGCGGTAGACCGACTGTCGCAGCAGCGCCGTCAGCGAATGGCGGATGTTGCCGCCCGTGCGCCCGTCGGTCAGCGCGGCATCAGCTATCGCTGTCAATGCCAAGGCGTCATCTACATCGTGGTACGCCAGAAGTCCGCCTTCGCTGCTGACCATCGCCCCGTGGAACTCCAGCCGCATCGAGCCGTCAAAACCAAGCTTTAACGCTTCCTTGCGCGTTTCACCCATTGGGTGGGCCTTCCATGGTGAGGATCCAATGGCGGAAACACTATGAAATACGGCCTCCACCGCATGTCGGTTCTACCAAACTCGCAGAGTCACCCAGGAAATCCAGGCTAAGACATTGCCATCCGATACCCTACACCTTGTTCGGTCAGTAGATATCGCGGCTGGGCAGGATCGTCTTCGAGCTTGTGGCGAAGTTGGGCCATGTAGACGCGCAGGTAGTGGGTCTCGTTGCCCGAGCCTGGGCCCCAGACTTCGTGCAGAAGCTGGCGGTGTGTCATGACTTTGCCGGCGTTGCGTGCCAGGGTGGTCAGGAGGCGGTATTGGAGGTTGGTGAGCTTGACGTCCTGGCCGCGCAGTTGGACCCGGCGTGCCGCCAGGTCGATGGACAGGTCGCCTTGGGTGTAGATCGGTTCATGGCCGCCGCCGCCGCCAGCGGCATGTCGCAGGGACACGCGGACGCGTGCCAGCAGTTCGCCGACGCTGAAGGGTTTGGTCAGGTAGTCGTCGGCGCCGGCGTCGAGCGCCTCGACCTTGTCACCCTCTTGGCCTCGGGCCGAGATCACCACGATCGGCGCCCGCGACCACTCGCGCAGCCGTTGCGTGACGACCAGGCCGTCCATGTCCGGCAGTCCCAAGTCCAGAAGCACGACGTCGGGCGGGCTAAGCGCGGCGTGATTGAGTCCCTGCTGACCCGTCTGCGCCTCGACCACGCGATAGCCCGCTGCCTGGAGGGCGGCGCAAAGGAACTTGCGCAAGGGCGGCTCGTCTTCGACCACCAGGATCAGGGCGGCTTGTTCAGGCATGTTGCGGCAGGTCCTGTTCGCCTCCGGGGCCGGGGCCGGGGCTGGGGTCGAGCTCGAGCTCGGGTTCGATCACGGGTTGCTCAGCGGACATCGGCAGTGTGAATCGGAGCCGTGCCCCGCCTTCGGGCCTGTTGCGCGCTTCGATTCGGCCTCCATGGGCCTCGACGATACCGCGGCACACGGCAAGCCCTAATCCCGTTCCATACGTCGAGCCCTTGCTCTGACCACGGTAAAACTTCTCGAACACGTGCTCCTTCTCGCCAGGCGCAAAACCCTCGCCCTGGTCCAGCACCTCCACCACCATCTCGCGTCCTTCCGCCAGTGTATTGACGTGGGCCGTGACACGAATGGGCGTGTCGGGCGGCGCATACTTGCAGGCATTATCCAGCAAATTCACCAGTACCTGCTCGATCAGCACGCCGTCCACCTCGATCAAGGGGAGTTCGGCGGGCAGATCGGTGTTGATGGCGCGGTCGCGTCCGCCCCCCGGTAGGCGCAGCCGCGCCAGCGCCGAACCGACGATTTCCTCCAGCGACTGCCACTGCTTGTGAACCTGCATGGCGTCGGATTCCAGACGCGTGATGTCCAGCAGGTTGCTCACCAGCCGCGCTAGCCGCTGGGACTCCTCGTAGACGCTCTGGAGCATGTCGCGTTGCACCGCCGCATCGCCGGGCGGCCGCTGGGCCAGCAGACTGCTGGTGATACCGGTGATCGTCGCCAGGGGCGTGCGCAAGTCGTGGGAGACCGAACTGAGCAGGGTACTGCGTAAGTGGTCGGTTTGCGCCCGCACGCGTGCCTGCTGGGCCTGGCGGGTGAGACGTTCACGCTCCAGCGCCACCGCTACCTGAGTCGCCAGGGTATCGAGAAGCTGGCGTTGATCCGGCGCGTCAAACGGCTGTCGGTCCGCAGGCAGGATCGCCAGCACGCCCAGCATCTGAGCGCTGCCGCGCAGAGGCAGGTAGATCGCCTCGGCGCCTGGGAGCGTATCGGTGCCGGCGCCCGCTTCCTGGTCGTGCTGAAAGACCCACTGCGCTACGCCCAACTCGGTGTGCCGACCCACGAAAGGTGGATGATGACCGTGCGGCGCCACCTCATCATGATCACTTGGAAGAAGGATGGCGGCGTCCGTGCCGAAGATGTCGCGCAACTGCGCCACCGCGACGCTCACAATCTGCGGCAAGTCGCCGGCGCGGGACAGCTCCCGGCTTATGCGAAACAGGGCTTCCGTGCGCCGCTCCCGTGCCCGCGTGCTGGCCACTTGTTCATGGATGCGCGCCGTCAGGGTGCTGATCAATAGCGCGATCGCCAGCATCACGCCGAAGGTGACCAGGTACTGGGCATCTTCGACGACAAATGTGAAATAGGGGGGGACGAACAGAAAATCGAACGTCAGCACCGAGAGCACCGAGGCGAAGACACCCGGCCAGCGCCCGTGACGCGCCGCAACATAGGCCACGCCCAGCAGGTAGACCATGACCCAGTTGGCCTCGGTCATGCCTACCGCCCACATGATCAGGGCCATGACGGTACATACCAGCACCACCAGCGCGGCACGCCCCAAGTCCTTCCAGTTGATGCCTGTGGCAGGGAGATGCACGATGCCCGGTCTGGCTTCGCGACCGATGCCGCGAACCACCTGCACGTCGATCTCGCCACTCTTGCGGATCAACTCATCCACGCTGGAGCGCAGGAGCAGGTCCATCAGCCAGGGACGATCCGACTTGCCGACGACGATACGGGTGACGTTGCGCGTCCGGGCGTAACTGACGACCTCGTCCACCATCCGCTCACCGGTCAAGGTGACCGTCTCGGCGCCCAGGCGCTGCGCCAGGCGGAGGTTGAACGCCATGCGGGCGCGGGCCTCCTCGTTGAACCGCCGGGTCTTGGGCGTTTCCACGGTGACGGCGATCCAAGGCGCGCGCAGCGCCGTGGCCAGTCGCTTGGCGGCACGAATCACCCGTGCCGACGACGGCGCCGGCCCGACGCCTACCAGGATGCGCTCCGCCGTCGGCCAGACACGCGCCGCCCCCGGCCCCGGAGCCCCCGGAGCCCCCGGAGCCCCCGGAGCCCCCGGAGCCCCCGGAATCGCCGCCTGCTGCATCTGGGCATTCACCCGATCGGCGGTACGTCGCAACGACAGCTCGCGCAACGCCACCAAGTTGGGCTTCTGGAAAAACGACGTCATCGCCCGCTCGGCCTGTGACGGAACATAAACCTTGCCATCCTCGAAGCGTTCGAGCAGCTCATCAGGCGGGATATCCACCAGTTCGATTTCGTCCGCCTGCTCAAACACGGCGTCAGGCACCGTCTCACGCACGATGATCCCGGTGATCTGCGCCACCACGTCGTTGAGGCTTTCCAGGTGCTGCACGTTGAGCGTGGTGTAGACGTTGATGCCCGCGGCGAGCAGTTCCGCAATGTCCTGCCAGCGCTTGGGATGGCGCGAGCCTTGGACATTAGTATGTGCCAACTCATCGACGATGATCAACTCGGGCTTGCGCGTCAGGGCGGCATCCAAATCAAATTCGCGCAGTGTCACCCCGCGGTAGGCCACCTGGCGCTGGGGCAGAAGTTCCAGGCCCAGCAGCAGCGCCTCGGTCTCGGGTCGATTGTGCGGCTCGGCGTAGCCGATGACCACATCCAGGCCGTCGATGTTGCGGCTGCGAGCCTCCTCGAGCATCGTGTAGGTCTTGCCCACTCCTGCCGCGGCGCCGAAGAAGATCTTGATCCGGCCGTGGCGGGCCTTGTCCTGGTCAGTCCTGATCTGCTCCAGGAGGGCGTCGGGATTGGGGCGGGTCTGGGTCATGGCTACCTGCCTGCGTCTGCCTCCAGCCTACCTGCTTGGGCGGGTACTGCCCAATTCGTCAAGCACCCGACTGAGCCACAAAATGCTGGCGGTCTTACCTGCGGTCGCTTTTCTCTTTGCGTCGTGAAGCCGGCGGCAGGTCGTATTCGTCGGAACAGAACAGACGCACCAAGGCGCCCAGGAACAGACTGCACCAGATGACCAGGGCTGCGCCCCCCGTAGCTTGCCAGCCTTGCAGGCGAAAGGCCAGCAAGAACAGGCATAACACGCTGCTACCGGTCGCCATGAGCCAGAGCAGGCCGGCCACCGGATGAGCGTTGCAATGGGCCGCAGGCGACAGCAGAGCCAGCAGTTGTCGCCAGCGGGGCGTCCTTGACGTACGGGATTGTTGTCGGTGATTCATGGCTGTGTCTTGTCTATTGCCAGGTTGAGTTTCAGGACGTTGACCACCGGTTCCCCGCCGAAGACTCGGAACGTGGGGATTTCGCAGTTGTTGTCAATGAGCCGCTGAATTTGTTCCAGCGCCAGGCCGCGGGCAGCAGCAACGCGCGGCGCCTGGAAATGCGCCGCCGCCAGGCTGATATGCGGGTCCATCCCCGAGCCGGAGGCGGCCACCAGGTCCGCGGGGATGAGCTGGTCGGCCTGAAGGTCGTAGCGCCGGATGGTTTCGGCGGCGCGTAGGCCCAGCTTGGGGTTGGTCGGCGACAAGTTGGACCCGCCGGTGGCGCTGGCGTTGTAGTCCACTGCCGAGGGCCGCGGCCAGAAATACTCAGGCCGCTCGAACTTCTGCGCCAGCAACGCCGAGCCGATCGCCTGTCCCTCGGCGTTGCGGAGCAACGAGCCCTCCGCTTTGTCGGGTACGACAAGCTGACCGAATCCCAGCATGATGGCCGGGTAGATGACACAGCAGACAAGCATGCTGATCATCACCAATCGCAAAGTGGTGAGGAAGTCTTTCATGGTAAAGTTCTCCGATTAGGCCAGGCCGATGACGGCGATGGTCATGTCAATGAGCTTGATGCCAACGAACGGCACGAGCACGCCGCCCAGGCCGTAGATCAGCAGGTTACGCTGAAGCAGAGCGTTAGCGCCCACCGCGTAATAGCGCACGCCCTTGAGAGCGATGGGGATCAAGCACGGGATGACCAGGGCATTGAAAATTACTGCCGACAGAATCGCCGACTGCGGGGTGGTCAGGCCCATGATGTTCAAAGGCGCCAGGTGCGGCAGGGCGACCATGAAGATTGCCGGGATGATCGCGAAATACTTGGCCACGTCGTTGGCGATGCTGAAGGTCGTCAGCGCGCCGCGGGTCATGAGCATCTGCTTGCCGATGGTCACGACTTCCAGCAGCTTGGTGGGGTTCGAGTCCAGGTCCACCATGTTGCCGGCTTCCTTGGCGGCCTGTGTGCCGGTGTTCATGGCCACGGCGACGTCGGCCTGCGCCAGCGCCGGGGCGTCGTTGGTGCCGTCGCCGGTCATGGCCACCAGGCGCCCGCCCTGCTGATACTTGCGGATCAGCGCCAGTTTCTTTTCGGGCGTGGCCTGGGCCATGAAGTCGTCCACGCCCGCCTCGGCGGCGATCGCCGCAGCCGTAAGCGGATTGTCGCCGGTGATCATCACCGTCTTGATGCCCATGCGGCGCAGTTCGGCGAAACGCCCCTTGATGCCGCCCTTGACAATGTCCTTGAGATTGATGGCGCCCAGGACGCGCGGCCCCTGGGCGACGACCAGCGGCGTGCCGCCCTGGCGGGAGATGTTCTGCACCGCGTCGCGGATCGACACGGGGAACTCGCCGCCCTTCTCGCGCACATAAGCCTCGATGGCGTCGGCGGCGCCCTTGCGGATTTCCCGGCCTTCCAGATTGACGCCGCTCATGCGCGATTGGGCGGTGAAAGGCACGAAGTGACCGCCCAGCTTTTCTACGTCCCGTCCGCGCAGGCCATACTTCTCCTTGGCCAGCACCACGATGCTGCGCCCCTCGGGCGTCTCGTCCGCCAGCGAGGCAAGCTGTGCGG
This sequence comes from Phycisphaeraceae bacterium, assembly GCA_040878035.1. Taxonomy (GTDB): domain Bacteria; phylum Planctomycetota; class Phycisphaerae; order Phycisphaerales; family Phycisphaeraceae; genus JBBDMX01. Next base: position 10,394 of record JBBDMX010000101.1, on the reverse strand, counting down.
CATCGGCGAGCTGTGCCATGCTTACGCCGTGGGCGCAGAGGAACTCTGTGGCGTGACGGTTGCCCAGCGTGATCGTGCCGGTCTTGTCCAGCAGCAGCACGTCTACATCGCCGGCGGCCTCGACGGCCCGGCCGCTCATCGCCAACACGTTCTTCTGCCCCAGCCGCGCCATCCCCGCGATACCGATCGCCGCCAACAGCGCGCCGATGGTGGTCGGGATCAGGCACACCAGTAGCGCGACCAGGGTGGGCACGTCGATCTGCACGCCAAAGAACGTGGCGATGGGGTACAGCGCCACGCACACCATCAGAAAGGCAAGGGTGAAGCCCGCCAGCACGATTGTCAGGGCGATCTCGTTAGGCGTCTTCTGGCGTGCGGCGCCCTCGATCATGGCAATCATGCGATCCAGGAAACTTTCGCCGGGGTCGGTGGTGACTTGGATGATGAGCCAGTCGGAGAGGACGCGCGTGCCGCCGGTGACAGCGCTGCGGTCTCCGCCGGATTCGCGAATGACCGGCGCCGATTCGCCGGTGATGGCGGATTCGTCCACCGAGGCCACGCCGTCGATGACCTCGCCGTCGGCGGGGATCACCTGGCCGGCCTTGACTACCACCACATCGCCCTTGCGGAGTTGCGAGGCGGGCACGTCGCCGGCCGGGGTGCCGCTCTTGGGGTGGGCCTTGTGGGCGATCACTTCCGCGCGGGCGCGACGCAGCGCCGAGGCCTGCGCCTTGCCCCGTGCCTCCGCCAGCGCCTCGGCGAAATTGCCAAACAGCACCGTCAGCCACAGCATGATGGCCAACAAGGCGAAGTAACCCACCTTGCCCCCCCCGGACCCGGAGTCTCCGGTGCTCCCGGTGGCAATGGCTTGGATCGTCACTAGCGTGGTGATGGCGGCACCCACCTCGGTGACGAACATCACCGGATTGCGCATCATCACCAACGGATTGAGCATCCTACCGGCCTGAGCGAAAGCGGGCCGAAACATGTCACTGCTCAGCAGCGCAGGCCGCCTGAACATGCCGCCGTCCGGCGCGCCTTTCCCCGCCGCAGCCTCGGTAGGTTGGCTATTGAATGCAGACATGCGAATCACTCCTGTCAGTTAGCGCAGCGTGGAAAGATGCTCAGCGATCGGACCCAGCACCGCCAGAGGCAGGAACAACAGGGCCCCGACGATCAGCACGGTCGCCAGCAGGACGACTCCGAACGTCCAGGTATCGACGCGGAACGTACCCGCCGATTCGGGCGTGAGCTTTCTGGCCGCCAGCGATCCGGCGATCGCCAGCGGCGCGATGATCGGGATGAACCGCGCCAGGAGCATCACCACACCGGTGGCGACATTCCACGGCACGGTGTTGTCGCCGAGGCCCTCGAATCCAGAGCCGTTGTTGGCGGCGGCCGAACTGAACTCGTAGATAATCTCGCTCAGCCCGTGGCTGCCGGGATTGTTCAGCGTGTCGATACCCCAAGCGGTCGTGGCAAAGATCGCCGTGCCGCCGAGAATGAATAGCGGATGCGCTAGCAGCGCGATCGCCGCCAGCTTCATTTCCTTCGCTTCCACCTTCCGCGTCAGGTACTCCGGCGTCCGACCGACCATCAGACCGGCGATGAATACCGCGACGATGATGAAGATGAACATGTTGATCAACCCAACACCAACGCCACCGAAGACCACGTTCAGCCACATGCCCGCCATCGGCAGCAGGCCCGTCAGCGGGTTGAGCGAGTCGTGCATGGCGTTGACCGAGCCGTTGGACGTTGCAGTGGTCGAGACCGCCCACAACGGTCCGGCGGTCGGGCCGAACCGCAACTCCTTGCCCTCCAGGTTCATCGAGTCCGCCACCGGCAGTTCGGCGAACGCCGCCGTCGGCGCGCGTTCAAAGAACGCCGCCGATCCGACAAGACCGGCATACAGCACGAACATCACGCCGAACACCACCGCCGCGTGCTTCATGTGCCTGGTGATGTGGCCAAACATCCACACCGTCGCCATTGGAATCAGGAGGATCGACCCGTTGCACAGCACGTTCGACCAGAAGTTGGGGTTCTCGTATGGATGCGTGCAGTTGGGGCCGAAGTAGCCGCCGCCGTTGGTGCCCAGTTGCTTGATGGCCACCATCGCCGCCACCGGGCCGCGCGCGATCGTCTGTGTCACGCCTTCCAGTGTCGTCACCACCGCCGCACCGTCGAGCGTCATGGGCATGCCCGTCAGCATCAGCAGCGCCGCGACGATAAGGGACAGCGGCAGCAGGATGAACGCCGTCGCCCGCCAGCAATCGCGATAGAAGTTACCCAGCGACGCGCGACCGGCCAGCCCCCGGCACAACGCCGTCACCGCCGCCAGCCCCGTCGCCGCCGAAACGAATTGCAGCCACATCATCCCGAACAACTGCGAAAAATAGCTTAGCGCCACTTCGCCGCTGTAGTGCTGGAGGTTCGTGTTGCTCGTGAAACTCGCTGACGTGTTGAACGCCAGCGACGGTTCCATCGCGCCCTTGCCATCGGGATTGAGAGGATGCGACCCCTGCGTCGTCAGTATCACAAACACCAGCACGAACATTGCCAGGTTGAACACGAGCATGGAAACGACATAGCGCATCCAATCCTGTTCCTGGCCGACGAACTGCCCCAGCAGACGTTCAGCAAGCCCGCCTGAAAGCCCCCCGCCTTCCGGCGGGCTCACCGGGTCCATCACCCAACGCATATACCGCCCCAGCGGCCACGCCAGCAACAACGTCAGCCCGATGATCACCATGGGAATCGCGATTTCGATCATGGCACTCACACTCCCTGGGCCCTAGAACCGCTCCGGGCGAATCATGGCGTAAACCAGATACCCGAAGCACAGCACGGTCACGACGATGATCAATACGTTCATGGCCAATCCTTTCACAACCACTCACAGGCCCACACAAACCCCGCCAGGGACACGAAACATCCCACGCCCAGCAACAACATCAACAGCCACATTTCCAGGCTCCTCTTGCTTTTGAGGGCGTGATGGCAAGCCACACGCCGGCCGAGCCATCGGCACCGCGCTACTCCAGTCAAAGTAAAGCGAGTGCCGTATCAAATTGGCGTCAAGAAGAGCTGCCCGGGCATCAAGAAAGTGTCAAGAAGGCGATGGGGAGGGCTCACGCGGACTTGGGCAGCGTGGCGACTCACAGGCGTAGAGACGGATTGCCCCTTGCCAGGATCGTGGCGACCGCGGCGCCAAGCTGCACGGCTACACCTGCACCAATGGCCGCGGCGTCAAGACCAAATACTACGCCTGTAGCGGTCGGCATCGTGGCGGTGAGCAAGGCTGCCCAACGTATTACCGCGTCACTGGCAAACCGCTCGAGGACCGAAACCTGGCGGCGTCTACGAAACCCACGGCCGGGCATGCCCTCGCGCCTACGAAACCCCTGGCCGCGATAGCGCCAGGCGGGTTGCGCAGCCGCCTCCTCGCCTCCCAAAGAGGTACTACCGACGTGAAACGTCCTTCACTGCCCGTGGGACCAGCCACGGGGACGAGGTGACTCTGTTGCCTGCCGCAAATGCGGCGCTGCGGGCATGCCATTTCGCTAGTCAAGAATGGTTGACTAGCGACCGATTCTAGGTAAGAATACCTGACTAGTGGCGGGGGTAGGAAAGCGAGGTTGACCAGTATGGCACGCAAGACAGGCCAGTATCGGGTAACGCGGGCGGGCGAAGAGACGGTTCGGGCCTTCATGCCCTTTCCACTGCCGCCGGCCGCGCCGCCGCTGCGGCTGGATGCCGACACTGCCAAGGCCCTGACGGAGGCGATGGCCGCCATCGACAAACTGGCCGTGGCCGCCGACATGGTGCCCAGCGCCGACTGGTTCCTCTACGGCTTTGTCCGCAAGGAAGCCCTCATCACGTCGCAGATCGAAGGCACCCAAGCCACGCTCCAGGATGTGCTGGCCTTTGAGGCTGGCGAGAAGGCCGACCGGCCAGACGATGTCCGCGAAGTCTGCAACTACCTCGACGCCCTGGCCTACGCCCGCAGTGAATTGGCCCGGCCCAAGGGCCTGCCCCTGGCCACGCGCCTGCTCTGCGAAGCCCACAAACGGCTGATGAAGGGCGAGCGGGGCGCCGCCAAGCAACCCGGCCAGGTCCGCCACAGCCAGAACTGGATCGGCGGCACCCGCCCCGGTAACGCCCGCTTCGTGCCCCCACCGCCGGACGAGGTGCCGGCGGCGCTCTCGGCCCTGGAGAAGTGGATACACGCAGCCGACCCGCTCCCGCCCCTGATCCGGGCCAGCGTCGCCCATGTGCAGTTCGAGACGATCCACCCCTTCCTCGACGGCAACGGCCGCATCGGGCGGCTGCTCATCACGTTGCTCGTGGAGCATTGGGGCCTGCTCAAGGCACCGCTGCTCTACCTGAGCGTCGCCTTCAAGCGGCACCGCCCGGAGTATTACGAACGGCTCGGCTCCGTCCGTACCCAAGGCGACTGGGAGGGCTGGACGCGATTCTTCCTGGCGTGCGTGGCCGAGGCAGCGGACGATGGCGTGGCGTCCGCCCAGCGGCTCTTCGCGCTTACCAGCAGGAACCGCCTCGCCCTCTCCGCCCACCCCGCGGCCACGGTGCCGGCAATCCGATTACTGGAACTGCTGCCAGCCAACCCGATGGTCACGCTGCCCCTGGCGATCAGGCTGCTGAGGGTGAGCAAGCCCACGGCCATCAAGGCGCTCGACGCCTTACAGCAGGCCGGCATCCTCGGCGAGACCACCGGCAAGAAGCGCGACCGCGTCTACGCCTACCACGGGTACTTGCAGGTGCTAACCCAGGACACGGAGTGATCCCGCCGGGGCCTCTTCATACCAAGTCAATGCCCGGCGAGAGGTTTTCGACAGAGCATACCTGTCCCGTTTGCTCCGTCGCTTCGGACGGAACGGCGGGAACTAGACGCGTTGAAGGAAAGTGGCGTGGTTGCCTTCCAAGGGCCGCCGAAGACTGGCGGCTACTCGGTCGTATGTGGCTCGCGGCGAGCGCCGACCTCAGCTCAGGCGCATTGACCGCGCAGGCGCCCTCAACGACAATTTGCCGTTGAATCTTGAAGTTGGACACCTTGCGATGGAGAGTTACCGATGGTCATAACTGAAGGTCAAGTCGCTCAAGCCGCAAGCGAGTTGAAGGGCACGAGAGGCGGCGTTCAGAATGATTACTTCGGGTTGCTGTTTCTGGAAAAGGAGTTCAAGCTTCCGCGGGAAGACGCGTGCGAGCAGATCGCCTATGGCGGCAATGACTTTGGGATCGACGGATACCACGTCGATCGCCCAGCGAAGAATCTACACCTGTTCCAGTTCAAGTTCTCGAAATCCGCCAACCAGTTCGTCGGGTCGATGCAGCGATTGATCGCCGCTGGGCTTGCCCGCGTGTTCGATTCGAACTCCCAGCAGGCCGAGAACCCAATACTGCGTGAGATCAAGTCGCGGTTGTACGAACTCAAGAATGTTATCGATACCGTTTACATCGAGTTCGTATTCACGGGCGACCCCGACAAGGCCCAGGAAAACGAAGCCTTACAGAAGCTACGGGAAGACATCCAGAGCCGCTCGTATCTGACCCAGACGTTCTTCGGGCGTGCCGTGCCTATCGTTGTGCGATTCCGCTCCACGCTCAAACGCGGTCCGGAGGAACCGTATACCCCGCTCACTTTTGAACTGAACATGACAGGCGACCTCGCCTATACCGGCCCCGACGGTCAGAAGATGCACGTTGGTTTCGTGAGGCTGCGCGACCTGCATGCCATGTTCGTGGCCATGAAGGATCGCTTCCTTGACCGCAATATCCGCTCGCTTCTTTCCAGCCGCAAACCCGGCAGCGAGACCGCTGTGAACCGACGGCTGCTGAAGGCTTTTGAAGAGATCATGATCAGCCGCAAGGCCGATCCCGGAGTATTTGCGTTCAATCACAACGGCGTGACGATTTTCGCGGAGATGATCGAAGGAGCCGATGGGAAATACCGCGTGACGGAACCTCGCCTTCTGAACGGCGCCCAGACCGTGGGGTCATTCGACGCCTTCGTCGCATCGCACAAGGACGACGCCGTCCTAAGCCAGTCAGTGGACCGGCTGGACGCGATGCGCGTTATGTGCAAGGTCATCGCACAGGCCGACCCGGACTTCGTGACGACGGTGACGATCTGCAACAACCGCCAGAACCCGGTGGCGCCTTGGAATCTACGGGCCAACGACATGATCCAGCTCCAGCTCGCCAGTCGGTTCCGCGAGGAACTGGGGCTCTACTATGAGCGGCAGGAGAACGCGTTCGAGCATTTTAGCGATGAGGAACTGGAGGAGAAGGGGTTACGGCCCGGTGAAGCCATCGAACTGGTGCGCCTCGCCCAGACGTTCCTGGTCACTGATGGGAGCATCGACAAGCTGAGCCGGATGAACGAGGCCTTCGAGAACGACAAGTCCTACGAGCAGGTGTTTTCGCCGTCCCGCCTAACCGCCGACTTCCGCGCCGTCTGCCTCTGCTACAAGGTGCAGTTCAAGCTACGACTTCTCGTCCAGTCGATTGTGGAGCGGGGCCAGAACAAGTACGCCTATATGCCGCGAGCACGCCCGCTCCTGTGGGGGCTGATGTGTCAGGCGATGCTCAACCACCCGGAGTTCGATCACTACGCAGAGAGTTGCGGCAGCGATCTGCGGCATCCGCAACTCCTGATGGATTGGTGGTACGGCTTGGCCGCGAACTCCTGCCGGCTGATCATCATGGATCTGGTCAACCTGAAGGAGAATGAGGAGCGGGTTCGAGACGGCAATTTCAGCTTCCTCAAGTCCAACGCCAGCTTCGAGCGGGCAATGGAGATCGGACGTCGTCAGAACAAATGGAACCACCGGCGGCTGAAGTGATCGACATCAATGAACCTGCGCTTGCAGGGCGTCCTCGTGGAACTGCGGCAAGAGTTGGCTGCAAGGTGGTCGATCGGCCCGCGCAGTAGATTTCCGTAGACCCCTCACACCCACGCCATCTCTCCGCGACCACCCGGGATCAAATATCCTAATTCAGTACTCCGCCGCGAGGATTGCGACCCGCCGGCGTTGCCCTGGGAGCCCTGGTAGATTCCGTTTGCCCTGCTCATTTCGCTGACTCATCCCCACTTTCATTTCTGCAGTCCGAAGGGGTAATTGCCTGATGAAAAAAGCCGGGGCCTGTTGGTGCAGGTCCCGGCGTGTGCACACGCTTGGCCTAACCAAGCGAGGATTCGACCATGGGTCGCAAGGACGCGGCGGTGTGGGCGCTATCCCTTGGTGCCGGGGGCGCCGTGAGCACCGGGGACGCCCCCGCGGCGACGATGCTCTTCCCCCGCCCTCGCCCTTCCGAGGGAGAGGCCAGTTGAGGGTGCTTCCAGTCCCTCTCCCTCCGGGGTCCGAAGGAGAGGCCACGTGAGGGCGAATGCTCGCCATCTCAGAAAACCTTACGCATTTTTCCGATTAACGACCAACAGGTCTTGACCCCGCCCGCCAAATCCATAATCTGGTAACACCTTACCTTTGAGGGGGTTCCGGATGCCGTATTTTTTTGACTCAAACGCTACGACCACCGGCCGAACTTCGGCTCGGCGCTTTCCACGCGCCGCGGAGCTGCCGGAAGCCCCGAATCCGCAACCCTGCCTCCTGCTGGAACCGCGCATACTGCTAAACGCTGGCACACTCCATCTCACGAACAGCTCCAATTACAACATCCCCGACGATGGTGTGGCTGGAGGCCAGGTTTCTTCGACGATTACGACGTCTGGAGCTCCATCCAATGCAACGGTCACCAGTGTCGACGTTCACTACAAGGTCATGCATCCGTACGTGGGCGACTTAAAGGCGTGGTTGACCACGCAGCAGGGCAGCACTTGGTACGACCGCACCGTGTGGAATCGTGAAGGCGGGAGCGCGGACAACATCGACGAAGCGGAGGCAAACCTGACAACGTGGAATGGGTTGGCCGCCAATCGCACGTGGTATCTCGCGGTGGACGATCAAGCAGCGGGCGACTCTGGTTACATCGACTACTTCGAGATTTGGGTGAACTGGTCAACACCCGACCCCTTTAACCCGTCGTTCTATGATGCCCGGATCACGAACAAGGTGGACCAAGACAGCGACGGATACGCTCGCAGCTTTGATGTTGAATGGGATGTGGACTCGAACATTGCGGGCAGCTACTACGTCAAAGTTTACGAGGACGATGTTGCATACGACGACTACCTGCTGACGAGTCCGACGTGGAGCGTCAACGGCAGCGCGACTGATTATCACGGGGTGACGATCAACAGCGACACCGAAGCGTGGAGTCATGGGACGGTTGAACTCAAGTTGGACCTGTACGACGCCGCGACGGGGCAGTTGAAGCAGACGTGGACGGCCAGCAATGACGCCAACTTAGGCGGTATCAACGTCGAACTGGCCAGCCAGGACACGGTCTTTGCCCCCGGGTTCTACGATGCCAGTCTTGAAGGCGTCACGGACATCGATGGTGACGGTAAGTACCGCAGCCTGAGGGTGGGATTCGATGTTGACTCCAACATCGCCGGCCAGTTCTACGTCACGGTGTATGACAACGACATCGTTACGTTTGACGACCTGATCACAACCTCGCCGACATACGTCGTCGCCGGTTCTGCCTCCGATTGGCACTATATCACGTTTGACGTGACGGAGACCTGGTTCGAGTGGTCGTGGGCCGATACGGCCAACATCTACCTCGAACTCTGGAATGCCAACACCAACGGCTACGTGGCCACATGGGACGTAATTGTTTAGCGTCTTGCCCGCGTTTTGGACGATAAGCCTACCGGCATGGATGCCCAACCCCTCAGCACGGATGCTCCCGTCTGTCCCGGCTGTCTGGCCCGCGACCGCCGTATCACCCAACTCGAAGCCCGCATGGCGGCGCTGGAGGCCAAGCTCGAAGCGCTGGCCCGCGGCGCCAAGCGCCAGGCGGCGCCCTTCTCCAAGGGCGCCCCCGTGGCCCAGCCCAAGCGGCCGGGACGCAAGGGCGGCGACGACTACGGCGTCAAGGCCTTCCGCGCCGTGCCCCCGCGCATAGACGAGACGCACGAAGCGCCCCTGCCCCCGCGCTGCCCCGACTGCGGCGGACCGGTCGCCTTGGCGCACACCGCGGCGCAGTATCAGGCGGAGATTCCCCGCCGGCCGATCTACCGCCGCTTCAACGTGGCGGTGGGCCGCTGCACCTGCTGCCGCCGGCGTGTGCAGGGCCGCCACCCTTTGCAGACCTCCGACGCCCTGGGCTGTTGCGCCAGTCAGGTCGGCCCCGAAGCGCAGGCGGCGGTGGTGATGATGAACAAGGAACTGGGCCTGTCGCAGGGCAAGATCGGCCGCTTCTTTCAGTCCTTTTTCGGCATCAAGCTTTCGCGCGGGGGCAGTTGCCAGATCATGCTTCGCGCCGCGGCGCGTCTGGAGGAGAACTACCAGACGATCGTGCAGCACGTGCGGACTTCGCCCTGGATCGTGCCCGACGAGACGGGCTGGCGCCTCGGGGGCTCCCCGGCCTGGCTGCACGTGGCGGTGGGCCAGGGGGCGGCGGCGTACCTGGTACATCGGCGGCGCGGCGCCGAGGCCTCGGCGCTCCTGATCGGCGCCGACTACGCCGGGACGCTGATCCACGATGGTTGGGCGCCCTACGGGCACTTCGCCTGGGCCATCCACCAGACCTGCCTGGGCCACCTGCTGGCGCGATGCAAGGAACTCTTGGAGACGGCGACCGGCGGAGCGGTGCTCTTCCCGCGCCGAGTCAAGGCGCTCTTGCAGGAATCCTTGGCGCTGCGCGACCGGCGCGACGCCGGGGCCCTCCAGCCGGCCACGGCGGCGCGGCGGGCCGGGGCGTTGGAGCGGCGCATGGAGGCGCTGGTGATGCCACCCAAGACGCACGCGGGCCACGAGCGCTTGGCTAACCATCTGGCCACGCATCAGACCGAACTGTTCGTCTTCCTGAAGTTCCCGGGGATCGACGCCACCAACTGGCGCGCCGAGCAGGCGATCCGCCCGGCGGTGGTCAACCGCAAGGTCTGGGGCGGCAACCGCACGGAGGCCGGGGCGCAGGCGCAAGGGGTGCTCTTGAGCGTGCTGGCCACGGCGCGGCTGGCGAAGGTCGAGGCGGTGGCGTTCATTGCCCAAGTGCTGCGGGCGCTGCCCGGCCGGCGGCCCCTGCTGCTGAGCCCGGCCAGCGGGTAGGCCAGGCCACGGCACGCGCTCATCCGCCAAACCCCATGGCCACTTGGCTCGAAGCCGAGGGGGACGCTAAACAATGACCCCACGGCTTTCCTTGCGCGGGATTCTGATACTAACCAGAGCATTTAATAGTCGACACGTAGGCCGATCTTTGGTATGCTCGATCCATGATCAGCACGGATGCACGATCGTTGC
>JBBDMX010000100.1:0-65098 GCA_040878035.1 Phycisphaeraceae bacterium | reverse complement strand
ACGCAAACTGAAGTCGGTCTACCCTAAAATCATTGTGTGACAATGCACTAGTGCCATCGGCGTTGCAGGACGCCGCCCGTCCGCGGAAAGGGATGCTCCCGCCTGCCGTCGGCTTTGACATCCAGCGTGCCTGACGAACCTCCAGCCCGCACGCGGACCACGGGCTTTCACCCTTTTTAGGGAGGCTTCGTCGTGGCGACTCAACACCCCAGTGACGCTCTGTTCAATCAGGCCATCGCCGCTATCGACCGCGGCGACCCCCGGAAGTTGGCCGACCTTATCGACGTGCATCCGGGACTGGTGCACCACCGCACCGACTGGCACGACGCGCCGTGCGGGGGGTACTTCCGCGAGCCGTACCTGATGTGGTTCGTGGCGGAGAACCCCATCCGCAACCGCAAGCTGCCGGCCAACATTGCCGTCGTAACGCAAACGATCATCGACGCGGCCAAGAGGCACAAGGTCACGAAACTCAAGGAGCAGTTGGGCTACACGCTGGCGCTGGTCGTCTCCGGCTGCGTGGCGCGCGAGTGCGGCGTGCAGCGAGCGTTGATTGATGTGCTCGTCGATGCCGGGGCCGACCCCAACTGCATGGAGCCGGCGTTATCTCATCGCGAGATCGACGCCGTCGAACGGCTGATTGAACGGGGTGCGGCAGTAACCCTTTCCGTGGCGGCCGCCACCGGCCGCATGGTGCAACTGCGGCAGTTGCTGCCTGATGCGACCGACGATCAACGGCTGGCGGCACTGGCGTTTGCGGCCGTCAACGCCCAGCCCGATGCGTGTCGGCTCCTGCTGGAGCAGGGCGTCAATCCCAGCCGCTACAACCCCCAGTACTGCCACCCGCATTCGACGCCGCTGCATCAGGCTGTGTGGACCGGATCGTTGGCGGCAGTGCAGGCGATGGTGACGCATGGGGCCGACCTGACGATGCGCGACCGGGTCCACAACGCCACGCCACTGGGGTGGGCCGAGCACGGCGGTCGGCATGAGATCGCGGCGTACCTGCGCGAGAAAGGGGGTGAGGTATGAGCGATCGCACGCCGTTTGTCGAGCCGTTGCCCGCCCGGCCGAACCTGGAGATGCAGCAGAAGCGGGCCAAGGAATTGCTGCGGAAGCTGTGGGCTGGTGATGCCGAGGCGATCGAACGCTTCCGGGGACTGCATCCGCATCCGCCGCAGCCGGGCGAAGCAAAGCTCGCCGATGCGCAGCTTGTCATCGCACGCGGGTACGGCTTCCGCGACTGGATGGCGATGAAGACGAAGATCGAATCGCTGACCAAGTCGCCGTATGAGCGGTTCGTCGCGGCGGTGAAGCGCGGCGACGTGGAGGCGACGCGGCAGTTGCTGGCGCAACAGGAGGAAGTACGGGCGCGGGTGGATGAGCCGATTGCCGATCACTTCGATGCGCCGCCGGTGCATCTGGCCAAGACGAATCTGCCGCTGCTGGATGTACTGCTTGCCCATGGGGCGAACCTCAACGCGCGGACCAAATGGTGGGCGGGCGGGTTTGGCGTGCTGGAGTGGGATTGCACGGCGGAGCAGGCCAAGGCGTTGATTGAACGTGGAGCGGTGGTGGATGCCTGGGCCGCGGCGCACCTGGGCATGCTCGACCGCCTGCGCGAGTTACTCAACGCCGGGCCGTCGCTGGTCAACGGTCGCGGCGGCGACGGCAAGGCGCCGCTGCACTGTGCCGTCACGCCGGCGATCGTGGACTTGCTCGTCGATCGCGGGGCGGACCTGGTGATGCGGGACATCGATCACGAATCCACGCCGCTTCAGTATCGCATCGACAAGCCGCAGGTCGCCCGGCGGCTGATCGAGCGCGGGGCACAGGCTGATATTTTCGCGGCCGTGGCGCTGGGGGATGAAACGCTGGTGCGCCAGTGCCTCGCGCGCGACCCGGCCTGCGTCACGCACCGCCTGGGCACGCCGCCATGGGTCACGACCCAGAGCAAGGGCGGATGCATCTACAACTGGACGCTGGGCCACGACCTGTCGGTGCTGGACGTGGCGCTTCGCAAGGGTCACGCGGCGATCCATCGCCTGCTGTTGGAGCACGCCCCGCCGCGCACGCGCTTCTGCGACGCCCTCTGGCGCGGCGATGACGGCGCGGCGCGTGCCGAACTGGCCAAGCATCCGGGCTTGATGGGTGAACTCACGGACGACGACAAACGCATGCTGCCCCTCGCCGCGTGGTGGCACAACCCCCCAGCCGCCAAGCTCATGCTCGAAGTGGGTTTCGACCCTCACGTCACGGGGGTACACAACTCCACCGCGCTGGATCGTGCCGCGTTCCACGGCTACGCCGACATTATCGCGATGCTCCTCCAGCACGACCCCCATCCGCCCGTCGCCTTCAAAAACGAATTCGGCGGCACGCCGCTGGGCTGCTGCGTCCACGCCTGGGCCGGCGGCTGGAGTTGGGACACCGGCCACCCGAAGGACTATCCCCGTAGTGTTGAGCTATTGGTGCAGGCTGGTTCGACACTCGATCCCACATGGCTGCCCACAGGTAGTGATGAAGTGGATGCATTCCTGCGAGAGCGACTGCGGGCTCGCATGTGAGCCTATTCGGGCATCAACTCGCTCACCTGCTTCAACGTGTTTGCCAAACCTAATCGTTCCGTCCATTTATGGATGTAGTCCCAGTCCAGCCGATCGTTCTGGGCCAGAATGACCTGGTGCAGATCATCCAAATCCTTCCGCCGTTTCAACGCCTTATACCACCGTAGTTTCTGAACGATGACATCCTCAGGGGATTGCACGAACCGTTTGCGGCCTCCGGCGGTCCGCAGCAGCTTGCGACTCATTCTGCTGAGATCAAACGGGTTTTCTTCAAGCTCGAATAGCTCGGCCTTGAACGTGGAATTGCCCAGATGAAGCAGATGGCGCGTCTTGCCTGTAACTGGGTCAAATGCCGTCTGAGGTGCCCACTGCCATGGTGGCGTCGTTCGCGCTCTCAACTGCGCGATCTGTTCGGGCGTAGCGCGTATCAGCAAGTCCGCGTCTTCCGTGGAGCGGTTCAGTCCGTAGTGGCTGCTGGCCAATGAGCCGACCACCAGGTAGTCGACGCTGAGCGATTCCATGGCTTCGATCAGCGACTGTACAGCCTTCATTTCGTCCATGGACGATTTCCAATTATTCGACCGGTCGCCAGCCGCCGATCAAGCTCCCTCTCGACAAACGCATCATCAGCATCGGGGAAATCATCACGAATGCCCTCGATCATTCGATCACGAACCTGTTGGAAGAGACGGATCCCGTCAAAAAGGTCCTTCTCCAAACCCGGCCGATGCTCGGAGCGGATCTTGTCAAGCAGCAGTTGGTTAGCGAGTGCCTTGGTGGGCTTCATGATGCATCATTATATCGGCGAGTTCACCGAATCCGCTCCTGCCCGCCCATATACGGCCGCAGCGCCGCGGGCACCGTGATGCTGCCGTCGGCGTTCTGGTAGATCTCGACGATGGGGATCAAGATGCGCGGGCTGGCGGCGACGGTGTTGTTGAGCGAGTGGCAGACGATGTTCTTGCCGGTCTTGGCGTCCTTGTAGCGCAGGTTCAGCCGGCGGCACTGGTAGTCGTAGAGCCGGCTGGCGGAGTGGGTTTCGCCGTAGGCGCCCGCGCCACGCCCGCCGCGGCTGGGCATCCACGTCTCAATGTCGATCATGTCCGCATTCTTGGGACCCAGATCGCCGGTGCAGCACTGGAGCAGGCGATAGGGCATTTGCAGCGTCTGGAGCAGTTCCTCAACGTACCCGATCATGCGCTGATGCCACGCCCGGCTCTCAGCCTCGTCGGACTTGCAGATCACCACCTGCTCGACCTTGTCGAACTGATGGATGCGATACAGCCCGGCCGTGTCCTTGCCCGCGGCGCCAGCCTCGCGGCGGAAGCAGGTGCTCAGCGTCGTGTAGCGCAGCGGCAGCGCGCCCTCGTCGAGCAACTCGCCCATGTGCAGGCCCATCAGCCCGACCTCGCCGGTGCCCGTGAGATAAAGATCAGACCCTCCCCCGCGATCGGACTCCTTGACCTCGTACGCCTGGTCACGCCCTTCCGGGAAAAAGCCGGTGCCCACCATGACTTCGTCACGCACCAGCACGGGCACACTGGCGGCGGTGAACCCGTGCTTCTGCGTCATGAAATCGAAGGCGTAGCGCAGGACCGCGCTGTGCAGGCGCATGCCGTCGCCCAGCAGCACGTAACTGCGTGAGCCGGCCATTTTCACGCCTTGCTCGAAATCCACCATGCCCAGAGCGGTCATCAACTCGATGTGGCTCTGTGGCTCAAAACCCTTGTTCTGGACGAAGCTGCGGCGGGGATCGAACCAGTCGGGCTTCCAGGTGCGCAACTCGACGTTGTCCTGGGCGCCCTTGCCCACGGGCACATCGGCGGCGGCGGGCTGGGGCACGGTCAGCCACAAGTGCAGGCGGCGCGGCTCCAGAGCCTTGAGTTCCTCCGCCAGCGTCGCCTCGCGCTCCTTGACCGCCGCCGGCCGCGCCTGGAGCGCCTTCATCTGCTCCTGAAGCGCGGGCCGCTCGACGTCGCCGGCCTTCTTCAGGCGCCCGGCCAGTTGCCCGATTTCCTTGCCCATGCGGTTCTTCTCGGCGACCATCTCCTGCAATTCGGTCTGCACCGCGCGCAGCTTCGCATCGGCGTCGAGCAAGGCATCGATCCGCGACGGGTCGCCGCCCTTGTCGGCAACGCCCTGGCGGTAGCGGTCGGGATGTTCACGCAGGTCGGCAAGGTCAATCATGGCCGGCCCATTACAGCGAGCCGGCGCGGAAACTGCAACGCGACGTTGGCGCGTGCAAGCCGGGGCAGAGGCTTTGCGCCGCCCCGGGTCTATTACAACGCAGCACGCCACCCGGGGCGGCGCAAAGCCTCTGCCCCGGCTTGAGAAGAGGGTAAAATCTGCCCATGCTCACCATCTTCCTGCTCACGATCTCCAACGTGTTCATGACCTTTGCGTGGTACGGCCACCTGCGCCACCGCGAGTCGGCGCTGTGGGCGGCGATCCTGGTGAGCTGGCTCATCGCCTTTTTCGAATATTGCTTCCAGGTGCCCGCCAACCGGCTCGGCTCGGTCAGCGGGTATTCGACCTACCAACTCAAGACCATTCAGGAGGTCATTACGCTGGTGGTGTTCAGCGTCTTTGCGGTGTTGTACCTGAAGGAGCCGCTGCGCTGGAATGTGGTGATTGGCTTTACGTTGATCGCGCTGGGCGCGGTGTTCGTGTTCGCGCCGTGGAAGGCGGGGGCGGCACTGGCACCAGTGCCTATCCAACCTTAGCCGGGCTGGAGACCTGGGATGTTTCCCGCGGATTCGTGGATGCTCAACTGGTTGTTGACGGCCCGCACGCCGAGGACGCTGGCGGCGGCCGCCAGCAGGTCGTCGATTTCCTCCGCCAGGATCGGCCCGCGCAAGGTCACCGCGCCGTTGTGGGCGTCCACAGCGATGGACCCGGCGTGGGAGACGCTGCGGCCGATCGCCGAGCGGACGCGCTGCACCAGCAGGTCATCGCTGGCGCTGTCGTGACGGAAGGGCGCCTGCGCCTTAGCCACCAAGCCGCGCATCTTGCCGTAGTTGTACAGCGCCTGCTTGCGCACCGACTGGCCGGCGTGGCGGGCCACGCTCATGGCCTTGTCGCGCGCGATGGCGCGCCGCCGGGCGCCGCGATCAGGATCCAGCAGGTACATGAGCACTGCCCCGGCGGCGATGCCCAGTGCCGCTCCGACCAAGAGCGCCCCGCCGCTGCCCGCACCCATCTTTCCGCTGCCCTGGTTTTCCGAGGACTTGAGCATGATCGCACCCCTTTCGTAATGGTGTCTAGTGGCATGCTAGGCGGGCATCGCGGCTCGAGCTACTACCGGCCCCGCATTGGCATGCGGGCCTTCAGGCAGGCGCGTCTTCAGGCAGGCGGGGTTGGTTGGCGGACGCGACTTTACTCGTTCCGCGACGCGGTGCGGGCTTGGTCGTAGGGCTGATCCACATTCGGCCCCAGGGTTTGCCGCATCTGCTGGCGAACGTGCTCCATGATGACCGGGAAGTGCTCGCGGGGGTGAATGCGATCAGGCTGGGGCGAGAGCAACGCGGCGATCTGGGACCACTCGAGGATGTGCGGGTCGATGGCCAAGTCGTAGAAACCGGTCATATCCCGCCCCAGGACGTGGCGCAGGCTGGGCAATGTGAAGGACGCGGGCTCGACGTCGCCGCCGTCGCCGCCCAGGCTGGCACCCGGCACCAGCCAGGCTTCCACCGGCTGATCCTCGTCGCCCAACTCCAGTTGCCGCTTAATCGCCGTGATGCCGCGCCACCACTTGCCCTTGACCAGGCGTACGGCCTGGCTCGTCTCCTGCGGCGAGACGGCGCCGTAGCACGTCATGGCACGATCCAGCGCCGCCGTCATCGCCTGATCGTACGGGTGGGATTCGTCCCGCAGCGCTTCGCCGGCGATCGCGATGCCGACGAAATGCGCGATCACGTCGTCGCATGTGAAGGCCGAGTTGTCCTCGGGAATGATCACGACGGTCTTGTAGCCGAACCACGAGATGATCTCATGCCAGTTGGCCATGTCATGAGCTGAACGCTGAGCGATGCGGATAGACAACTCCCGCGCCAAGGCGCGGCGATCGACGTCGTCGAGGCTGTCCCAGTCGGGCGGATAGCGGAACTGCCATGCATAGTCGCCCGCATCGGCGCCGCGGATCACCAGCGTCGGGTCACGCTTGAGTAGGGCCGGCTCGATCCGCTCGTGAAAGAAGCGGGTCCAGTCGGCGGTGTCGCGAACGTGCGACAGGTCCAGAAAACCGGCGCGGCGAGTGTAGATCGTGCCCCGCTCAATCTCGGCGTCGCCCGCCAGCAGCGGCGGCTCGTCATAGGCATGGTGACCCAGTTCCCGCGGATCGGCAACGGCGTAGAGCGTGAACGGGCCCGGGAACGGCAACGACCCCACCCGATAGCGCGGCGCCCCTTCGGTAGAGCATCCCCCCGCCAGCAGCGCCATCGCCGTCACGATGACAGCGCCGATCCATGGCTCCCACGCCCTGGACTTAAGGGAGAGCCCGGATTCCCCCGCAACCCACCTCACGAAACGCTCAAGCATGACTGACCCTCATTGGGCGAAACACCAACACCATACTCATCCTATGCTCACCAAAGCGTGCAAGGAGAAATCCGTCATGCCGGATTCCTGGTCGCCCTGCCAACACCCTCGGCGCGGCGCGGCGGCGGGTAGCTGCGCGCCCAGTTCTGCCCCAGGCGCGGCTTGAGTCGCCCCAGCACGATCACCAGCACCACCCACGCCAGCGTCACCGCAAAGCCCAGGTTCAGTTGCGCGACAGCCGCAGCGTTGGTGGCGCCTCCCTCGTAAGCCTGGCGCAGCACGCCCAGACGCGACGACATCCACAGATGCGACGCCGGCGTCATGACCAGCACGATGGTCAACTTGACCTGAAGCCAGCGCAGGCGGAGGAAGATGCGCGGGTGCTGGAGGAACAGGCTGATGCCCAGCACGATGGCCGCCAGCAGCGCCGGAATGATGAGGTAGCGGAACATCGTGCCCAGGACGTTGACGAGCCACAGGTCTTGCGGCCGGGGCTTGTCGAAGCGTGCCAGTTCGGCGCTATGAGCAAACCACAGCACCGCCGCCGCCGCCAGTCCGCCGGCAAAGAGGCCCACGGCGATGACCTTGGGGATGAGCAGCCACGGGCGCAGGCCGCGCGTCGGGGATCGTTTGGGAATGGCCATCAGAGATTACTTCTGTTCCGGCCGGGGCGGTCGCTGCTCGATGGGGACGCCGCGGTAGACGTCGTCGTAAGACTGAAACCCGTCGGCAATGACCGTCTGCACCATGTTGTCCCGGGTCACGACCACCACGTCGCGCAGCACGGCGGGCACGTCGATCTTGCCGTTGGGCACGGATTGGTTGGCGATGACGGGTTTGCCCGCCGCCAGGTGGACCGCCAGTTCCGCCGCGGCGCTCGCCAGTTGCTCCAGCGGCTTGTAGATGGTCATGGCCTGGGCGCCGGCGACGATGCGTTGGCACGCCGCCAGCTCCGCGTCCTGCCCGGTCACCAGCACCTTGCCCGACAGGCCTTCTTCCGACAGCGCCTGGATCGCGCCGCCCGCCGTGCCGTCGTTGCTCGCCAGCACCGCGTCGAAAGTGCGCCCGTGATTCACGATCGCCGCGTTGGTGATCCGCTTGGCATTCTCCGGTTTCCAGTCCTCGGCCCAGTCCTCGTGAAGCACCACGATGTCCCCGCTCTTGATGTACGGTTCGAGCACCTGGTCCTGACCCTCCTTGAACAGCTTGGCGTTATGGTCCGTCGGGGCCCCGTAGATGCGCACGATGCGCCCCTTGCCCGGCGTGGGCAGGTGATCCACCAGATAGCGTGCCTGCAACTGGCCCACGCGAACATTGTCGAACGACAGGTACAGGTCCAGGTCGCAGTCGCGGATGATGCGGTCGTAGGCGATCACGGGCACGCCTTTTTCATGCGCCATGGCCACGGCCTTGGCCATGGCCACGCCGTCATGCGGCACAATCACCAGCACATCCACGCCGGCGGTCAGGAGCGCCTGCACATCCCTGGCCTGCTGCGTGTCGTCGCCGTTGGCGGCCTGAACCCGCACCATGGCGCCCAACTCCTGGCAGCGCTTACTAAACAGCTTGCTGTCCGCCTGCCAGCGCTCTTCCTTGAGCGTATCGAGTGACAAACCGATGAGCGGCGCCTGCGCCCCTCGCGCGGCGGAGATCGGCCCGCCGACCGGCTCGACGATGCCCGGCACGCCCCCACGGGCGATCACCAAGCCAATGAGCACGCTGATGAGCAGAGAAAGAATGGTGAGAGTGATGCGCATGGCGCTTTATCCTACTGTCAGAGCCGCGCGGCGTCAGCCCGCGGATGAACGCTACTCTCAGAGCCGCGCGGCGTCAGCCCGCGGATGAGCGCCCGCGGGCGTTGGACCGCGGGCTGACGCCGCGCGACTCAGTTGGGTTATGCTACGGCCATGTCGATCCGCGCCGTATCGCTGGGCTTTCTGCTGGGCCTGTTCGTGGCGGGCGCGACCTATTTCAATGACTTTGTCATCACCCAGACGTTTCTGATCGGCAATCACCTGCCCGCCTCGGTGTTCGGCGTCGCGCTGATCCTCCTGCTGGGCGTCAACCCGATCCTGCGCCTCATGGGCGCCAAGGCGCCCCTGCGGGGAGGTGAACTGGCGGTCATCGTGGCGCTGGGCCTGGCGGTCTGCGCCTGGCCCGGGTCGGGCCTGCTACGCTATTTCGTCCACTACGTCGCCCTGCCCTCGCACATGCTCTCGGTGCGCCTGGCCTGGCAGCAGCACCAGGTCATGTCTTATACCCCGGGCATTTCGCCGCTGCTGGCGCCGGGGTTCGTCGCCGACTGGCCCGGCTTGGCGCTTCGCCTGCGCAGCGCGGCGGACGATGGCGACGAACCGTTTCTGGCTCATCTGACGCAGCACCTGGGCGACCCGGCGCGCCAGGCGCTCCAACAGGCCCAGACCAGCTTCACCCCCGCCCAGCGCAAGGCCATCCTGGGCGGCCTCAACCAGTTCATCCTCGCCCCGGACCCCGGACCCATCCCGCCTTCGATCATCGGCCACCTGCCGCTGTCCGAAGACTTGCAGGACCAGCTTGCGCGCCTGGACAAGGGTGAACTGTCCCCGCTGGATGCCCAGCGTCTGCGCCGCAGGCTGATCGACGCAGCCCTGCCAGCGCTGATCACGCCCATGCCGCAAGGACATGGCGTCCTGCTCAATGACGGGGTGGTGGACGGGCGCGCCATCGAGCCGCTGATCACCAGCGGCATCAGCGCGACGCGCACCGCCACGCCGCTGGACATCCCCTGGGACATCTGGTGGCCCACGCTGCGCCTCTGGGGCGGCGCGGTGCTCTTCACCGGCCTGGCGGTGCTTTGCGTGCTGGTGATCGTCCATCCGCAATGGTCGCAGCGCGAGGTGCTGCCCTATCCCACGGTGCAGTTTCTTGACGAAATGACCCGCCGCCGCGAAGGCGGCTTCCTGCCCGATATCGCCGGCAACCGCCTGTTCTGGTACGGGCTGGGCGGCGTGGCGGTGCTGCATCTGATCAACGGCCTGCACGCCTGGTTTCCCGATGTGCCGCAGATCCATCGCGACCTGCCTTTCGATCCGCTGCGCGACCTGTTCCCCAACGCCAGCAAGGTCAACTACAGTTGGGGCTTGTTTCACCCGTTCATCTACCCGTCGGTGATTGGCTTTGGCTTTTTCATCAACACGCGCGTGTCGTTCTCCATAGGCATGGCGCATGTGCTGTGGGTGGCCCTGGGCGCGTGGATGCTCAGCTTCGCGACGACGCTTACGGGCGATAAGTACATGGTCGGGGGCAACGGCCCGAGCCTGCGCTTCGGCGCGTACGTCGGCATGCTGTTGATGATCCTCTATTTCGGGCGGCGTTATTACGCCGGGGTGCTGGCCGGCGCGGTGGGTCTGCGTCGCGTGGGCGGCCCACCGCGCCACGCCCTCTGGGCCGCGCGATGCTTCGCCCTCTTCTTTGCCCTGGCGGTCTACACCCTGGTGCGCTGGGGCGGCCTGGACCCGCTCCTGAGCCTGCTCATGGTCGCCATGGTGGTCATGATCGGCGTGGTGCTGGCGCGGATCAACGTGGAAACCGGTCTGTTTTACGCCCAGCCCGACTGGCTGCCCGGCGCGATACTCGCCGGATTCTTCGGCGTCCAGGGACTGGGCCCGTCGTCCCTTATCGTCCTGTTGATGGCCAGCATCATCATGGCCGGCGATCCACGCGAGGGCATCGGCCCGTACCTGGCCAACGGCTTACGCATGACCGACCGCATCGCCGGCATCTCTGCCGCACGCTCGGCGCCGTGGCTGGGCGGCATGGTCGTCGCCGGCCTGGCGGTCGCCCTGGTCGCCACCCTCACCATCCAGTACAACCGCGGCCTTTCGACCGACGGCTGGGCGCAAGGACAGGCGACCGAAACTTTCAACCATGCCGCGACCAGCATCAGCAAGCTGGCGGCGTATAGCGAGCTGTCCCAAGCCACGGGGTTGAGCGGCCTGGAGCACGTCAGCGGCGCCAGGCCCGTGACCAATACGCTCATCTGGGCCGGCGTGGGTCTGGTGCTGGTCCTGGCCTTGGCCGTGGCGCGGCTGCGCCTGCCCTGGTGGCCCCTGCACCCGGTGCTGTTTCTGGTCATGGGCACCTATCCCGTGGCGATGTTCGCCGTATCGTTCCTACTGGCCGCCGCCATCAAGGGCGCGGTGATCCGGCTCGGCGGGGAGCGCAGCTACGTCCGCGCCAAGCCGCTGATGGTGGGCCTGATCGCCGGCGACGTGCTCTTGATCATCTTCTGGTCGATGGTGGGCAGCGTGTATTACTTTGCCACCAACAAGCCGCCGGCGTTGTATCTGATTCTGCCCAAGTGAAATGGGCCCAAGCCCGGCCATGCTTGTCTTCGAGCTTGGCGGGGATGCGTTGCCTAAATCCGGACCATGGGCAAACCTCAGGTCCGGCGTGGCAGCCCGACCGCCGGCCCGCGCCGGATCGTCGAATGAGTCGCTATCATGATTGCATCTCCGCACCCATAGAAAGGGCACTTCCCATGAAAGACAGCAAGCGCAAGAAGATCGTGGACATGCTGATCACCAGCTACAACATGGAGATCGAGACGGTCATCAATTACCTGGCCAACTCGACCTGGCTCGACGGCATCCGCGCCAAGCACATCAAGGACAGCCTGGCGGCCGACGTCACCGAGGAACTGGGCCACGCGCAGATGCTAGCGCGGCGAATCAAGACCCTCGACGGGCGCATCCCCGGTTCCCAGGAACTCAAGTGGACCCAGACGTTCATGCAACCGCCCAAGAGTTCGGTCGATATCAAGGCCGTGATCAAGGGCGTCATCGCCGCCGAGGAAGGCGCGATCGCGCAATACCAGAAAATCATCGAGGAGACGGACATCGTCGATCCCGTGACGCAGGACCTGTGCACCACGCTCAAGGGCGACGAGGAAGAGCACCGCCGGCTGTTCAAGGGCTTCCTGGCTGAGGCCGATGAGTTGGGTTGAAGCCCCGGCATGCCCGTCGTCGGGGCCTGGGATCTCCAGCCTCGGGATGCATAGATCCCGGCCAAGCTCGAAGACTCGCATGGCCGGGCTTGAGATTCGCATGGCCGGGCTTGGCTAGAAGAGCAGCCTGGTGATGATCAGCAGCATCGATGTGGCGATGGTCATGGCACCGACGTAACCGACCAGATCGCGCGTGGCGGGTGAGACGCGTGCCAGAGGCGCGTTGATCAGCGCCAGGGCACTGCGCAGGCGGACGCTGGCGCGAACGAGGGCCTGTTGGTGCGTCAGTCTTGGCGCTGCGTCGGCAGGCACTGCGTCGGCCGGAGCCCCCTCGCCGGTAGCGTGCTCCACCGGGGCGGCGGCGACTACTTTTGATGGTTCGGATCGCAGCGCGCCCGCCGGCGCCGCCGGGGGTGTTGCCACGGCCGCGGCCGCGGGCTTGGCCGGCCGCGCCGACGAGGGCGAATTTGGCTCCGCCACAACCTGCCCCGCCACGGGCGCCGCGACCGCCTCGGCCATCGGCTGCTGCGCCATCACATCCTGAACCGTCTCGAAATCACCGGCGATCGCATGGTCGGCCCCGTCAGCCAGATCATCATCGAGTTGCGTGATCTGATCCTTCAGATTATCCGGCGTCTGGTTGCCCACCACCCCCACCGGCAGGAAATCCACGCTGGGCCGTGCCGCCTCGGGTGACTTGGCTGCGGGGGTTGCGGATCGCTGAGCGGGGGTATCCGCCAGGCGCTTGGGCGGTATCGCGGCGGCGGCCTGGGTCGCCGATGTTGCCTGGCTTTGGTCTGCCTCGGCCTGCACCTCGCCCGGTGCCTGGAAGTGGCCCGCGCCCAGTTGGGCCTCGGCATCATCGAGCATTTCCTGAATCTGGTTGGCCAAGGCATCGCCGACCAGGTCGTCCGCTTTGGCCACCGGCTCGATAGCATCGGGGACTGCCGAAGGTGTCGGCATGACCGGCGTGTCGGCAGCTTCCGTCGCGGGTATTTCCGTGTCGGTATGGTTGCGCGCCGCCAGAGTCGCCTCACGGTCGGCATCGGCCAGCAACTGGTCCAGCGCCATGTCCAGATCGGGCGGTTCGGCAGCCTCAGGTTTTGCCTGCTCCTGCAACACTCTAGGGTCTTATCGGCGCTGCCAAAGACCGACTCAAGACCAGATCGGTCGATAAGCCCGGCCATACTCGTCCAAGCCCGGCCATGCTCGTCTTCGAGCTTGGCCGGGATTCCTCCATCCCCGACCATGAATATCCCCGGCAAGCCCTCAAGACCGAGCATACCGGGACTTGGATGGGAAAACCCAAAAGGGAGTTTCACCGGTTGTCGTGGTACCCTTGCTGGCGTGCACCGCTTCTTCTGCCCCCAAGCCGGCACGCTTTTCGCCGCGATGTCCTCGGCCGGCGGCCGCACATCGGCCGAGCCCGCCATCGCGCAACTGGATCGCGATGAGACACACCACGCCAAACGCGTGCTGCGACTGAATATCGGCGACAAGGTCGAGTTATTGGACGGCGCGGGACACCTCGCTCAAGCCACGATTCAGAGCTGGGAAGGCGGCGCCACACTCCACGTCGACACCGTGCGCCACATCGCCCGCGATCAGCCACACCTGACCCTGGCCGTGGCCATCCCCAAGGGCCCCCGCGCCGACGACATGATCAGCCAGCTCTGCCAGCTCGGCGTCGATCGCTTCATCCCCTTGCGCACGCAGCGGAGCGTGGTAGACCCGCGGCAGCACAAACTCGAACGCCTGGGCGGCATCGTCATCGACGCCCTCAAGCAGTCGGGCCGGGTCTGGCAGATGCGGATCGACCCGGTGACCGATCTGGCGGACGTACTGCGCCTGCCGGGCGACTGCCGGCTCATCGCCTGCGCGGCGACTGGTGACGTGCCGTCGATGCCCGTCACGACAGGCGCCACCCGCGCCATCGTGCTCATCGGTCCCGAAGGCGGCTGGAGCGACCAGGAACTGGCAGACGCCCAGCAGGCCGGCCTGACCCGCTGGACCTTCAACCCGCACACGCTGCGCATCGAAACCGCCGCCCTCGCCGCCGCGGCGATCGTGCGAGCCTTAGCCGCGGATAAAGGCGGATGAAAAGGAGTTGAACCACCAAGACACCAAGGACACCAAGAAGAGAAGAAGTATGAACACGAAGGCACGAAGACACGAAGAAGAAGAAGAGGTCTTTGAAAAACCTTCCTGCAAGCCCCGGCATGCCCCGCTTTGGGGGCTTGCCGGGGATTGCCGCCGGGTTATTCAAAGGTCCCAGAAGAAATAGTGCAGAAAAAATGGAAAAGCAGAAAATGGGAAGAGTGCCCGGCAGACTCACTCGCCGGTTTTCCGCTTTCTCTGTTTCCCTGCTTTCCTGATTTTTTCCCCCCTTCGTGTCTTCGTGTTCATTTCTCGTCTTCTTGGTGCCCTTGGTGTCTTGGTGGTTAATCTCTTTAGAATCTGCAAGCCCATCCGCCCCAATTTGGCCTTTGCCCTCGCTCTCCTTATTCTTATCAGTGTTCATCCGCGGCTAACCCACCGGCTAAACCATGGAACGACGTGTCCCCGAAAAACCTGACCTGTCAGAAAAGGGTGGCCCGAAGGACGGCCGGCCGCAGTCGCTTGACCGCCGGCTGTTCATGCAGTTGCTGGCTTTTGGCGACTGCCGCGACACGGAGCCGCTCATCGACGTGCTCGAGGCCAGCGCGCTCGTGGGCGCGTTGTATGCCGACGTGAACGACCCGCGCGGCGTGGCGCTGCTAACCATCAGCGAAGACCCCGTCGCCTTTGTCGGCCCGGTGCGCGGACTGCTGCTCAATCCGCCCTTCGACCGCCTGGTGCAGAAGCCGCACTACACCATGCTGGGCCGCAGCTATTCGATCGGCTACGAGGCGGACCTGGAGGAGACTCTGATCCACCGGCCCATGCGCACCGCGCTCAATCGCGACTGGCCGTGGGTGGTCTGGTACCCCCTGCGGCGCAGCGGCGCGTTTACCCAGTTGCCCCCCGAAGAGCAACGCGCCATCCTGGGCGAGCACGGGCAGATCGGCTTTGCCTTCGGCGCCGCCGACTACGGCCACGACATCCGCCTGGCCAGTTATGGCCTGGATCAGAACGACAACGACTTTGTGGTCGGCCTGGTGGGCAAGGGCCTGCACCCGCTTTCGGCGCTGGTGCAGGCCATGCGCAAAACCAAACAGACTTCGCAATATCTCGAACGCCTGGGGCCCTTCTTCGTCGGCCGGGCGATCTGGCAACGCCGACAGCCCTGATGCACCTCTACTTCGGAGCCTCTAATGGACAGCCTGCTGCTCAATCTCACCGGCGAACGACTGGCGGTCGCCATGCTCGCCGCCATGCTACTGGGCACGCTGCTGGTCTTCTACTACCAGCGGGCGCTCAACCAGCTCTTCATCATCGGCGGCGTGGCGACTTTCGTCGTCGGCGCCGGCCTGGTGCTGCGCTATCGGGGTGAAGAGGGCTCGATCAGCGGCGCCATCCTCTGCCTCACCGGCGTCATCCTCCTGATCGCCGCGGTCGCCATCGGCATCGTCAAGGGAATGGCGGGGGGAAAGTGAGTGAAGTGTGGAGAGTGGAGTGTGGAGAGTGGATAATGTGAAATAGCGAGAGTGCGGAGAAAGGCGGGGTTCGCTGGCGCCGCGCGACAAGATATTCTGTGGGAGATTTTCACCCTCCCCGCTCCACCCTGCACTTTCCACTTGTCGTTCTCAACGAGACTACCATGACCACTCCCGCCACCGACGTGACCCGCCGCTACGACCAGGCACACGCCCGGCTCCTGGATGTCAATCAGGAGCATGTCCTGCACTTCTGGGAGACGTTGACCGATCAACAGCGGCGGCAACTGCTCGACCAGATCGACAGCGTCGACTGGCAGGAGTTGCACCGGCTGATCCAGACGCACGTGCAACACAAGCCGGAGTTCGAGCTGCCCAGCGGCGTCGAGCCGGCGCCGTGGTACCCCAACGTGCCGACCGCGGCGCTCAAGTCCAGGTACGAGCAGGCGCGCCGTCACGGCGAAGAGCTCATCGCCGCGGGCAAGGTCGCCGCCTTCACCGTCGCCGGCGGCCAGGGCACACGCCTGGGATGGGCCGGCCCCAAGGGCGGCTTTCCCGCCACGCCCATCCGCGGTCTGCCCCTCTTTGGCTGCCTGGCGGAGTACATCCAGAACATGCAGGCCCGACACGGCGTCGTGATCCCCTGGTACATCATGACCAGCCCCATCAACCACGCCGACACCTGCGCTTTCTTCCAGCAGCAGGGCTACTTCGGCCTCGAGCCGGCACATGTCATGCTCTTTCCCCAAGGCATGATGCCCGCCATCGAAATGGTCGCCGGCAAGGTGCTGCTGGAAGCCAAAGACGCGATCGCCCTGTCGCCCAACGGCCACGGCGGATCGCTCAAGGCCCTGTACACCAGCGGCACCATCGCCGACATGAAGAAACGCGGCATCGAGCAGATCAGCTACACCCAGGTGGACAACCCCATCGTCCGCGTGCTCGATCCGCTCTTCATCGGCCTGCACGCTCTGGACCAGGCGCAGATGTCCTCCAAGATGCTGCCCAAACGCGAGCCGCTGGAGAAGCTGGGCAACTTCTGCGTCGTCGATGGCCGCATCACCGTCATCGAATACTCCGACCTGCCCGAAGATCTGGCGTATCAGCGCACCGGCAAGGGCGAGCTGCGCTTTCTGGCCGGGTCGATCGCCATTCACCTCCTGCGCGTGGAGTTTGTCGAATCGCTCAACACCCGCGCGGGTGGCTTTGCCTTGCCCTTCCATCGCGCCGAGAAGAAGGTGCCTTACATCGAGCCCGAGTCGGAGCAGACCATCAAGCCCACGACGGTCAACGCGGTAAAGCTCGAGACGTTCGTGTTCGACGCCTTGCCGCTGTGTGAGACGTCGATCATCTACGAGACGGACCGCGACGACGAGTTTGCCCCAATCAAGAACGCGCCGGGGCCGGCCCCGGAGGTGCTCGATTCGCCGGTGACGAGCAAGTTGATTCAAACGGCGCGGGCAGCGCGCTGGCTGGAAGCGGCGGGCGTGGCGGTGCCCCGCAAGTCCGACGGCAGCGTCGACGCGGTGATCGAGATCAAGCAGACCACCGCCATTTACGCCGACGACCTGCGCGGCAAGCCGCTGCCCAAGGCGATCGCGCCGGGCGAGCAGTTTTTTATGTAATCGCCCTGTTCCAGCCGCTTGCGGCTTCGCGCAAGCGCCGGATCAATGGTGGCACTCTGCATTTCGCACGCTCGCGCGAAGCCGCAAGCGGCAGCGGTGCTCGCTATCAGGGAATCCCTGAATCTTGCCGTGGCGCACCACTCTCGCCTCGGTGCGTTCTAGGATAGTTTTGGTGGGACATCTGAGATACGAGCCGGTGCGTGCCGGCATTGTTCCTTGGCGAAGGGAGGTTCTATGACGACTCTCGTGACGAGTGCATTGATGTCGGGGGGTTCCAAGGTTTCCGGGACCGGGACTTCCGCGCGGGCGGGAAACCAGCCACTGGCCGCGCACAACGGCCCGCTGGCGGCCGCCATTGCCGACCCCGCACGGGCGCCGATCGAGGAATTGCTGGGCCATCACAACGGGCCCTGCGTTTCGATTTATCTGCCGACCGACGGCGCCACCGACAAGGGGGCCGACCACCACCGCATCGCCTTTAAGTCGCTGCTTAAGTCGGCCGAGTCTTCGCTGTGCCGCAAGCTTGACAAGGTGCACGTGCGCGAGGGGATATTGTCCGAGCCGCGCGGCTGGGAGAAGGATCAGGACTTTTGGCGGCACCAGGGTGCCGGCCTTGCAGTGTTTTGTGCCCAGGGATTTTTGCGCCGCTACCGCCTGCCCCAGCCGCCGCCATCGCTGGCCATCGTGGCCGACAGTTTTCATGTCAAGCCGCTGATTCGCCTGGCGCAGGACGTGGCGCGGTTTCATCTGTTGTGCCTGAGCGTCGAGCGGGTGGCGTTGTACGAAGCTGACAGTCGCGGGCTTGTGCCGGTGGAGTTGCACGCGGACGTGCCGCGCAACATGGGCCAGGCGCTGGGCCAGCCGGGCCACGTGACCAAGGCGCGGCGCTCGCAGTACAACTTCACCGAGCCCGACACCAAGATGGACCAGCTTCACCGCTACTTCCGTCGCGTGGACGACGCAATCTGGCGGCGGCACTGCGAGCCGACGGGCCTGCCGCTCATGCTCGCGGCCTTGCCCGAGTATCAGACGTTCTACCGCCAGTCGAGTCATCACCCGCGGCTCCTGGAAGCCGGCATCGCCCGCGATCCGTTCAAGGATATCGACAACCGCGACCTGCACGCGCTGGCCATGCGCGCCATCGAACCGGTCTATCAGCGGATGATCGACGATCTGCACACGCGCTACGGCGAAGCGCGGTCGCATCACCAGGGCGGCGACCTGCTGCACGAAATCGCCCGCGCCGCGGCGGGGGGACAGGTCGAAGTCCTCCTGCTCCAGGACGACCATCGCATCGGCGGCAAGATCGATCCGGTCAGCGGAGAGGTGGCGGCCGCGCCGATCGGCTCGCCGGCGGTGGACGATGCGCTGGACGACCTGGCGGAAATGGTCTTCCGCCACCGCGGCCGCGTATTGGTGCTGCCGCGGGGGCAGATGCCCACCGGCAACGGCGTGGCAGCGATTTACCGGTTCCGCATGACTTGATTGCGCTTGAGCCGCGCGGCTGATTTTCAGAGCTTCACGCACACCGCTTTGCACTCGGTGTAGTGGTGCAGCACTTCGTGGCCCATTTCCCGGCCCCAGCCGGATTGCTTGTACCCGCCAAAGGGCAGCGCCGCGTCGAAGATGTTGTAGCAGTTGACCCACACGGTGCCGGCACGAAGCTGGGACGCCACCTTGTGCGCCTTGGCGACGTCCTTCGTCCACACCGCCGCGGCCAGCCCGTACACCGTCTTGTTCGCCGCCGGCAGAACCTCACTCTCATCCTTGAACGGCATCGCGGTCACGACCGGCCCGAAGATTTCCTCGTCCACGATCTTCATCCCCGGCCGAGTGTCCACGAACACCGTCGGCTCGACGAAATACCCCTTGTCACCCTTGCGCTTGCCCCCCACCACCGCACGGGCGCCTTCCTCAATCCCCTGCTCCATATACCCGCACACGCGATCCAACTGCTCCTGGCTCACCAGCGGCCCCATGTCCGTGGCCGCATCGCTGCCGCGCCCCAGGCGAATCTTCTTCGCCTCCTTGGCCACGCCTTCCACCACCTGGTCGAACACCTTCTTATGGGCAAACAAACGCGAGCCGGCGCAGCAGCACTGGCCATGATTGAAGAAGATGGCGCTGGCGGCGGCGGGAATCGCCGTCTCCAAATCCGCGTCCTGCAGGATCACGTTGGGACTCTTGCCACCCAGCTCCAGCGAGACTTTCTTGAGGTCATTGGCGGCCGCCCTGACGATCAGCTTGCCCACCTCGGTCGAGCCGGTGAAGGCGACTTTGTCCACCTGCGGATGCGCCGCCAGAGCCGCCCCGGCGGTTTCGCCAAAGCCCGTGACGATGTTGACCACTCCATCGGGGAAGCCCGCTTCCTGGACCAATTCGCCCAGGCGCAGGGCCGAAAGCGGCGTCTGCTCGGCGGGCTTGAGCACGATGGTGCAGCCGCACGCCAGTGCCGGCCCCAGTTTCCACGCCGCCATCAGGAGCGGGAAGTTCCAGGGGATGATCTGCCCGACCACGCCGACGGGCTCGCGCTGCGTGTAGGCGAAGTACTGGGCATCGGGCGTGTACGGCACGCTGATGGGAATGGTGTTGCCCTCGATCTTGGTGGCCCAACCGGCCATGTAGCGGAACAGGTCAACCGCCAGGGGCACATCCGCGGCTCGGGCGACGGCCAGGGGTTTGCCGTTGTCCAGGCTTTCGAGTTGGGCCAACTCTTCCAGGTGTTCTTCGATCAGGTCGCCCAGTTTCCACACCAGCCGGCCGCGCTGCGAGGCGGTGAGGCGTCGCCAGGGGCCTTCGTCGAATGCCTGCCGCGCCGCCTTGACCGCTTTGTCGATGTCCGCCTTGTCGCCCGCAGCCACCTTGGCGATGACGTTGCCCGTCGCCGGGTCAAACACGTCAAACGTTTCGCCGCTGGCGGCATCGAGCCATTGCCCGTTGATCATCATCTGTTTCGGCTTGGCGATGAACTTGCGGATGCCCGACGGGAGAGACGAAACAGCCTTGGGTGCGGTCATCGTGGTCATGGCGGAGAGCTCCGTTTTTGAGGATAGGAACGCTGTTTGTGCACAGGATGTCGAGTAACAAGGACACTCTAGGCACGCTCAGTCGAACTGTCTGCGTTCGAGCATTCTGCGAAAGCCCTGCCGCTCCCGCGGCTGGGACCGAGTGTGCGCGTCACGTTCGGCTTCGCGACCGGCGGGGTGTGGGAGATGGCCGAGTGAGTACCCAAGGCGGGCCAGAGTCTCTGCGCCGGCCCGGGTCTCGGGGGGTCGGCGCGATGCGAACCCGGGGCGACGCCCATCTTTGATCTTTGCCCGAGCTTGACCGGAATTTGACGCATCATCGCCTTTGCAGTCTAATGTATGGCTTGTTTCCGCAGGGCCGTTGCCCTGAAGTTCCCTTAACAAGCGGAGTTGCAGTCGCGACCGAGCCTTTTGGAGCGATCCCGAGCAATCGGGGTTGATTTGCATCATGGCCAACTATACCGGCCCCAAGGTCAAGCTTTCCCGTCGTGTCGGCGTGCCCATCGTCGATATCCCCAAGCACACGACCAAACGTCAGCTTAATCCCAACGGCGTGCACGGCTACCGCGGGCGGCGCCTGCGCGACTACGGCGTGCGCCTCAACGAGAAGCAGAAGCTGCGCTATCACTACAACGTGCTCGAGCGGCAGTTCCGCAAGTACCTCGAGGAGGCCGGCCGCGCCAAGGGCAACACCGGTGAGGCGCTGTTGCGCATTCTCGAGCAGCGACTGGACAACGTGATTCGCCGGCTGGGCTGGGCGCGCACCATCTGGGGCGCCCGGCAGATCGTGTCGCACGGGCACGTGCACCTCAATGGGCGCAAGACCGACGTGGCCAGTTGCCAGCTCAAGGCCGGCGACAAGATCACGCTCAAACCGGGCCTGCACAAGCTGGTGCGCGAGAACCTCGAATCGCTGCCGGGCCACCAGGTGCCCGCCTGGCTGTCGTTCGATCCCTCGACGCTCACTGCCGAGATCGTTTCGGTGCCGTCCTCGGACCAGGTGCCGTTTGACGTGAACATGAACCTGATCGTCGAGTTCTATCGCTAAGCGCGCAGGCGCCGCGGCGCAGAAGCAAGAGCAGAACCTCTAAGGAAGCGCACGGACTGTGGTCCGTGCGCTTTTTTTTTGGTCCATCCGGAGCGGGCAGAGCCGCGGCGCTTCGTATGGGGACTTGGGCGGTCGGAAATGCTGGGAAACTTATTTCTGCTTTTTTTCCTATGTGAAGAAATTCCGTTTATTCCGTCTGTAGGGCGCTTAAGGCGCGTAGGGGTCGTGCCGATGGTGAGGATTGTCAGGGCATCCCCGTTGCAACGGGAAGCAGCTCGTAACTTCGCGTCGTCCGATAAGAAAAGATTGTTCCCGGAGTGTTCGGCGCCGTAGGCAAACACCGAACAACCAACACCGGGAACAACCAAGGCCCGGACGGCGAAGTGAAAGGCGGGCGGCGTGCGGTGACGACCGACGAACCGTCAGCCCTGCAGAAGCATGCCAGTGCTTCGTCGGCAAAGGCCTTGTTCGCATAGAAGTGCATCGGACCATCGGACTGGAGTAGCCACGTATCACCCACCGGCATGGATGCCAACATTACGGGACGTGAACCCCGCAACATTGTTCACGGAGGACTGTTTCCATGAGTCGCATCAACACTAACGTCGGATCCTTACTCGCACAGCGCGTCCTGAGCCAGCAGAACCGATCGCTCAACAACTCCCTGGAGCGGTTGAGCACGGGTCTCCAGATCAACCGCGGGGCCGATAACCCCGCCGGTCTGATCGCCAGCGAGAAGCTGCGTTCGGAGAAGTCGTCGATCAGCGCCGCTATCAGCAACGCCGAACGCGCCGATCAGGTCGCCAACATCGCTGAAGGCGGCCTGCAGGAAGTCAACTCGCTGCTGTTGGAAGTGCAGAGCCTGGTAGGCGAAAGCGCCAACAAGGCCGGTCTGTCCCAGGAAGAGCGTGAAGCCAATCAGCTTCAGATCGACTCGATCCTTCAGACGATCGACCGCATCTCCTCGACGACCAGCTTCCAGGGCGTCAAGCTGCTCAACGGCACGTACGACTTCACCATCAGCGGCCAGGCGGCGACCGTCTCGGACTACCAGATCAACGCCGCCAAGCTGGATCACAACGGCTCGCGCTCGGTGCAGGTCGTGGTGACCGCCTCGGCGCAGCACGCCGGTTTGTTCCTGTCCACCGGGGGCACGGCCCTGAACCTTTCGGCGACCACCGCCAACTTCTCCTTCGAAGTCGCCGGCGCTAAGGGTTCGCGGCAGTTCACCTTCGGCTCGGGCACCAACTTGAGCGCGGTGGCCGCGGGCATCAACACCTTCAAGGACGTGACGGGCGTGTCCGCCAAGTCCAGCGGCACCGGCATCGTGGTCAAGTCCACCGACTTCGGGTCGGAGAACTTCGTGTCCTTCAAGACCACCAATAACGGTGGGCAGGCCGGCTCGGTCTTCGGACTGGCGGCCGCCAATGAAGGCGCCTCGCAGACCGCCGGCGGCACCGCCTACACCGCCATGACCAACGCCATCCGTGACGAGGGCCAGGACCTCGGCGCCATCATCAACGGCATCGCCGCCACCGCCAAGGGCAAGATGGCACGCATCAATACGGACTTCCTGGACCTGTCCATCGAGTTGACCACCGCAGGCGCCCAGGCACTGTCCACCATTAACGCCTTCTCCGTCACCGGAGGCGGCGCCAAGTTCAACCTCGGTCCCAACGTGGACATCACCAACCAGGTGTCGATCGGCATCGGCAACGTCGCCACCCGCAACCTGGGCAACGTCACCACCGGCTACCTGGACCAACTGGCGTCGGGCCAGGCCAACAACCTGGTCAGCGGCAACATCGAAACGGCCCAGAAGATCGTCAATGGCGCCATTGACCGCGTGTCGAGCCTGCGCGGGCGCATCGGCGCCTTCCAGAAGAACGTCGTGGGCGCGACCATTCGCTCCCTGGGCGTAGCCCTGGAAAACACCAGCGCCGCGGAAAGCTCGATCCGTGACACCGACTTTGCCCAGGAAACCGCCAGTCTCACGCGCTCGCAAATCCTGGTCAACGCGGCGACCAATGTTCTGTCCATCGCCAACTCGCAGCCGCAGGCTGTCCTCCAGCTGCTCGGATAAAAACGCATCGGCCCGAACCCGGGGCTACGTCCCCGGCTACTCAGGAATGTCCGTGACGGCGGACTTCCGACCACTGATGCGACGCGGCGGCCCTCAAAAGCCGCCGCGTTTTTTATTTCTGATTTCCAATCTCTAATTTGGGAGCAAGCCCCGGCATGCCCCATCCGCGGGGCTTACCGGGGATTCATCCGGCCTATCCCGGCCAAGCTCGAAGACTCTCATGGCCGGGCTTTGTGTTCACAAATCAGAAATCAGAAATTCAGCTTCGCCACGATCGCCTCCTGGCCCGCCGGCTCCGTGCGGCCCCAGGGCGGCACGTTGCGGGTCGGGATCGCGTTGCCGATGAGGATGCGGTCGCGGTCCACCAGGTGCTGGCCCACAGCGATCAAGCCGCCTGGGACAGGGATCACGCCGGTGATGGCGGTGTTATCGCCGCCCCGGCCGTCGTTCTTGTTCCACTCGCCGGTGAGAATCGAGCTGTAGGTGAAGGTGGAAAAATCCGCCGGATAAACACGCACAAAGCGGCACCATACTGACAGCCCCTGCTCGGGCTTGAGCATCTTCTGAAATGCATTGGCGGTGGTCACCACGCGCCGGCCCCGGCCCAGCACATAGATCCGCCCCTGGGCATCGACCGCCAGGTTCGAGCCCAACCGCGTCTCGGCCAGGTCCGCCAATCCCTTGTCGTGATCCAGCCAGGCATCGAGATTGGGATCCTGGTACAGATTGGTTGGACCGGTGATGCGCATGGTGGCAGCGTATTCGCCAACGTAGGTGGCGTTGAGCAGGGCGCCCGACTCGGTCGCCAGTCGTCCCAGCCAGGAAATGAAGAAATTATCGGCCTGTCCGTCGAATCCGCTCTGCACAGTTCGCGGCGGAGCGCCGGGCGCCTTGACCTGGTCGCCACCCCAGAGGTTGTGCTTTTCCTTGCCCAGCGTGCGTGCCGCCACGACCAGCGCGCCGTCGTCGGCCGGGCGGGCGTAGTCGATCGCCAGGGCATCGACGAACTGATGCGCCCGCGAATTCTCCG
The DNA here is from genome assembly GCA_040878035.1 of Phycisphaeraceae bacterium. Lineage (GTDB taxonomy): Bacteria > Planctomycetota > Phycisphaerae > Phycisphaerales > Phycisphaeraceae > JBBDMX01. The sequence continues at coordinate 40,624 of JBBDMX010000100.1, read as the reverse complement.
GCGTTTCGGTGTACAGCCGGCTCCACCATTTGAGCCGGCCCTGCCCGGTCATGGCCACTACTGCCGGCTCAACGTCGAAGCGCCCGTCGGGCAGCCGTGACTGCACGCTCAGGCCAAAGTACAGATGATTGTTGCGGCGATCGACCACCAGGGCGCCGACCTCCGCCGTCCCGGCGGGCCCCAGCGCATAGCCCGTGTAGCCTGCGCCGCCCGGCGACTCATCGGGTTTCTCGGCATTAAATGGCCCGGCGAAAAACAGGTCCAGCGGCCAGAGACCCTGTTTCTCACCGCCGTTGCCATCGGGTGTGCGCAGGATGTAATCCTCGCGCGTCCAGGAACGCAACGAGCCACGGTCGCTCAACCGTAGCGAGATGGCGCTGTATTTCACGTCGCTGCGACTCGATGCCGGCGTGCCATACCACGCACCTGTGCCCGTCAAGTGAAATCGCCAGTGCTCGACCGGGTCGTAGGCGTTCTGGGCGTTGATGCGATAGATGGCGCCCCAGCTTTTGCTGAAGGGTTCGCCGGCGGCGAAGTAGACGCGGCCGTCGGAGGTCACATCCCAGGCCGGGCTGACGACATAGGTTCCCACCGCCGCGACGTTGCGCACCCATTCCAGCGCAGTGGGGGCGCGATCCACGAAGTTGCCGTTGAGCCGGGCGATGAAGTAGCCCGTGGCGCCGCCGTCTTTCTCCGGGTCGCCGTTGACGCGCGGCCCCGCGATGTACATGTCGCCGGTGGGCTGGCCCGGGACGTTGGTGGTGCGGATGGCGCGGATGTCCACCGCCACGTCCACGGGCAGATAGACCACGCGCAGGAGCTTCTGCATGTCCGCCGAAAACTGCGCCAGGAAGCCGACCTGCCCGGTGCGGGCGCTGCTCACGGCGCTGCCATCCAGGACGACGCGCGGCACATCGGCAGGCACCCAGTCCAGGTTGTCCGATCCGCCGCCGACCAGGATCGTGCCGTCGGACAGTTGCGTCACGGCGACGAAGTGCTGGCCGCGCGGCCCGCCGACGTAGGTGACCATGTCCTGCGGCGACGCCGGCGCCGGCGCGGCAATACACCACCAGGTCAGCGTGACAAGCAGAGATAGGATCCGCGTAAGAGTGGGCCGATTGAGCACCGCAACCTCGCTTTCGGTAGATAGTGTAACGCGAGGCGGCGGCGCAACTGAGCCGCGCGGCGTAAGCCCGCGGAAGAGCGCCCCAAGCGTCCGACCGATCGCAGGCTTACGCCGCGCGGTTCTGATACTTAACTCAGGTTTGCAGATACGCCATCAGCGCCCGCGCCAGGTCCCCGCCGAACACTCGCGCCGTCTGCGCGTTGACCTCCTGCCCGCGTGCATCGGCATACGGTATCTCAAAAGTCGTCGCCAGCCGGATGTGGGGCAACGTCGCCGCCCAGCGCCCCAGGCTCAGGCCGTTTCGGTATCCATGGTCGGCATTCCAGGCGCATCCATATGGCAAGTCGTCGCTGGCCAGATACGGCAGCGGCCCGGAAACCGAGCGCTCCAGGATCGCCGCCAGCGCCTGCTGCCGCTGCCACATCTTCGTGACCGCACTGCCGGGTTGGTAGATCCACTCGTTGTATTGGCCGCGAATCCACGGGCAATGCAGATCGACCACCGACAGGGGCACGCCGTCGTGCCACGATTCGACCAGGCGGCGCACGGCGGCAGTCTCGGCGTACAGGCTCGTCCCCGCATAGTCGCGATTGTGATCGCGCGGCCGGCGATTCTTCCCCTGGTCACCCGCTTCCACGCCGTCCTTATCCATGAACGGCACCACCAGCACCTGCACGTTTTCCTGACACCAGCGGCCGGCGTCACTTGCGGGGTCACCACCGCAAGCGCCCACCAGCGTCTTAATCAAGCCCTCCAATTGGTAGCTGGCCATCATCTCGCAGGCGTGCTGTCGGGCGGTGATGAGCAGGCGATGACGCGGCGGCTGGTCACGGCGGCCCAACTTGAGGCACTCGACGTCCCGCCCCTTGACGCTGCGGCAAAGGGTGTCCTGCCTCCAGCGATACTCGTGGCCCAGACCGGCGAGAAACGCCTGCCACTGCGCCTGCGTGTACGCCATGCCGGTGCAGAAGCGCACAGGCGCGTCGTCCGCAAAGTGATATTCAAACACGCCGGGCTTGGCGCGGGCATCGCCCAGCCAGCGCCAGGTGTCGCCCTCATCCTGCGACACCGCTGGGCCACGCGCCGACAGCGGCGGCAGGCTATCAGCAAAGCGAAAGGTGATGGTTTGCCCGCCGGCGCCGCGGACGCGGAAACCGAAGTAAAACCAGTCACCTTCGGTGTCGCGCAGGTCGCAACGCAAGGTTGCCTGGCTGTCTTCAATCCGTTCAACCAGGATATTGCCGCCGGGAAAGTCGCAGTCAATTTGCACGATATGCTTCTCACCTGATGCGCTGAGTGTGCTAATGGGCCGCCAAGCCGGGGCTGAGTCTGCCAAGCCATGGGTCCCGACCTTCGGAGACTCAGGTCCGGATTGGTAGCCCAATCGCTATTTCCGCGACAACGAGCGCAACAGCGCCTCGATGTCCTTGTTGTTGATCACCAGCGCCAGTTCCAGCGGTGTCAGGCCCTTGTTGTCCCTGGCCGCAGTGTCGGCGCCGAGCTTTATCAGCAGGCTGACCGCGGCCTTCTGGCCGCCCATGACCGCCAGGTGCAGGGCCGTGCGCCCCTCGCCGTTACGCTGGTCCACGGCCGCGCCTTTGCCCACGAGCATCTCGATGACGTTCTCCCGTCCCCGCGCCGCGGCAACGTGCAGAGGCGCCGCGCCGGCGCGGTTGAGTCGCGCCACTTCCGCACCCTTGTCCACCAGCACCGCCGCCGCCTCGGCGTAACCCCCCTCGATTGCCGCAAACAACGGCGTGCTTCCCTCCACGTCATGCGTGTTCACCAGCGCCCGACGCTCCAGCAGCAGCTCGATGATCGCCTTGTTGCCCGACTCGGCGGCGTCGAACAGCGGTGTGCGCCCCTTGCTGTCGCGCACCTCCGCCGAGCCGTGCTTGCTGAGCAGCGACTCGACCGTATCCTTGCTCCCCGACGCCGCGGCGTAGTGCAGCGGCATGCGGCCCTGTTTGTCACGTACCTGCACGAACACCCGCCGATCCACCAGCGCCTGCACCATGGCGGCATCCCCCGCCGCCGCCGCATAATGCAACGGCGTGCGCCCGTCCTCGCCGCGAACGTTCACGTCCGCCCCGGCCTTGATCAGCGCCGTCGCCGCCTTGTTGTCCCGTTTCATCAGCGCCAGTTGCATCGGCGTGATGTTCCGCAAGCCGCGCGCGTTGGCGTCGCCACGCTTGGCCAGCAGCACTTCGATCATCGGCGTGTCCTGGTTGAGTACCGCCAGGTGCAGCGGCGTCCAGCCCAGCGCGTTGCGACCGTTGACGTCGAAATTCTCGGCCAGCAGCGCCTCGGCCACGCTCTGGCTCTTCTGCATGGCCGCCAGGTGCAGCGGCGTGTCGCCCAGGATCGTCGTGGCCCGCGCCGAGGCGCGGGCCTTGAGCAGCAGCGCGGCGATCTTGCCGCGATCGTGCCAGGCGGCAAAGTGCAAGGGCGTCCAGCCGTCAGGCGTCGCCGCGTTCACGTCGATCTTCTGCGCCAGCAACAGGTCCGCAATATCCGCATCATCCTGCATCGCGGCGATGTGCAACGGCGTCGCCCCGTCCTCGGCCGCCAGCGTCGCATCCGCACCCTTGGCCAGGAGCAACTCGACCATGGCCTTGTTCCTGGCATCCACCGCCACGTTTAGCGGTGTCTCTCCGCCCTTGCCGCGATCGTTGGGCTTGACCCCCAGCGTCAGAAAGGCCTCGACCATCTCGGGCTTGCCGGTCTCGACCGCCACCATCAGCGGCGTGCGTCCCTGGCCATCCAGTTGCGTGAGGCCTTCTCCGGCCTTCACCAGTGCCTTGGCCCGTTCGAGATCCCCCGCCGCCGCCGCCTCATGCAACCGCCCCGCAGACGCCGGAACCGCCCCAGCACCCAGCACCACGACGATCAACCAACCGGTGAACCAGACGTGTCGGAAACGATCGATCATGCTCTCTCCAGAAAGGGTCGAGATTCGAGGGACTATTTATTATAGAGCGTTTGGCTGACATGCACCGGCATGGGCTCCGACGTGTTCAAGTATCGATTGAACACGAAGCTGACCTGCCTGGAAATCCGATTCGCGAGCGAATTTCAGATATGGACAAGAGGCAGTTGGAAACCAAAGCCCAGCCGCTCCCGCGGCCGGGAGTTGGTGATGGTGGCCCGAACAAGCGCCCGGAGGGCTGGGGGTTCAGAGCCCAGCCGCCGGAGCGGCTGGGCGTTCTTCGCCCTTCGCTTCCCGTTTTTCGTACCTCGTTCATCACCCTCCCGTTTGGCGATCCTGCAAAAAAGCGACTATCATCGCCCGCCTTTCCCTGATCCACCCCCCATGAGGCTGACGCCATGAAAATTCATGAATACCAGGCGCGGGAGATGCTGGCCAAGTATGGCATTCCGGTGCCCCCCGCCATTGTCGTGGAGAACCCCTCGGAGGCGGCGCGGGCGTTTGAGGACCTCCAAAAGCGGCACCGTGCCAAGCTGGCGGTGGTCAAGGCCCAGGTCTACGCCGGGGGCCGGGGCAAAGGCGGCGGGGTGAAGCTGGTCAAGTCCCCGGAAGAGGCGCGGGCCGCGGCGTATGCGATCCTGAGCAAGCCGCTGGTCACGCCCCAGACCGGGCCGCGCGGCATCAAGGTCACCAAGCTCCTAGTCGCCGCCGGTGTGGATATCGCCAAGGAATACTACCTGGGTATGGCCATCGATCGCCGCGAGGGTATGCCCGTGCTCATCGCCTCGGCGCAGGGCGGCATGGATATCGAGCAGGTGGCGCACGAGAACCCCGAGGCCATCATCCGCGAGACGATCAGTCCCGCCACCAGCCTGATGCCCTATCAGGCTCGCAAGGTCGCCTACCGCCTGGGGCTCAAGGGCGAGACGGTGCGCCTGGCGGCCAAGATCATGCACCAACTCTCGGACCTGTTCCTCGCCAGCGACGCGAGCCTGGCGGAGATCAACCCGCTGGTGGTGACCAAACCCACCACCGAGCACCCCGACGGCCAGGTGCTGGCGATCGATGCCAAGATCACCTTCGACGACAACGCCCTGTTCCGCCATGATGACTTGAAGGCCATGGCGGACCCGACCGAGGACGATCCGGCCGAGACCGACGCCAAGCGCTTTGGCCTGTCCTACATCAAGCTCGACGGCAACATCGGCTGCCTGGTCAACGGCGCGGGCCTGGCCATGGCGACCATGGACATCGTGAAGCTGCACGGCGGGGAGCCGGCCAACTTCCTGGACGTGGGCGGCTCGGCATCCGAGGAAGCCGTCACCGAAGCGTTCCGCATCATCCTGAGCGACAGCAACGTCAAGGGCGTGCTGGTCAACATCTTCGGCGGAATCATGAAGTGCGACATCATCGCCACGGCGATCGCCAACGCGGCGCGAAGCATCGGCTTCAAGGTGCCGCTGGTGGTGCGTCTGGAAGGGACCAACGTCGAGCCGGCACGGGCAATCCTGGAGGCCGCCAAGGGCGACATCCCCACGCTCCAGACGGCCACGGACCTGACCGACGCCGCCAGGAAGATCACCGCCGCGATCGGCGCGGTCGAGCCGGTTGGCGCAACGGCTTGATTTGGTAAGAGGTAACAGGGATGAACACGGTTAAACACGGATGGAGAAAGAAGAAGGAACAAGGATGTACAGGATGGAAAGGATTAGTAAACAAGGGGAAGCATCTTTCGTCTAGCGGGTGCCGCGCAGCGGCCCTCGGGCCTCATCCTGTCCATCCCAGTTCCTTCTTCACCTAATCCGTGTTCATCCCTGTTACTTCCTCCCGTCGCCGATTCGTTGCAATTGGCTGACAGCGTGACTAGGCTTTTGAGAGGTTGATTCTGGAGAGAGGAGCGTGGGAAATGGCTGACCACCCGCAAGGCCCGGAAGCACAGGAAGCCCATCAGGCCCCGCCGCAGCCGTCCGCAGCGGACGAGGCGCGGACGCAGACGGCGCAGGCGACCAAGCCCGCGCCGGCCCAGCCCAAACGCAAGAACCTGCCGCCGTGGAAGGTGCTGCTGCACAATGATGATGAGAACGACGTCCTGTTCGTCATTGAGACCGTGCGCATGATCACGACGCTGAACAAGCAGGATGCGGAGCATCGCGTGATCGAGGCACACCAGCGCGGCGTGTCGCTCCTGCTGACGACGCACAAGGAACGCGCCGAGTTGTACCAGCAGCAGTTCACCAGCCGGAATCTGACGGTGACGATCGAGCCGGCGGAGTGAGCCGCTTGCGGCTCAACCTTGATCTGAATCGTGGGGACGTGCCGCGGACAGAGTGCGCCTATGCCAGGTCATCAACTTCGGCTCGGCACGGGATCGAATCCATGGCGCCGGGTCGGGTGACGCTGATGGCGGCGGCGCGGCAGGCGCGGCGCAGGGCCGCCTCGATATCCATGCCGGCGGCGCGGCCCGCAAGGAAGTAGCCGATGAAGCAGTCGCCCGCCGCCGTCGTATCCACCGCCGCCACGCGCACCGCCTCGACGCTCAGGCACACATCGCCCCGCTGGTGCAGCACGCCCTGGCTGCCGCAGGTCACGATCACGTCCTGCTCCAGGTTTCGCCAGGCCAGTTCGCTGGCGATGGTGCGCGGCTCGCGTTCGGTGGTGAGCCCTTCGCCCTCGCTCTCGTTGACCACCAGCACGTCCACCAAGTCCAGTGGATAGTCGCGAACCTCGATGGTGAACGGCGCGGGATTGAAGCACACGCGCATGCCCCGCGCCTTGGCGGCACGCATGAGTTCGGGCACGGCGTTGATTTCGTTCTGCACCAGCAGCAAGTCGCCGGCGGCAAAGCCCGCCAAGGTCTGCTCCCGTTGCTCGGCGGTGATGGCATGGTTGGCCCCCGCCAGAAGGACGATGGCGTTCTGCCCGGCGTGGTCGACCTGGATCACGGCGCGGCCGGTGGGCGCGGCGCCGACGCGGATGTGTTGCGTGTCCACACCGTCGGCGGCGAGTTTGTCGATGAGCCAGCGCCCGTCCTCCCCCACCGCCCCGGCGTGCGCCACCGTGGCGCCAGCACGCGCCAGCGCCACCGACTGGTTGGCGCCCTTGCCGCCGGCAAACAGGCCGCGCGAGCGGCTGGCGACGGTTTCCCCCGGCCGGGCGATCCGCTCCACCGCATAAACCTCGTCGATGTTCAACGAGCCGAAGTTGAGAGTCCGCATGTTGGAGCCCATCCAAGTATTGCGCTGAGTATACGTTGGCCAATTACGGATATATGTATCCGTCATTAATCGCCGGCGAAGTAAGCTACAAAGGATCATAAAGCTACTGCTTGGTTATTTGCACCGGCCCGTGTAGACTAACCACGGTGTTAGCCGGCCTTCGTATCCCCGGCGCACCAACTGCCGAGCGTCAGGGTGACCGGGGATCGCTCATCCGGATCCGGGGTTCGAGGTCCGCTATCGGGGGTATTCGTCATGGTTCCGGTTGGAATGGGAGTCAGTGACGTGTCAGGCACGCCGTTGGACCGCCAGACCCATCAGGAGCCGTCACCGGGGGCCCACCCTGCCGGTGACGCGCAAGCGGAATTGGCGTCGGGCGGTGCCCAGCCGCCCCAGTTGCCCCGGCGAATCCTCATCGCCGAAGACGAACACCTGCTGGCGATCAATCTGGCGCACAACCTGCGCAGCCTGGCGTTCGAGGTCATCGGACCGGCCGCCAACGGCGACCAGGCCATCGCCCTGGCTAAGGAACACAATCCGGACCTGGCGCTGCTGGACATCCGCATGCCCGGCACCGATGGTCTGGCGGCGGCACAAGTGCTCTTCTGCCAGATGGGCATTCCCGTAGTCGTCCTCTCGGCCTTCTCCGACGCTGAATACCTCAAGGTCGGCACCCGCATCGGTGTCTTCGGCTACCTGCTCAAACCCGTCACCCTTGATGAACTGCGCGTCAACATCGCCGTGGCCTGGTCACGTTATCTCCAGCACATGCGCCTGCGCGACGAAGTGCAGGGACTGCGGACCATGCTGGAGAATCGCAAGATCATCGAACGTGCCAAGGGCTTGCTCATGGAGAAGCTGGGCATCACGGAGGATCAGGCGATGAAGCGGTTACAGAAGCAGGCGCGCGACTCGCGCCGCAAGCTCGCCGACCTGGCGCAAGCGATTCTCCAGGCCAATGATCTGCTCAGCAATCAGGAATGAAGCCCACGACCTGAACTAAAATCCGGACCTCGCCCCAGATTTGCAAACACCTAATCCCAGTCCGGGGACGCTATCTATGCTTCACGAGTTGACTCGTCTGCGCTCACGCACCACCGGCCGCTGCTCCAGTTGGACGGCAGCGGGCGACTGTGCGACGTCCTACATCTTCCACCTGGAAAACCCCGTGCGCTTCGTGAAGGAGATTAAGGTAACGATCGAGCATGGCCACGGAAATCACCTGGCCAACGAGATGACCTCGGTGGCCTACTGGTACGCAGACCGTCCCACGCGCGTGATCGCCCCACCGCCGGTGGCCAAACGCATGCCCGTGCTCTGCGACGCCCAGGGCAACTGGCTGTTCGACAAGACCAATCAGTGCCCGGGTAAGAAGGTCAAGCCCAACGCCGAGATGCTGCGCAGGAAACAACAATGGAAGAAAAACCACCCCCAATAGAACGCGCGGCTCAGGGCGGCCCCGCTTCAGCGGGGCTGAGGATCGGACAAACAGACCCGGTACCACCATGACAGCGCGATTACTGGGCCTGAACATCGGCGGCACCACGTGCAGCGCGGCGCTGGGCGATGCGGACGGCGCGATCCATGCCCGCAGTGCCTGGCCCGCCCATGCCGCCGCCGGGCCCGAGGCGATGATCGCGCAGTTGCTCGAGCATGCCGCCGCGTTGCAGCAGAGCAATGCCGCCGCCGAGGCCGTGGGCGTCGCGATCGGCGGACCCCTGAACGGCCGCACCGGCACCATCCTCAGCCCGCCCAATCTCCCCGGCTGGGACCGCATCCCCCTGGCACAACGTCTGCACGAGGCATTGGGCCTGCCCGTGCGCGTCGAGCATGATGCGGCCGCCTGCGCGTTGGCCGAGTACCTGTGGGGCGCCGGCCAGGGCGCCGACCGCCTGGCCTACCTGACCTGCGGCACCGGATTCGGCGTGGGACTGATCCTCGACGGTCAGCCCTATTACGGCGCCGACGGGCTGCCGCCGGAGATCGGCCACATCGCCTATCGCGACGACGGCCCGACCGCCTATGGCAAGCGCGGCTGCTTCGAGGCCTTCGCCTCGGCGTCGTCCCTCCAGCGCCTGGCGGCGTGGCGCTTCCCCCAACGCTGGGCCGACAACCCGCCTTCGCCGGCACAGATCAGCCAACTGGCACAGCAACGCGACGCCGACGCCCTGGCGGTCATCGCGCTTAACGCCCAGGCCGTCGGCGATTCCTGCGCCCTGCTCATCGACCTGCTGGGGCCGCGCCGCATTCTGTTGGGCAGCACGGCCCGCTATCTGGGCGAACCCTGGGTCGAGCAGGTTCGTCAGCAGGCATCGCGCCAGGTCGGCTCGTGGACGCGCTCCAGCTACCAGATCATCGCCGCAGGTTTGGGCGATCGCCTCCAGGACTGCTCAGCCCTCGCCGCCGCGCGACTGGCGCGGGCCGGAGGTTGATGGCAGAAAATCACAACCATGCAGGAAATCAGAAGGCGAGCCTTGCGCCAGCCTTGTGGGACTGCATTTTCTGTCTTTCCTGAACTCCTGTCTTGCCTCTCAACAGCTTAGACGCGGCTCGACCAGTTCGCACAGGCAATGAAACAGAAGCTGGTGGGCTTCCTGGATGCGCACAGTGATCTGGGCGGGGACGATCAGCTCGACGGTAGCCAAGCCGCGGGTGGCGCCACCGTCGCGGCCGAGGAAGGCGATACTGGACAGGCCCAACTCGTTGGCGGCCTCCAGCGCCTTGATGACATTGCGCGATCGGCCGCTGGTGGTAAAGGCGATGAGCACATCACCCTTGGCGCCAAAGGCATGCACCTGACGGGCAAAGACATCGTCGAAGGCGTAGTCGTTGCCGATGGCCGTCAGCGTGCTGCCCACCTCGTTAAGCGCGATGGCGGGATAAGGGCGGCGATCCTTGAGGAATCGGCAGACAAACTCGGTGGCCACGTGCGAAGCGTCGGCGGCGCTGCCGCCGTTGCCGCAGGTCAACAGCTTGCGGCCGCCGCACAGGGCATCGCCCAGGAGATCGGCGGCCTTCTGCAACGGCGCATCAAGCGCCCGCAAGGATTCAAAGGTGTCAACCGCCGCCGCGATGCTGTCGTGTAGCAGACTCATGGTGAATCCTGTTAGAAGCCATCGGAGAATATAGCCACAGTCGGACACCGATGATTGCGGAAGACCCGGGGCGGCGCAAAGCCTCTGCCCCTGCTTGGTGAATTCCTGATACCTCGTCCTATCTGTGTTCACCTGTGTTCATCTGTGGCTAACTTCCGGATCAGAAATGGATCGCCTTACCGGTGACGCTCATGGCCGCTTCACGCATGGCTTCGGACAGCGTCGGGTGCGCGTGGCAGGTGCGGGCGATGTCCTCGCTGGTGGCGCCGTATTCCATGGCGGCGGCGGCTTCGGCGATCATGTCGCCGGCGCGGCCGCCCAGGATGTGCACGCCCAGCACACGGTCGGTCTTCTGGTCCGCCAATATCTTGACCATGCCTTCGACGTCATTGAGCGTGCGCGCCCGGCCATTGGCGCGGAACGGGAACACGCCCTTGTTGTAGTCGATGTCCCGGGCCTTGCACTCCTCCTCGGTCCTGCCCACCGAGGCGATCTCGGGGTGCGTGTAGACCACGGCCGGTATCACGTCGTAGTTGACGTGGCCAAATCCGGTCACGATGCGCTCGACACAGGCGATACCCTCGTCCTCGGCCTTGTGCGCCAGCATCGGCTGGCGAATCACGTCGCCGATGGCGTAGACGTCCCTGGCCTGCGTCTGGAAATGCTCATCAACCGTGATGAATCCCTTGTCGTTGGTCTTGACGCCGATGGATTCGAGGTTGAGCTTTTCCGTGTTCGGCTTGCGCCCCACCGCCATCAGCACGCGATCGCACTCGACCGCATCGCCCTTCTCCACACTGACGACCACCTTGTCCTTCTCGACCTTGGCGCCGGTAACTTTGGCGCCCAGGCGAAAGGTGATGCCCTGTTTGGCGAATAGCGTCTGCGCCGCGTCAGCGATCTGGCGATCGGTGGTGGGCAGAATGTAATCTAAAAACTCGAGCACGGTGACCTTGGCGCCCAGGCGTCGCCAGACCGAGCCCATTTCCAGGCCGATGTAGCCCGCGCCGATGACGACCAGATGCTCGGGCACTTTGTCGTAGGTCAAGGCCTCGGTGCTGGAGGCAATGCGCTGGCCGTCGAATTCGATGCCGGGCAGCGTGGCGGGCACGCTGCCGGTTGCGATGATGATGCGGCGGGCTTTAAGCGTAATTTCACCTTCACTGCTGCGCACGACGACCTTACCGGGCCCATCGCATCGGCCATGGCCCTGGTAGCGGGTGACGCCGTTTTTCTTGAACAGGCTGGCGATGCCGCCGGTGAGGGTCTGGGTAATCTTGTCGCGCCGTTTGTGCATGGCCGGCAGATCGAGCTGGACATCGCCGACCTTGACGCCGTGCTCCGCCAGATGGTTGCGGGCCTGCTCGTAGGCGTGGCTGGACTCGAGCATGGCCTTGCTGGGAATGCATCCGACGCGCAGGCACGTGCCGCCAAGCTGGGCGTGCGCGTCAATGCAGGCCGTGTCCAGTCCCAGTTGCGCCGCCTTGATCGCGGCCACGTAACCACCGGGCCCGGCGCCGATGATGATCAGGTCGTGTTCAGACATCCTTGCATGATATCGGAGAAGGAAAAGCGAAACACGGGTGAACGCGGACGCCGCGAATCAAAACACTACCGCACCTGCGCTCCACGACCCATCAGCAACTGGTCCAGCATCGCTGCAATCCATTGGCACCACAGGAAGCCGGACGTCTCCAGCAGCCAACACGGGCGCACGCCGGTGAACCAGCGGATTTGCGGCCTTGCGGCTATAGTGTTCCGGCTCACCCGCAGCCGACCCTGCAACTGACTCTTGCGAGACCTACCATGGCCACCATCATCAAAGGCAAAGCGTTCGTCCTGGGCGACGATGTCGACACCGACCAGATCATCCCGGCCGAGTACCTGTCGTTTAATCCGTCCGACCCGGCGGAACGGAAATACTTCGGCATGTACGCGATGTCCGGGGTGCCCAAACCGCAGTTGGGCCTGCCCAAGGGCCATCAACCCTTCGTCGCCGAGGGCCAATTCAAGACGCCTTACACCATCGTCATCGGAGGCAGGAATTTCGGCTGCGGCTCATCGCGCGAGCACGCACCTTTGGCCATCGCCGAGGCCGGCGCCAAGGTCGTCGTCGCCGAGTTCTACGCCCGTATCTTCTATCGCAACTGCGTCAACGGCGGCTACCTGCTGCCCTGCGAATGCACGCAGCGACTGGTCGAGGAAATCAGCACCGGCGACCAGTGCGAGGTGGACATCGACCACCACACGCTGACCAACAAGACGACGGGCAAGACCTACAAGCTGGGGCCGCTGGGCGACGTCAAGCCCATCATCGATGCCGGCGGCATCTTCGACTATGCCCGCGAGTCGGGGATGCTGGCCAAGTGACGAGCATTGCCCGGCACTGGGAGCCCGAGCATGCAGGCGCTATGATGCAATACACATACGAGGTGTATAATGCGGACTAACATTGTTCTGGACGACAAGATCGTGAAGAAGGCCCTTCGTTACACCAAGCGCAAGACCAAGCGCGAGGTGGTGGACTTGGCGCTGCGCGAACTGGTGGCGCGCTATGAGCGACCGGACATCCGGGATCTCTTCGGCCAGGACCTGATCGACCCCGAGTACGATTACAAGAAGCTGCGCGCAGGGGGGTGAGCCATGATCCTGGTTGATACGTCGGCCTGGATCGATGCCCTTGGCCCCCGGCCTGGCGCCATTACACAGCGGCTTCGCGCGCACCTGGATCGTGGCGAACCATGCGCCCTGACGCCGGTGATCCTGTTGGAAGTCCTGCAAGGCGCCCGTTCCGACCGCGAATTCGATCGGCTTCATGCTTATCTCACCGCTCAGCCGATGCTTCACCCCCTCGACGCGGTCGGCACCCATGCGCGGGCGGCGCAGTTGTACCGCCGCTGTCGTGCCGCCGCCGTCACGCCGCGCAGCTCAATCGATTGCCTGATCGCACAGTTGGCAATCGAACACAACGCCGCCCTGCTCCACGACGACCGTGATTTTGACCAGATCGCCCGCGTCGTTCCCGAACTGATGATGGCATAGTCACCCTGCCGGCCAAATGAAAAGGCCCGGAGCGCGAGGCTCCGGGCCTGAAGGAAGGCGACGACCATTCCGGTGATTATTCAATGGCCAACTCGTCGGCCCGTCACCGCGCGATATAGTAGTTGTTCATGATGTCGTGCTTGAGCTTGTGCACCTGCACATGCTGGAAACCGGTGTCGCCGAGCATCTGGACCGCCAACTCCTGGCCCCACACGGTGCCCAGCCCGGCGCCGTTCTGCGCCAGCGAGACGGTCATGCAGTGCATGGTCGAGATCGTGTAGAACAGCGGGCCCAGGATGAGGTCCAGGTTCTTTTCCAAGTGGCTGGAGGCGGCGATGTCCTGCATGAGGAAGACGCCGCCGGGCTTGAGCGCGGCACGCACGCGCTGGAGCACCATGGCGGGATTGCGCTGGTCGTGGATGACGTCGAAAGCCAGAACCGCGTCGTAGCGCTGCGGCTCGATCGGCTGGGAAACGTCACGCGTGGCGAAAGTAACGTTGGTCAGGCGGCGGGCGGCCTTGGTGGCATTGGCGGCGGCGATGGCGTCTTCGCACAGGTCGTAGGCGGTGAAGACGGAATTGGGGAACATCTCCGCCAGTCGGCAGGACGCCCCGCCGCTGCCGCAGCCGATCTCCAGCACCTCGATGCCCGCCTCCAGGTCATCGAGCAGGCCCGGCGCCAGAGGCAGGATGTGCGGACGCAGGGCGCTGGCGACCGAGTGCTCGCTTTCGGCGGCCATCACTTCATGGAAGCGGTGATACTCGCAGTACTGCACGCCCCCGCCGTGCTTGAACTTGTCCACGATCTTGTCCTCGACGTAGCCCAGCACCGCGATCCACTGCATGGTGCGCGCGATGTTGTCGGCGGCAGCGGCACGGGTGAGATAGGCCGCATGCTCGGCGGGCAGGCAGTAGGTCTCTTGCGCCGCGTCGTATGCGACGATGCGCCCGGTCACCATCGCACCAAGCCACTCCCGCACATATCGCTCATTGAGACTGGCGGCCTGGGCGATCTCCTGGCTGCCTGACCACGGCAGATCCGCCATGGTGTCGAACAGCCCCGTGCGATGGCCGATCGAAATCATCAGCGTCAACCCGCCGCGGTTCAACGTCTCCAGCAGCGAACCGGCAAAGGCCTCCGCTTTTGCCTGGTCGAAACTCGTCTGCGTCTGTGGGTCCATCAAGGTCGTCATGATCGCATCTCCATCAGGGTGCTCGATGCCGATGAACGCTTCACCAGCTTCGAGATCAACCATACTCAGGCGGCCTACCATCTGGAATTGACTTTGGGGCAACTTGGGTTGACTTGTGGTCAACCAGCCAAACGAGGAACGCTCATGACGCAGGTCACGGAGAAACAGGCGTACGAGTTATTCGGCGACGGCCAACCGCCACAGACCACCCGCGACAAGCTGATCTACCGGGCGATGGATCTGTTCTACGCCTACGGCTACCACGCGGTGGGCATCGACCGCATCCTCCGCGACGTGGGCGTGACCAAGACGACTTTCTACAACCACTTCAAGAGCAAAGATGACCTGATCCTTGAGACGATTCGCCTGCGCGATCGCTGGGAGTCCGCCTCGTTTGCGCGGCGCATGGAGAAGCTGGCGGGTGACGATCCGCGGGCGTTCATCCTGGGCTACTTCGAGGTGATGCACGAATTCTTCAATGGTGAGGATTTCGAGGGCTGCCAATACCTCAATGCCTGTGCCGAATTCCCCTCGCCGCACGACCCCATTCACCAGGAGGCGGCCAAGCATTACGTCAACACTGAGGCGATGCTGCGCGACGCCGCCGATCGGCTGGGCGCGGATGATCCCGATGACCTGGCGCGGCAGATCACGATCCTGATCGAGGGAGCGCTGACGCGCCGCCTGATCACGCGCGACAACGAGGCGGCGCTGGCGGCACGCGAGGTGGCCCAAATGCTGCTGGCCGGCGCCACGCCGAGGGCTTAGTCCGCCATTTGGCGTCGCGATGCTTTGCGACTATGGTTGCACGCCATGAACGCCGACTATCTCAGTGCCAAGCACGCTGCCGGACTCACCTACGCCGACTACCTCGCCACCGGCACCGCCGGTCAGCAAGCCAACTGGAAGCGCATCCACGAGCAAACGCGCCTCACCGACGCCCAGCGGCAACTGGTCGCGGGATTCGTTCGGCCGATGAAGGTGATCGGCTTGTCAGGCATCTGGTGCGGCGACTGCGTGCAGCAGTGCCCGCTGGTGCAGCGCATCGCCGAAGCGAATCCAGACAAGATCGACCTGCGCTGGCTGGATCGCGATGCGCACAGTGATCTCCAAGACCAGGTGACGATCAACGCCGGCCGGCGCGTGCCGGTGTTCCTCTTCTGTGCCGAGGATGGCGAGTTGGCGGGATGGTTCGGCGACCGCACGCTCTCCCGTTACCGCGCCATGGCCCGCAAGGCGCTGGGCGGCGCCTGCCCTCTTCCGGGCGGGCCCGTGCCCGATGACGAAATCACCGCCCAACTCCTGGACTGGGCCGACCAGTTCGAACGCATCCACCTGATGCTTCGCCTCAGCGCCCGCCTGCGGCAGAAGTACGGCGATTGACAACAGCGGTCTTTGCAAAACCCTCCATTCAAGCCCCGGCATGCCCCGCTTTGGGGGCTTGCCGGGGATCAGCACCGGGTTTTTCGAACGTCTCAACAAAGAAATGATCGCTTTCGCGAGCATGAAGTGCATATCGAAGAACATGCCATGACGCTCCAGATCGACGCTGACGTTCCCGCCGGCAACGTGATCCTCGAGCGCATCGAAGGCGACGACGTCTACTTCCGTCCCGATCTGCGCGACACCGAAGGCCACTGGTTCTACTGGCACTTCCGCCTGCGCGGCGGCGCCGGGCGCTCCCTGACGTTCCACATCACCAGCCGCGATACGCTGACGGAAATGGGCCCGGCGGTCAGCTACGACGCCGGCAGGACGTGGCGCTGGCTCGGCCCATCATGCGTTGGCGAGAACTGGACGTTCCGCTTCGACTGCCCCGCCGATGCCGACGATGTGCTGCTGAGCATGGGCATGACCTACACGCACGCGCATTGGCGGGCCTTCACCGACCGGTTCACCGGCGACCCGCGCCTGCACATCGCCGAACTCTGCCGCTCGCGCCGGGGCCGCATTGTCGAGCAGGCGGTCATCGGCGACCCCGACATCGAGCCGGCGTATCGCCTGCTGCTCACCGCCCGGCACCACTGCTGCGAGGCGATGGCCAGTTACGCGCTGGAGGGCCTGCTCGAGGCGGCGCTAAGCGACGACGAGTTGGGGCAATGGTTCGGCCGGAACGTGCGCATCCTGGCGATCCCCTTGGTCGATCCCGACGGCGTGGAAGCGGGCGACCAGGGCAAGAACCGCCGGCCACGCGATCACAACCGCGACTACGACGCCACGCCGATCTATCCTGAAACCGCCGCCATTCGCCAACTGTTTCCCACCTGGGCTCAGGCCGGCCCGACCATGGCTATGGACCTGCACTGCCCCTGGATTCACAGTTGGTGGAGCCAGACGATCTACACTGTCGGCTCGTCCGACCCGGCCGTGTGGGAACAGCAATGCCGCTTTAGCCAGTTGCTCGAAAGCCTTCGCACCGGGCCGCTGCCTTACGCGGCATCGGACAATCTGCCCTTCGGCCAGCGCTGGAACGTCGCGTCCAACTCGAGCCAGGGCCTCACCTGTTCACGCTGGGCCAGGGCCTTGCCCAACATGCTGCTCTCGACGACGCTCGAAGTCCCCTACGCCATCGCCCGCCAGCAGGAGGTCAATCAGCAAACGGCCCGCGCCTTGGGCCACGACCTGGCACGCGCCATCCGCGCCTATCTCTCGCAAACGACCCCTCACGCCTGAGCGCCGCAATGGACCCGAGGCGCCGCATCACGCCTGCGGATCCACTTGTCCTGCCGCCTCCTCCGCGCCTTGGGCGACCTCCGCGGTGAATCTTCCCGCTGCCCGTGAATCTTTCGGCTGCTCCCGGGGGCTCACGCCGCCATCGCTCGTGGCGGCGCGTTGCCCGGCAGGGCTGTCCAGCCGAACAACACGCGCATCATCACCGGCATGCTCCAGGGCCCTTCGCGCAGCCGGCCGTCCAGCCACGCCGCAGTGAACCACACCTTCGTGCCCGGCGGTAGGCCCGGCGGTATCGGCACCGTGCAGTTCGCTCGCGTCGTGTTGCCCACAAACACCCAGTCCTCCGGCCGCGTCGTGGGACGCTCGCCCACGAAGCGGAAGATCATCGCCCCCACCACGCCGCGCGGCTTGCCCTTGCGCAGCGAATCCCTATCGCGCAGACGCACCTTCACCCGCCGCGACGGCTTGGCCTCGGCCGTCAATCGCAGCCCCGGGACCCGTGCATTCACAGCCGCACGGCCACCGTCCACGTGCAGCGCCAAGCCTAGCCCGGCCTTCATGGTATCGCTCACCCCCGGCGTGGCATGCACCAGCCGCGCCAAGCGCCGCGCCATGTCCTTCATCGCCCGCCGCGCCCCGTTCTTGCGCATAATGCTGCTGAGCGTACGCGTGCTGGGACTGTTGGCCACCTGATGCGCCTGGGCATATGCCTGTTGCACACCGGCAAACGCCTGGGCTTGCGCCGCGCTCAGCCCATAGCGCTGCGGATCAGCCGCGATGTGCGCAGCAAAACACTTGGCCCAATTCGCCAGGTTCGCATCACGTCGAGGAAGAAAGTCCGCCATAGCTGCCTCCAGGCCGTTGGGAGAAGAGGTCAGAGATCAAATGCCAGAAGTCGGCAAGAGTGTCGGCCTGACCGCTGATCTCTGACCGCTGACCGCTGACCTCTGATATGACTACTTCGGCCCGAACAACGGCCCACTCAAGCTCCCGGTCCCCGGGAACCAGAAGAAACACCCCATCCTTGGGCACAGTAACCCCGGGAACCGTCCGAGAAACTCTGTCCGTACACCCGTGGTCCCCGGGAACCACCGGCCCAAACAAGCCCGTAGAGCCGTGGTCCCCGGGGACCACCGGAAGAAACATCTCCGTACGCCCGTGGTCCCCGAGGACCGCCGCAGGAAACATGCTCGTACGGCCGCGGTCCCCGGGAACCACCGGAAGCATCATCTCCGTATGCCCGTGGTTCCCAGGAACCACCGGAAGAATTGCCTCCTTACGCCGGCCAATCCCCCCAGTACGCGGCGCGTTCACCCCTATGCGCCGGCCATTCTCTCCAATACGCGGCGCACTCATCCCTATGCGCCGGCCATTCCTACCAATACGCGGCGCACTCGTCCCCGTCCACCGGCTATTCCCACCAATACGCGGCGCACTCATCCCCCTACGCCGGCCAATCCCCTGCAGAGACGAACGACTCGTCTCCTTACGCCGTCCTTTCATGGCAATCCCCGCCTGCCGGATGAACATTCAAGCAGCGTTCACGAACGTAGCGGCCCAACGCAAATGTGCAGGCCTCTTACTTCTGCGGTCGGTCCAGCGGCCTGACGATTCCCAGCACGCCGCGTTGCTGCCCTTTGTTCATCACATGCGTGCAAATCTGCGTCGTCTTGACATTCGCATGTCCCAACAGCTCCTGCACCGTGCGGATGTCCGGTACGCCTCCTGGGTGCGAAAGCTATAGTGCATCACCCGCAGCTTCTCGCCAACCTGATCCAGCAGTTTCATGGCGCAGCCCCCAAAGTTGGTTTTGCTCCCGCCATTATGCGCCGAAGTTTGGTGTTTGTAAAGTACCTGATACGTGAAATTCACGGAAGAAACTGGCTTGACGGCCGAGCCGACCCAGCAGATACTGCTTGGAACGTTATACAACTTCAAAGTTGTCGAATTACTGTTATTCGGCACAGGACCTGGAGGAATCCCGATGAAGCGGCTCCCTGATTCCGACGCAACGCTTTTCGTTCGCACGCACTTTGACGATCCAGATGCGTGGCAAGCCATCTGCAACGAGATCAGGCAGTCTCCCGATGACGATGTCGCGGCCTTTGCAGAGTTCGCAGCGATCAATGCGATGCTCGGGCAGGATGTTGGCGAGGGCCCGGAGGCGAACCTCACGATCGTTGACGATCCTGCGTTTGCAGACCTGACGCCTGATCAACTCATCGAACGGCTCCCAGCCGGCAGCCAGCAGACCTTTGTGTTCATCGTCGACCGCGAGACAGTGGCGAAGCCAGATCACCCGATCTTGGTCCTCGATCTCGCCGAGCAGAAGGGCCGGACGTTCCGTTCAGTGCCCGCGCAGATCCAAGCGATCGAGAACAACCTGTCGATCGCCAATATGGACTTCGCCGACTTCGCAGATGCGGTTGATAGCGAGGGCGTTTTTCGCGGCTTCTGACGGCGGGCCGGCGTGCCGAATAACCCGCCGATGCAGTGGACCGAGCCGGCGGGTACGCTTCTTGTTGGTTCGGGCGCCGGCGCGGCGCCGGCTCGGCCACTGATCGGCATTACGTTAGGCGGCTGAGCAAAATGGACGCGCCAGATGGGCTTTATCCCAATTACGTCGCCGTTTGGCGACCTATCCTTCTTGGGTGGCTCGGATGGACGCAAACGCGCTTTGACGCATGGGTATCTGCTTGGGATTTCCTGATCCGCAATGTCGAATGCCACCGTGTCTGGTTCTATCATGAGCCTCCGCTCTACTACGTTCTTCCGCTGCTCGTTCCTGAGGATCTTGCGGGGCGTCTTGCATCGCAGCGCACTGGCAGAATGTACAGCGACCTCGCCGAACTAGAGCACGAGGGCGTTCCTCCGCGGGCGGCCGGCAACTGAGCCTTTTTCGTTAGCGAGCAGCATGGGACTCGAAACTGTCGAGCTTCTGATGCGTATCGAAGATCGCTTCGGCGTGTCCATCCCCGACGAACGCGCTTCTCGGATCGTGACCGTCAAAGACATGCAGGATGAGGTCGTCCGTCAGCTTGCGACTAGAGGCCAACTCGATACACCTCAGTTACGGGAAGAAGTCCTGGCAGGCATCATTGCGATCACGGCTAAACAGATGGCAATGGACCCAAACCTCATCAAACCCGAATCGACATGGGTTGGAGACATCACCAAGTATGGGTAGGACTCGCTACCAACGGCTGCAGTTGACCGGCGACGCCCGCGACTCGACAATGGATTCCGCCGGGGCCGACGAGGGCGTTCCTCCGCGGGCGGCCGGCGCCTGAGCCTTTTACGTTAGGGCTGCTACAATGTCGCACAAGGAGCTTTCCTATGACGACCTTGACACGCCAGCGCTTGAATCCCTTGGCGTCATTACCATCGCTCGCTAGCCTTCCGGAGAACACCCGCATGTACGCCATCGCGTTCGACATGGACATTGAATCGTTGAAGAACTCCTACGGCGATCCGTACAACAACGCCTACATGGAAATCCGGAAGATCCTCCAAGAGCACGGGTTCACGTGGCAGCAAGGCAGCACGTACTTCGGGGGCGAGAAGATCAACGCCGTCACGTGCGTTCTGGCGGCCATCGATCTTGCACAAAAGCTGCCATGGTTCTCGGCATCGGTGCGCGATATTCGCATGTTGCGCATCGAGGAATTGAATGACCTGATGCCGGCCATACAGGACGCCACCAATTAGCAGTCCTAACCCCTATATGGCCCGATTTGTCAAGAGGCGCACGTAGACCAACCCGAACGAAGCGCGGGTTGGCCTTGTCTTTGTTGGCGGATGCGTTTAACGGGACGATGTGCCTTGCCGGGGATGGCTTCTTCTATCAAGTGGTGACCGGGGCGTCCGTTTTATCGCGCGGGTGTCGCTCGACATTCCGAGGGTGCTGTGGCTTGACTGGTCGCAGATGCCGGCCAAGACTTACGCCGGCTTCCGATGGCTCATCACGATGGAGAAGCGACATGGCCAACCCAGCCAAGAACACGATTTGCCTCTGGTACGACGGCGACGCCGAGGAGGCGGCGCGGTTTTATGCTCAGACCTTTCCCGATTCGTCCGTCGGCGCGGTGTACCGCGCACCGGGCGACTTCCCGTCCGGGAAGAAAGGGGATGTGTTGACGGTCGAGTTTACCGTGCTGGGCATTGCGTGCCTGGGGCTCAACGGCGGACCGGCGTTCAAACACAGCGAAGCGTTCTCGTTTCAGGTCGCCACCGCTGACCAGGCCGAAACGGATCGCTACTGGAACGCGATCGTCGGCCACGGCGGCCAGGAGAGTGCGTGCGGCTGGTGCAGGGACAAGTGGGGATTGTCCTGGCAGATCACGCCGATTGCCCTGACCCAGGCGATCGCCGATCCCGATCCCGCGGCCGCCAAGCGTGCGTTCGACGCGATGATGACGATGAGAAAGATCGACATCGCCGCCATCGAGGCGGCGCGGCGCGGTTGAGACTGGATGGGGATAAGGTGTCAGGATGATTTCTGAAGGATAGACGGACCACCATTATTCATCCTGACACCTTTCCTCAATCCCAGGTCGCGCACGAATTCACAAACCAATAGTCGTGGCGTCTTGTGCTGTAACCTTCTGCCGCGTAACATGATGAGCCAGATATGCGGCGACCGTCGCCGCCGTGATAGCTTGCGCAGGGCTCGCTATAATCACTGTTATCCGACCTATGCGAACCGCAACCCTCATCACGCTCCTCACGCTCGCATCCGTGGTCCCCGCGCAAAGCCCAACCACGCAGCCAGCCGGCTTTGCCAATTCGGCGGGCGAGTGGGTCGTCGAATCATCGACGGGGACTCGAGGAGACGGGCAGGCATTTGTGGACATGGTCAGCACCGTTGTCACGATCAGCGATGACCGCATCTCGTGGGTTGAGAAATGGGGAACTGACGGAAAGGGCAAAACCAACTGGATGCGAGTCAGCCGGAAGCTGGTTCCAAAACCGGACGTATCACCCGACGCGGTCGATCTCGTCGCTGACGGCCCGTACAAAGCTTGGTCGCGTGTGGCGATTCTTCGCGTTGACGGTGACGAAATGCGTTTGTGTGTGAACTTCCCGCAAGGTCCGCGACCGACGAAGTTCGAGAAAGCGGGCGATGGCAGTGAGTTCGTCGTCCTCCGGAGAGTGAAGTCGGCGGGCGGATAACCACGCACTGCAACGGACCGGCCGGGCGAAACGATCCTCGTGATTCCAACGCAGCTCAGCGCCCGGCCGACCGTTGAATGCTGATCCGTTAGGCGACCATGGCCTGGAATCTGTTCGCCGTACTCATCTTCCTGCTACCCCCGCTTGTCACGGGCTTCGCGTTCGCGAGGGTCAAGTCCAATATGAGCACGCGCCGGCGATGCACCTTGGCCTTCTGGTGCTCGGTGTTCTTCTACGTCGCAATCACTCTGGGATCCTTCGTTGTTTCGGGGCAATTCCAGGAGGGGCTGGTGCGAGTCATTCTTGGTTTCTTCAAACTCTTCCTGCCCTTTTCCCTTGTCGCTGTAGTCGTGTGTTGGCTGGCCCTGCGGCTCAAGACACGCGACACCTAACCGATATATGGCGTGTGTCAAGAGGCGCACGGCCACCCCGAATGCGCCGTCGATTGACCGCTAATCCATCAACTGGATCTGATTGGGAATGCTCTGCATCACCGCGCAGAATTGCTCCATATCGGCGGCGTGCAGCTTGGCGACGCGCGTGCGCAGCCCACCGGGCGGCTGATAGCTGAGTTGGGCGAACTCCTTCTCCGTCTTGATGTGCAACGTGCCGGGCAGCGCCAGATCGATCTGGCCGCTGTGGTGGAACTTGTGGTAGACCAGCCGTTGGTCGGTGACCACCAGGCCCGCCAGGCCCGCGTCGCGCTGGCCAAAGTCCGCATCGCTCAAGTAGAGCATGAAGCGTTCGCGCGGCTGGAACTGGCACCAGGCCGCCAGCCGTTGCCGACAGACCTCCGGCAGCGCACTCCAGGCGTCCGAGCCCAGGATCGCCAGCTCGTGCTCCAGCGTCAGGTAGTCCTCGCCGCAGATTCCATTGACGCGCCCCAGCCAGTCCAGGGCATAGGACCCGTTGGGGATCATGATCTGGCAGGTGTATCCCCCGTCGGGCCGACGCAATGTCGTGCACGCCAGGGACAGGCCCACGTGATGGGTATCGACGTAGTAGGGCATGGGTTTGTTGAACGGCACGGGCAACGCGGTCAAGATGCCCATGGAGTTGATCAGTTCGCGCGGCCCCCAGCCGGGCAGCAGGGGCTGCTCGTAGCGGGTCTCGAGGTCCTGGGCCGAGCGGATCGCGGCGCCCGAGCGATCGACAAACGCCAGCGGCCGGGCACGCAGCTCGTGCGGGTTGGTGTTGTTGCTGAACACGCCCCGGATGGGCATCGAGCATCGGAAGCCCAGGTGGTCCAGCCAGATCGAGTCGAAGCCCAGCTTCACGCCGCTCTGGCTGCATTCGGCCACCATCAGGTGCGGCACCGGGCCGGTGACATGCAGATCGGTGGGGAAGTGGGCCGGCGCGGCGGCGACGGCGGCCGGACCCGCATGAGCCAGTCCCGGAATTGCCGAAGGCGGCGCGGCCGCTGCATGGACCGGCGCGGTGACGGTGTGACCAGGCGCGGGCGCGGCCGGCACCGGCGAGCGCTCGACAGGCGGCGGGGCGACCGCGCCGGCCACCACGTTCTCCGCCACATGCAGGGCCGCCCCGTCGTCGTCGGGCGGCGCCAGATCCGCCAGCGAATCCTCCATCCCGCCGGCATCTTGCTCCACCGGCGCGGCTGCATCCTCGTCGATCGATTCATCATGGCCTTTGCGCTGCGGCGCCAGGCTCTGCGGCCGAACCGGCACAAAGTTGATGTATCGCCTGCTCTCTGGCCGCCCTCCAGAGCGGGCGCGGGAGTCAGCGCCGGCCCCGGAAGCCGGGCGCAGCGCCGTCAGGGCCTCCAAGTCCTCGCCGATCGTCTCCTGGAACTGCTGCGATCGCGTCTTCTCCTCTTCCTCGACATCCGATTCGATCCAGGTCGAGATCGTCTCCTCGAAGATCTCCTGAATCCGCGGCAGCGTGAAGTATGTCCGGCAACTTGGGCAGCGCGCACGCAACCCCGATGCGTTTTCAGGCACCTGCAACGGCATCTGGCAGCCAGGACAGTGGATTTTCAGAATCATCCAACACCCCCTGAACAACTGGGTCGATTGACCTAAACGACGTGGAAAGGAAACTTACCAACACACCCGCCAAGACAGGGCGACCTACCACTAGCATACCCCGGCTCGATCGGGAAACCAATAGTCCACATTCGTGTTCCTGCGATAGTGCAACGTCCATGCCAAGCCGATTCATGCTGCATCGACGACTTGACCAGAAGGCCGACAGAATTTCTCCAATCCTCGATCAAGCCCTGGCATGCCCCGTCTTTGGGGCTTGTCGGGGATCATCGCCGGGGGCATCGCCGGGCAATTGGCGGGGTCATAGCCCGGCTTTTCAGAGCTTGCCGGACACGGTTCGACGAGCGTTACCCGCGGCGGATGAAGAGCAGCAGGACGAGGGTGGAAAGCTCGAGGAACAGGGCCGTGCCAAGCCAGCGGAAGAATGTGGGGTCGCTGGACTGGCCGATCCACAGGGCGCCCAGGAAGCAGATCACCGCGATCATCTGGAGGACGATGGCGACCACGCCCATGTAGGAGAACTCGTGGCTGATCTGGCGATGGTTGCGCAGTTCCTGGAGTATCTGGCGAAGGGTATGCTCGGCCGAGGGGGTGGCCGGGACGCCGGGCGCCGCGGCGGCGGGCGTGCCGGGCCGCACCGCGGGGGGGACCGGCGGCGCCATCAGGCCCGAGGCCTGGTGCGGCGAGTCGGGGTGCGCGGCCGAGGATGAGGCGCCGACGTCGGCCGTGAGCGGTGCGGGACGGGCCGGCGGTGTGAAAACAGGCGGGCGATCTTCCGGGAGGGGCGCAGGCTCGGCGTCGGGGGAAGTCACGGCGGCCGGGGAATCGCTGGGCTTGGCAACGGCCTCCGTGGCCGGTGCTGCAAAAAATGTACTTATCCCCTTCTTCGGAACTGCATCACCTGCCGGAGCCGGCGTAGGCTTGGCGTCAACAAATGTACCTATCCCCGTTTTCGGGGTATCCGTGGGAGGCGCCGGCGTGGGGGCCGGCGCCATCACGGCGTCGGGCGCGGCGGCTGCTACAGGGGCGGGCGGGACGGGCTGGGGCACGGTGACTGGCTTCACGGGTGCAGGCGCACCCTGGGTGGCGCCGACCCCCTCGGGCCGGGCCGCACCGCCCTGCAAAAATGTACTGATCCCCTTTTTCAGGGCACTGACTGGTGACGGCGCCTCGCTCTTGCGCACGTCGTCCAAGCCCTCGGGCCGGCGCTGCTGGGCGACGATGCGCACGGCTTCGACCAGGTTCTTGGCGACAAAGTCGGGCAGGATCAGCGGTGAGCCGACTTCCCGGGTGAGCAATTCCGCGGCGGCGCGTTCCTGGCGCAGCGGCGGCTGCACGCCAGCCTGCGGTGACAGCAGCACCGTGCGAACCCCCGCGGCCGCACCCGCCTCGACGTCCCGCATCTGGTCGCCGATCATCCAGCACTGCCCCAGGTCCAGCTTCAAATCCTTAGCGGCCTGAAGCAGCATGCCCGGCTGGGGCTTCCGCCAGGGATGCTGGCGCTTGTACTTCTCCACCGTGCCCTCGGGGTGGTACGGGCAGTAATAGAAGCGATCGACCCACGCACCGCTGTTGGTGCGGATCAGCTCATTGACGCGGTTATTGGTCTTCTCGACGTCCTCTTCGGTAAAGGCGCCGCGGGCAACGCCGGCCTGGTTGGATACGACGATGATCTGGTAGCCCAGGCCGCGCAGGGACGCCACGGCGGAGGCGGCGCCCTGAATGAGGCGGACCAGAGCGGGATCGCCCAGGTCGCCGTCGTTGTGAATCAGGGTGTTGTCGCGATCGAGAAAGACGGCGCGGTTCATGCGACCAGTCTACCGATTGCGACGCAACCGCGCCGGAGGCCGAGCCGCAAGCGGCTGGCGCAGGGGTCAGGGTTTCTTCATCGCCTCGTGCCAGGTGAGGAACTGCGTGGCGGGCATGCTCAGGTATTGGCCGCCGGTGTCGCTGGTCAGTTTCTGGATTTCGGGCTTGTGCACGCCAAAGAGAACGATGTCCAGGCGGGTGGTGGAATGCTTGTCCAACTGGAGGCTGATATTGTCGATCTGACGCTGTTCGAGGACCTGGCCGGTGACCAGGATCAGGTGATCGGGACTGGCCGCCAGGGCCTCGGCGACGCCGGCGACGGGGTCGGCAAAGCCCATGGCGGGAATGGGCGCCAGGAACTTGCGCAGGGCCTCATGATCGTCGGTCGCCAGCGGTTTGGGCTTGGCGGGCCAGACGCGCATACCCAGATCGGTCAGCATGATGACCTGGAGGCGGGCATTGGACGGCGCCCTGGCCAGGGCCTGGGCGACGTAGTCCTTCATGGGCGCCAGCCACTGACGATCCAGCGCCGAGGCGTCGATCGCCAGGATGGTGGTCTTACCAGCCTCCAGGGGCAGGCCCAGGAAGCCCGCGTCCGTCAGCAGATTGTGCGCCGGGTCCACCCCCACACGGATTTCGCCGGTGAGCACGTCGCGCTGCGGCTGGCCGGCTTTCATCACCACCGCCGCCAGCACGATGCACAGCACCACGACCAGCAGCATGATGCCGACGAAGACGACCACGGTGGTGGCGCGAATGACGGCACGCTTACGCTTGCCGGCGGTGGGAACGTGGGCGAGCTTGAGGCGAACGGTCTTGCCCGAGGCGGTGACGAATGTCTGGGTGCCGGAACTGGCCAGTCCCGAGCCGGTGTCGGCGGGAGTGACGACTTCCGCCTGCGCGGCGGTCGGGCGGGCGGCGGCGCGACTGGTCGGTGAACCGGGCCGGCCGCCGGGTGAATCAGGCCGCGCCAGCGACTCGGCACGCTCGACCGCCGGATTGGCGGGCACGGTCATCAGCGTCCCGCAGTTGGAGCAGCGGCAGACGCCACCGGCAAAGCCGGCGTCCAACTCCAGCAGCTCCTTGCAGGTCGGGCATTCCAGTTCGATCACAGTCATCGTGGTTGTTCCCAGCCGCTTGCGGTTTCGCGCTGGCGCAGCCACTCACAGGGCGCCGCGGGTGATGATGAACCTGCGCGAAGCCTTCAAGCGGCTCCAAGACATTGGGCGCGTGTCCTTGCTCTTATCGGTCGGCTTGCCACAGGTAATAAAACCGTGCCGAGGTGTCCGCCAGTAGATCGGGCAGATTGATCTGCGCCAGGTTGATCTGGATCATGCCGCCCGCAGCCGCGTGGGCCGGCGGCGCGGGGGACGCGGCGTAGGGCGAGCCGACGTACTGCATGGGCCGATGATACATGATCAGATCGACGCGCTTAAGGCCGGCGCGCTGTTTGGCCAGGGCCACGGCGTCGTGCAAATCGCCCACCTCATCCACCAACCCCACGGTGGCTGCCTCCCGGCCGCTCATCACCCGGCCGTCGGTGAGCCGGGCGAACTCGCCGGGCGGAATAAGCAGTCGCCGCTGGCGGACCACGCCGACGAAGCGCTCGTAGAAGTCGTCCACCAAGTGCTGGAGGATGGCGCGGTGCTCGGGGGTCATTGTGGACAGCGGCGAGCCAACGTTTTTGTTGGGCCCGCTGGTGATGGCCTCGGCACGAACGCCGATGCGGTCCAGGCCCTCCTTGACGGTGATGGTCTGCACGATGACGCCGATGCTGCCGGTGACGGTGGTGGGGTAGGCGACGATGTAGTCGCCGGCGCAGGCCAGGTAGTACCCGCCGCTGGCGGCCACATCCATCATCAGCACGATGACGGGTTTGCCGGTTTCGCGGCGGAAGCGGACGACTTGGCCGTACATCATGTCGGTGGCGGTGACGGTGCCGCCGGGGCTGTTGATGCGCAGGATCACCGCCTTGACGCGCTTGTCCTGCCGCGCCACCTCGAGCTTCTCGGTGAGCAACCCGACGGGATTGTCGCCGGCCTGGAGCAGCCCGGGCCGATCGGCGTTGACGATCAGGCCCGTCACGTCGACCAGGGCGATGCGGTCGTTGCGCCCGGCGCCCTCGCTGGCGACGATCTGCGACTGGAGCCTGCGATCGGGCGAGGAGCCGATGGTGAAGGTCAGCGGGCCGCAGGCGGGGAGCAGCAGCAGGAGAAGCAAGGGTAGAACACGAAGGCACGAAGAAGAGAAGAAGCAACGGGGATGGACATGATGGAGATGATTGGGGGAAAGCTTGTCGCCGATTCCCGGCACGACAGGGCAATCGACGGGTGTCAGGCCGCAAGCGGCTTGCTGATCCCATCCGTGTTCATCCGTGTTCATCGCTGTTCCTTCTTCTTACCGTGATGCTCGAGCGGCGATGGCGGCGGGGGTTTCCACCGCGTCTTCGCCGTCGCGCACCGGCGGGGCGGCCTTGGGCAGCCGGGGCTTCTTGCCATTGGCTTTGATCGCGTGCGCGAGCTTTTCCTTGCCCAGCGCCGCCTCGAGCAGTTGGTCGACATTCTCAGCAAAAATGAACTTGAGCGCCTTGCGCACCTTGGGGTCGATCTCCTCCAAGTCGCGGCGATTGCGTTCGGGGAGGATGACGGTCTTGATGCCGGCGCGGGAGGCCGCCAGGGTTTTTTCCTTGACCCCGCCGATGGGCAGCACCAGACCGCGCAGGGTGATCTCGCCGGTCATGGCGATGCGCTGCTTGAGGGGGATGCCCAGGAGGAGTGAGGCGACGGCGGTGAACATGGCGACGCCGGCGGACGGACCGTCCTTGGGCACGGCGCCGGCGGGGACGTGGATGTGGATGTCCAGCTCCGCCAGCTTGGCCAGGTCGAAGTTGAACCGCGCGGCGCGGCTCTTGAACAAGGACACCGCGGCGGACACCGACTCCTTCATGACGTCGCCGATCTGACCGGTGAGCGTGACTTTGCCCTTACCCTGGTAGCTGGTGGCCTCGATGAAGAGGACTTCGCCGCCGACGGGCGTATACGCCAGGCCGACGACGACACCGGGCTGGGTGATGCGGGTATCCAGGTCGCGGGCATGCTTCTCGGGGCCCAGCAGTTGGCGGACCAGATCGACGCTGATGGTGCGTGACTTGATTTTCTTGGCGGCGACCTGCGCCGCCACGCCCCGGCACACCGCGCCGATCTGCCGCTCCAGCTCGCGCACGCCCGCCTCGCGGGTGTAGTCGTCGATGATCTTGCGGATCGCCGGCGACTTCCATTTGGCCTGGGTCTTCTTCAGGCCGTTCTCCTGGAGCTGCCGCGGCACCAGGTAACGCCGGGCGATCTGGAGTTTGTCATTGTCCGTGTAGCCCGCGATGTCGATGATCTCCATGCGGTCCTGGAGCGGCTGAGGCACGTTGCCGATGTAGTTGGCCGTGGCGATGAAAAGCACCTGCGACAGGTCGAAGGGCACATCGAGATAGCGGTCCACGAAGGCGTTGTTCTGCCGGGGATCGAGCACCTCGAGCAGCGCGCTGGAGGGATCGCCGCGGAAGTCGGCGCCCAGCTTGTCCACCTCGTCGAGCATCATCACCGGGTTGTTGGTGCCGGCGCGGCGAATCTCCTGGATGATTCGACCGGGCATGGCGCCGATGTAGGTGCGGCGATGGCCGCGCACTTCCGCCTCGTCGCGGATGCCGCCCAGGCTCATGCGCACGAACTGCCGGCCCAGGGCGTCGGCCACCGACTGACCCAGGCTCGTCTTGCCCACACCCGGCGGGCCGACCAGGCACAGAATCGGCCCGCGACCCGCGGGATTGAGCTTGCGCACCGCCAGATACTCGATCAAGCGGCGCTTGACCTTGTCCAGATCGAAGTGGTCACGGTCGAGTATCCGCCGGGCACGCACCAGGTCGAGATTGTCCTTGCTGGCCTTCTTCCAGGGCAGCTCCACCAGCAATTCCATGTAGCCCAGGATCATCGAGTACTCGGGGCTGGCGGGGGGAATGGACTCCAGCCGACCCAGCTCGCGCTCGGCTTCCTCGCGCACCTTCTCGGGCGGATCGGCTTCCACCAGTTTCTTGCGCAGCTCCTCCACCGTGTGCGACACGCCGTCTTCGCCTTCGCCCAGCTCCTTCTGGATCGCCTTGAGTTGCTCGCGCAAGTAGAACTTGCGCTGCGATTCGCTGATGGTCGATTGCACGTCCTGCTGAATCTTCTGCTGGAGGTTGGCGATTTCCAGTTGCGCCGAGACGTGCTGATGCACGGCTCTGACGCGCTTGGCCACGTCGGTCTCTTCCAGCAGATCCTGCTTCTGCTGCACGTCCAGGTTGAGGTTGGCCGCCAGAAAGTCCGCCAGATTGCTCGGCTCCTCGATGTTCATCAGCACGGTCTGCGCCTGCTCGGGCGTGTTGGGCGTCAACTCGATGAGCTTGCGTGCCTGGTCGCGGAGCTGGTTCACTGCCGCGGCGAAGCTCTTGCCTTCGCCCGGCGATTCGCTGATGCGCTCGATATTGGCGCGGAGAAACGGCTTGCGCTGCGTGGTCTCGTTCAGGCGGATGCGCTGGAGGCCGTGCACGATGATCGACACGGTGTTGTCGGGCTGGCGGATGAGTTTGAGCACCAGCGCCGCCGAGCCGGCGCGGTAGAGTTGCTCTGGCGTGGGGTCTTCCACTTCATCGTCGCGCTGCGTCACCAGGGCGATGACCTTGGACTGGGAGAGCGATTCTTCGAGCAGCTTCTTGCTGCTGGCGCGGCCGACGCCCAGGGGCATCACCGTACCGGGGAACACCACCGTGCCTCGAATGGGCAGCACAGGCAGGTTGTCGGGGATGCGCACCCGGCCCTGATCGTCGGCGTCACCGGCGGGCCCGGCAGCCTTGGTCGGCGCGGCGGCGGGGGGCGCGGCGGTGGGCGCTTCGGCCGGCGCCGGGGTTTCCGCCTCGTCAGGCTTCTGCGGCGCGTCCGGGGACTCCGGCTTGTGCGGGGCCTCCGGGGACTCCGCCGGCGCGGGCTTTTTCTGATCGTTGGCTTCTTTGTCGCTCAATGTGGACCTGATTTCGAATGACCCAGACTTTTTGGAAACCCGGCGGCAATCCCCGGCAAGTCCCCAAAGCGGGGCATGCCGGGGCTTGGCAGAAGATTCTTCAAGATCGTCTTCTTACGTTTCCTTTCACTTTTCACCCTCCACTCTCCACTCTCCACTTCAACTGTGCTCACGCAGCGGCAGACGAATCCACAGCAACCCGTCAACGTACTCCGTCGTGACCCGCGGCAGGTCAACCTGCTCGGGCAGGCTCATCATCCGGCAGAAGGGGCCATAGTCGATCTCCATGCTCACGATGCGCATCGGCTCCTGGCCGACGCGCGGCTCGGGGGCGTTGCGATGCCCGCGAATCGTCAGCCGGCCCGGCTCCACGCGCACATCCAGTTCGCGCTTGTCCACGCCCGCCAGATCGACGCACACCTCCAGCCGCCGCTCCAGCCGGTACAGATTGATCGACGGCGACCACGTGTCGGTGGGACAGAACTCACCGAAGTGCGAACCCCACATCTGATTCACCAGCTTGTTGACCTGACCGGCCATCTGCTGAAACTCTTCTCGGCGTGCGGTCTTGAGCATACGAACTCTCCTGCGGCAGTGGCGTATAGGCAATCATACCCATCCATGCCCACTGAAGTGGGCACGCCTTCGCGGCGCGGCTCTTTTTGCCTTCATCCCTCACGTTCCCTAACATTGCCCGTGGAGGATCCCATACCGCCCGTTCCCGGCCCAGAGGACGCTTTTTCATGACGACCCGTACCCAACAGAGCATGGCCCAGGCCATGCCCGATGTCCAGGCTTCCCACGATACGCGCAACGTCGCCATCGACAAGGTGGGCGTCAAGAACATCACCTATCCGATCACCCTGCATTGCCCGACGACCGGGGGCAAACAGCACACGGTGGCGCGGGTGAACATGTACGTCGGCCTGCCCCACTACCAGAAGGGCACACACATGAGCCGCTTCCTCGAGGTGCTCAACGAGCACCACCTGGACTTGCGCTCCGACCAGATCATGGAGGTGTGCCATCACATCAAGGACCGGCTTGAGGCCAAAGAGGCGCATCTGGAGCTGCGCTTCACCTACTTCATCCCCAAGCTGGCGCCGGTCACCGCCGCGCCGGGCCTGCTGGACATCGAGGTCACCTTCGAGGCCACCAGCAACCAGACCGATGATTTTGTGATGGGCATCAAGGTGCCGGCCACGAGTCTGTGCCCGTGCTCGAAGGAGATATCCGAGTACGGCGCCCACAACCAGCGCTGCGAAATGGAAGTGCGCGTGCGCTTTGCCCGGGGGAAGATGATGTGGATCGAGGACCTGTTCAAGATCGTCGAGCATTGCGCCAGCACGCAGGTATTCGCCGTGCTCAAGCGGCCGGATGAGAAATGGGTCACCGAACGGGCGTTTGAAAACCCCAAGTTCGTCGAGGACATCGTGCGCGACCTGGCGATCGCCCTGAACCGCGAAGACCGCATCGCCTGGTACCACATCACCAGCGAGAACTTCGAGTCGATTCACAATCACAATGCGTATGCCCAGATCGAGCGGACCAAGCAGCCGCGCTGATCGGCCCCCTCTCCCCCGGGGAGAGGGTTGGGGTGAGGGGATTTCCGGATGAATGAGATGCAGTGATTGCTGTGAGGACCGGCAGACGATGGCTCAAGTGTTTTCAGGTGGCCGCACTCGCTTGTAAGTCCCCTCACCCCAGCCCTCTCCCCAAGGGAGAGGGGGTAAGAGCTTTCCATGGTCGACGACCAAGCGCGGATTCAGCCCTTCGACGGCCCGGCGGGCGGCTGGGGCGCCCTCAAATCCAGCGCCCGCCACCTGGCCAAGAACAAGGGCGTCGCCCGCAGTCTTGCCACACTGATGAAGGTCAACCAGGCGGCGGGCTTTGACTGCCCCGGCTGCGCCTGGCCCGAACCCGATCGGCCGCAGACCTTCGAGTTCTGCGAGAATGGCGTCAAGCACGTCGCCGCCGAGGCCACGCCCAAACGCGTCACCCCCGCCTTCTTCGCCCAGCACAGCGTCGCCGACCTGCGCCAGCAGAGCGATCAATGGCTCGAAGCCCAGGGCCGGCTCACGCATCCGATGCGATACAACCCCGCGGGCGACCGGTACGAACCGGTCGCATGGGCCGACGCTTTCAGCATGATCGGCCAAGCGTTGCGTGGGCTAT
Organism: Phycisphaeraceae bacterium; assembly: GCA_040878035.1. Classification (GTDB taxonomy): domain Bacteria; phylum Planctomycetota; class Phycisphaerae; order Phycisphaerales; family Phycisphaeraceae; genus JBBDMX01. Next base: position 7,150 of record JBBDMX010000100.1, on the reverse strand, counting down.
CAAGCCCCAACCAAGCGCTCTTCTACACCTCCGGCCGCACCAGCAACGAGGCGGCGTTCCTCTACCAGCTTTTCGTGCGCATGTTCGGCACCAACAACCTGCCCGACTGCTCCAACATGTGCCACGAGTCCAGCGGCTTTGCGCTGACGGAATCGATCGGCATCGGCAAGGGCACGGTGACGCTGGCGGACTTCGAGCACGCCGACGCGATCTTCGTGATCGGGCAGAACCCTGGCAGCAACCACCCGCGCATGCTCACCACGTTGCAGCATGCCGCACAGCGCGGCTGCCGGATCGTATCGCTCAACCCCTTGCGCGAGCCGGGCCTGGAGGCCTTCGTGCATCCGCAAAGCGTCGGCCAGATGCTCACCGGCCGCGGAACACCCATCTCCAGCCTCTACCTCCAGGTGCTCGTCGGCGGCGACCTGGCGGCGATCAAGGGCATCATGAAGCACCTGCTGGAGGCCGACGACGCCTCGCCACGCAAGCCCGTGCTCGATCACACCTTCATCCACGAGCACACCAGCGGCTTTGAGGAGTTCGCTCGCGAACTGAACGGCGAATCATGGGACGCGATCGAAACGCAAAGCGGTTTGAGCCGCGAGCAATTGAAGCAGGCCGCCGACGTTTACCTGGGCGCCGATGCGGTGATCGCCTGCTGGGCCATGGGCCTGACGCAGAACAAGCACGCGGTGGCGACGATCCAGCAGGTGGTGAACCTGTTGCTCCTGCGTGGCCACCTGGGCCGGCGCGGCGCCGGCGCCTGCCCAGTGCGTGGCCACTCCAACGTGCAGGGCGACCGCACCATGGGCATCACCGAGTTGCCCAAACCAGCCTTCCTCGATGCGTTGGCGCGCGAGTTTGATTTCGATCCGCCGCGCGAGCATGGCCTGGATACCGTGGGCGCGATCGAGGCGATGATCAATGGCAAGGCCAGGGTGTTCATCGCCATGGGCGGCAACTTCGTCCTGGCCACGCCCGACACCGCCGCCACCGCCGCGGCCATGCGCCAATGCGATCTGACGGTGAACGTATCGACCAAGCTCAACCGCAGCCACCTGGAGCACGGGCGCGCGGCGTTGATGCTGCCGTGCCTGGGGCGCACGGAGATTGACGTGCAGGCCTCGGGGCCGCAGAAGGTGACAGTCGAGGATTCGATGAGCATGGTGCACGCCTCGGCGGGGCGCAATCCGCCGGCATCGGAGCATCTGCTAAGCGAGCCGGCGATCGTGGCAGGCATGGCCAAGGCGACGCTCGGCGAGCACGCCGCGAAGGTGGCTTGGGACGCCCTGGTCGCCGACTACACCCGCATCCGCGCGCACATCGCGGCGGTGCTGCCCGAGTTGTTCCACGACTACAACCAGCGCCTCGAGCAGCCCGGCGGGTTCTACCTGGGCAATAGCGCGGGCCGGCGCCAGTGGCACACCAGCACCGGCAAGGCGCGCTTCATCCCCGCCGCCGTTCCCGACCTCACGCTGCCCACCGGCCAGCTTCGCATGATGACCATGCGCACGCACGATCAGTTCAACACCACCATCTACGACAACGACGACCGCTACCGCGGCGTGTATGGCACGCGGCAGGTGATTTTTATGCACGCCGATGATCTGGCGCAGCGGGGCATCGCCGACGGCAAGAGCGTGGACGTGCAGAGCCACAGCGACCACGACGATGAGCCGCGCATCGCCCGCGGTTTCCGCGCCGTGAGTTTCGACGTGCCGCGCGGCTGCTGCGCGATGTATTTTCCCGAGGCCAACGTGCTGGTGCCGCGGCAGAGCTACGCCATCGGCAGCCGCACGCCCCTGAGCAAGTTCGTGCCCGTGACAGTGAGCAAGGCGCAGGCGATCCCATGACCTCGACCAACCTCACAACTACCACCCGCAACGTCATCGTCCACGACCACGGCACCACGACGCCGCGCGACGATTCTGTCGCCGTCGAGGAGCCGCTGGAGATTCGGCTCGGTGACATCTCCCTGGCCGTAACGATGCGCACGCCCGGTCATGATGAGGAACTGGCGGCGGGCTTCTGCCTGACCGAAGGCATCGTCAGCCGCGCCGAGGAGATCACCGGCATTTCGCCCTGCCCGGCGGCGGGTTTCGGCAATGTCGCGGTCGTCACCCTCACCGAGGAAGGCGCGGCACGCCGCAGCAACCAGGTGCAACGCAGTCAGCGCGAGCTCTACCTTTCCAGTTCCTGCGGCCTGTGCGGCAAGCAGAGCATCGACCGCATCGTGCAGCAGGTCCCGCCGATCCGCGGCCGCTTCACCCTTGCCCGCGATACACTCGCAGCCATGCCTCAAACCCTGCGGCAGGCGCAAACGACCTTTGACGCCACGGGCGGCCTGCACGGCGCGGGCTTGTTCACGCCGCAGGGCAAGCTGCTGGTCGTACGCGAGGACATCGGCCGGCACAACGCGGTAGACAAGGTGATCGGCTGGGCGCTCTTGCGCGACATGATTCCGCTGGACCAGGCGGTGCTGCTGGTCTCGGGCCGGGCCAGCTTCGAGATCATGCAGAAGGCCGCCATGGCGGGCCTCGCCGTCGTCGCCGCGGTCAGCGCGCCGTCGAGTCTGGCGGTGGACTTTGCCGCCCGCACCGGCATGACGCTCATCGGCTTCCTGCGCGAGGGGCGGATGAATGTGTATCACGGCGAAGGCCGAGTCACCAATGGAGCCGATGAAAAACTGGATTGAACCACCAAGACACCAAGAACAGGAATGAACACGAAGGCACGAAGGCACGAAGAAGGGCAAGAAGCAGGAGGAACGAAGAAGAAGATCGAACAAGGACGACGTACCGAGGTGCGCGTGGTGTGCCGCACGTTCCTACTATCCTCGTTCATCAGTGCTCTTGCTTTCCTTCGTGTCTTCGTGCCTTCGTGTTCATTCCTCTTTCTCTTCTTGGTGTCCCTGGTGTCTTGGTGGTTCAATCCGGTTTTTCGAGGGCCTGATTCGCAATTCCCAAGCTTTGGGTATCCTCTTCCCCCATGCCTCAGGCCGTGGTTCCCATCGATGAGCGTCGTCCGCCGCCGTTGTGGCGGAACCTGAGCTTTCAGCTCATGTGGTTGAGCACCGCCGCGTCGGGCTTTGGCGACCGCATGATCGAGCTGGTGGCGCTGCCCATGCTCGGCGTGCTGGGTGACAGCGCCCAGGCGGCGTCGATCACCGCGGCCATCTATTTCTGGTTCTTTCTGCCTTGGCTGTTCATCTCACCCTTCGGCGGCTGGCTGGCGGATACGTTGCCGCGCAAGTGGGTGATGCTCGGCTGCGACGAGGGCCGCGCCGCCCTGCTGCTGCTGGCGGCCTTCATGGTCCCTGCCGGGCTCGCCGCCAGCCAGATCCCCCCGACCGAAAACTGGAAGGTCTACGCCATCCTCTTTGGCGTCGGCGCCCTGGCGGCCATCTTCAGCCCCACCCGCAACGCCCTGATCCCCCAGATCGTCCCCGCCCGCCAGCTCAACCCCGCCAATTCCATGATCCTGGGCATCGGCGTCATCGCTTCGCTCATCGGCTACCTGCTGGGCGGCTGGCTGCTCAAGGAGTATTCGGTCCGCAACGGCATCATCGTCGCCTTGCTCTGCTACGCCGTCACCGGCCTGTTCTGGGCCTTCCTGCGCCCCGCGCCACGCACCGGACTGGATGTCGAACGCGATCTTTCCGAGTGGACGCGCTTTGTGCGCGCCATCACCTACATCCGCACGCACCGCCCCGTGCTCCGCCTGATCCTGCTCAACGCCCTGCTCTGGTCGGTCGCCATGGTCGTCGCCTCCGCCATCGCCGCGCTGTGCAAGCAACGCTACGGCATCACCACCGACTTCATGTGGTGGTTCGCCATCATGAGCGCCATGCTGGGCGTGGGCATGCTGCTGGCGGCGGCTTTCGTCACCTGGATCAACGTCCGCCGCGAGGCTGACACGGTAGTGCTGGCGGTGGTCTTTGTCACCGGGCTGGTGCTGATCGTGCTGGGTCTCAATCGCTCCTACCCGGTGGCGCTGGTGCTAGCGACGCTCGTGGGCTTCGGCGGCGGCGTGGTGATGATCATGATCGCCACGCAAATCCAACTCATCACGCCCAACTTCATTCTCGGGCGCGTCGGCGGCGTGCGCGAGGTGCTGTCCAACGTGATCGCTGTGGCGGTCAACTTCGCCGTCTGGCAATACAGCGCCGACAGTACGCTCATCGTCATGCTTTATCCCCTGGCGCTGTTACTCATGGGCATTGCGATCTACGGCCTGGTGCGCCACCTCGTCGGCGGTCCCATGCCCAGCGGCCTGGGCAACCTGATCTGGCGCAGCCTGCGCGTCTACACCGCCGTCTGGTACCGCCTGCGCTGGATCGGCCGCGACCACGTGCCCCATGCCGGACCGGTGATCCTCGCCCCCAATCACACCGCCGGCCTGGACCCCTTCCTCCTCCAGGCCGCCCTGCCGCGACTGGTCTGCTGGCTCATGCTCACCGAGTATCGCCTGAGGATCGCCTGGTGGCTGTGGGATACCTGCCAACCCATCGCTCTGGACCGCGACAGCTCGGACATGAACAAGATCCGCCAGATCGTCGGCCGCCTGCGCCAGGACGCCGTCGTCGGCATCTTCCCCGAGGGCGAGTTGCAGCGCACCAAGCGCCAACTGATGCCGTTCCAGCCCGGCCTGGCGGTCATCGCCAAACGCAGCAACGCGGTGATCGTCCCGGTGTGGATCGACGGCACGCCCAAGTGGCACAACATGATCTGGCATTTTCTGATCCCGTCGCGCTGCACCATCGTCTTTGGCGAGCCGTACAAGCCCGACCCGCACGGCGACAACGAGGCGATCATGGCCGACCTGCGCCGCCGCATGCTGGCGCTGCGCGATGCGTTGCCCGGTCGGCGCGACACCGAGCCCACGGCGCCGGTCGCCGCGGCGGCGCCGTAAACACATGAACCTGTGCGTTGCGACCCGAAACCACTTGTAATAGGAGCGCTCATCATGACCAAGCCGATTGGCGCCAACACACCGCAGGATACCGATCGCCAGTTCATCGCGGCCGTCAACCGCGGCGATGTGGAAGCGATGTTGGAGTTCTATGAACCGGGGGGCGGCCTCTTTCTCATCTCGACCGGTCAATACACCACGTCGCTGGCAGCCATGCGGGCGGAGTTCGAAGGCCTGCTCGCCATGAAGCCCAAACTGACGATCAAGGAACTGGTGGTGACCATGCATGATGACGCAACGCTGGCCACGTCGCGCATGCGCGTCGCCATGGACGCCACCGCCCCCGACGGCTCGGCGATTCACCAGGAGTTCCACACCCTGGAAGTGCTCCGCAAGCAACCCGACGGCACCTGGCGGTACGCCATCGACGACCCGCACGGGAGCGAGCGCGGCTGATGACTTGCGGTTGCATTCCCCCGCCCCCCGCTGCAAACTACCGCCGTTCCGCCTCTACCCCCCCGCCCCACGGAGATTCACCATGGCACGCCCCGTCACGCTCTTCACCGGCCAGTGGGCCGACCTGCCCTTTGACACCCTCTGCGAAAAAGCCAAAGCCTTCGGCTACGACGGCCTGGAGTTGGCATGCTGGGGCGACCACTTCGAGGTCGATCGCGCCCTGAAAGACAAGAACTACTGCAAGGGCCGATGGGAGATTTTTCAGGCCCACGGCTTGACCGCCTTCGCCATCTCTTCGCACCTGGTCGGCCAGGCGATCTGCGACAACATCGACGAGCGGCACAAGTCAATCCTGCCCCCGGATGTGTATGGCGACGGCGAACCCGAAGGCGTGCGCAAGCGTGCCGCCAGGAAAATGATGGAGACCGCCAAGGCGTGCCGGCTGTTGATCAACGCGGCGCCCAAGAAGACGCACAACGCCGATGTGGGCGCCGGCCACGAGAAGGGCCACGGGCGCGGCGAGAAGTTCCCCGCCGTGGTCAACGGCTTCACCGGCTCGTCCATCTGGCACTCGATCTACGCCTTCCCGCCCACGAGCCAGGAATACTGGCAGAAGGGCTTCGAGGATTTCGCCAGGCGGTTCAAGCCGATCCTGGCCGAGTTCGACAAGCAGGATGTGAACTTCGCCCTGGAGGTGCACCCGACCGAAATCGCCTTCGACATCGCCTCGGCCCAGCGCGCCATCGAGGCGGTGGGCGGGCACAAGCGCTTCGGCTTCAACTACGACCCGTCGCACCTGGGCTACCAGGGCGTGGACTACGTCAAGTTCATCCGCACCTTCGCCGACCGCATCTATCACGTGCACATGAAGGATGCCTGGTGGGGCCACGGCAATGGCGAGGCGGGCGTCTTCGGCGGACACACCAACTTCGCCGACCCCCGCCGCTACTGGGACTTCCGCAGCCTGGGCCACGGCGACATCAACTTCGAGGAAATCATCGTCGCCTTGAATGACATCGCCTACCAGGGGCCCTTGAGCGTGGAATGGGAAGACAGCCGCATGGACCGCGAGCATGGCGCCACGGAAGCCGCGGCGTTCGTGAAGAAGATCGACTTCAAGCCCAGCGCCATCGCGTTTGATGCGCAGTTTGATCGGTAGGTCCATAACGGGGGTATAATTATGGCGGTCCGAGTCCGTGATCTGATTCGCCTGGTCGAACGCGACGGCTGGGTACAGGTGCGCCAAACCGGCAGCCACCGTCAGTACCACCATCCAACCAAGCCGGGGGGACGGTTACTATCGCCGGCGCTCCCGGTGTTGAAGTGCTGCCCAAGACATGGCGAAGTGTGCTACGTCAGGCTGGCCTTGAGGATCGCAACCCATGAGCAAATACCTGGTCATCATCGAACAAGGTCCCACCAGCTTCGGCGCCTATGTGCCGGACCTGCCCGGCTGCGTCGCAGCGGCCAAATCACGCGTCGAGGTGAAGCGCCTGATCCAGGAAGCCGTCGCGCTGCATCTCCAAGACATGCGCCGCACCGGTCAGGCCATACCACGACCATCCAGCGCATCGGATTACGTTGAAGCCGACGCGGCCTAGTCGCGGAAGAGGCGGCGTTCGTGAAGAAGACCGACTTCAAGCCCAGCGCGATTGCGTTTGATGCGCAGTTTGATCGGTAGCAAAAGGAGCACCTGACGCCGTTGGCACCACATATGGCCGCAGATCCAAGGCTAGTGCATTGTCACACAATGATTTTAGGGTAGACCGACTTCAGTTTGCGT
>JBBDMX010000099.1:0-65366 GCA_040878035.1 Phycisphaeraceae bacterium | reverse complement strand
CCTCTCCCTCAGAAGGGAGAGGGACCGGAAAAGCCATATGCAATTGCCCTGGGGGACCGGCGGTAGGTCTCCTGGCTTTATCACCACAGGTAGTCATTCATTCACCAAACAGCCGGCGCCGAATCGCCTGCGTCTTGGCTTCGGCTCGTTGTACCTGCCGCGGCGACGCCAGCGACTGGACATACCGCCCGGCGTGATGGTCCAGCGTCGCCGGCGAGATGAGCAACGTCAACGGCGTGGGCAACTGCTGTTGCCGCGCGATGCGCCACAGCAGCCACTGCTCGACCCATGTCAGGCCCAGGTCGCCGGCGATGTGGCTAAACGTGCGCAGCGGCGCCGCTTGCCCCTGTTGTTGACCCCACCAACGCCGCACCCCCAACCCCAGCAGCACCGCCAGGACCACCGCGCAGATCACCAGCCCCGCGGTGGGCACGCCAAATCGCTCATTGACGAACGCCTCGGAGATGGCCTCGAGCATCTCCCAGCGTTCGTTGTATTGGGCGAGCATGGGCATCATGCGGGGATCTCCACGGCGGGGCGGGCGCGCATGGCTTGGATCAGGCCGTGGATCACCCGATCGGCGCGGCGCTGCACGGTGGCGTCGGGGTCGGTGATGGACATCTCGGCGACCTGGCGCGCCACGGCGAAGAGGCCGGCGGTTTCCACCAGCCACAGGGCGCTGGTGCGCTGCGCGGCGTCGCCGTCCATGAGCATGTGGCCCAGCGCGGCAAAGGCGTCGCGCGTACGCATGCTCAGCAGGACCTTGATGGCGTTAGCGCGGGGCCGGCCGGCGTCGTGCGCCGCCATTTCCAGCAGCCTCTTGATGTGCCGCGTCGAATGCGCCTGCTCCAAGGCCTCGACGGCATTGGCGCGCACGCGGCTGTCGGCATGTGCCAGGGCGGCCTCCAGCGCGGCGATGGCCGGCGGGGTGGACACCGCGCCCAGCGCCCGCACAGCCGTGGCGGCCACCTTCACATCGTCGGCGGCAGACAACGCCCGCAGAGCTTCCTCGAACAGCGGCGCCTGGTTGAGCGTCTGAATGATCGACATGGCGCGCAGGGCGGTGGCGCTATCCTGCCCCAGCCGCTCACCCAGATGACGGGCGAAAGTGGAATCGAGTTTGATCAGTGCCCGGCCGGCGGCCAGGCGGCGCTCCTCATCCAGTCTGGGCCAGGCGTCCCAGAGCCGGGCAAAGCCCAAGGGCGCCAGTTGCTGGCTCGCCAGGCGGCGAACCATCTCGTGCGGCGAGTTGGTCAGCCACGCCAGGAGCCGCGGCAAGCCCGCGCAGCGCGCCAGGATCAGTTGCCGCAGCGCCAGCCGGGCGATCACTGGGTCGTTGTCGTGGCAGAAAGCGGCGATGGCCTGATGAATGGCGCCGGCATCGGCGGGGGATACCGTCGGCCCGCTCGCCGGCATCATGCACTGATGGCTGAGCATCAATAGCGCCCGCAGGGCCGACAATCGCGCCAGATCATCGGCGGCCTTGCCCACGACCGCCAGCGCCCGCACCCGGTCACCTGCCGGCACCGGCAACGCCATGATCCAGCCGGGCAAGGCCCGCACCCCGGCGGGGGCGTATCCACCCACATGGGCGGCCCCCGGCAGCAACCTATGCGCCTGCGGCAGACGGGCAAGCGAACTGGCGATGCCCGGATGAAGCACAAGATGTGCCGAGCACAGCACATCCGTCAGGCCCTGTTGGGGCGTGCACCGGCCCAGTCCCTGCAATGCGGCGCCCGTCAGGTGGGGAATCGCCAGAAGCGATATGGCGGCGCGACGGGCGGCGCGGTGCCGACCGCCCTGGAGCAGATATCGCGCCGCCACCACCAGGGGACTGCGTTCATCCGCCAGGGCGTGGGTTGGTGCCAGGGGCGCCAGCGGTCGGGGCGAGAGCCACATCCACGCCAGCACCACCGCCGGCTGCTTGTGGTGGGCAAAGGCCGCCAGCGCCTCGCGAACCGACTGCTGCACCGGGTGCCCCGGATAGTCGCTGTCGCCTTCGAGCGATTGGTTGATGTGGGTCAATTCCAGCAGACATCGCGCCGCCTCGGGCCACAGGTCGCTTGGGCCGCTTTGCAGCAGTTCAACGGCCAGATAGCCCAAATCAGGCGACAGGGAATCGCGGATGATTCTAAGGACGTTGGGTGCGGCATGGGGGTCGGTATGGTAGATGGCTTGGCGCAGTGGGCCGACCGTCTGCACGAGGTGTCGGGCCACGGCTCGCTGTAAGTCAAATCCCAGTCGGTGATAATGCAGAATCAGGATCACGCCGTGGGCGGCCGAACCGCGTTCCAGGAGGTATTGGACGCCCAGGCGTAGGGCCGCCGGATCGGCCGTCGGCAGTGCCGCCGCCACCGCCGCGGCGACCGACGGGTCGGTCTCTTTTTTCAGTCGCGCAAAAAGGTCCTGAGTCGATGTCATTCCGGGAGCCAGGCGAACCATCTGCCGCACGCGAACGTATCTCGTGCAGGAAAGGTGGATTAGAGGACTTATCGGCCCAAGACTCGCCCGGTGCTGAATATCACCTAAACTGACGGATTTGTTGGAATATCAAGCGTTACCTCTTCACAATGCACCTGCGAAATGCTAGAATCCGCCTTCCGAGATGAGTCGTGTATCCCCCAGCACGATCAGGACTCCCAAGACCGCGATCAGGGCTCCCAATACTGCTAGAAAGTACAGGTTAAGCAATGAGCGTTAGCCATAAGTCATCCAATACCCAGATGTTCCGCATGATCGTGTATGGTCGGGCACTGCACCCCGAGCTCTTTGAGCTTCAGGGGCGGCGCTTGGCACGGCACGGTGACTACGAGGTCGAAACCTGGCTCCTCTCCGCCGGGCACGTGGTACGCTTCCAGTTCAACGGCGAATGCCTGACCGAAGTGGTCATGGAGAATGGTGACCATCTGCCCGAGCATGGTCTGGTCCACGCCCTGCCTTGCCTGGGCGAAAAGGACTACGAAATGCCCGCCCAGGGCAACCTCGGCTATGTCACGTCCATCCAGACCGAATCGCTGACGGACAATCTTTACAACGCCACGCTCATTGAGATGCGCGATTTCGCCGCCGAAACCAACTCGATGAGCTTCGAGTGGAAAGACGGCGAAAACGTGCCATGCCTCTCGGTGATCGACTGCCAGAAGTTCAAGAAGCAGTACCACATCCAGAGCTACCACCTGCTGGGCTGCACAGGCGTGGTTCTGCGCACGCAGTCGATCTTCGAGATCCTCAACAAGGGTTGAGGCCAAGCGCGATTCACACCGGCGCCGAATCCCGGCCAAGCTCGAAGACGAGCATGGCCGAGCTATGGCGCGTGCAGGTCTTCCTCGCCCGGCCATACGATTCTTTTCTCAAGCCCGGCCATACTCGTCTTCGAGCTTGGCCGGGATTACTCCGCGCCAAGTTCCCACAGCCGCTCCAGCGCCTCAACCCCCACGCCCCACGCCCCACGCCCATGCTCCTTCCCGAGCGTGCTTCTCCGTCACGTACTCGTAGCTCGCGGTGAAATGCGGCCAATTCTCAACCCGTTTGGGCTCACCTTTCCCCGCGAACAGTTTCGATGGGATCATCGCATCCCGCCGGCTCGACTCGGCCGACGCGTAGCGTTTGACCTTGCCGATCATGGCATCCTCATCGCCCACCGGAAGCATGCCAAGAAGATGCGCATGGGCGCCGCCGACCGACACTGCGGCAATGGCCAATTCTTTCAGTTCAAACCACCGCACGATCAACGGCCCGACACATTGGCGCTGGGCGGACGTAAGCGTGATGGGCTGGCCTTTGAGTAGTGCCTTGGCGTGGCGGTAAAGGCCGGCATGCTCCCCCGCCGGAGGTAGCTGCTTGTAGTCGCCACTGGAGTGAACCCGGTGGTTCCGACTGCGGAATCCCTTGGCGTCACCCGGCAGCCAGTGACCGTAGAGCCATATCTGCGTGTGGTACCAGCGCAGGGGCGACATGGAGCCATGGTAATCCCGGGGAGGATCCCGGCCAAGCTCGAAGACTCGCATGGCCGGGCTTCTTCTGTCACGCGCCAAGCCCGGCCATGCGAGTCCTCTCGCTTGGCCGGGATCGGCTGGGGATGGACCAACGGCCTTCTCGGGCGCCGCCCTTTGGCCTACTCCACCAGCTCCCACAAGTCCGGATAGCGGCGGACAATGCCAGTCGGCGCCAGCTCCAGCAGACCCTGGTAGCCCACCGTCGGCGCTTCGTACCAGTAGGTGAACTCTGAGCGCCGCTGGTAGCGCTGGGGCAGGAGCGACAATGTGCCAGCCGCGGGATCGAGCCAGGCGACGGGCACATCGGCGGTCTGGCTGATCGCCAACGCGATGCGGCGAATCTGCAAGAAGTTCGTCGCCGGCGTGAAGCACAGGTCCAGGTCCCGGCACGCCTCCAGACCCGCGACCGCCTGGCCGTTGAGCATCCAGCCACCCTGGCCGTTGTGCTGGATCGCCCACTGCACGGGCTGATCGCCGTGCCAACCCTGCACCTGGCCCTCGATGGTGTTCCACGAGCTGTCACAGGTCAAGCGGTAGGTCAGCCACACCGGCGCCCCCTGCTGGCGGAAGACGGCTGCGCCCTGGAGACGCCAGCCCAGCGCCAGCGACTCGAGAGCGCAGGCGTCATGTCCCGGTGTGTCCAGCCGCCGCCACAGCGCCGTGGCCATGAACATCGGCTACCCTCGCGTAAGCCGGCGTGAGCGAAGCGCAAGCACCCGCAATCATAGGCCCTGAGGAGAACCGCGCTCTTACCGCCGCCGCGGCAGCAGGCACAGGGTGGCAAGGCCCAGCAGCGCCAGCGACGCGGGCTCGGGGACGTTGGTGCTGACGAGGATGTTGTCGTAATAAACATCGCCATTGTTGCCGCTCACCCAACCAACTACGAGGCCGTCGAACGTCAGTATGGCGGAAATGTCAGTGCCGATCACCTCGAGATTGGAGTCGGCGCGCGGCGAGCCATCAAAGCTGGAGGTGAGCCGAACTTCGGTGTCTGAAACGCGCGTGATCCGCAGGGTCAGCGAGTGAGCGGTCGTCGCGCTGTCGATGGCCGTGAACCTGCCGGCGTTGGTGTCGGGATTTGCAAAGTAGGTGCCCTGGTTGGTGCCGGCAGTGGGATTGAAGTTGACCCCTGCTCCGACACCGCCGGTGCCAGTCAGCGCCACCGTGGCACCGAATGGATCGTTTAGAGTCGCGGCAAAGCGGTAATCCAGCGCAAGCTCGATGTAGTCACCCGTATTGGCCAGGGCAATGGAAGAGCCGAGGCTGCGTATCGCCATGCGGTTGCTGCTGGTGGTCGAAAGGAGAAGCGCATTGCCAGTCAGGTCTGTACCCGAGGTTGCCACGCTCACGGTTCCGCCACCCGAAGGCGAAAGTGTGTAGCCGGGATTGCCGCCATCGCTGAACGTGTCGTTCACCAGGATCACGTCCGCCAGCGCGGGCAGAGCGGTCAAGGTGACGGTGGCGAGAAGAGCTGTCAGTGTGTCAATTCGCATGGGACAAACCTCCTTTGGCAAGTGGGTCGAAGGACATGGATTCACAGGGAACGCTAGGGATTCTGCTTGCTCTGGGCACGCAAGTCATACAGCCTCGCCGCTACGTCGCGCGAGGCCTGGATCATCTCGGGATAGGGCGTGTCGGTGATATCGAGGAAGCCGATGCCGTGGTTCTCGCCTTCGAGGGTGCGGCCGGACGCCGGCTCATCGACTAACTGGAACCAGTGGGCGCCGACGATCAACGGGTTGCGGGCCGCGCTGGCGGCATAGCGCGCGAATTTGCGGGCGCGGTCCGGGGCGTTGTCAGCATGCACCAGTCCCTGGCCAAACACGCCGCGGTCGCTGGCGCCGAAGTGGAACTCGCCGATGATCACCGGTTTGTCGATTGCCCCATTTCCGGGGGCCGGCGGACGCCAGGCCATCACCGTCTCGCGATACAGGTTGAACGACACCACGTCGCAATACTCGGCCGCCACGCGCACCACCTGCGGATTGCTCTCGGCAAAGCGGCAGCCCAGGTACAGCTTGTCCGGCGCCACCGACTTCATCACCTGGCGCACGGTCTTGAAGTACGCCCGCACGATCTGCTCGTTGAATAGCTCCAAGTCGGCCGCGGCCGCATCCGTGGTAGGCAGAACTTTGGACGCCAGCACATCGTCCCACGCGGCAAACTCCATCGCCCACGCCGCGTTGAGCTTGTCGATCGTGCCATAGCGGGCCTTGAGGTCCTCGACCATCGCGACCTTGGCGGGTTGCGCGGGTTCACCTTTGACCACGCCGCGTGCCAGGTAGGTCGCATCGCCCCACGACAGCTCGTTGTCCACGAAGTAGCCGATGCAATTCGGGTCGTCGGTGGTGCCCTTGGTCATGCCCTCGGCGCGGCGGCGCAATTCGGGCTCAAGGCCCGGATGGAACGGGTCGGAGATGCGGTTGCGCGTGCCCGCCTGCCAGGGCAGCTTGGGGGCGTTGATGTAGACCCAATGCGTGTAGGGCAAGCCCGCGTTCGGCAGCAGTTCGGGGTCCGACCAGTTGCCGATCGTGTTGAAGCCCCAGTTAATGAGGCGTTTACCGATCAAGTCGCGCCAGGTGGGCTGCCACTCCGGGCCGTACTTGCGATGGGCGTTGGCGTTGAAGAAACCGTAGGCGGGCACCGGCTTGCCGTCGTATTCATTGCGGCGGTTGGTGTTGGCCTGCACCAGGTAGGCTTTGAGCGCTGCGTCGGTCTCCCAGGGCGGGTCGGCGAACCAGCCCGCCCGATCCTCGGTTACGGGCGTGAGCCCGCCGGGGCGAACGCAGTCGATGCCGATCGAGAAAAACAACCGGCCTTCGGGATCGACCAGGTACCACTTACCCTCATGCTTGTGGGTGCGGAAGTGGCCCGTGGCCTGGAGTTGCGGCCCGTCGGCCCAGCCGCCATAGCGATTCCACTGCGACGGGCGCGGCATCGAGTCCATCTCTTTCGCCTCGGCCTGGCGATGCGCCGCTAAGTCCGCTTCGCTCTTGACCTTGCCCGGCCAGTCGCGGTGCACGTATTGACCGAAGCGATCGATGAAGGGGAAGAACGGCTCGGGCACCACCAGCGTGGACGGATCGAAGGTGCCGGCGGCGCGGAGGTTGTCGATGGCAAAGCGATACGGCCGATCGGGCTTGTTGAGAAACAGGCTGATCTGCGTCACCTGTGCCGGGTCGATCACGCCGCCCCACTGGCCGCGCACGCCCCAGGGCGTGTGGTGCATACCCTTGAGGCTGGCGCGCAGTTCCTGGGCGAACTTGCGGTCGAACTCGACGGTCAGCGTGCCGGTTTCACCCGGATCCAGCCCGATGCTGCCGGTGGTCGAGTTGCTGCGCCCGGTGGCGCCGGGATTGTCCGCCCGCGCGCCGATCTTGAGCGACTCGTCGCTGAGGTTGGTGACGTCGATCTCAATGCGTGTGAAGCGGTCGAGGTTCCAGGTTTGCCCCGTGGGCTTGAGCGTGATGTTGGGATAGGGCTTATCGACGCCGGTGGCGACCTCCAGGGCACGCGAGCCGTTGAGTTCGATGATCTTTCGCGCCGTATCGATGCCGCCGACCTGCGTCATGACGCCGGGCGTCTCGAAGTCGAACAGCGTCGTCGGCTCCGCCAGTCCCACAGCGGGCCAGGCGAGCAGAGCGGCGGCGAAAGCGATAGGCACGGAGCGGATCATCATTGCGTCACATCCCACAGTTGGTTGGCTACCCCGACCACCCCGACGACATCGTTGCGTGGCATGCGGGTCGCATGGCCATCGAAGAACAGCACGTTGGCAGAGTCGTCGTGCCGCGTGGCCACCGAATTTTTGTTGGCGGCGACCGGCGCGATCTCGCCCTGGTACCCACCCGAATGCTGCTTGGTGAGGGTTTGGCGATATCCGTCGGCGAACTCGAGCTTGCGGGCCGGGGCCTGTACGTCCTTCTCATGGAAGCCCGCGGCGCCCATGGCGGGATCGGCGTCCCATTCGGGCAACAAACCTGCGGCACCATTGGTGACTTGGACATTCTGACCAAAGCTATAGCGCATGTCGTAGTTGCCTGCGCCGCTGGGATTGGCCAGACTCCATTCCGCCTTCGGGCAGATCTGGTTGCGGGGCATGCTTATCCACTTGCTGCCGGTGACAGTCATGGGGAGTTGCATGTCGATGCGGAAGTCGGTGTTGTTGTACCAGGGCACATGGTGCGGCGCGGAGGCAGTGACTTGCAGGCCGTTAGGCTCGCGCGCCCAATGGGGCAGCCGCCCGCCCTTGTGGCTGACTCCGTAGTTGGCGCTGGCCACGCCGATCTGCTTGAGCATGTTGGCGCACTGCACCGCCCGCGCCGCATCACGCGCGCTGCCCAGCGCCGGCAGCAGCATCGCGATCAGCAGCGCGATGATCGAGATGACCACCAATAGCTCGATCAAGGTAAAAGCAGCGCGACGCTTCATGGCCAACTCCATAGCGGGAATCAACAGGCCGGGGCCGCGGTGCTCTCGCGCACGCGCAGTTCCGGCGGGCAATACGATCGCAAGGCCTGGGGGCCGGCGGATTGGCCCGTCGCCCGCTCGATGAGCCGATGCGCCGCCAGGGCGCCCATCTCTTCCAGCGGGTGACGCACCGAGGTCAGCCGCGGATGCAGGTACCGGCACAGCGGCGTGTCTTCGACGTTGATCAGGCTCATATCCCCCGGCACGCTGCGCCCCGCGTCGGCAAACTGCCGCAACGCGCTGGCGGCGACCATGTCGTTGAACGCCACCAGCGCCGTCGGCCGGTCCTGGCCCATGGCGGCAAAGTAGGCGGCGCCCAGCAGTCCCGCCTCGTCGCAGTGCAACCCGCCGCGCTCCACCACATGGTCAATGCGGCTGGCGTCAAAGACCCAGTGCGGATCGACCGCGAGGCCATGGCCGGCCATGGCCTCCATGTATGCTTGCCGGCGGGCTTCGTTGTGCGGGATCGTCTGCGTGGTACAGGTGCCCAGGTAGCCGATGCGACGATGGCCCAGGCCGATCAGGTGATCCAGCGCCATGCGGATGGCGGCGGCGTTGTCGAACATGACGGCATCGAGGCGGGAGTCCGGCCGCAGGCAGTCCACCGCCGCCAGCGTGCTGCCACGCTGGAGCAGGTCGTCGATCCAAGGCTCGTCGCCATCGGCCCACAGAATCAGCAGGCCATCGACGCGCTGTTCGATGAGCGATTCGACGCAGCGTTCGGGCGCGGCGATGCCGGCGACATTGATGATCAGCAGGTTGTAGTGGCGCTGGAGACAGGCGCTTTCGATGCCGCGGAGCATGGCGCCGGCGTATTGCGGGTTGCCGATGCCGCCCCAGGGATGCGGGGGCACGTAGACGCCCAAAGTCTGGGTTCGCCGCAGTGCCAGGGACCGGCTGGCGAAGTTAGGTCGGTAGTTTAGTCGCTGGGCAACGGACATCACCTTCTTGCGTAACTCTTTGCTGACGCCGATGTTGCCTCTGGAGCCGTTGAGCACGGACGACGCCGCGGCCTTGGAACAGCCCGCCAGGCGGGAGATTTCCATCAAGGTTGTGGCTTTGGGGTTGGCCATGGCGGCGAAGGCGGTAAGCGCTCCGTTATTAACCGGTTTATAAGATTACGTGACGCTTCCGGGATTGTCAAGGCTTTCTTCTTCACGTTCTCGTTTGGATTAGCCAACTGGTAGAGGTGATTGGCACCTGTCCGGACAAATCGGTATGTTATGGCCCATGCTCAGCCGACATGAACTTGCGTCGCAGTTGGAAGCCTCGGGACTGGTGGCGGTGATTCGTGCCGACTCGCCCGGGCAGCTGGTGGACGTGTGCAAGGCCCTGCGCGAGGGGGGCGTTGTCTTCTCCGAGATCACCATGACCACGCCGGGCGCCTTGGACGCCATCGCCAAGGCCAGCGAGGCCCTGGGCAAGGACGCGGTGATCGGCGTGGGCAGCGTGCTGGACCCGGAAACCGCGCGGGCGGCGATCCTGGCCGGGGCGCAGTTCGTGGTCTGCCCGACGACCAACCTGGCGACCATCGAAATGGCGCACCGCTACGGCAAGCCGGTGATCCCCGGCGGCCTGACGCCCACGGAAATCCTAGGCGCCTGGCAGGCGGGCGCCGACTTTGTCAAGGTGTTCCCCGCCAATCACTTTGGCCCGACCTATTTCAAGGACCTGCTGGCGCCGATGCCCCAGCTCAAGCTCACGCCCACCGGCGGCGTGGACCTCTCGACCGCCAAGGACTGGCTCGCCGCCGGCGCCGCCTGCCTGGGCGTCGGCTCGGCCCTGGTCAAGAAAGACCTGATCAAGAGTAAAGACTGGGCCGGCCTGACCAGCCTGGCCCGGCAGTTCAGCGAGATCGTCAGGCAGGCACGGGGCGGGAAGAAGTAGCCGCGGATGGACGGGGGTTTCATGCGACCGTAATGCGCGCCGACATCACATGCGTCGCGCCGGGCGGCAGGTTGACGCGGTTGTCGGCGGCGTTGGCGGTCTCGATGCAGATCATCCCCGGCCATTCGTCATCGCCAAAATCCGGCATCGCCTGCGACTTGGCGATCCACGGGTTCCACACCACCGTCGTGTTCGAGCCGGCCTTGCTCACCGTAATCCGCCGCGACAGGCTCGGGTCATCCAGCACACAGGCCGCGGTCGTGTTCAGGTAGAGGCCGTCGGTCTCGCCGGCGACGATGATCGGCGCTGGCCCCAGCGTCTTGCGGGCCGTGGCGTCGAGCTTGTCGATGTAGGTCGCCCCAGCCAGACCGCTGACCTGGACCTGCCGCACATCGCCGACCGCAAAGTAGGTGTGCAGCGCCTCCTCGAAAATAGCCGGCCCGCTGCCGCCCCCGGACGTGTTGCTGATCGCCAGCGACATCTCCAGCGTGTTGGAGAATGAGACGGTGAATCGTGCCGCAAAGTCGTGTGGCCATAGCTCGCGCGTCGCCCGGTCGGATGACAGGCTCATCGCGACCGTCACCGCGCCTTGGCCGTCGCGCACCACCGATTCGAGCGACCAAGGCCGCAGGCGGGCAAAGCCGTGGTTGGGTGCCTCAAGGTCGTTCACCTTGGGCCCGAACCACGGAAAGCAGATGGGCACGCCGCCGCGAATGGGCTTACCCGGCTCCAACCAACTCTGGCCGCTCATCCACAACACCGGCTGCCGGCCCGCCGGCCGCCAGTGCGCCACATGCGCGCCGTGCAGATAAACCTGCCCCTCCACCGCCGGCGTCGCAATCGCCAGTCGCTCCAATTCGCCCACGCGCTCCAGCCGCATGCCTTCGGGTAAGTTCGCTTGATTTAGCTTGGTCATGGTATCGGAGTGACAAGGGGACAAGGAGACAAGGAGACAAATCCGAAATCCGCAATCACCTGCTGGCCCACATCATGCCGCGCTCCACGATCTGCTTGGCCTCGGGCACGTCGAAATCCTTGAACGTATGCCCCCACGCCGCGACGAACACCTTGCCCTGCCCCCACGTGCGCGTCCAGGCAAAGGGCATCACCGTGCCCGGCTTGTACAGGCTCGCGTCGCCGTGCTCGCCGGTGAACGTCGTGCTGCACAGCACGTGATTGCCGGGGTCGACGTGCACGTAATACTGTTCGGTGTCGCGCAGAGCAAAATCGCTGATGCCGCGGGTGATCGGGTGGTTCTTGTCGGTGATCTTCACGTCGTAGGCGGGGATGCAGTTGCCCGGGTGGGCGACCCATTGTCCGCCGGTCATGAACTGGTACTCGGTGTTGTTGCGGAAGGAGTCGATGATGCCGCCGTGGAACCCCGCCAGGCCCACGCCGCTGCGCACCGCCTTGTTCAGGCCGTCCCATTGCTCTTTGGTGATGGTGCCCATGGTCCAGATGGGCACGATCAGCGCCAGGGCCGACATGCTTGCCTCATCGAGATAGGCATCCAAAGTGTCGGACACCTGGACTTCGTAACCCTGCTGCTCAAGGAAGGGCGCGAATACGTCAGCTGACTGCTTGGGCGTATGCCCAGCCCATCCGCCCCAGACGATCAATGCTTTTTTGTTGGACATAATGTGACCTTGTAAGGATTGGCGAAACAGCGTAACAAGCGGACCGGGTGTTGACGAATGCAGTCTCTGTCGGGCTTTTTCCGCGCTCGGTTTCCATCCCCGTGGTAAGCGACTGGCCCGACACCCTTGGCGTACGCTAAGCCTTGGAGAAAACCGCCAGTGATAGACCCGGCGTCGCACTTACGGCGCTGAACCAGCTCTCGCCCGTTGCCAGCGGACCCCGTAAGATGTTTTCTTCGCCGCAGCTTGACAACCGCGATCTGGGCCGAAGAGGCCCGGGTTGTCGATAAGAGAAGGGAATGCTGGATTCCATAGGAAGCGCCGCGGCTCTGCCGCGTGCTGGCAGCCATGAAAATTCTCATCACAGCCGGGCCCACGCGCGAGCCGATTGATGCGGTGCGGTTTATCAGCAATCGCTCCAGCGGGAAGATGGGGCTGTGGCTGGCGTCGGCGGCAATTGCGGAGGGGCACCAGGTGATGCTGCTGCTGGGGCCATGTCCAGTCCAGGCCGAGGCGGCGAAGCTCACGGGGCTGACGCTGCGGTCATTCGAGACGGCGACCCAGCTTCAGCAACTGCTCGAAACCCATTTTGCCGATCACGACGTGCTGATCATGGCGGCAGCGGTGGCGGACTATCGCCCGGCCCAAGCGGCGGCGGGCAAGCTTTCGAGCGACAAGGAGCGAGGCATGATGCTGGCACTGGAGGCGACGCCGGACCTGGTAGCCTCGATGGCGTCGCGCAAGCGGCCGGGGCAGCGGGTCGTCGCGTTTGCCCTGGAAGAGGCTGGGCAACTGGAGGAGCGTGCGGTCGCAAAGCTGCGCCGCAAGGGCGTGGATGCAATCGTCGCCAATCCGCTGGGAACCATGGAGGGGGATGCGATCAGGCCGGTGTTGCTGTGGGCCGACGGCCGGCGGGAGGTTCCCGTCGGATCACCAGGAGGAGCGATGAGCAAGGTCGAGTTTGCTCGGTGGTTGATCCAGCGTGTCGGAGGCTAAGCCGCAAGCGGGGATCAGGGAGCGGCGGGCTGGGGTTGCGGCTGCGGCTTTTCGGCGCGCGGGGCGGCGGGCTGGCTTGACGCTGCGGCGGCCGGCTTGGGCTCGCTCTTCTGCTGCTTGCGGTCCGGCGCCAGCACCATGGTCATGCGCCGACCCATCATGCGCGGCTCGGCCTCGATTTTCGACAACGGCGCCAGATCATCGCGAATGGCGCGCATGGCGTTCAAGCCGATGTCGCGGTGCACCATCTCACGCCCGCGGAAGAGCATAGTGAACTGCACCTTGTCGCCGTCGCCCAGGAACTCGCGGGCTCGTTCCATTTTGATCTGGAGATCGTGGTCGTCGATCTTGGGACGGAGGCGCACTTCCTTAAGCTCGCTCTGCTTGGAGTGCGTGCGGGCCTTCTGTTCTTTCTTCTTCTGCTGGTACTTCCACTTGCCGTAGTCCATGACTCGGCAAACGGGCGGCTGACTCTGCGGCGCGACCTCGACCAGGTCCAAGCCGGCCTCGCGGGCGCGGCGCTTGGCCTCCAGGAGATCCACAACGCCGACCTGGGCGTCATTTTCGTCAATCAAGCGGACGGGGGAAATGCGAACCTGATCATTGATGCGGAGCTGCTTGCCGACAGGCTTCGACGGTTGAAAACGGCCTCGACTAATGGTGATACCTCCGAACAAAAACATAAGGCCCGCCCACGCGGCGGCGCCGGCTGCGAACCCAAGGACGAACCCTCGGGTCCGATAGCTGTATCGACAAGGTTACCCGCCCAAGCTCATGCAGGCAAGCTTCCCGGCCTTATTTTGCCAAGGTTTTCGCGGTCCGTCCCGGCAAAGCCCGGCGGAGCGGCGCGGACTGACCTATGCTGTCGGCCGCCATGCCGGTGATTCCCATTCATGCCCTGGAGGATCCTCGTGTCGCGCCCTACCGCAACCTCAAGGACCGCGAACTGGCGGCACAGGGCGGCCTGTTCCTGGCCGAGGGGGAGCACCTGGTGAGGCGACTGCTGGCCAGCGGCCTACGGACGCACTCGCTCCTGGTCGCCCAGCGCGTTCTCGATCGCGTCGTGCCGATCACACCGGATCAGGTGCCCATCTACGTCGTGAGCGACGCCCTCATGACCGGCATCATGGGCTTCAAGTTTCACTCGGGCCTCATGGCCGCCGGCGTGCGTCCCGACAGGCCGACGATTGGATCGGTGATGGAGAGTGCCACCAGACCGGGTCAGCACGCCGGCGTCACGCTGCTGGTTTGCCCCCAAGTGATCAACCACGACAACCTGGGCGCTCTGATCCGCATCGCCGCGGCCTTCGGCGTCGATGCCATGCTCCTGGGTGAACGCTCCTGCGATCCCTACTGGCGTCGTTCCGTCCGCGTGTCCATGGGCGCGATCTTCACCCTGCCGGTCATCCGCAGCAGCGACATCGCCGCCGACCTCCAGCGCCTGCGCGACGACTGGCAAGTGGAGTTGATCGCCACGGTGACCGACGCCGATGCCCAGCCGCTCTCACAGGCGCGTCGCCCGTCGCTTCCGGGGGCGCCCGATCGCCTGGCCATCCTCGTCGGCAGCGAGTCGCAAGGCCTGTCCGCCGATCACATCGCCATGTGCCAGCGCCGCGTCACCATCCCCATGCACCTGGGCACCGACTCGCTCAACATCGCCGTCGCCACCGCAGTGATGCTGTTCCATTTCTGCACGCGGCCGGGGTAGAACACGAAGACACGAAGTGAAGAACGAGGAACGAGGGAAGAAGAACGAGGAACCAGGGAGAAGGGTAGGAAGCGCCGCAACGGCGCTGTTCTTCGTTCCTCGTTCTTCATTCCTCTCTTATTCGTGTCTTGGTGTCTTGGTGGTCATCCTTCCGTGAGGTTCAGCAAAGTGCTTAGGGTAGGAGTAGGAGATTTGCCTATGGCAGTCGCGCGGCGGGGGGCTAAGCTGGGAAAGTGCGATCAGGGTGGCTTCATCTGTGCCGTAGGAGCTGCCGCGACGCGGGATGGGGAGCGGGTAGGCAGGGGTGTTGAGACCCCGCGTAGGGGGGCGTGCAGTCACGGCCTTGACCGGCCGTGACTGCCTTTTGGGAGCGGCAGCGGGATGAAAGATGTACGCAGTCGCCGCCCTGACTGGGCGGCGACTGCTTTGCTCGGGACCGATTCGTCGCGTGGACGATCGCCCGAACGATGCTTGGCCCCCGCAAATCGGGGCCGCCCGATCAAGGAGTCTCGTCATGCCCGAACAGGAACGTCAGCAGCCCAATCAGCAGCAGCGCAAGGAGCAGCAACAGAAGGAGCAGCAGCAGCAGCAACAGAAGCAGCGTGAGGGCCAGAAGCAGCAGGGCCAGGCGCGTCAGCAGGGTCAGCCGGGCCAGCAGGACCGCGGCCGAAAACAGCAATAGCGTACGCTGACAGTTCCAACTCCTCCGGCCGGGCCTGGTCGCCAGATCGCGCCCGGCTTTTTTGTGGTTAGCCCAGGCACCAACGGTGCGGGCGGGATCCCGGCCAAGCTCGAAGACTCGCATGGCCGGGCTTGAAAAATCCGAAATCCGAAATCCGAAATCAGAAATCACGTCCCCCCGGGCCATCCCTCAAACACAAATTTTCCATCCCGCGAAATCACTTCCCCATCAACGGTGATCGTCCCGCCGCCGCCCTTGGCCGTGCCGCGCAGATCGCACACCATATCCCAGTGCAGACCTGATTCGTTGCTGTTGCCCGTTTCGGGATAGCCCGCCCCGACCGCCGCGTGGAAGGTTCCGCCGATTTTCTCATCAAACAGCGTATTCTTGCTGTATTGCTGTATCTGGTAGTTGGTGCCGATGGCGATTTCGCCCAGACGGCGGGAGCCTTCGTCCTGATCGAGCATTTTCTCCAGGAAATCCTGACCCTTCTCCGCCGTGGCCTTGACCACCTTGCCCTTCTCGAAGGTCAGTTCGATGTCGTGCACCTCGTGGCCGTGGTGCACCGCCGGGAAGGAGTAGCGCACCACGCCGTTGACCCCACCATCGGCCGCCTTCAAGTTCGGCCCGGTGAACACCTCGCCATCGGGGAAATTTTCGTGTCCGCAGCAGTTAATCCAAGTCATGCCCTCCACGTTCACCGTCAGGTCGGTGCCGGCGCCGGAGGCAAAATGCACCACCTTCTTGCCCTTGAGATGATCCACCACCTTCTGCTGACTGGCGGCGATCTTCTGCCACTCGGCGACCGGATCGTCCTTGTCCAGGTGGCCGGCGGCAAAGACAAAATCCTCGTACTGCCGCAGGCTCATCTCCGCATCCTGGGCGCTGGCGAGTGTCGGGTACAGCGTGCCGCACCACTTGAGTTCGCCCTTGGCGGCGCGGTCCATGAACACTTTGAAGATCGGCTTGCGCGCCGCCGACGCCATGCCCTGCCGCGCCGGGTCGATCCGCGACATTGCCTTGGTGTTGGTTTCGGCCCACAAGCCGATCGACACGTCGATCTTCTCGATCTCCTGTTGCGCCAGCGGGCTGACGTACTTGAGCTGCTCCTCATTGGCCAGCTCCATGAACAGGTCAGCAGCACTGTTGGGCGTGAGCTTGAGAAACGGGTGCGCCCCGGCCCGCAGGGCGTGCTCATATACTGCCTCCAGCAGCGGCATGCCCACGGGATCGCCGCTGATGCGCACGAGCTGGCCTTTCTTGACGCCGGTGGAATATTCGACGATCACGCGGGCCAGTTTGTCGATTCGAGGGTCACGCATGTTTGATTTCTAATCTCTAATTTCTGATTTAGGAGCATCCCAGCACGCCGACGCTGAGCCGCTTTGGGCGAAGCGTCAGGTATTCCGAAGGATGTTATCACAATCTTGCGCCGATTCTGTCGATGAACCTATTGAATTCCACGAGCGTAATGGCTAGGGTGGACAGGATAATATGACTCTTGGCCCAGAGGCATAGTGCGGATGGAGCAATCGCCCACATCCGAGCCACAGTTGGGCCGGCGCCTGTTCGGAGGTTCAGGCGACCCGGCCAGATTTTCCGGCTTAATGCCGGCCCTGCCTCCGTTATCGCAATCTATTCCCCCCACGCTGCCTTCGGCCGGCAGTGGTTCCCTGCACAACCTGCCCGGCCAGGAGTCGCCCTTTGGGGCCGCGCTGGAGCCCGTGCTCGCCGGCGCCTGCGACGGCCGGCTTTCCGCCATCACCTGGTTCCGCACCACCTGGCAGCGCGGCGGCGCCGCCACGGGTTACGCCACCTTCCGCGATGACCACGGCATCGACCAGCCCGTCGTCGTCAAGCTCCCCGTGCCGCCTATCGAACGCTTCTGGCTGCTCCATCTGACGCGATACAGCGACATCGTGCCGCGCGTCTATGCCCAGGGTGAAACGCTTAACGGCTATGACCTGGCGTGGGTGGTGATGGAGCGCCTGCCGCATGGCCCGCTGGGCAGCGCGTGGAACGGCGCCGAATTCGACCTGCTGACGCAGGCCGCCGCCCGCTTCCATGCCGCCGCCGCCGAGGTGCCCATCACCGGTCAAGCCCCACACCCGGAAAGGGACTGGAAGGCCATTCTCGACACCGCCCGTCGCAACATCACCCGGGACCACGATGTCCGCAACGAGCAGCGCTGGAAGAACGCGCTGAAGACCGCGCACAAGAAGCTGCGCGACTGGATGAAGATCTGGAACGACCGCCCGCGCGACCAATGGTGCCACGGCGACCTGCATCTGGGCAACGCCATGACCCGTGTTCCGGCGCCCGACGGGCCGGCCTTGCTGCTGGATTTCGCCCAGGTGCACGCGGGCTTCTGGGTCGAGGACGCGGTATATTTCGAGCACCTCTATTGGGCGCGACGGCAGAAATTGCGCGGCCGGCGGCTGTGCAGCATGATCGCCCACGAACGCAAAGCCCTGGGCCTGCACGCCGAACCCGACTGGCCCCGCCTGGCGTCGGTCAAACGCGCCCTGCTGGCGATGAGTACCCCCGCCATGCTCCAAGCCGACGGCGACCCCCACCACGTCGACGCCGCCCTGGAAGTGCTGGAGATCGAACTGAATCAGGCTCACTGAAAAAAGCGCGCCGGGCCAACCCGCTCACTCGCGCCCTTTTTCCAATCGTTCGATCACACGTTCGTACTTGGCCGTCAGTGTTTCCAGTGAATCGACTACCTGCCGGATACGGTCCTCTTGTCCGGCGGCGATGCGGCCCAGCGGTTCGAGCCAGCTTTTCATCAGCTCGAACTGCTGACGGATGATGACCAGGAACGCTTCGGGCACGCGGTTGATGACCTTGATTTCATACGGGCTGGTCTTGCCGGTGATCTGCTCGGGCGACGGCGGCGCGGGCGGGACATCTTCCTGGCGGGCGGCTGCGGCGGCGCTGTCGGCCATGGCCTGCGCCATGGCGTCCATGCGCGATGCCAGCGCCGCGATCACGCCGGCGGTTTGTTCGTCGATGGCCAGCACCGCCTTGGCGTCGCCGTTGTGCCGGCCCCCGGAAGCCGCCGCCACGGCGATCGCCTTACCGATGTCGCCCAGCCCCTCGTTGAATCGGCTCAACTGCGACACCACCGCCGCCGCCTGGTCGCCGCCCATCATCGCCACTTCGTTGGTCCGGCGGAACGTCCGGCAGATGTCGTCCCAGCGCTTGGCCTCCGTCTCGTCAAGCCAGCCCATCATCTCCTTGAACTTGAGCAGGTTCGCCTCGGCGCCGGTGGTCAGCGTCTGCGCATCCTGCTCGTACGCCGAGAGGATCAGCGTGCGCAGCTCCGCGTCGTTCATCACCGGCAGCACCCGTTCGGCGATGCGGTTCATGTTGCGGTACGAGCCCTGGAGCAGGAACGCCGGCTCGGTGCGGTAGCGGTCCTCCATCGCCGCCGAGCGGATGTACTGCTGATTGACGCGCAGCACCACATCGCGCACCTGGATGAGCTTCTTCATCACGTTGACCATCTCGTCGACCTGGTCGCTGGTGAAGGAGCTTTCGAAGTCCACACCTTCGCGTGAGCCGGTGGCGGCGATCTGGATGACGGCGTGCACGTCGTTGGCGGGTCGTGCCGCCAGGTCGTTAATCGCGGGGTTGGAGGTCAATGCGTTTTCGAGGTAACTGCTGCGGAATGAATCACCGTGCTCGCCGATGATGTCGCCCAGGTTATAGGTGTCGGCGCGATTGGCGAGCATGTCGGGGATGCGGAATTTCTCGCCGCTCTCGGTGTAGGGGTTGCCCGCCATGACCACGGCGACCTTTCGGCCGCGCAGGTCGTGGGTGCGCGTGCGTCCGCGGAACACGCCCTCGACACGCCGTTGTGCGTCACAGAGCGAGATGAACTTCTGGAGAAACTCGCTGTTGGTGTGCTGGATGTCGTCCACGTAGATCATCACGTTGTCGCCCATCTCGAAGGCGAGATTGAGCCGCTCGATTTCCTCGCGAGCGCCGGCGTTGGGCGCTTCCTCGGGATCCAGCGACGTGACGCCGTGGCCCAGCGCCGGGCCGTTGATCTTGACAAAGACGATGCCCAGCCGGCTGGCAATGTACTCCATGAGCGTGGTCTTGCCGTAGCCCGGCGGGCTGATGACCAGCAGCAGGCCCATGCGGTCGGTGCGGGTGGTGTTGCCGCTGACGCCGATCTGCTTGGCCAGGTTGTCGCCGATCAGCGGCAGATAGACGCGGTCGATGAGCCGGTTGCGCACAAAGGAGGTGAGCACGCGCGGCTTGAACTCCTCGACGCGGATGTCGTGCCGCGCCGCTTCGACCACCTTGCGCTTGGCCTGGGTGAAGCGCTCAAAGCGGGGCACGGCGAGGCGCTCGAAGCGCTGGAGCCGGGTCATGAACTCCGTGTATTCCAGGTCCATGGCGCCGTTGTCGATGCGTTTGTGCCCGCCGCGCAAGCCTTCGATGCGCCGTCGCGTGCTCACGGGCACGAGCCGGGCGTGACTGTTGGGGCCCTCGAACAAGCGCAGCGCCGCTTCATCCAGATAAGACGCCAGGCGCCCGCGATCGAGATCCGACGCCATGAAAAACGCCTGCATCCAATCGCGATGCAGCAGGTAGCGCCGCCAGGGGTCATCGCCGACCTTGTCGAGGGAATCCTTGAATCGGCGTGCCGCGGCGGTATTGCGCAGGTGGTCGTTGAAGCCACGCATCAGATCGTCGGCCTCGGGACTGCTGGCAAAGCCCTCGGCACGGATGGTGCCCTCCATGAACAGGTACTCGGCGGCCTGGTGCGCCAGGTCGGGATCCAGCGGCGGGCGCTCTGCGGCAAAGGCACGCACCGCGGCCTCCAGCTCTTCAATGCTGCGCGGGTGCTTGCCTTGGGTGGGGAAGGAAGTGAACACCTCGCGCACGGCGAGCAACTGGCCCGCGAGCTTGCGCCGCAGGTCGGTGTCCTCGTTCATCTGCCAGAACAGGACGCCCAGCGTGCGTGCCGCCGGCGAGTAGCGGAGCAGGCCGATGGTTGCCGACAGGTCGATCAACTGCCGCAGGAGGACGGTGGCGTCGGCGTCGTGCACGCCCTTGGTGTAGCCCTCGGCGTAACGCGTGGCCATGAACTGCTGCACACGTTGCAGCAGGGCGAGGCTCGATTCATCCAGCAGCTCGCGCCGCTCATTCTCGGGCAGATTCGTCACCCAGGGCAGCATCTTGTACGCCAGGTATTCAGCGCGATAGACCTCGTCGCGCTCGCTCACCAGTTCCTGGTCCCACGCCTCGCGCGTGTCAAGCAGCCCGGCGTCCTCTACGGGATCGAAAAAACGCGTGCCGTTGATGTGAAGCTGCATGCCCGCATCACGGCGGACCAGCGTCAGCTCGATCGGTTGGGTGTTGACGGAGAATACGTGCCGGCCGAAGCGAATAGTGTTGGGCCCCTCGGCCTGGAGATCCTGGCGGTCCTTGAGCTGGCGAACAGCGTCTTCGCGGATGCTCTTGAGCCGGGACTGGATGTCGTCGGCGCGGACGGTGTCCTGAATCGACGCCAGTTCCTCGAGAATGTCGCGCACCTTGTCGATCATCAGGTCCGAGGCGAAGTAGCCGTGGATCTGCTGGATCGAGTCCATGGCGTCGACGCGCGACTTGATGCCCGCCAGGATGCGGTCGGCCGCCTGCGCCAGCGCGATGGCCCGGCGGTTGCGCCGCTCGGTGATCTGTAACTTGCGCTGCTCGAACGCCGTGACCACTTCGTTGCGCGTCTGGGCCAGTTGCACCACCAAATCGTCAAACTCGGCAAAGCGACCTTCCAGTTCCTCCAACTGCACCATCATCTTGGTCAGGTAGTTGTCCACCTTCTCCGGCGTGTCGCACAGGTCCAGGTAATTGGACACGCTCTGAGCCAGCAGGCGGAGCTGGCTGTTGAACTCGGCGGCGCCCTCGGCGCGGCCCAGTTCGGCGATGCGGTTGCGCAACGCCTGCCGCGAGGCGTTGAGAGTCGCGAACACCGCCGAAATGCTGTCCACGATCGTCGTCCGCTGCGTCGCGTCCTCGATGCGCAGGTTGCTCACGATCTCGATGAGCATCTCCAACTCGCCGGCGGCGGTCTCGATTTTCTCCGACAGGGCCTTGGCTTCGACCACACGTTCCACCGCGCCGATCATCTGCGCGAACTGCTCGCCGCGTGACGCATAGGGCGCCAGCGAGTCGGGCTTGAGCAGGAACTCCACCGCCCGGCGGCTCAGTTCGCCCGTCTGCTCAGTGATCTGGCCTTCCAGTTCCTCCACCTGCGAGGCATCGATGTAGCGGACATCCTTGAGGCCGATGATTCGACCGCGCGCCTCGCGCAGGAGCGCCAGCGACTTGACGAACGCATCGACGCCGTTGTAAAGCCGCGCGGCGTTCTCGCTGATCAGGTTGCGCGTGCGCTCCTGCTCTTGCGCCAGGGCGTCCTGGGACGCCTTGCGGAGGCGGACGACTTTCTCGTACTCGCTGACGGCGGCTTGGCCGGTGTCGCGGATTTGCGTGATCACCTGCGCCAGTTGGAAGGATGCCGGCTCATTGAGCCAGTGATACCCGTCGAGCATCGCCGACGCCGCCTTGACGATGTCGAGGTACAGCTCGGCGTAGAGCTGCTCGCGCTCGATCAACTGGAGCAGCCGAGTGCACTCGGCCATGCCGCGGACGATGTCGCGGTTGCCGATCTGGTAGAGGCGTGAATCGCTTTTGCGTTCGACGGGGAAGTCCGCGGCGACAAAGGGGGTCTGCCAGATCTGGAGCGCGTGGTGCCGCTGCGGCTCTTCGTGCGCCTTGAAGAATACGAGCCGGCCGTTGTCGAAAATGCTGTAGCCTGAGCAGACGATGGGCGTATCGACGCGCTGCTCGATGACGTTGTAGGGCATCAGCACGTACAAGCCTTCGCCGCGGTCGTACATGACGTAGAGGTAGTCTTCGCCGTTGGGGCTGGCGATGCGTTTCTCGAAGGTCAGGCGCGCGGGCATGTTGGGGAAGACATGGTGCCTGCCGGAGGCCAGGTAGTACCCGCCGGCGAAGATCAGGCCGTGGTCGTCGGGCAGCGCCTGGCAGGCGTCGGCGATGAAGTCCTGGCGAATGACCTCGCGCAGCTTGCGGTTGAAGATGAAGTGGCGGTGGCCGTCTTCGCCGAACGGACGGATGCGCAGCAATACGAGGTTCCCGTGCAGGGCGTAGCTGATCTCGGCGTCGTCGGGGCTCTGGCTGGGGTCGTCCACCGGCTCGCTGTAGATGCCCCGGCCGTGCTCGGTGTTGTCCTCGATCTTGATGGTCAGGTCCCCGCCGGTGGTCTCGACGAACAGGCAGTCATCAATGGCGTAGTGCGGGTTCTTGCCCGGCCGGAGCATGTCGCGGGTGACGCGATTCCAGTCGAAGGAGTGCTGTTGTGGATAGCGGACCTCGTGGTCAGACCGGTTGTCGATGTACGTGAGTTTGTCGGGGCTGATGGCCCACTTGAATGCCTTAAAGTCGTCCATGTTCCGCCCAACGCGGAACTTCATGTACAGGTGCGGCCCATGACTGAAGAACTTGGTGAAAAGGGCGTGCTTGTAGAAGCGGTAGAGGTCCTGGAACTCCTTGCGGAAGACGACGTCGGCGATGAAGGTGATAGGCTCCTCGTGGAAGCGCTGGCCATCGAAGCGGGCGCAGGCAAAGACATCGGGCAGGTCGATTTCCTGCTTGAGTCCGAAGCGCACGTTGTAGCCAAAGACAAAGCGGTCGCCGAAGGCCGCCATGTCGCGCGGGACGCAGTTGTGGCTGGTGGTGATCTGCTCGGTGGTGAGCAGTTGGGTGGGGATGCCGCCGAACACGTCGATGCGTTGGGCGTTGAGCTTGTTCACGCGCTCGCGCAGCTCGCGCCCCGAGGCGAGCAGGCGGTCGCGCAGGACCTGATAGGCGCCCTGATCGATGTCCAGCGGCGCCGACGGCGGCGCGGCGCTCTGGGGGGCGGTTGTATTGGAGTCGGTTTCAGCCATCGTGCCCTGGACCTAATTTCGGTGCTTGCACCAGCACGGCCGCAGCCCCATCGGCTGGGATACTTGCGTCATTCCAGCCATGTTAATCCGTTGAATCCCTCACCCCAGCCCTCTCCTTAAGAAGGGAGAGGGAGTTTGCCCATGGCGCAACGGGGCAGGTCTAGTTCCTGCTCTTGGGCTTAGCGGCTGAGGCCACGGTGGTCGTGGTGGTGACCGCGGCGATATCGTGCACCGGCCGATCTGCCAGACCGCGGCTCTGGGCGTAGCCGATCATGCGGCGCAGCTCGTCGGTGAGCGTGCCGTCAGCACTCTGCGCCAGCAGTTTCGCCAGCAGGGCCGAGACCGTCAGGTTCTTGAGGTCCTCGGCGCTGACGCCGAACTGCTCGCTGAATTCGCGCAGGCGCTGGCCGAAGCCCTCGCCGTTGCCGCTGAAGAAAGTGTCGCGCACCAAGCGGGCGGTATCGGAGTTGCCCACGAAACGATCGACCTGCTTGCCGGCGGTGATGGAGTTGACGATGCGGTCGAAGAAGGCGCTGTCCCCTCCGACGATGTCGATATTGGCCTGCTTGAGCGCCTCGCCCAGGACCTTGGCCTGCTCGGCGGCGACGTCACGCTGGATGTTGATGGCGGCGATCTCGATGTCGCGGTCCTTGTTGAGGCGGAGTTTGAACTCCTCGTGGTCGCGTCCGACGCCGTCGAGTTTCTTCATGGCGTCGGCCTTGGCAGCGACGCCGGTGGCCTCGGCCTCATACTTCTGCTGCAGTGCCTTGGCTTCGGCCAGCCCCTTGGCGGCCACGACGTCGGCTTCCGCCGTGCCGTAGTTGCGGATCGCCCCGGCCTTGGCGTCGAGCACTTCGGCCTCCGCCAACCCGCCCGCCGCCGCCTCGGCTCTGGTCGCCTCCGCCAGCTTCATCTTGCCCTGCGCCTGCTTCTCGGCCGACTGACGGTTGGCCTCAGCCTCGATGAGAATCTCGTCCGCCTGGAACTTGGAGGCCTCCCGCGAAGCCTCGGCCATCTTGACCTCTTTGATCTTGCTCTCTTCCGCCAGCGCGGTGGCGCCAATCACCTTCACCTGCTTGGCGCGCTCGGCGGTCATCAGCTCCTCGGTGTCGTGGATGCGCTGCTGCTCCTCGACCACCGCACGCTCGACCACCACGCGCTCGCGGATCACGTCCTGAATCTTCTTGCGCTCGACTTCCAGCGCCTTTTCCTTGTCGATGCGCGCCAGCTCGACGACGCGCTCGCGGTCGGTCGCCTCCAGGTCGCGCTCGCGTGTCACGCGCTCCTGCTCGATGCCGTCGGTACGCTCCTTGGAGCGAAGCGCCACCAGCACCTGCCGCTGCTTGTTCTCCTCGGCGATGCCCAGCTCCTCCTCGGTCGTAATGCGCGCGCGCTGGGCCTTGAGCCGCTCCTCCTCACGCACCTTGTCGGCCTCGGCCTGCTCGCGGGCGCGGACCACGGCGATCTCACGCTGCTGCTTGGACTCGGCGTCGGCCTGCTGACGCTCCAGCTCCAGGATCGTCTCGCGGGCCTCGACGTCCTGCTTCTTGATCGTCTTTTCCTTCTCGCGGTTGATCTCGTTGGCGCGGATCGCCTCGCGGGCCGTCAGGTCGGCGATCTTCTTAATGCCCTCGGCATCGAGAATGTTGTTGGGATCAAGCTGCGCCAGGTCGGTCTGCTCGAGGTAATCGACGGCGGCATCGTCGAGCACGTAGCCGTTCAAGTCGGTGCCGATGTGCGCCAGAATCTCGTCCTTGAAGCGGTCGCGTTCGGTGTAAAGCTCAGTGAAGTCGAACTTCTTGCCCACGGTCTTGAGAGCTTCGGAGAACTTGGCGTCAAACAGCTCCACCAGTTCGGCCTGGTCGCTGGCGCGGCGGACACCCAGCGAGTCGGCGACCTGGAGCACGTCCTTCTCGACGTTGTTGACGCGCATGAAGAAGGCGACCTTGATGTCGGCGCGGACGTTGTCCTTGCAGATCAGGCCCTCCGAGCCGTGGCGGTAAATCTCCACGCGCTTGACCGAGACGTCCATCACGTCGGCACGGTGGAAGATGGGGAACACGAGCATGCCGTTGAAGGACACGCGCGGTCCGCCGTAGCCGCGCCGGACCATGGCGGTGCCCGGCTCGACCTTGCGGTAACACTTGACGATGGTGATCAGCAGGCCCAGGATGAAGACCGCCAAGGCGGCTGCGACCAATACGGTCAATGCTTGCGTCAACGTCTCAGCTCCTGGGGCTTATAGGCCCCGGACAATGAAGAACTTGCCTTGTTCGTCCTCGGCGACGAGGATCACCTCGTCGCCACGTTTGAGTTCCTGGCCCGCCTCGGTGACGCGGGCGTTGAGCCGCAAGGGCGAGCCGTTGGTCTCCACCTCGACTTGCCCGTAGCGATCGGTGAGCCTGGTGGAAACCACGCGGGCGCGCTGGCCGACCATGACGACCCGGCGCTCGGCTTCCTCCTGTTCGCGCATGCGGCGGAAGATCGTGGCCAGCGGCATCGTCAGCACCTTGGTGATCAGAGCCGCGGCGAGAGCCATGGGCACCAGCAGCAGAATCTGGAACAGGACGCCCCAGGCACCGATCACAGGGTGGAGGATGACGCCGGCGAGCCAGAGCATGAGCAGGAAGATAGACAGGAGGAACATCAGCGGGACGGTGCCGACGTTGAAGAAGCGAAGCCAGGAGAGGCTCATGGCGGCGTGCGCCAGGTCGTCGGTGCCGTGCGCCGGCAGATCGATGTCGCCGCCGTCGGGCAGATCGCCCGGGCCATCCATGTCAAAGTCCAGGGCATCGATCGTCAAGGCCCCGAAGATGACCAGCAGCCAGTAGAGGACCGCCAAGCCCAGCAGCACGGTGAGAGCCAGGTTTACCGGAGAGGCGATGGCATCAAGCAGTTCCTGCATCACATGTCCCCGAAGGCCCGGTTCCCCGGGCGCTCGGCATGGTCGCGTACCGAGTGGAATCATGGTACCGCCGCATGCCGGGGTCCACAACCGTTACGGGATAAAAGCCAGGAGACCTCCGGCGGGTCCCCTGGCTCCAGGGCTCACTTGCGCAATGGCAGTATGGAGCGATTTGTCGTAAGATCGCGCGATTGCATGAAGCTTCTTTTTGCCGCTATTGCCGTGGTGCTCGCTGCCGCCGCCTTTGGAACCTGGTGGTCGTATCCCGACCAGCAGAGCGAGGTGCCGGTGATTTATTGGGTGACCGACCGCAATCCGGCCCGGGACATGCAGGTGGAATTGTTCCACCAGTGGCTGGTGAAGAACGGCTACACGGTGCCGGGCGCCGAGGGCAAGCCTGAGCCGGCCGTGCGCCTGCGCCTGGATACCGCCAACCGCGAAGTGTCCAAGCAGGTGATCCAGGGCGTCAGCGGCGTGGCGGGCGACCTGTTGGACATCGGTAGCGGCACGGGCATGCGCTACTTCCAATCGATCGGCCTTTTGCGCGACGTTACGGACTGGGGCCGGCAGCTCAAGTTCGACCCCTCCTACACCTACGCCGCGATCGAGCCGGAGATTACCCTGGACGGCCGGCAGTACATGTTCCCCTGCAACGTCGCGGTGACGATGTACTGGATCCACAAGGGGACGTTCGAGAAATACGGCGTGCCCGTGCCGCCCAAGCGGTGGACGTTTGACCAGTTCGAGGCGATCGGCAAGCAACTGGTCGAGGCCGCCAACCCACCGGGGCAGCGGCGCACCGTTTTCTTCGCCGATGGCGTCGTGCTGGAACTGATGTATCGCAGTCTGGGCCTGGGCAAGTTCAACGAAACCGGGACGCGCTGCACACTGGACGATCCGCGGTTCGTTGCGGTGCTCGAGCGCGTCTACAAGTGGACTTATGTCGATCACCTGCTGCCAACGGCCGCGGATCGGCAGGGATTTGACACCCAGCAGGGCTACGGCGGGCCGACACTCCAGTTGTTCAACAGCGGCAACTTCGCCATGTTCTACAGCGGGCGCTATGCCCTGATCCAGCTTCGCAAGTTCAAGGACCCCCAGGGCGGCCCCCTGGCGCTGAGCGTTTCCGAGCCGCCGCACGGCGGGTTCCCCAGCACCACCATCGCCACGCGCGCCGCGGGCATGTACATCGGCAGCCCCAACCCCGAACTGGCGCGGCTGTTCCAGGCCTTTCTCGCCAGCGAAGATTACAACATGCAGATCGTCCGTGACGCCGACGCTCTGCCACCCATTCCGCAATACGCCCAGACCGAGTTGTTTAACCGTCCGCCGGACCACCCCAACGAATGGGGCTGCCACGAAATGTTCTTCAACGCGGCCCAGGACATCGCCATCGGCGGCGACTACAGCCCGTTCGTGCTCGACACCATCGCCAATCGCGAAGTCAACAGGGTCCACGAGTTGTTTATGAATGACATGCGCTCCGCCAAGGAAGCTGCGGCGGAAGTGGCCCAGCGCGTCAACGCGGAGATTGCTCGCTCGCTCCAAGAACAGCCCAAGCTCAGGGCCCGCTACGACCAGCTTGTGCAGCAGCAGAAGCTGATCGATCAGTACAAAGCCCAAGGCAAAGCGATCCCGCTGGAACTGGTCACCAGCACTTTCTATCGCGCGTACTATCGCCGCACCAATCAGGCGGCGCCAGAGACGGACGAGAACGCCCCATGATTTCCCGCCGCAAGCAAGCCCGCAATCTCATTCTGGGCCTGGCCTTCCTGACGCCCAATATCTGCGGCATGCTGGTGTTCGTCGTCTTTCCCGTGCTTTTTGCCATCATGCTGGCGTTCACCAACTGGGACCTGCGCCTGCACAACATGTGGAAGCCCGACGCCAAGCTCGAATTCGTCGGCCTGGGCAATTTCATCCGCCTCATCCGCGAGGGCGACTTCCTCCGCTACTTCGGCAACACGCTCTTCCTGATGATGGGCATTCCCTTTGGCATCGCCGCGTCCCTGGGCGCCGCCATCCTGCTCAGTAAGGACACGCGCGGCGGCGGGAGGCGCGTCTACCTGTGGGTCTGCGCCACCTTCGGACTCATCGTCAGCGTCGCCATGCTCACCGTCGTGGGCATGGGCGGCACGGGCATGGCCATCCTCATGGTCGGCCTGGCGGGCGTGGTCGTCGTCCTGGGACTCTCCGGCGGCGTCACCGCCTACCGCACCCTCTTTTACGCGCCCCACTTCACCGCCGGCGTCGCCACGTACATCCTCTGGAAGAAGCTCTACAACCCGGAAACCGGGCCCATCAACGCCGGCGTACGCCCCGTCATGGACGCCGCCACCAGCGCCGTCAATGCCATGCCGCCCAGCGCCTTGCACCTGGGGCTGTGGCTTGGCTTTGCCCTCATCGTCCTGCTGCTGGCCTGGTCGCTGTCCAAGCTGCGGCAGATGTGGAGCGATGGCGATGCGGGCAGCGCCGCCCTGATCCTGCCCCTCATCCTGCTGCTCCTGCCCACGGTCATGGCGTGGGTGTGGAGCACCACGCGCGGACAGGCCCTCTGGCTTACCGCCGGTGTCCTGGCGGTCATCCTCTGGCAGGGAGTCCGCGTCGCCGGCGCCGGCCGTGACTTCCCCAGCCGGCCTAGCGCCGGCACCGGCACGTCCCTGATGCTGGCGCTCTTTGTCATGGTCTTCCAGTTCGTCCTGCTGGGCCTGGCGGCGGTGGCATGGAACCTGCCCGATCTGGCGGCACGACCCGGCGGACTCGGTTCGCCCACCTGGCTGGCGGACTACAACTGGGCCAAGCCCGCCATCATGATCATGGGATTCTGGGGCGCTATCGGCTCCAACAACATGCTCCTCTACCTGGCGGCCCTGACCAACGTCCCCGAGGAGCTCTACGAGGCCGCCAACATCGACGGCGCCAGCCGATTCCAGAAATTCTGGCACGTCACCTGGCCTCAACTGGCGCCCACCACCTTCTTCATCGCGGTGATGAGCACTATCGGCGGACTCCAGGGCGGCTTCGAAATGGCGCGGGTCATGACCAAGGGCGGCCCCGCCGGCTCCACCACCACCCTGGCCTACTTCATCTATACCGAGGGGTTCGACACCGGCCGGCTCAGCTTCGCTTCCGCCACCGCCTGGGCCCTGTTCCTCCTGGTCTTCAGCGTCACGATGTTCAACTGGAAATTCGGCAACAAATACGTCAACGAATGAGCGATCCCCTGGCCAACTCGAACCCCGGCACCGCCGAGCCCACCACGCCGGCGTCCACCTTCCCCGCCGCCGCCATCGACGCCCAGGCCGCCCTGCGCCCGTCCGACCCCAAGCCCCGCCCGCTGCCCGACCTGCCGGTCAAACCCAGCATCGCCGCCAAACGCTTCCTGGGCACCTCCGCATTGCACATGGTCCTGGCGGTCATGAGCTTTGCCATGGTGCTGCCCTTCACCTGGATGGTCCTCACCAGCCTCAAGCAGCTTCAGGAGGTCGGCCTGGACACGTGGTTGCCCGCGAGCGTCGAATGGGCGCCGCTGCGCATCTTTGGCTTTGAGCTCTTCAACGTGCCACGCAATTACCAGGATGTCTTTAGCGCGATCCCCTTTGCACGCTACTATTGGAACAGCCTCTTCGTGGCCGCCTGGGTCACGTTTCTTCAAGTCTTCACCAGTTC
Source organism: Phycisphaeraceae bacterium (assembly GCA_040878035.1). Classification (GTDB taxonomy): domain Bacteria; phylum Planctomycetota; class Phycisphaerae; order Phycisphaerales; family Phycisphaeraceae; genus JBBDMX01. The sequence goes on along the minus strand of JBBDMX010000099.1, from coordinate 35,429 downwards.
GCTGGCGGCTTTCTCCTTCGCCCGCCTCCAGTGGCCCGGCCGCGACAAGGTCTTTGTCCTTTACCTCTGCACCATGATGCTACCGGGTCTGGTCATGATGATCCCCAACTACCAGATCATGATCGAACTGGGCCTGGTGGACTCGATGGTCGGCCTGATCCTGCCCGGGGCGTTCTCCGCCTTTGGTACGTTCCTGCTGCGCCAGTTCATGCTCACCATTCCTTCCAGTCTCGACGAGGCCGCCGAGATCGACGGCGCCAGCAAGTGGCGACTCTACTGGGACATCATCCTCCCCCTCTCCCGCCCCGGCCTGATCACCCTGGCCATCTTCACCTACATGGGCAACTACAACAGCTTCTTCTGGCCCCTGGTCATGCTCCGCAGCGAGCACAAGTACACCCTGCCCATCGGCCTGATGTACTTCGACTCCACCGCCGGCCAGGAAACCAACCTCCTCATGGCCGCCGTCACCATGTCCGTCATCCCCATGGTCCTGGTCTTCATCGTCCTCCAGAAGTACCTGGTCAAAGGCATTCAACTCGGCGCGGTCAAGGGCTGAACGATCCAGTCTCTCACCACGGCGGCACTGCTGGCCGCCTTCGGTCAAGCCCCGGCCTGTCCCGTCTGCAAGGCGTGCCGGGGTATCGGTGCGAAGCGCAGGACCCCCCTTCGTGAAGATTCCGCGTGATAGCGCGGCTGCAAGCCAAGCCTCGTGGAGCAGAGCGGCGCTTCGTGTCCGTCATTCCCGCGCCGGGCCGGAAGAAAAGGGGCGGAAAGCACTTCCAGGACGGCCCTGCACCGATCGATTCGGCGTTTGGGCCTTACCCCACGCCGCCGGGGGCGACGCGGCGGGCGCGGAGGAACTTGTAGGCGACCACGCCGGCGATGGCCAGGATCAGGCCGATGGCGATGAAGCGGCCGGCCCAGGCGGCTTTGGCGTGGACCATCTCCAGTTGCGTGCCGAAGAAGTATGCCAGCAGCACGATGGTGGGCACGCTCAGGAGGGCGGCGGTGCCGTCAAAGAGGAGCATTTTCCAGAAGGGGATGCGGAACATGCCGGCGGTGAAGTAGGTCGGGGCACGCAGACCGGGGAGGAAGCGGGAGATAAAGAGGGTCTTGCCGCCGTGGGCGTGGAAGGCGCGTTCGGCGCGCGCCAGGCGCTGCGGCGTCAGGTAATGGCGCAGGAGCCAGATATTGGGCAGGTGGATGCCGTAGCGCCGGCCGATCCAGTAAAGCGTGCAGTCGGCGCCGACGACGGCGATGAAGACCGCGGGGATCATGTACCAGAGCGACACCACGTCGCGGTAGCACAGATATCCGGCGACGATGAGCGGGATGTCCTCAGGCAGGGGTAGGCCAAAGCCGCTGATGAGGATGACGGCAAAAACCAGCACGACCAGCACGGGGCCAGCTTGATCCACCCACAGGGGAAGCTCGACGAAAAACCAATCCATGCCGTTTAATTTCTAATTTCTGATTTCTGATTTAGCGTTACGCTGTTGAGGCCGTCTGAATTCTGATTTCTGATTTGCGCCAAGGGAAGGCTAAACCGCAAGCGGTTCACAATTTAGAAATCAGAGATTTGAAATCAGAGATTCTCGTCCGACTTCACCAACCGCTGACCGAGCCATCCCAGGGCTTGGTCGCGGCTGGTCAGTTGGCCTTCCAGTTGGAGATCATAAGCCTCTTCCAATATTCGGCGAAACAAGGGGCCGGGATTGCGACCGGCGGCGATCAGGTCATTGCCGGTGAGCCACGGCGGGGGCGCCACGCCCTGGGCCAATAACTGCGCCGCTTGGCGGCGCACCTGCTCGATCAATTCCGCAAGCCGCGGGTGGGACGAGCCTTGCGCGATCCCCAGAGCTGCCATCAGCCCGTCCACCCCCGACCAGGTCGTCTGCGCCAGCAGGCGCTTGCGTCCCGCCAGGGGCAGCACTGGCCAGGACAGGGCAAGGGGCAACTGGTTGATCATCGACTTAAGCTCAGCAGTTTCATCATTGGTCAGACACAAGGCGCGGCGCCAGCGACGGATGATAACAGGGGCCGGCCCGGCATTCAGCGCCGCCAGGGCCCAGCGCCAGCGCTCCAGGTCATCGGGCAGACTCGCGAGGGCATCGGCGGCTGCATCACTACGCGCCGCGGGCGGCGCGGGTTCAGTCGTGGTCCGCATGGACGGCAACTGCCGATCAAGCAGCCACGCCGTCAGGGGTGCGGCGATCGACGCCCCGGCGGGCAGGGCCGAGAGAAGGGGCAGCGGCGGATCGGCGTGATCCTCGTTGAGCGTCGGGCCGTCGAGTTGTAACGCCTGGATCAGTTTCGCCGCCAATCCCGGTTGGGCGCCGCGCGGCTGGGTGAACATCCAGCGCACCTCCTGGCCGATGCGTTCGCGACTGATCTGCCCCAGGTGGCGTGCGTGGGCGCGGATCGCCGCCGTCGTGCGCTCCTCCAGTGTGAAGTTGAAGCGTGCGGCAAAGCGCACCGCGCGCAGCATGCGCAGGTAGTCCTCGCCGAAGCGTTGCCCCGGATCGCCGATGGCGCGCAGCACGCCGGCACGCAGGTCGGCCAGGCCGCCGACGTAGTCGATGACGTGGCCGGATCGCACGGTGAAGCGGTGGGCGACGGCGTCAGGTGAGTCCGCGGCGTCGGCGTCGGTCAACGGGTCCCAGAACAGGCCGTTGACTGTGAAGTCGCGCCGCTGGGCGTCGTGCTGGGCATCGCTGTATTGGATCGTATCGGGCCGCCGGCCGTCGGCGTAGCCCCACTCCTGGCGAAAGGTCGCCACTTCGATCGCATGAACCGGCCCCCGGCGTGCCCCCCGGTTTGTTGCGCGGTTTGCCCCCCGGCCCGGCGCACGCACTTTGACCAGCATGACGCCGAAGGCTTCGCCCACCGCTTGCGTGTTGCGGAAAAGCTGGGCCACGCGATCGGGCGTGGCATCGGTCGCCACGTCGTAGTCTTTGGGATGCAGACCCAGCAGCTCATCGCGCACGCAACCGCCCGCCAGATATGCGACGTGGCCGGCGGCGCGCAGCGTGCGCACGACGTCCACGGCCGCATCGAAGGCTTGATCGGAGGCGGTGCCGCTCATGGATAGCAGTGTAACAGTCGGGAGTCGAGAGTCAGAGCCGCGCGGCGTAAGCCCGCGAAAGCAAGCGCCGTTGTACCCCCCCCCGATCGGCGGGTTTACGCCACGCGGCTCTGACCGCCTCGCTACAATCGCCCCGCATGAGCGACGGCCGGCACATCACCGAAGAGCGCTGGACCACCCGGCGGCTGCTGACGTGGACCCACGACTACTTCCACAAGAAGGGCATCGACAGTCCGCGGCTCTCGGCGGAAATGCTGCTGTCGCACGTGCTGGGCGTGGCCCGGCTTAAGCTGTACATGGACCCGGACCGCCCGGCGACCGAGTTGGAGCGGGCCGCCTTTCGCGAACTGGTCGAACGGGCTGCCAGGCATGAGCCGGTGGATTACCTGGTGGGCCAGGCGCCGTTTTTTTCCATGATGCTCAAGGTCACGCCGGCGGTGCTGATTCCCCGGCCCAGCACGGAAACGCTGGTCGAGCACGTGGTGCAGCACGCTCGGCGAACGCCCGGCTTTGCCGCACCGCTCATCGCCGATGTCTGTACCGGCTCGGGCGCCATCGCCGTGGCGCTGGCTAAGCACATTCCCACCAGCCGGGTGATCGCCACCGACATCAGCCCCGAAGCGCTGGCGATCGCGCGGGAGAACGCGCAGGCCCAGGGCGTGGCCGACCGCATCGACTTCGTGCAAGGCGACCTGCTGGAGCCGTTGGTGGGCCAGCGGGTGCGCTACCTGGTGAGCAATCCGCCTTACATCAGCGACGAGGAGTGGCAGGCGGTGGCGCCCAACGTCAAGGATTACGAACCCGAGCACGCCTTACGCGGCGGTGTGGATGGGTTGCGATACATTCGCCCATTGATCGCCCAGGCGCACCAATATCTGGACAAGCCCGGGCAACTGGTGCTGGAAATCGCCGCCTCGCAGAAGGCGGCGGTGCTGAAACTAGTGGAAGAAACGGGCGAGTTGACCAACGCGCATGTGATGTCGGACCACGAGGCGCTGCCGCGCGTGCTGGTGGCGGATGTGGAGTGAGTGGGAAAGTGAAAAGTGTGAAGTGGAAAGTAAGGTAAATAGTCTGGGGAGCGGGCCGCGATTCTTCACTTTTTCTTTTCGCGTTTTTTTACTTTTCGTTTTCGGTTCCTATGCTTGGGACATGATGCGAGTAGATCTGCACAACATCCAATACGCCGCGGGGCGCGCTGGACAGGGTTACGCCTGGGTGCGCCGGCAGCCGCGTGCGCCGATGCGGGCCGCGATGCTCGTGGGCCTGCTGGTGCTGATCGTGCCGGTGCTGATGCTGGTCGCCGCGGCGGTGCTGGCGGGAGCGATGGTGTTCGGCCTGATCATGCTGGTGTTGTGGCTGGGCTCGCTGCCGCGCCGCATCGTGCGCGGCATCGTGACGGGCCGGGATGGGCCTCCCACGCCCTGGCGCGGCACCTCCACGGCCGATGACGGCCGGCGCAATGTCCGCGTGATCCTGCGGCAGTGATTGCCAAGCCGGGGCTGAGTCCGCGAAGCATCGGGTATGAGGCGCATGAATACCAGACGCTTGGCGGACTCAGCGTCGGCGTGACGAGGCTCAGACTCGGCTTGGTGGTCAAGTTGCTTCGTCTCATGGCTTGACGTATCCGCCATGATTCCCCATCCTGCATTCATGGCTTATCGGTTCACCTGGGTTCTGTTGTGTCTCGCCCTGTTCCTGCCTGCGCCCGTCTGGGGCCAGGCGGAAGATGGCGCCACCCCGCCGGCGGATGCCGTCCCTGCCGAGCTGGCCAGCCCGCGCGCCACCATGTTCACCTTTCTCAAGGGCATGAACGACCTGACGGACAGTTCGCTGTCGGCCAAGGATCGTCTGCGCGTGGTCGCCAGCGTGCTGGCGTGCTTTAACTTCGCCGATGCCAATGAAGGCGCCAATCTGGGCGTGGCCGAGCAGCTCTATGGTGTGCTCAACCGCCTGGGCACCGTGACGCCCGAGGAGTTGCCCGATGACAAAACTGTCGCCGATCTGGAGCTTAAGCGCTACGTCTATTTCCCGCGCTTCCCCGAGCACACATGGGTGAAAGAGAAGCTGGGGCAGTATCCCGAGGGCAAGGTCGCCCTGACCCGCGCGCCCGACGGCCGCTGGCTGTTCTCGGCACGGACGGTCAGCGAGACCCCTGATCTGCACGCGGCCATGGCGGCGCTGGAGGATCGCCACGGCGCCCAGAGCCAGATCTACAACCTGGTCGGGCCGACGTTCACGCGCACGCCCTGGTGGGGCTGGGCGGGCCTGCTGGTGCTGATCTTCGTGGGCCTGGTGGTGGGCAAGCTGTTCCAGACGGGCTTCCGCGCCGTGGCGAAACGCGCGACCCAGCGGCAACAACTCCTGCGCGCCGCGGTGTTCCATGATGCCGCCAGCCCCCTGTCGCTCCTGTGCCTGACGGTAGGCATTCACCTGGGCTTGGGCGGCCTGGTGCTGGGCGACGGCCTGCGCGACTTTGCCATGCGCTTTGTCGCCCTGCTCTATCTCCTGACCGTCGGCTGGCTGCTCTACAACCTTGTCGATGTCATCGACCACTGGCTCACGCGCATCACCTCCAAGACCCACACCAAGCTCGACGACATGGTGGTGCCGCTGATCCGCAAAGCTCTGCGCATCTTCCTGGTCATCATCTTCACCCTGGTGGTGGCCCAGAACGTCTTTGGGCTCAACATCCTTTCCTTCCTGGCGGGCCTGGGCCTGGCGGGACTGGCGATCTCGCTCGCCGCGCAGGACTCAGTCAAGAATCTCTTTGGCTCCCTCACCGTCTTCTTCGACAAGCCCTTCCTTATCGGCGACCGCATCAACTTCGACGGGATCGACGGCACGGTCGAGGAGATCGGCTTCCGCTCCACCCGCGTGCGCACCTTGGTGGGCCACCTGGTCACAATTCCCAACATGAAGTTCATCGACAACAACGTCGAGAACATCGCTGCCCGGCCGTCGATCCGCCGCATCCTGGACGTGACCATCACCTACGACACCCCGCCGGAAAAGGTCGAAGAAGCGGTGCGCATCATCCGCGACATGCTGGCGGAGCCCCAGTTCGCCGCGGAGTTCGATATGGACAAGAACCCGCCGCGCGTCTACTTCAACGAGTACAACGCCGCCAGTCTCAACATCCGCGTGATGTACTGGTACCGGCTGGGGGACAGCCGGGATTGGTGGACTTACAACCAGATGTCGGAGCAATTCAACCACCGCCTGCTGCGCGCCTATAGCGAAGCAGGCATCGAATTCGCCTTCCCGACCCAGACGCTGTACCTGGCGGGCGACCCCAATCGCGAGTTGACAGTCCAAGTGGTGAAGAACGAGGAACGAGGAACGAAGGACAAGGGAGAATGACGCGATCCCCGGAAAGTCACCAAAGCGGGGCATGACGGGGCTTGGCCTAATTTAGAGATCAGAGATCAGAGATCAGCTTTCCAGCAACGCCACATCCTGCCGGCCCGAGTACCCTGCGTCCGCTTCATGCCAGGCCGTGACCTTGGCTTCACCCTGGTGCCAGCACAGCAGCACCTCCCGGCCCTCGTGCACCGCGGGGAAGTCCACCAGGCCCTTCTCGAAGTCCTTGAGCTCCACGCCCACCTGGCGCAGTTCATCGACCAGGTCGTTGAGCCGGTCCATCGTGCGGTCGTAGCCGTCGCGCAGCTTGTCCTGGGCATCCTCGGGCTGCGGATGGTCGATGCGCTCGCGCAGCGCCATGGCCTGCTTGTAGGTGTCGGCGATGTCACCCACGACTCGGCCGACGTAGGGCAGGGAACGATTGGCCTCGGCCACCGTGAAATACTTCTTGCCGCGCTTGGGAGCGTGAGAGGCTGTAACGGGTTCCAGGGCCATGTTCAGATCCTAAACGGTGATGATGGCGAGCAATGAATCCGAAGGATTATACGCAGCACTTAGCTCCCGGCAGGCCACTTCGTCCCAAACGCACAACTCCCCCTCCATTCTTGTATCGGCGCAAGTGGCACCTATGTTTCAAAATGATGAGAAAAGGCGATATGGCGATGTGGGATCGTGCCACATAAAGCCAAATCGCTAGATCCCCAAATCAACGACGCACATCCGGGGCAACGCGCTGGAGCAGGTCGTCGATGATCTGGTCGAGACTGGCGTGCAGCACGCCCAGGCGTTGCGCCACGGCCAGCGACGCCAAGCCGTGCAGGGTAATCCAGTACCGGCCGGCGGTCTGGCGTGCCAGTTGCTCCGAGCGGATTTCCGGCCAGCCTTGTTCAATCAGCCGCGTGCGCACCCGCTCGAAAAACAGGCGAAACTCGCTGTCGAGCCCTTCGGCGGCAATCCCGTCGTCGCCCACCGGCGTGCTGAACATCAGCTCGTAGAGTTTGGGATTGTCCAGGGCGAATTGCACGTATGCCTTGGCGCCGTCGCGCCAACTGAGGGACGTGTCGGCGGCACAAGGGGTCGTCGGCGTGGTCGAGGCATCGGCCGCGGCCGGGGGCTCGGGGGGCCCTTGGACATCCGGGGTATCCGGGGCCTTGGGTGCCGCGGCGCCACCCTTCTGGCAACTGGCGCGCAGGGCATCAAAACCACGGTGGATCATGGCCATGCGAAGCTGGTCTTGCCCGTCGATGTAAGTGTAGAGCGTCATGGCGCCTACGCCCAGGCGATGCGCCACACGACGCATGGTCACCGCCGCCGGCCCATGGCGATGGAGCATTTCCATGGCGACGTCGATGATCAATTCCCGTCGGGCCTGGGCGTCGGCGCCGCGCCAGCGTATGCCCAGTCGGTTTGGCGAACGGGCGGGTTGGGCCATGACCGGCAGATCCGAAAAAAAGTGGTTTAACGGTCGGCGCTTGACCGGGCGCAATCGGCTTCGTACGCTGTACCATTCTGGATCGTACACTGTACGGTACTCGCAGATACCCGTGTTGTCCACCACCCCGACGGCCGCACTTACGACGGCCCCGGCCCGACCTCGGACTTGGGACCGCCGGACCGCCTGGCCCCGCGGATCCTGGAGACCTTTATGCCTCGCAATGCCGCGAATCTGGTTCTGATCATCATCGTCAGCGTCATCGCTCTGGCCATCGGCGTCGCGGTCGGAGCCGGCATCATGTGGTTCCGCGTCGTGCCCGCCCTCGCTGGCGCCATGGGCGTCCCCGGAAGCCCCGGCGGCGCGCCAGGCAACGGCGCGCCGACCGGGCCGCCGCCGGCCATGGTTCGCTTTGGCCAGGTCCAGCAGCAGGAACTGGAGAACCAATGGGAAGCCATCGGCCGACTCCATGAACAACGCCGCACCCTTGTCGCCACCGAGACCACCGGCAAGATCGTCCAGATGCCTGTGACCGAGGGCGACGCGGTGATCGGCGGCAAGACGGTGCTGGTCAAGATCGACCCCGTGTGGGTGCAGCTCAACGATCAGCAGTCCCGTGCCGATCTTCAGCGCTCCAAGGCGACGGTGCTGGAGATCGAGGCCGACTACGACCAGACGCAGCGTGACCGCCAGCAGCTTGAGGAGCTGCTGGCGGGCGGCTCGGCCAAGCCCAAGGAAGTTGACGACGCCCGCGCCGCGGAAAAGGCGGGCAAGGCTCGGCTGGAAGCGGCGCAGGCGGCGGTGCTGGCGGCACAAGCCACGCTCGACCGCATCGCCACCGAAATGCAGCGCCTCCAGGTGGTCGCGCCGTTCGACGGCGCGGTGGTGCGCAAGCTCATCGAGGTGGGTCAGTGGGCCGCGGTGGGAACCCCCGTCGCCGAGATCGTCTCCACGGGCAGGATTGACGCGCTGATCGACGTGCCCGAGCGGATGGTGAACCAGTTGGCGATCGGCCGGACGGTCGAGGTGGTCATCGAGCCCTTGGCGGCCGGCGCTCGCCGGGTGACGGGCAAGGTGCGCGCCATTGTGCCCGAGGGGGTGAATTCGGCGCGCACGTTCCCGGTGAAGATCGAGCTGGACGATCAGGCGGGCCAGCTCAAGCCGGGGATGAGCGTGGTGGCGCAGGTGCCCATGGGCGAAAAGACCAAGGTGCTCACCGTGCCGCGCGATGCGGTGGTGGCGCAGGGCATGGGGCAGGTGATCTGGGCCAACGTGAACGGCAAGGCGCTGCCCATCGCGGTGGAGGTGCTCTTCAGTCATGGAGGCCGCTATGCGGTTCAGACCGCGCCGAGCAACGCCGGCCCGCCGCTGGCGCCGGGCATGCAGGTGGTGATCGAAGGCGCTGAGCGACTCTGGCCCACGGCCCCGGTGATGGCTGTCGCCGCCGAGGCCCAGGCGCCGGCCACCGCGCCCGCAACAACGGATCATTGACATCAGAAAGAGGGAACAGGGATGAACACGGATGAACACGGATAAGAAGAAGAAGGAACAAGGATGGACATGATGAACATGATCCATCCAGGTTACTGTTCAGCCTCCCTCTTCAAATCCTGTCCATCATGTCTATCACTGTTTCCTCTTCATCCGTGTTCGTCCGTATTCATCCCTGTTTCCTCTTCTTCTGACCAGAAGCAGCCGCCATGGACTACATCAAATTCTGCATCGACAACCCGGTGAAGGTGACCGTCGGCGTGCTGTTGACGCTGCTTTTCGGCTTGATCGCGCTGTTTGCGATCCCCGTGCAGCTCACGCCCAACGTCGACAAGCCGATCATCTCGGTCACGACCAACTGGACGGGCAAGAGCCCCGAGGAGGTCGAGAGCCAGGTCATTGAGAAACAGGAGGAGAAGGTCAAGGGCGTGTCGAATCTGAAGAAGATGACGTCCACCGCCAACCAGGGCCAGGCGCAGATCACGCTGGAGTTTTACCTGGGGACGGAGATGACCCGCGCCTTGCAGGAGGTGAGCGACAAGCTGCGTGAGGTGAGCAGCTACCCGGACAACGTGGATCAGCCGGTGATCGTCGCCGCCGAGTCGGCCATCGAGAGCCCGATCACCTGGATGATTCTGACCTCGAGCGATCCGACGTTCGACGTGCAGAAGATTTACGACGATGTGGACAAGCGGGTCAAGCCATATCTGGAACGTGTCTCGGGCGTAAGCCAGATCAACATTTACGGGGGTCGTGAGCGTGAGGTGCACATCGAGATTGATCCCGATCTCATGGCGCAGCGGGGCATCACCTTCAATACGTTGCGGCGGGCGCTTCAGCAGGAAAACGTCAACACCTCGGCGGGCGACCTGACCAACGGCCGGCTGGACGTGCGTATCCGCACCATTGGCCAGTACGAGGATCTGGAGGCGGTGCGGCAGACGGTGGTGACGTATGGTCCCGGCGGGCCGGTGCGCGTCAAGGATCTGGGCGACGTCGTCCTTACCGTCGAAAAACAGCGTTCGTTCGTGCACTCCAAGGGTGAACGGGCGCTGGCGATGAACGCCATTCGCGAAACCGGCGCCAATGTCATGGCGGTGATGAACCAACTGCGCGGGCAGATCAAGGAGGTCAACGACCAGGTCCTGCCCGCCATGGCCAGGGAGTATGTCGCCGAGCACCATCTGAGTCCCGGGCTGACGCTGCGCATCGAGCAGGTCTACGACGAGACGATCTACATCCACGACTCGCTGCGCCTGGTCACCGACAACCTCTGGCAAGGCGGCGTCCTGGCGATCCTGGTGCTGGCGGTGTTCCTGCGCAAAATCCGACCGACCTTCATCATCAGCATGGCGATTCCGCTGTCGATCATCGGCACATTCGTCGCCCTGGCGGCGCTGGGGCGCAATCTCAACGTGGTGAGCCTGGCGGGGCTGGCGTTTGCCGTGGGCATGGTGATGGACAACGCCATCGTGGTGCTGGAGAACACCGACCGGCACCTGGGCATGGGCAAGCGGCCACGCCAGGCCGCCTACGACGCCACCAGCGAAGTCTGGGCCGCCATCCTCGCCTCGACGCTCACCACCCTGATCGTCTTTCTGCCGGTGATCTTCATGCAGGAAGAGGCCGGCCAGTTGTTCCGCGATATCTCCCTGGCGGTCTGCGCGGCGGTAAGTCTGTCGCTGATCGTGGCGGTGTCGGTGATTCCCTCGGCCTCGGCGCGGATGCTCAAGCCGCACCAGCATCGTAAGCACCTCTGGGCCGAACGCTCCGACCAACTGCTGGGCCTGGTGCCTCTGCTGGGCCGGGTTAACGCCGTCTTCGCCAATTTCATCTACTGGTGCCTGGGCAGTTGGGCCGTACGCCTGGGCGTCGTGGCAATCATCACGGTGGCATCGATCCTGGGCGCCTGGCTGCTGATGCCGCCGACCACCTACCTGCCCGCGGGCAACCGCAACCTGGTGTTCGGGATCATGCTGGTGCCGCCGGCGTACAGCATGGAGCAGAATAAGACCCTGGCGGCACGCATGGAGGGGAACCTGCGTCCGCTGTGGGAGGCCAAGTCGTACCAGGACACCGCCAAGGTGCCGGTGGTCAACGCCTTCACCGGTCAGCCGGTGCCGCACGTGCCGCCGATCGAAAGCTTCTTCTTCGTGGGCTACAACGGCGGCATTTTCTACGGGGCGATGAGCGGCGACAAGGACAATGTCCAGCCGCTCACCTCGGCTTTGCCGTGGGCGGCAGGGGCGATTCCCGGCGTCTACCCGCTGGCGTTCCAACAGAGCCTCTTTGGCCGGGGACTGGGCGGCACTAACTCCATTAACGTGGAGATCACCGGCGACGACATGGCGCAGATTCGCCGCGCCGCCGAGGTGCTTCAGGGCCAGTTGCGCGAGCGCTTCGGCGTGATGGCGGTCTTTCCCAGTCCGCAGAATTTCAACTTGCCCGGCCCCGAACTACAGGTGCGCACCAATCGGGTCGTCGCCAACGACCTCCAGATCAACACCGCCGACCTCGGCGCCGGCATCTCGGCACTGGTCGATGGCCTGGCCATCGGCGACTACCGATACAAGGGCGACACTATCGACCTGCTGGCGATCCGCAAGCCGGGGATCGAGCTGTACCCTGATCAGCTCAAGAACGTTTCCCTGGCGGTTTCCACCCTTGATGGTTCGGTCAAGACGGTGCCGCTGAGCACGGCGGCGCATTTCGTGGAGGCCGAGGCGCCCCAGCAGATCAATCGCGTCGAGCAACGCAAAGCGGTGTCGCTGAGCGTCACGCCGCCCGCGAATATGCCGCTGGAAGAGGCGACCAACCTGATCCAGACCATGGTGGACAAGCTCAAGGCCGAGAATGTCATCCAGCCCGGAATGGACGCCCGTCCCGCTGGCACCGCCGACGACCTGGCGGAGGTTCGCGAAGCCCTGCTGGGCAAGTGGTATGGAGTCAACCTGCGCAGTTTCCAGAGCCTCATCCAGAGCCGCATGTTCATCGCGCTGTTGATCAACTACCTGCTGATGTGCGCCTTGTTCGAGAGCTGGGTCTATCCCTTTGTCATCATGTTCACCGTGCCGCTGGCGACGGTGGGCGGCTTCCTGGGTCTGCGCATCACACACTCCTTTGTCCCCACGCAGATGCTCGATGTGGTGACCATGCTGGGCTTTGTCATCCTCATCGGCACGGTGGTTAATAACGCCATTCTCGTGGTGGCGCAGGCGCTCAACTTCATGCGTGGCTTTGGCGAAAGCGAACTGGATAAGATCGAGCGCATGCCCCCGCGCCTGGCGATCAAGGAGTCGGTGCGCACCCGCGTGCGGCCCATTCTCATGACCACGCTCACCACGCTCTTTGGCCTAAGCCCCCTGGTGATCAAGCCCGGCGCCGGCAGCGAAATCTACCGCGGCCTGGGCAGCGTCGTCCTGGGCGGATTGCTGTTGTCGGCAATGTTCACCCTCCTGGTCGTGCCCCTGCTCTTGAGCCTGGTGATCGACATCAAGGCCGCCGCCTACCGCGTCCTGGGCTGGCAGGCGGAAGAGTTGACGTGAAAGTGAAAAGTGTAAAGTAGAACATAGAAGTCGAAAGCAAAGAGCACGCCATACGAAGCGCCGCGGCTTGCCGCGTCCCCACTTCATACTTTGCACTTTTCACTTCTGCCCTAAAACCCCAGCGTCAACTGCTTGCGCCCCGCCGCCGCCAGCGGCCGCACCTCGATCCACGGCGAGCGCCGCCGCTGCTGTGCCAGCATCACGCGCTGCGACAGGTGCGGATTCTGATCGAACACGCGCTGCACGATCGTCGGGCAATTGCACTGGTCGCTGCGATGCAAGAGCACGATGCGCGAGGGACATCCCGGCGCGCAGCGTTGTGCGATGGTCTGCACGGCCTCGAACGCTTCCTGGTTGGACAGGTGGCCGTGCCCGCCCATGATGCGCCGCTTCAGGAACGCGGGCCGGTGACTGCCCTCCTGCATGGGCGGGTCGTAGTTGCTCTCGATCGCCAGCAGGTCCACGCCGCCCTCGTCGCTCAACACGTCGATGAGCTCGCGCGGCACCCGGCCCAGGTCGGTCGCATAGCCGATGCGCCCCGCGCCGCTCTCGAAGCGAAAGCCCACCGTGCCTTTGCGGTCGTGCGGCAGCCGCACCGGCCGGGCCTCCAGGTCCGCCGCGCCCCCCAGCGGCAGGAACGCACCGCCCTCGAAAATCTTCACCAGCCCCGCGTCGTACAACGCATCAATCAACGGCACGCGATGCAGGTCCGGCAGGTGCCAGCGGTGCACATACAGGCCGATGCCCTGCTCGACCAGCGTGCGCACCCAATGCGGCCGAAAGTGATCCTGATCCAGATGGGTCAGGCACAAGGCACGCACCTGCCGCAAGTGCAACCCCGCCTGCTCCAGCCGGCGGCCGATGGTGCGCGGGCCAAAGCCGGCATCCACCAGGATCGCCTGATCCCCCAGCGCGATCACGCTGCTGTTGCCGCCCGACCCGCTGCCCAGCACGCAGAAGCGCAATGCCTTGCGCGAGCCCGGACTCTCCGGATTCGCCGGTTCCACTGGCGCAGCGGTTAACGGGTCATCAGATAACAATGGCATACCAGCGGACATCCCTGTCGCTCCATATGGCCTCCTCCGCGGCGCGGGAGAGGCCTGGGGTGAACAAGCTTTGCAGACCTTCGCCTGAAGAATGGGTACCATATCCACAGCGACGGATCAAGCCCTTTTTCCCTTTCCGTCCTCCAGGAGCAATCAATCATGGTTCAGCGATTCATCATGGTGGCGATGTTGGCGGCGACTCTCGGCCTGGCGGGATGCGGCGACGGCTCGCCCTCGGCCAACGCCAGTAATGACGCCGCCGGTACGGGCAAGGTCGGGGTGATCGACCTTGACAAGGTCGCCAAGGCCATGGGCTGGGAAAAGGAACTCCAGCAGGCCCTGGGCGCCGCCGATCAGGAACTGGGTCTCAAGGTCGCCGCGTTGCGTAACAGCTTGGCGCAGACGCTCCAGACCGAGCGACAGAAGATGGGCGACAAGCTCACCAAGGAGCAGGAAGCGCAGGTCCAGCAGATGGCCGCGGTGGCCAACAACCAGTACAACCAGGCGTTCGCCCAGGCCAAGCAGGAGTTGCAGCGCGTGCGCGACACGGCCGTCCGCCAATACCGCGATGTGATCCAGCCCTACGCCCGCAACGTCGCCAGCGAGCACGGCATGACCCTGGTGCTGGTGCCCTTGGACAACGTGGTGTGGTACGACAGCAGCGTGGACATCACCGACCCGGTGGTGGACCGCATGCTCAAGGAAAAGCCCGCCTCCCCGCCGATCCCCACGATCAGGACGCCCGAGCCGCTGCCCACGACGCAACCGGCGCCGTAAGCCGCTGGCGGCTTAGCCTCCGGCTCCCTCTCCTCGGCCGCTTGCGCCTTCGCGCAGCGGTGGGTGATGCCAGAAGCCCAGGTTCTCCGTGCGTTGGCGCGAAGCCGCAAGCGGCTCACATCTCAATCGGCTTGAGCCACGGCATCATGCTGCGCAGCTTCTTGCCCACCTGCTCCACCGGGTGGTTGCGGTCCTTCTCGCGCTGGGCCTTGAACCAGGGGAAACCCTTGGCGTAGTCGCCGCGAAAGGTCTGGGCGAACTTGCCCGACTGGATGTCCGCCAGCACCGCCTTCATCGTCTCTTTGGTCTGCTGGGTGATGATCTTGGGGCCGGTGTGATAGTCGCCAAACTCGGCGGTATTGCTCACCGAGTAGCGCATGTAGTTCAGCCCGCCGCGCTCGATGAGGTTGATGATGAGCTTGAGTTCATGGCACACCTCGAAGTAGGCCATTTCGGGGGGATAGCCGGCCTCGATAAGGGTTTCAAATGCGGCCTTGATCAGCGCCGACAATCCGCCGCAGAGCACCGTCTGCTCGCCGAAGAGATCGGTTTCGCACTCGTCCTTGAAGGTGCAGACGAGGATGCCCGAGCGGCCGCCGCCGACGCCGATGGCCCACGCCAGGGCGATGTCGCGGGCCTGCCCCGAGGGGTCCTGGTGCACCGACAGCAGGCACGGCACGCCGCCGCCACGCTCAAACTCGCTGCGCACGGTGTGCCCCGGGCCCTTGGGCGCCACCATCACCACGTCCAGATCCTTGGGCGGCACGATCGTCTTGAAGTGAATGTTAAACCCATGCGTCGCGCCCATGACCATGCCCGGGCGCAGGTTCGGCTTGATCGACTGCTCGAATACCTCGGGCTGCACTTCATCGGGCAGGGTCATGATGAACATATCGCACTGCTTGACGGCGTCGGCAACGCTCATGGGGTCAAAGCCATGCTCGATCGCCAGCTTGCCGTTGGGCGAGTCCTTGCGGTTGGCGACGACGACCTTGACGCCACTGTCGCGCAGGTTCTGGGCATGGGCGTGGCCCTGGCTGCCGTAGCCCAGCACCGCCACGGTCTTGCCGCGCAAGGCATCGAGCGAGCCGTCTTTGTCGTACAGAGTTTCCAGTTTGGTCGGTGCGGCGGCGGCGATGGTCATCGTCAGTTCTCCAAAAAGAGGTCGAGCCCGGCAGTTTATCGGGAATCAGCCCTGGGGTAAAGATGAGGACGCGCACACGCGGCCCGGCGGCTCAGCTTTAGGCGGGGCTGCCCGCTGCGCGGTAGGCGCGTATGATTGCACAATGCCCCATGACGCAAGTGCGCTCGACACCGCCATGACCACCACGACCGCCTCCACCCTTACACCCGAAGCGCCCACCGTCGCCCCCCTGTCGATCGTGCGCCTCCCCGAGCAGTTCGTCTCCGACGACAAACGGGTGATCACGCGCTACCTCAACTTCGGTGATGAGACGCGGATCAAATCGATCCTGCAACGCCTGATGGCCCTGGGCGAGCCGGAAGTGGTCCAACTGCTGGCGACGGTGCAAGAGCACTTCTCCGATCGGCACTACGATCTGGACGGTGCGTTTGAGTCGCATTTCAACGAAGTGGCGGGGCGTCTGGACGGCCAGCCCGTCAGCCCGGCACGCCGCGCGCTGATTGGCGCCTACTTCACCCTCGAATACTCCATCGAGTCGGCGGCGCTGTTCAATCCGTCGATCGTCCTGCACCCCGACCAGACCGGCCTGCCCGAAGGTGCGATCCGCTTCCTCATGAGCATGCGTGCCACGGGCGAAGGCCATGTTTCGTCGATCGTCTATCGTCGCGGCGTGATCGACAAGGACTGCCAGATCAGTTTCGATCCGGCGCAGCGCTATGCCTATACCGCCAAGCCGATTCCCGACAAGCTCTACAACAAGGCGCTGTTTCTGCGCAAGTTGCAGGAAATGGCGGGCCACGAACCGTCGGCGCTACTGGTGCTGGAGCGGGTCGGGGACCAGTTCACGCTCAAGGAGCTGGAAGGCGCCATTAATGAGGCGGGCGCCGCGCCCGACCTGCCCGCATCCTTCGAAATCGACGTCAAGAGCATGCAATGGCTGGCCCGCGCCAACTACGAGTTGCGCTTCCCCGCGCACTGCCTGCCCGCGGAAACCGTCATCTTCCCCGCCACGGAAAACGAAAGCCGCGGCATGGAGGACCTGCGCCTGGTGCGCTTCATTGATGACCGGGGCCAGGCGTGCTACTACGGCACCTACACGGCCTACGACGGGTACCGCATCATGCCCATGCTGCTGGAGACCACCGACTTCCGCCGCTACCACATCAGTACGCTCAACGGCAAATTCGTCCGTAACAAGGGCATGGCGATGTTCCCGCGCAAGGTCGGCGGGGACTACCTGATGGTGTCGCGGCACGACGGGGAGAAGCTGTACCTGCTGCGCTCAGACAACCCGCACTTCTGGAACGTGTCGCAGCCGCTTCAGGAGCCCAGGGAGCCCTGGGAACTGGTGCAGATCGGCAACTGCGGCTCGCCGGTGGAGACCGAGGCAGGCTGGATTCTGTTGACACACGGCGTGGGGCCGGTGCGCGAGTATTGCGTGGGCGCGATGCTGCTGGACCGCGACGATCCGGGCAAGGTGCTCGGCCGCCTGCGCCAGCCGCTGTTGGTTCCCACCGCCGACGAGCGTGAAGGCTACGTGCCCAACGTGGTCTATTCATGCGGGCCGATGATTCACCGCGACACCTTGATCATCCCCTATGCGATGTCGGATGTGGCGACCAAGATCGCCACGGTGCCGGTGGCGGCGCTGGTGGACAAGCTGCGAAGTGACGGGCCATAGCGAGAAGTGAGAAGTGGGGAGTAGAAAGTCAGAAGAACCAAGCAGACGCAGGCCTACCGGTTTGCTGCTTTCTACTTTTCACTTTCCACTTTTTCACTCTCACGCTTACGCGCTTGACATCACCGTCAGGCTGACGGTGCGGGTGCCGGGTTCGGCGGGGGGCGGCGGCTCGGGCGGGTTGAAATCCTCGGCGGGCATGGCCAGCACGCGTGCCGCCATCAGCCGCGCCGCCTCCATCTTGGGATAGCGCACCTCGCGGTAGCCGTTGACGTTCTCCGGCCCGCACAGCATCGTCAGCCAGCGCTGGTAGTTGCGCGGATCGGTCGAGGGGTGCTGGACTTCCAACTGGTCCACCAGCGACTCGTACCAGTCGCGGAAGTTGCGTTCGCGGCGATGCCAGGTGGGCAGGAGCTTGCGCAGGAAAGCGCCGCGCGCCATCAGGCGAAGCTGCCAGTCGCGGCTCTTCCACACAAAGCGCAGGCGATGGCCCAGCACCTGGAACTCGGGCCGGTTGTGATGGCGGTAGAGAATCCGGTCGCCCCGCGCCGGGTTGACGTTGAAGCGGCGCATGTCGCGCTTGTACTTCTCGGGGCTGGTGAGCATCGCCGAAACGTAGACCTCGTCCTTGATCAGCATCACCTTGGCCAGGTTCCACACCACGGCGCGCGTGATGGCGTAGTCGGCGGAAGGATCGTCCTTGGCGAACACCTCGGTGAGCCGCTTGCAGTAGCGCTGGGCATATTTCATCCCGCCCCAGACGTAACAGTCATAGGCACGGACGATCACGTCGCGCATGAGTTGGTCGTCCACGCGCAGGCGGGCGGTGGCGCGGAAAGTCTGCTTCATGAGCACACGGAAGTGCTTGGCGATGCGCTTGCCGCGGCGGCCCTGGCCTACGCTGGCGCGGATCATGTTGACCTTGCGGCGAAACGCCTGCCGTGCCGACTCATACTCGTGCTTGAGCTCGACCACGAACAAGTCGGGGCGCACCGCGATCTTGCGCCCGATGTTGAACGCACGCAGGTTGCGCTCCGTTTCGCTGCGGATCACCGTGCGGATCGCTTTCTCAATGGCTTCGAGCTTCAGCGGCAAGTAGCCCTTCTGATAGGCGATGCCCAGCATCATGATGTTGGCGTAAAGCTTGGAGTCGAGCACGCGCTCGCACAGATCGCCGACGTTGAAGCCAAAGTAATGGTTCGGCTGCGTGTAGCGGCGCAGCGTGTCCTCCAAGTGACCCACGTCGAAATTGTCCTGGCCCATGAGGGTCAGAATCGTGGGCGTCTTGGCGGTGTTGACTACCGCCGCAGTGCACTGCGGCGACGCCACGCGGTAGGGATGCTTGGGATCGATCGCCCGCGCCGCCTCCAACAGGTCCACGCCCAGCAGCAGGTCGGCCTTGCCGTAGGGGATGATCGGCGTGGTCGCCGCTTCAAACGCCCCGGAAGCTCCGGATGCCCCGGATGCCCCGGACACCCCTGATGCCCCGGTCCCCCCCGAGCCTCCGGCCCCGACGGAGCCTACGGCGGTCGCAGCATCAGGCCTGGTCGGCCGCGTGTAGACCAGTTGGCTAAACACCCCGCCGTTGCGGATCGCCAGCCCCTTCTTATCCATGAACTGCACGTGGTAGCCCATTTCGTGACCGGCGGTGGTCAGAATGGCCGTGCACAGCCCCACGCCCATGCCGCCCACGCCCGTCAGGTAGCAGCGCCAGGTGTCCTGGTCGGCATGGATCGGCTTGGGCGGCTGGGGGATGTCGTCCAGGTCAACATGTTCGTCGCCCCAGCGCGGCGCCTTCTTGCGCACGATGGTCACTTCCTCAAACGATGGGCAGGCGTGCACGCGTTCGCAGGCGCCGTCGTTGACGCACCAGGAAAAGTCGGTCTGGATCTTGGGGCCGTAGTCGGTATCGGTCACGGTCAGACCGGGGCAGCCGGTCTGACTGGTGCATTCCAGGCAGTATTCGCAGACCTCGGTGGCGACGTTCATGTAGGTCTTGCGGGGGAGGAAGCCCAGTTCGCTAAGGGTCTTGCGTTCCTGGCCGCGGATGCGGCGGTGATAGGTGATGCCGCATTCCTTGTCGGCGATGATGATCTTGACCCCGTCGGCCAGGATGGTCTGCTCGAGCAGCTTGCGGTAGCGATCACGGTCGGCGGGGTTGATGCGGACGATACGCACGTCCTTGGTCAACTGCTTGGGGATCATGCCGTGGACGATGCGTTCGATGTCCTGCGCCGAGGTAGGGTTGCCGCGCAGGTCGTACTCCAGGCCGGGATTGGTCTGGTGCCCGGTCATGGCGGTGGTCTTGTTTTCCAGGATGATGTAAGTAATGTCCTGGCCGGTCTGAAGCGAATGGGAGATGGCGATCTGGCCGGAGTGGAAGAACGTGCCGTCGCCCATGAATACCAATTGCTTGTTGTCGATGAAGGGATCGACGCCGCTGCCGGTGCCGCCGCCTAAGCCCATGCCGCTGTAGTTGTGCATCAGCGCCTGGTTGGGGGCGAACATCAGCATGGTGTAGCAGCCGGTGTCGCCGTGCGCCACCAAGTCCACGGGCTTGCTCTTGTGATGGCGGACCATGTACTGCGGGTCACGCAGGTCGCGGCGGAGTTCCAGCAGCACGCTGGAGGAGTCGCGGTGCGGGCAGCCGGGGCAGAACGTGGGCGTGCGCGTGGGGATTTGCACCTGGTAATCGGCGGTGGCGCGGATGCGGTCCAACTCGGCGGTCAGTCGACCGTTGGTCAACTCGATGGGAAGGGTCGGGTGGTTCTTGATCAGGGGGACCAGGCGTTCGATGAGGATCGACGGGTTCAGGCCGCGCGTCGCCGGGATGCCGGGGTGGGGCTTGGGGAACTGCTTACCGAAGACCTGCACTTCCAGTTCGCCACTCTGCCGCAGCGGGGCCAGGATCTCGATCACCTGCCGCTCGACGAAACCGCGTCGCTCCTCGATGACGATGACCTGGCGGCACTGGCGGGCAAACTCGGTGACGATCACCTCGTCCACGGGGTAGTGCATACCCAATTTGAGGATGGGGATTCGGCCGGTGAGGTTCATCTCCGCCAGGGCGTGGCTGAGATAGGCATAGGCGTGGCCGGCGGCGATGAAGCCCATGGGCACGACTTCGTCGCGCTGCGGCTTGTGCAGGATGCGGTTGATGCCCAGCCGGCGTGCCTCGGCCTTGACGGCGGCGTGCCGATCATCGATTTTCAACTCCTTCTGCCAGGTACGCGGCGGAAGCAGCACGGTCGAGTCCAGATGCGGCTGGATGTCCTTTTCGTAGGAGAGGGAGCGTTTCTTGTGTTCGTTGAAGAGGGGGTACTGATTGGGCCGGCACTGCACCGTGCCGCCGCCGTCGGCCAGGGCGGTGGTCATGCTGTAGCCGATGTAAATTCGGCCGGCGTGGCCCAGGGTGAACGCCAGGTCGATCCAGTCCTTGACCTCCTGCGGGCAGGACGGCTCGATCATGGGCATGCGCAGGTGCTCAGCCAGGAAGCGTGAGTCGGCGGGGACCTGGGTGGAATCACTCCAGGGATCTTCGCCGCAGATGACCACGCCGCCCGACCCTCCGCCATTGGACGGATCGCCCTCGCGGGTGCCCGCCAGGACGCCCAACGCCAGGGCGTCGGCGGCCACGTGCAGGCCGACAGACTTAAAGGCGACGACGACCCGGCACCCCGCCATCTGGGCGCCGTTGACCATGGCGACCGAGAGGGCCTCGTTGTTGGCCATCTTGGCGACGATACCCTTGTCGTTAAGCAGGGGGCCCAGGGCTTCCAGGCCGTCAAAGAACCCGGCGATGGGCGACCCCGGATAGCCGGTGAGCAGATGCACACCGCCTCGGGTTTCCAAGGCGCCTTTCACCAGCAGTTCGTTGCCGGTGAAGACCTCCGGGCCTTGCTCGCGGATAAAGCGGGGATCAATGCTCATCATGATGGTTCAGGCATGTCCACCGGTGGTGGGCATGGGTGCAAATCACGTTTCGGGTGCCGGTGTTCCCGGGGTAACGCCGGGGGCCTTCGGGGATGACGCCGTGCGCCGGGTGACTCCCGAGGTCTGGGTCTAGGGATTCCGGATGTCCGGGATTGTCAGTCCTTTTAGGGTGGCTAATGGTACGCTTGACCTCCTGTCTTTCCGATCGAACCGTCCTGATTCGACTCGGCCGGGCGGCCGATCCCATTCTCCCCCAGCCGGCAGGCGTCAGGTAGCGTACGATCCGCCACCCAAACCGGTTCAACGCCGACTGCCCATGGCCGTTGACCGATTCCCGCCAGCCTGCCGACCGACTGGCACCGCCATTATAGGGACAAACCCCTCCCCTGCCTATCCCCAGTTTCAACACCGACAGCAATTTTCCGCTTTCGGCTATCGGACGCGAATCCCGCTAAACTATTGTCCAACGTCCTGCCATAGGCCGCTTGCGGCTTCGCGAGACCGCACGATTAACCGGGGTCACGCCCTGCTTCCAGCCCTGCGCGAAGCCGCGATCGGCCCTGAAAGACCCTGGACTTTGGACAAATCCGAGCCATCTATCGCCATTACCGGATTCGGCTTGGTTTCGCCGCTGGGACTATCAGCTTGGGAGACCTACGCGGCACTGTTGCGCGGCCGTACCATCGCTGACCGCTGCGCCGCACTAGGGCAGGACCTGTCCCCAGGCGGCCAAGTCGAACCCGTGCAACTGGTGCGGGCCGTCGGTTGTGTCAGCGCCGTCCAGCACAGCGGCATCGATCCGGCCGTCAATCTGGCAGAACGTGCTGCAAGACAAGCACTTGCGATGGCCAGAATCGATCCGGACGACACGGGCGTCTCACCCATCGACTGCCACCTGGGCGTCAGTAAGGGTGCCGTCCACGCCCTATCCCAAGCCATCGAGCGATACAATACGGTCCCCAGCCGCTTGCGGCTTCGCGCAGTCCCTCAAGCCGTTCCTGGTGCTCAATATCCTGACCTCCCCCTCGCCGTCACCCTCGGTCCGGTCGGCTACATGGCGCACCATCTCCGCCGGCGACTGGGCTTGGGCCAGGTCCACACCGTCGTCGCCGCTTGTGCCTCGAGCCTCACCGCCCTCCATTTCGCCAGGCTGGCGCTTCTGCGCGGCCAGGCCGACCGCGTCCTCGTCCTGACCTCCGAAGCCGCGCTGTTGCCCACGTTCATCCACAGCTACCGTCGCCTGGGGGTCCTGCCCCCCTTGACGCCTGACGAATACCAGGCCCGACCGCTGGATAAAGCCCGCCAAGGCTTCATGCTCACCGAACTGGCCGCCGCGGTCGTCCTGGAGCGAACCGATCACCCCAACGCCCCCCCCACCGCGTGCGGTTTAGCGCCCCGCCTCTACCTCGATGCCACCGCCATCGCCTGCGAAGCCCACGACCTGATCCGCCCCGCCCCGCACATGCCCGCCCTGGCGCACGTCGCCAGCGAACTCTTGGCCAACCGCCGCATCGACGTCCTCCACCCCCACGCCACCGGCACCGCCGAAAACGACGAAATGGAACTGGCGGTATACGAGCAAATACTGCGGCAAGGCAGGAGTCAGGAGTCAGGAGACAGGAGTCAGGAGACAGAAGTTAGCCCGAGCACCACCCCCGGGGGCGGTGCGGGCGAAATCCGAAATCCCAAATCCGAAATCCGAAACAAATCCGAAATCCGAAATCCGAAATCCGAAATTCCCCGTCTCTACGCCCTCAAAGGCGCCATCGGCCACGGCCTGGGCGCCGCTGGTCTGGCGTCCCTGGTCATCGCCGCCCTGGTCGCCCGCACCAACCGCATCCCCCCCATGCCCTGGCTCCGCGAACCGGTCAAGACCTCCTTTCTGCTCAAGTTGTCCAGTGTCCAGTGTCCAGTTTCCAGTGTCTTGAATCCCAAATCCGAAATCCGCAATCCAAAATCCGAAATTCCCCTCCGCACCCACGCCATCTTCGCCGCCGGCTTCGGTGGCCACGTCGCCGGCGCAGTGATCCGCGCCACGTGAAGATTCAACTGTGCGTAGTCGGGCGCCCGCAGCTCGCGGCCGCTGGCGCTGCAAGGTCCTTACGGTCAGAGAGGAACCTGAATGCCGAAGCGCGGGCCGTTTTCCAGCACTTTGCGGATATGGGCCAGCTATATAGCCCGGCCATTTTGGCCGGATTCCAATGCGGGATATAACGGGTCGATCCATTCGTACGGGTCGGCCGGGCGACCGATGCGGACATTGTGCCGCCGCACGTATTCGATGGCGTTGCGCAGATGATCCTCGTCGAAGATGAACACGGGGAACTGCCCCTGCGTCCACAGGTGCTCGCGGTCATCCCCCATCTTGCGACGAACACCCAGCACCAGGTCGGCGGTGCGCTTCTTAAGCCGCGCAATGGTCGTCTTCACATCCTCCGGCAGCGGGGCGAACACGATGTGTACGTGCATCGGTTGGATCGTCGCGGCACACACACGATGACCATGCTCGCGGATGGTGCTGCCCATTTCCACCGCCACGCTGATCACCTCCGTCGCTGACAGCACCACCGCGTCGTGAGTCATGCGGGCGGCAATCGCTTCTTCAAGAAACGGGTCGGGGCCGACCAGTCGTCCATTGCTCCACGACCCGCGCACGTCGCCGTGCAGCCACGTGCCGTGCGTGGTGGCGATCCAGTGAATGCCCAGCGTGCGTCGCATGGTGGAGTCTCCCGAAAAGCCCCGGATAGTCCCGCCAGGATGACGGGGCTATATGGCCGGGCAATCTTCCGGGGGCTGCCCCGATTGGATCGTCGCCAACGCCTTTTCGATGTGCTCAATCGCCTGCTCATCGAGACGACGCGCCTCACGAACCAGTTCGACGATCCGGCGACGCGCCTCGGAGTCCGCGAAACGCCTGACATGCTCGGGCGAACGGCCGTTGCCGCCGACGCAGCCCCACACCTGCCACATCAGGTCGTGCTCCCGAGCGTAACACGCCGCGGCTTCGTAGAGTTCCACCGCCATCTTCGGCTCTTCGCCGGCAACGCGGGCCAGGTACTTGGCTGCGTACCAGCGAGCCTCGGCCACGATGCCGACGAAATCGTCATGCACGCCAAAGGGCGACTGCTCGCCATCGCGCGGCGGCTTGCCGTCGGGCGTGATCTCGCCATCGCGCAGCAGGTGATCGGCCCAGGCGTCGTAGGCCGTCAGACCGTTGTTCTTCCGGCCGTCCCACGTTTCTCGGGTTCGCACGACTTTCACTGCCCACTCCAGCGACTGCCGCCGCACGATGCTGGGATCGACCGGCGCACCGCGCTCGCCCAAGGCAAACAGGTCCCAGGCGTTGGTGTACCAGTCACGCTTGCGGAACATGCCGTTGGACTCGAACTCGACGCCGGTGCTGCAATGCGGCACCGACTGAAAGAAGCTCCAGCCGATCAGCACGTCGCCGGCTTCGTCGTAGCCGCAGATCAGACACGTCTCGGGCGGGCCGACGATGCCATGCGACATGATCGGCTTGCCAGCGTCGATGCTCGCGATGATGCGCCGCTTGGCCTGGGCCTCGTCGATCGCCTGGTGGCCCTTGATGGCGGCAAAGTCCATCGCATAGCCGGTTGAATCGAAGGCGTACTCGAACAGCTTGACGTGCTGATCGAACGGAACCATGAAGTAGATAGCGCAGTTGTCGGGATGCCAGCCGTCCTTCCAGTTGAGAAAGAACCCGGCCCCGGTGACGCCGACAAAGTGAATGTAGTCGTATTCCGGATGGCCCAGGTGCTCCATTACGGCCCGCATGCACGAGGGAAAGATGACGTCCTCGGGCCAGGGCTTGCCGCCGTGGCCCTTAACGTCGGGATAGAACCCGACGCGCGGCACGGCGTCCAGGACACGGCGAGTGCTCGCGATCATTGCGAGGCCCCTTCGAGGTTCGCCAGGGCGCGCTCGATCGCGGCAATCGCAGCGCGGTCGTGATCGCGGGCGGCTTCGAGTCGGGCGATCTCGTCCTGTCGCAGGGCGCTGGTCCACTTCCCGAACTCCGCCGGTCCCAGCGTCACGTCCCACGGGCATTTCACGCCCTTCATGCATCCCTCGGTGATCTGGCCGTAATGGTCCGCCGCGACCAGCAGTTGCTTGCGCGCCTCGCCGTCGAACTGCTGACTCTTGGCCTTGAGCCACGGTCCGGCGATGCGCCGCGAGTGGATCAGCACGTCGAAGCACCAACCGTTGCCCTGCATGCCGGCCTTGGGGTCGGCGACCTTGCCAGCGTCGACGTCACGCAGCCAGCCCAGCCAGTGCGTGTAGGCCGCCTCGCCCACGAAATAGGCCTGACGCTTCTGGATCTTCCACATGTCCACCGCCTGCTTGAGGGCGGCGACCGTCAGCTCACGCTGCGACACGCGCTCGGCCGCGGGCTTGGGCTGGGTCCACACGCCAATGCCCCACGGCCATTTGCCGTTGGAGCCTGCAAAGCCCGTCGCCTCGTCGTGCCAGAACGCTGCCTTGCCGCCCTTGTGATACGGATGCACGCACCACCAGCGCCGGCCCTCGTCGGCGTAACCGATGATCAGCCCGTCCTCCTCGCTGCCGTAGTGAACGGGGATGCCGCGGTCGATGCT
Organism: Phycisphaeraceae bacterium; assembly: GCA_040878035.1. Taxonomy (GTDB): domain Bacteria; phylum Planctomycetota; class Phycisphaerae; order Phycisphaerales; family Phycisphaeraceae; genus JBBDMX01. The sequence continues at coordinate 9,319 of JBBDMX010000099.1, read as the reverse complement.
GGCCTTAATCGCGGCCCGGGCCTGGGCCTCGAAAGCCGCGCGATCGTCCTTGGGCTTATCCCAGGGGAAGTCGAAGAACTTCTGCATCTTCCACGGTAAGCCGCGCTCGGAATTGGCGAAGCACTGGTACCCACAACAGGGATGAGCAGCACTGGGGCACATCGCCTCATGCACCTGCACACGGAACGCCAGCCCGCCGTAGCAGATCAACTCTTCGTAGCTCGGCCCGTCGCCGACCGCCTGGCCCATGCGCGCCCAAACGCCGTGGATGCTGCTGGCAAACTCGTCGGGGTGGAAACCTTGCACGCCGTCGATCCACACCTTCTCGCCGTCGCGGTGGACTCGATCGGATGGAGTGGTGGACGATGAAACAGCAGTGTTCGATGACATGGTTGATACTCCACAGCCCGGTTGCAGCAACAGCGCGGCGATTATCAAAACCAAGACGACGCCGTTGTACGGATGTTTGCCGATCATGTCGATGCTCCGAAAGGCAGCTGTTCTTGGTGGCGCCGACCAGTTTGTGCAAACTGCCGCTGTCGCGTTGCAGCCTGTGGAGGCGATGGGTCAGAAGACGCACCAGTCACTGCTTGACCGGTGTGGATTCGCCCAATCGTTGTGGGACCTGCTGCGCCACGGCGGTTGCGGCCGGCTGGTCCTGCCACCGTCCGCGCAGGGCGGCGAGGACGTCGGCCCACCCAGCAATTAGAGGCCACGGAGTCCAAGTCACCGATTCGAGTGGGGCGGATTTCTAATGGGTTTTCGGTCATCCTGTTTCTCTGTGTCTTTGTGCTTCGGTGTGAGGCAAAAGGGCTATCCGAAGACGGATTCAGATCCGTGCCAGGGCGCGTTGGGCCAGCTCGTGCCGTCGCTGGGCGTAGCGATCGTCGCGCGGCACGCGCCTGACGACACGCTCGAGTTGCGGGGCGACGTAACGGATCTCATCCGCCGCGGCGGGCAGGTCCATCTCCATCAACGCCGAGAGGGTGTACCAGAACGGAAAGACGCGCCACCCCCACAAGCCGGGCGCTCGCCCGTTCGACTGCGACTTGCCATTGCCCTTGCGGCACTCTTTCAACCAGCGCAGGCCGACCGCCAGGCGGCGTTCCTGGTCGTCGAAGCCGCCGACTGAAAGATGTCGCCAGTAGCCGACGCTGCATCGGCCGCAACAGTACACGCCGCCGAGATACGGCTCCCACCAGTGACTGCTGCCCCCGGCCCCGCCCCCGGCCCCGGAGGGAGGGCGCACCGGGCCGATGCGAGCATCAAGATTACTCGTCGCCGTCGCCAGGGCCGCGTCGACCGCACGGTCGCGCACCTTCATCAGCCGCAGCACCCGGCAGGCTTCCTGCCCCAGGATGTGCCGCGCCCCGGCATTGGTCGCGCGCTCGCCGGTGAACAGGCGGACGCCCTGGCGCGCCTCGTCCGGAAGCAGGGCGAACGAGCCGGCGTAGCTGCCGGGCAATCCCTGCCGCGCCGCGATCCACCGCGCCGCCGCCAGCCGCTCATCGGCCGCGACACACCGACCCTCGAACCACGCCTCGTTAACCGCCTCCACGGTCTCCGCCAGACTGCTCGCAACGATCAGAGTCATGACCCACCCCATTCAGAAGATAGTGGGGTGTGATTATACTTCGCCGCCGCGATGACAGCACAGCGCCGCCCGTCCGCGACGGGGGGCAGACGTTCTTCAACATCCGCCCGTGTAAGATGATCAGGCAACTGGGCGGCGACAGGTTTCAGCCATGTCGATGCGGCACTATTGCAGGGGGTCGCAGCTACGACGTGCGGGCTTGGCTGATTGGCGCATCAGCCTCTTGTAGCTGGTGATTCCTGACCGCCGCGCCGCCTGTGCCATCGCCACTTCAACACGATCCGGAACTGCACTCCGAGCGGCAACGCGTCTTAACCTGAGTTCGGGATAAGCCCGCGCGTCGTGAAGCTTCTTTGAGGCCCGAAGGGCCGGTATTCCTCAGCCCAGCCCAACGGGCTGGGGGGTCGACGGTGTGGCGTGTTCTGCGGCCTGAAGGGCCGCGATATCGCCTGATCGCTGGCATGATCGAGCATCCCTATACCGCCCCGTTGGGGCCTGCCAGACCGGGTGGCCGAGGTTCCCGGCCCGTTGGGCCGGGCTGAGGGATCACAGCCCTTTGGGCCTGCAAGACACCTGGTTCTCGGCCCGGCGCTTCTCCAGCAACTCATGGCTTATCCCGAACTCAGGTTCCAAGGACGGGCACCAGATGCTGACAGTCGGTGGGATGTTTTGCGCTCCCGACGACAAACGCAAGCTCCTCGCCGCGGGGCTCGACAGCACCATCTACTACCGGAACTCATTTGCTTCCGATCCGTGCGAGTTGCGCATCCCACGATTCACCCGTAAAGAGCGGCTTCATTTGGACTGGGCGATGCCCTGTACTGACGAGTGGTTGCCCGGAGATTTCGAGCCCACCGCAGAGGATATCGGGGCGTATCGGGACGTGTAGCGCTTCCTGCCATCCTACGCTGAACTTGTGCTGTGAATACCGATACGTGACCGCCTACTTCGCATTTGGCAGCGGTACAGCGCGACCCGAACTCAGCGAAAGCGTCGCTATCCGCGGCTGCGTCCGAAAGCGACGCAAATCTGGACGCAATCACTTTTCGAGCGTTGGCAACCAAGTGGCATAACCTGCGGTTGGGGCGTACAATAGCCGCTTCCGGCCGCGTGCCAGAGTGGACTAATGGGGCGGATTGCAAATCCGTTGCGAAAGCTTCGTGGGTTCGAATCCCACCGCGGCCTGTTGGGTTCGGCGACCCGTTTGCCAGGGGCCTTGTGGTCAGTGTCGGGCTTGTCATGACTTTGTTCATCGCCAGGCCGCCCGCTGTGGATCGACGCCGTTCCCGGGTTTTTTGCTGTTGGACACTGACCCCCAGGCTCTCCCGATGTCTGTTCCCAAAGAACCGCCGCGCTGTCCCCCCACCTGTTTTCTCTATCTGCCGCCTTACCGCGTGCAGGGCATTTCCATTGCCGGCGAAGAGTCGGTCGTGCAGGTGCCCGAGCTGGACGTGTGCTTTGACATCGGCCGCTGCCCGCGCACCGCGCTGACCAGCAAGTACGTCGCCCTGTCGCACGGGCACATGGATCACTCGGCGGGACTGGCATACTACTTCTCCCAACGTGCCTTCCAGGGCATGGGCGAGGGCACCGTCGTCTGTCACCCCGACCTGGAGAAGCCGATCCACAATCTCATGCGCGCCTGGATCGACATCGAGGCCCAGAAGACGCCTTACCGCGTCATCGGCCTGGCGCCCGACAACGAAGTCGAGATCAAGAACAATATCTTTCTGCGTGGCTTTGCGACCGAGCATCGCGTTCCCTCGCTGGGTTATGTGGTGCTGGAGCGGCGGAGTAAGCTCAAGGCCGAACTGGCGGGTCTACCCCAGGAGGAGTTGATGAAGCTCAAGACCGCGGGCAAGGCCATCACCGATCAGCACGAGATCCCGCTGGTGTGCTACACGGGCGACACGGCCTGGGGCAAGCACTTTGACCGGCCGGACGTGCTCAATGCCAAGATCCTCATCACCGAGTGCACCTTTCTCGAGGCCGAGCATCGCGGCCGGGCCAACATCGGCATGCACCTGCACCTGGACGACATCGTCACGCTGCTGTCCAAGAGCAAGGCCGAGGCGATCGTGCTGACGCACATGTCGCGGCGGACGAACATGGGGATCGCCAAGCGGCAGGTGGAGGCGGCGATTCCCGCCGAGCATCGCGACCGCGTGTATGTGCTGATGGACAATCGCCCGCAAGGCCGAGGGCGGCGCGATGCTGGCGCAGGCCCGGCGACCGGTCCGGCCGCGGGCCCAGCCGTCGGTCCGCCCAGCCCCCGCGCCGAGGCACAGCGTGATTGATGCGAACCATTTACGACGGAGAACACGGAGAAGAGGGAACGGGGATGAACACGAAGGCACGAAGACACGAAGAAGAAGAAACCGCGGATGGACGCGAATGGACGCGGATGAAAAAAGCAAGAGGATCCATGCAAGGACAGACAGGATGAACATCAACCACTCGATCCTTATTTGATCTTTCTGCCTTCTATCCGCGTTTGTCCGCATTCATCCGCGGTTCCTTCGCCTTTTTTCCTCCTCGTGCCTTCGTGTCTTCGTGTTCACGCCTTTTTCTCTTCGTCCTCCGTGGTGAATATTCCGAGTCAACTCCCCGGCGGCGGGTAATCCCGCGCCGCATCATCGATCACGATCACACGGTCCGGCCCGACCTGCGAGCGGTCGGTGTGAAACCGGCCCGCATTGTCGATCTCGCGTTCCCGCCGCGCGTGGCTGCTGCGCGGATTGAAGCTCCAAACGCGCAGCTTCGCCCCGGCGATGACCGAAGTGTCCAGCGCTTGCGCTGCGGGTGTGGGGCAGTAGGCCATGACATAGGTTGCGTCCTTTTGGCCCACGGTGCCGTCGCGCGTAGCAGCGCGATGGTCGGATTCACAACCGGCGTCGCCGATCAGAATCGACTGATCGGGAATGCGGGTCAGATACGGTCGCGAGAGCATCAGGTTCTTCAAGTAGCCGACTTGGCGGGCGCCGGGCAGGTGGATCGAATCGAACCAGTGGCCGCGCACGGTGGCGACGGGCTGCCACCCCGGCTCGGTAAAGCCCCACATGTCATGGCAGCCGTAGGTGTGCCCGCAGGCGCCGTGGAACACCGCCCAGTATGCCAGGCAGCGCACATCGTGCTCGTCGCACCAGATGCTCTGCTTGCCGTGCGCTACCGGGTGGTTTTCGTACCACGGCTCACCATCGAGCGTCGGCTTGGTCGGCATGAGCTGGTAGTCGCCGTCGATCATGCGCCAGTTGGGGTTGTAGCGCCGCGCGTGGCCGGACTGCCACATGTTGAAGTCAAGCCACGGCTGCTGGTGCACGGACTCTGATGATCCGTGGCCGCCATGCGGGTGCAGGGTCATGAGTTGGTCGGCGCCCGCGTCGCGGATGCCCTGGGCCATGGCGATGAGAATCGCCAAATGCGGCTCGGTCTCGACATGCCTATCACCGCCCATAATCCAGATAATCGGCTTGTCGCGATAGCGCCGGCCCACGTAGCGGCCATACACCCGCGCGTTGTCCGGCGTGAAGATCTCCGGCCCGGTGCCCCATTTCTTGTTCCATTTGTCGCCCCAGGTCGGCAGCATGCCGATGTACAGGCCCAGCGCCGCGGCCTGGTCCACGATCCAATCCACGTGCTGGAAGTAAGCGTCGATGGGTCGCGCCGGGTCGCCGTTCTCTAGCGGCAGGTGGCCATAGGCGTTGGGCAGCGTCAATCCGTTGAACTCCGCCAGCAGCACCGCCTGGATGACGTTGAACCCCTTGGCCGCGCGATCACGCAGATAGAAGCGGGCATCCTCGCGGGTAAGGCGGTGGAACAGCTCCCACGCGGTGTCGGCCAAATAGAAGAAAGGTGAACCATCGTCGTTGATGAGGAAACGTCGGTTGTCACTGATGCGGATCATGGGCGTTTGAGTTCCTGTGGTGTTGTCGCCAAGCCGAGCCCGAGTCGTACCAGGGGCGCACCCTCTCCTCGAGTGAGGGTGCATCACACCTTCACCTTCGCCCACCCGCCGTGCAGGAATCGCGCCGCGAACATGCCGCCGCGGATTATCAGCTCCCCGCACAGCGCGATCCACACGCCCAGCAACCCCAGGTCAAGGACCACGCCCAGCAGTGCCGCCGCGGGCAGACGGATGAGAAAAGTGGAGGCGTAAGTCATCAGCATGGCGCTGCGGGTGTCGCCGGCGCCGCGAATGGCGTTGGACAGCACGGCATAGGTGCCAAAGAACACCTGGATGAACCCGGCCATGCGCACCAGGCGCGGAGCCTGCTCCATGTGCGTGTCGGCATTGCTGATCAGCCAGACCAACTGCTCGGGAATGAGAATGAACACCAGGCCCAGCAGCATCATGATGCCCGCGCCGGCGAACCAGCAAAGCAGCACCGCCTGGCGGGCACGCTGCGGATTGCCCGCGCCCAGGTACTGGCCCGTGAGCGTCGCGGCCGCCAGCCCGATGGCGAAGCCCGGCAGAAAGCTGATCGCCTCGATGCGGATGGCGATCATGTGCGCGCCGATGGCGCCGTAGATGCCCAGGGCGCCGACGATCTTGAGAATCAGGAAGTTGCCGATCCACATGCCCGAGGATTCGGCGAGATTGGGCAGGCCCACGCGGACGATGCGCTTCATCGTGTAGGCATGGGGGCGCAGGCGGATGAGGCGCAGGCGGATGCCGCCCCAGCCGCGGATCAGCACGGTCAGGACGATGGCGGCGCCGACGATCCAGGCGATGGCGGTGCCGGCGGCGATGCCCGCCACGCCGTGTCCGCCCAGCGGCGCCGGGCCGAACACCAGCAGGATGCTGGCCACGGCGTTGGTGAGATTCACGACGACCATCACGGCAAAGGGCGTTCGCGTGTCGCCGGCGCCGCGCAGGCAGGCACTGCCGACAAAGAGGATGGCGCTGGCGGGCGCCACGAGGCTGACGATGCGCAGGTAAGTGATGCAGAACGCCAGGCCCTGGCCTTCCAGGCCGGCAAACCGCCCGATGACCCCGGCACCCAGGTAGATCACGACCCCAACCGTCACGCCGCTGCATGTGGCCAGCAGCAGCGATTGGCCCAGGGCAGAGTTGGCGACGCGGCGATGGCGGGCGCCGATGGCGCGGGCGATCAGTGCCGCTGAGCCCACGCCCACCGCCGCCTGGAGCAGGTTCATCGCCCAGCCGATGTAGCCCGCCACGCCCAGGGCGTCGATCGCCGCCACCTTGACGGCATCAGGCGACAGCCGCCCGGCCAGCATCAGGTCCGTCATGCCCACCAGAAAGTTGAGAATCTGCTCCATCAAGGGCCAGATCGCCAGGACCAGCACCTGGCGCGGCAGCGACAGTCCCGCCAGTCGGCCCGACAACTCGCCCGTCCCGACCCGCGCGGGAGGCCGGCTGATCGATGCATCGGGAGCATCAATCGGCTCGGCGACAGCCGCGCTGGGCGTGGAATCCTGGTACGAGCGATTCATCGTTGACTCACCATCGGGAGGGACGCCGATGATACCGGCCATGGCGCGCCACGACGAACCGGCTTGACGCGGCGCGCTGGTTGTGTCGTACCATAAGATCACAATACGGAACACCTGCCTTGAAAATCCGAAATCCGAAATCCGAAATCCGAAATGACTCGATGGTCCGCCTCGGCCTGCTCCAACACGCCTGCGGGCCGGACAAGCGCAAGAATGTCGCCACGACGCTGCGCCTCATCGCCGACGCCGCCCGCCAAGGCGCCCAGATCATCGCCACCCAGGAGCTTTTCGCCAACACCTATTTTTGCCAGGTCCAGGACCCATCGCGCTTCGCCCTGGCCGAGCCGATCCCCGGTCCCACCTCCCAGAAACTCTGTGCCGCGGCCAGGAAGCACAAGGTCGAACTCACCGCCTCGCTCTTTGAGCAACGAGCCCCGGGCCTGTATCACAACACCAGCATTATGATCAACCCGGCGGGCAAGATCGTCGGCAAGTACCGCAAGATGCACATCCCCGACGATCCGCGCTTCTACGAGAAGTATTACTTCACGCCCGGCGATCTGGGATTCACCACGCAGTCGATGCGCCAGGCGACCACCGGCATGCTCGTGTGCTGGGACCAGTGGTACCCCGAGGCCGCGCGGCTCACCGCCCTGGCGGGGGCACAGATCCTTTTCTACCCGACGGCCATCGGCTGGTATCACCTCGAAAAGCCCGCCGACCGCCGGCAACAGAAGGAGGCCTGGCAGACCATTCAACGCGCCCACGCCATTGCCAACGGCGTGTTCGTCGCCGCCATCAACCGCATCGGCGTCGAGGACGATCTGGAGTTTTGGGGCAGCTCCTTCATCGCCGACCCCGGTGGCGTGATCATCGCCGAGGCGCCCGCTGCCGAGGAATGCGTGCTCATCGCCGACTGCGACCTGGACCGCATCAAGCACATTCGCCATGGCTGGCCCTTCCTGCGCGACCGGCGGATCGATGCGTACGGACCGATCACACGACGGTTTCTGGATTAGGCCGGTGCACGAATGATGGATCAAGTCGGAAATCAGAGAAATCAGACCGCCCGCGCGCTGGGCTATCGCATGCCCGCGGAGTGGGAGCCGGTGGTGCGCGTGTGGGTGACGCGGCCGCATAACGTCGAGACCTGGCCGGGGTGTTTGCCGCAAGCGCAACAGCAGTGGGATGCGTGGGTGGCGGCGATGAAACCTTATGTGGAGGTGGCGGAGACGGCGGCACGCGGCATTGCGACCGATGATTCGTGGATTCGCGATTTCGGGCCCATTTTTGTCGTGCGCGACGCGCCTGACGAAAGCCCACCCGCTCCGGCGGGTGGGGCTTTGACCCAACTGGCGCGTAAAGCGCTGCATGATTTCCATTTCAACGCGTGGGGCGGCAAGTATGGAGCACGCGAGCTGGATGATGTCGTGCCGCAGCTTGTCGCGCAGCAACTCAGGCTGCCCATCTGGCTGCACGACATGGTGCTCGAGGGCGGATCGATCGACGTCAACGGCGCCGGGGCCGTCATGACCACCGAGCAATGCCTGCTCAACCCCAACCGCAACCCCCGGAAGAATCGCGCCGCCATCGTGAAGGAACTGCACGATGCCCTGGGCACGCATCACATCATCTGGTTGCCCGGCGGCATCGTCGGCGACGACACCGATGGCCACATCGACGACCTCGCCCGCTTCGTCAACCCCACCACCATCGTCGCCATCCGCGCCCCGCGGAATCACCCCGACTACGACATGCTCGAGCGCAACCGGCTGGCGCTGGCTGACGCCTGCGACCAGGATGGCAAGCGACTCGACTTTATCGAGCTGCCGGTGCCTGATCCGATTCAGTACGATTTTCCCGCCGGCCGATTCGGTCGCGGCGGCACCCAGCCAGTGCCCGCCAGTTACGCCAACTTCCTCATCGCCAACCGCGGCGTATTCGTGCCTGTTTTCGGCCAGAAAAGTGATGAAGTGGCGCTGCGGATACTGGAAGATGCGCTGCCGAAGCACACAATCGTCGGCGTTCGCGCGGAGCATCTGGTCGTGGGCCTGGGCGCGTTGCACTGCCTTAGTCAGCAGGAGCCGGGGGCCCCTCTCCCCCGGGGAGAGGGTGGCGAGGCTTTGCGAGCCGGGTGAGGGGAGCCGCGGAGGAGCGCGGCGTGTGTGACATGTAACAACGCTCGCAGGTGTTGCACTCCAAGACGTATGTCATCCGTTGATCCCCTCACCCCACCCCTCGCCCCGGGGGAGGGGGGCCCCAACCGCC